>NZ_JBXAOZ010000001.1:1607466-2303760 GCF_058803465.1 Afipia sp. GW821-FHT14H12 | reverse complement strand
TCTGAAATGCCGGAGGCGTGCAGGTGAAAAAAATCGAGGCGATCATCAAGCCGTTCAAGCTCGATGAGGTGAAGGAAGCCCTTCAGGAAGTCGGCCTTCAAGGCATCACCGTGACCGAGGCCAAGGGCTTCGGCCGCCAGAAAGGCCACGCCGAACTGTACCGTGGCGCGGAGTACATCGTCGACTTCCTGCCGAAGGTCAAAATCGAGATTGTGATCGGCGACGAACTCGTCGAGAAAGCCATCGACGCCATCCGCCGCGCCGCACAGACCGGACGCATCGGCGATGGCAAGATTTTCGTCTCCAACATCGAGGAGGCCATCCGTATTCGCACCGGAGAGTCCGGCGTCGACGCCATCTGACACAACCATCACCCGCCCGGCCCCGCTCACCGCGCCCGGCCGGACGATCTCATCCCACCGATCACCAAATCCAAGTAGCACAAGGGGTTTACATGAAGACCGCCCAAGACGTCCTGAAGTCCATCAAGGACAACGACGTGAAGTACGTCGACCTGCGTTTCACTGATCCGCGTGGCAAGTGGCAGCACGTCACCTTCGACGTCTCGATGATCGACGAAGACATCTTCACCGAAGGCACGATGTTCGACGGTTCCTCGATTGCCGGCTGGAAGGCCATCAACGAGTCCGACATGACGCTGATGCCCGACCCGGTGACCGCGACGATCGACCCGTTCTTCGCCGAGACCACCATGGTCATTACCTGCGACATTCTCGAGCCTTCGACCGGCCAGCCCTACAATCGCGACCCGCGCGGCATCGCCAAGAAGGCGGAAGCCATGGTGAAATCGATGGGCGTGGGCGACACCGTCTATGTCGGCCCGGAAGCCGAGTTCTTCGTGTTCGACGACGTGCGCTTCCAGACCACGCCGTACAACACCGGCTTCAAGCTCGACTCGTCCGAACTGCCAACCAACTCGGACACCGAGTATGAAGGCGGCAACCTCGGCCACCGCATCCGCACCAAGGCCGGTTACTTCCCGGTGCCGCCGCAGGATTCGATCCAGGACATGCGCTCGGAAATGCTCGGCGCAATGGCACGCATGGGCGTGAAGGTCGAGAAGCATCACCACGAAGTCGCTTCCGCCCAGCACGAGCTCGGCATGAAGTTCGACACCCTGACGCTGATGGCTGACCAGATGCAAATCTACAAGTACTGCATCCACCAGGTCGCTCACATCTACGGCAAGACCGCCACCTTCATGCCGAAGCCGGTCTATGGCGACAACGGCTCGGGCATGCACGTCCACCAGTCGATCTGGAAGGACGGCAAGCCGACCTTCGCCGGCAACAAGTACGCCGACCTGTCGGACAACTGCCTCCACTACATTGGTGGCATCATCAAGCACGCCAAGGCGATCAACGCCTTCACCAACCCGTCGACCAACTCCTACAAGCGTCTGGTGCCGGGTTATGAAGCGCCGGTGCTGCTCGCCTACTCGGCGCGCAACCGCTCCGCCTCCTGCCGCATCCCCTACACCGCTTCGCCGAAGGCCAAGCGCGTCGAGGTGCGCTTCCCCGATCCGATGGCCAACCCCTACCTTGCCTTCGCGGCGATGCTGATGGCGGGCCTCGACGGCATCAAGAACAAGATCGATCCGGGCCCGGCGATGGACAAGGACCTGTACGACCTGCCGAAGGAAGAACTGAAGCAGATCCCGACGGTGTGCGGCTCGCTCCGCGAGGCGCTGGAAAACCTCGACAAGGACCGCGCGTTCCTCAAGGTCGGCGGCGTGTTCGACGACGATTTCATCGACAGCTTCATCGAACTGAAGATGACCGAGGTCGAGCGTTACGAAATGACCCCGCATCCGGTCGAGTTCGAACTTTACTACTCGCTGTAAGCGGCAGCGGCTTTCCGCCGCATTCGTCACGAAAGAAAGGGCGCCTCTCGGGGCGCCCTTTCTGTTTCCGCCCGCGAAAAGGATACCGGAGACATCCCGGCTGCCCTTGATCGCCGTCGCGGTTTCGGAAACATTGCAGGCAACCGCACTTTCAAAGGATCGCCCGTGAGCGTTTCAACCGAACGGAAAAACCAGCGTCAGGATCTCGCCTGGGCCATCGCCGTCGGCGGCATTCTGGCCGTCAGCTTCGCCGCGCTCCTGATCTTCGCCTGGGAATTCGCCGCGACCCTGTTCCTGATTTTCTCCGGCGTGCTGCTCGGCGTGGCGCTGACCGCGATGACCAACCTCCTGAAAAAGGTGATGCCCGGGCCGCACGCGGTGCGGCTGCTCGTGATCTGCCTGCTGCTGGCCACGATGATGGCCGGCATCTTCACGCTCGGCGGCTCGACCATCGCCCAGCAGGCGACCGCCCTGAGCGGCACCATCAAATCGCAGATCGTCAACCTCAAGACGTTCCTCGAATCCTACGGATTCGATGCGAGCTATCTTGACCTCAACACCATTTCGCCGACCAGCCCCCGCACATCGACGACACCAGCGACCACGCCGGCGTTGCCCAACATGCAGCACAACCTGCCGAGTGCCGGCGCGCTCGCATCCGGCGGCGGCGCGATCGTCAGCCAGACGCTGAAGCTCATCCTCGGCACCGTCGGCGCGGTCGGAAACTTCTTTATCGTGCTGTTTCTCGGCCTCGCCTTCGCAGCCCAGCCCGGTATTTACCGCAAGGGACTGATCGCGATGTCGCCCAGGGCGATCCGGCCGCAGATCGAAACCGTCATCGACCGCATCGGCTCCACATTGGAACGCTGGCTGATCGCCCAGATGATCACGATGACCGTGGTGTTCGTGGTGACCTGGCTTGGCCTTCTGGTGGTCGGCATTCCCGGCGCGTTCATCCTCGGCGTTCAGGCCGGATTGCTGACCTTCATCCCCACGGTCGGCGCGCTGCTCGGCGGCCTCATCATCGTGCTGGCCAGCATTTCCTCGGGCTGGGTCGCCATCGGCAGTGCCTTCGTGCTGCTGCTCGGCGTGCACGCGCTGGAAAGCTATATCCTCACGCCGATCATCCAGCGCGAGGCGATCGACATTCCGCCCGCAACGCTGTTCGCGTTCCAGATCCTGCTCGGAGTGGTGTTCGGCGTGTGGGGCCTGGCGCTGGCGCTCCCGGTGATGGCCGTGGTGAAGGTGATCCTCGTCTATCTGCGCGAGGACCGCCCTAAACCCATCGAGGCGTAAGCGGCGCTCAGTACTTGCCGACCGTCGTCATGTGCTCGACTTCCGGCGGGTTTGCGAAATGCGGCCCGACCAGCGCGCGCCATTCGGTGAAATTCGGCCCTTCGCGGAAATCGACGGTGTGGTTTTCCAGCGTTTCCCACTTGATGAACAGCCGGTAGCGCGACGGCTTCTCGATCGAGCGATGGATTTCCAGGCTCTTCCAGCCCTTGCTGCGCTTGAAGATGGTCTGCGCCATCTCCACCGCCTGCTCGAAGTCCTTTTCCTGACCCGGCTTGACGTCGATCTGCACGATTTCGGTGATCATGGGCTCCCCCTGTGGCTACAGGAGGCTGTAGCGGACGAAAAGCCGCCGGATCAAGTCAAAATCGGGGGATGCGCCTTACAGTGCGACCAGCAGGATGCCGGACAGGATGAACACGCAGCCCAGCAACAGCATCGCGTGCCAGTCTCGCGTCTGCTGATAGCGGCCCTGCGCGCGGCGCTCCGCGATCAGCGCCCGCTCATATTCATCGGAGGTGGAGAACATGCAGGCGAAACCGGCACGCGCGGAAACAGCGGCGGCTTCGAGGGCAGAGATATCGTTACGGGCGCGGTCGATCATGAGCCGATGCTACGCGGCGCATGGTAAACAGACCGTTTAGGGCTGACGCGATTTATCCGCTCAGGCGTGCGCTTCCGAGACAAAGGCGTGCACGTCTTCATGCGCGGGGCGCGATGCCTGGCTCATACTGCCACGGCGGGAATGGTCGAGCACCAGCGGCTCTTCCAGCACGGCCTCGACGCGATTGCGGCCACCCCGCTTGGCACGATAGAGCGCGGTGTCGGCCGACGCCATCAGCACGTCGAGTTCGGTGTTCGCAGGCCCGCCCGCGACGCCGATGCTGACGGTGGTGGCGAGCGGCGCACCATCGATCGCCACACCCGATTGCTCGAACGCGTCGCGGACGCGCTCCGCCGCGAGCAAGGCCTCATCCATCGCGCACGGCAGCAGTGCGGCAAACTCCTCGCCGCCAACGCGGCCGAGCAGATCGGTGATACGCAGCGCCCCGACCGCGACGTTCGCGAACACCTTGAGCACGTCGTCGCCCACGGGATGGCCATAGGTGTCGTTGACCGACTTGAAATGATCGATGTCGAAGATCATCACCGTGATCGAACGGCCAGCCTTGGCCTCTCGCTCGATCATGCGCGCGGTCGCCTCGCCGAATCCACGGCGGTTGAGCAGGCCTGTCAACGGGTCGACCGAGGCCGCCGTCTTGTGAATCGCGAGCGTCCGCTCCGACACCAGCATGAAAATGATGAACACGGTGCCGATGGCATAGAACACCAACTCGGCGGCGAACGCCGCGACCCAAATCGCGGCGTGCGGGTTCGTGCCCGGCCCATCCATGACATCGCCGAGCACGATCGGCAGCATCAGCACCGCGCCATGAAGGATCGGCACGAAGATCGCAGGCCAGCGCGAACGCATTGACTTGCGCCGCTCGCGCCACAGCTCCGCAGCCGTCAGTGCGGCATAGATCGCCACGATACTTGCGCCAAGCACGAGGCGCGCATGGTCCGACAGCGGATCGGCGAAGATGACGGCGGCAAGCCACACGATCGCACCCGCGACAACGCCGATGACGCTCGGGGCGCGGCCGTGAAATACCCGCGCGGCATCCCACACCAGGCCGCAGGCAATGAAACCGACCGCGTTAACCGCGAGCAACAATCCAAAGCCAAGATTCTCACCGCCTGCAATCCACAGCGCGATCGATGCCGCGCCCAGCAGATACGCAGCGCCCCACCAGCCGAGCGCCTCGATCTTTTCCTGTCGCCAGAAAAACATCAGCAGCGCGCCAAGCATCGCGGCGACGAACGTTGCAACCAGATAAAGGGTTGAAATGTCGAGTGACAGGCTATTGCCGGACATACGAACGAAAGCTCCGCTGGAAGGAGCCGGAAATAGCTCTCTCAGCAGGACAAAATTACCAGCCGGTTATTGGCGATGTGTTTGTTTGCGACGACAAGTTTTCTCGAAAATTGTCGATAGTTTGCGACGATCTGGAACCAATTACCCGACAAAAAAGGGCGCCCCGAAGGGCGCCCTTTTGACGGACCTCTGCAATTGCAGACAAGTCGAACGAAATTCTTAGCGCTTCGAGAACTGGAAGGAGCGGCGGGCCTTCGCCTTGCCGTACTTCTTACGCTCGACGACGCGGGAGTCACGGGTGAGGAAACCACCCTTCTTGAGGACGCCGCGCAGATCGGGCTCGAAGTGCGTCAGCGCCTTCGAGATGCCGTGGCGCACGGCGCCAGCCTGACCCGACAGACCGCCGCCGGCGACGGTGGCAATGATGTCGTACTGGCCCTGACGGGCAGCGGCGACGATCGGCTGCTGGATCAGCATGCGCAGAACGGGACGCGCGAAATACACTTCGACGTCGCGGGTGTTGACGGTAACCTTGCCGGAGCCGGGCTTGATCCAGACGCGGGCGACTGCGTCCTTGCGCTTGCCGGTGGCATAGGCGCGGCCCTGCTTGTCGACCTTCTTCTCGCGCTTGGGAGCTTCAGGCGCCGCGGTCTTCAGCGACGACAACTGATCGAGGGACTGCATGGTATCGGACATTACGCGGCCCTCGTGTTCTTGCGGTTCAGAGAAGCGATATCGACGACTTCCGGATTCTGGGCCTCGTGCGGATGCTCGGCACCCGGATAGACGCGCAGGTTGCCCATCTGGATACGGCCGAGCGGACCGCGCGGAATCATGCGCTCAATGGCCTTCTCCACGACGCGCTCGGGGAAACGACCCTCGAGGATCGACTTCGCGGAACGCTCCTTGATGCCGCCGATAAAGCCGGTGTGGTTGTAGTAAACCTTGTTGTCGCGCTTGCGCCCGGTGAGGACGACATGCGCGGCGTTGATGATGATGACATTGTCACCGCAATCAACGTGGGGGGTGTAGGTCGGCAGGTGCTTGCCGCGCAAACGCATCGCGACCAAGGTGGCGAGACGACCGACGACCAGACCCTTGGCGTCGATGATCACCCACTTCTTGTTGACCTCGGCCGGTTTCGCCGAAAACGTCTTCATGTGAGATATCCGTGAAAATGGCGTGCGGCGCTGTCGCCGGACTGGGCGTGTTTCTAGAGAACACCCCCTCACCCGTCAACGTCCATCTACGAAAATAAAACCATATAAAACAATAGCTTATAAATATGGTGTTATAATACCACAAAAATCATGATGATTTTGGAATGGAATAGGTCGCGCTCGCATGGGCGATCGGATCGGGCGACGTGCCCGACAGCAGGTTCACCTCGCCGAACGCCATCCGCTTGCCGACCTTGATGAGTCGCGCCGCGGCGACGATGTCCTGCCCCGGCTGGCCCCTGCGCATGAAACTGATGCTGAGATTGGTCGTCACCGCGAGGCCGACCGGCCCGATCGCCGACAACAGCGCCACGTACATCGCGAAATCGGCCAGCGCCATCAGCGTCGGCCCCGACACGGTACCGCCCGGGCGCAGCATATGCTCGCTGTAAGGCTGACGCAGCAGGCTGCTGGTGCCGTCTGCACTCTCGATCAAAATCTCGCCGGAGCTGAACGCCTGAGGAAACTCGCGGTGGAGGAACGCTTCAAGTTCAGCCACCGTCATTTTCGCATTTGTCATGTGGCCCGTTTCGTCACGATCTCATATATGACGCCTGTATCACTGCGGCGCGACAATAAAAACAAAGACGTGCGTGCGCTGCGGGACTAAAGACGAATATCCACACGAGGACTGCCGCCAATGGACCACAATGCTTACCCCGATAGTTATATTCGCGGCATCCTGACCAACATCAAATCCATCGCCATGGTCGGCGCATCGCCCGTCAACGTGCGGCCGAGCTATTTTGCATTCAAATATCTCGACCAGCGCGGATACGACATGATTCCCGTCAACCCCGGACAACTCGGCAAGACGATCGCAGGCAAACCATTCGTCGGCTCACTGAGGGAGATCGGCCGTCCGGTAGACATGATCGATATCTTCCGCGGCTCGGCTCACGCCATGCCGATCGTCGAGGAAGCGCTATCGCTTCCGGTGCTGCCGAAGGTGATCTGGATGCAGCTCGGCGTGCGCGACGATGCCGCCGCCGCCAAGGCGGAAGCCGCAGGCATCAAGGTGGTGATGAACCGCTGCCCGAAGATCGAATACGGCCGCCTCACCTCCGAAATCCAATGGGTCGGCGTGAACTCCCGCACCATCAGCGCCAAGCGCGCACCGATTCCGACGACAGGTATGCGACTGTCGCTCAATCGCCCAAGCGTTGCCGGCGGCTCGACCGCTGCCGCCGATCGCGCGGCACGCGCACAGGCCGACAAGGATCGCAACGGCGCGGCGTAAGCGCCTTTCATTTCAAGGTTTCAGTTCGCCAAAGGATGTTCCATGACTGAACAATTGCCCGGCTTCTCCACCCTCGCCATTCATGCGGGCGCGCAACCCGACCCGACCACCGGCGCACGCGTGACGCCGATCTATCAGACGGCCTCTTTCGTCTTCAACGATGCCGATCATGCCGCTTCGCTGTTCGGCCTGCAGACCTTCGGCAACATCTACACGCGCCTGGGCAACCCGACGACGGCGGTGCTGGAGGAGCGTGTCGCTGCGCTTGAGGGCGGCACCGCGGCGGTTGCGGCCGCCTCCGGCCACGCCGCGCAGGTGATGGCGTTCCACACGCTGTTGCAGCCCGGCGATGAGTTCATCGCCTCGCGCCGCCTGTATGGCGGATCGATCAACCAGTTCACCCACGCCTACAAGAATTTCGGCTGGAACGTGGTGTGGGCGGATTCGGATGACATCAGCACCTTCGAGCGCGCGGTGTCGCCCAAGACCAAGGCGATCTTCGTGGAGTCGGTCGCCAATCCCGGCGGCGCGATCACCGATCTCGAAGCGGTGGCGGAGGTCGCGCGCAAGGCGAAGGTGCCGTTCATCGTCGATAACACACTGGCCTCGCCCTACCTCCTCAAGCCGATCGATCACGGCGCGGACATCGTGGTGCATTCGCTGACCAAGTTCCTTGGCGGCCACGGCAATTCGCTCGGCGGAATCATCGTGGACGCGGGTACGTTCGACTGGACGGGCAGCGGCCGCTATCCCCTGCTGAGCGAGCCGCGTCCGGAATATCACGGCATCCGGATGCACGAGACCTTCGGCAATTTCGCCTTCGCCATCGCCGTGCGCGTGCTGGCGTTGCGCGACCTCGGCCCCGCGATCTCGCCGTTCAACTCATTCATGATCCTGACCGGGATCGAGACGCTGGCGCTGCGCATGCAGCGTCATGTCGACAACACCAAGGCCATCACCGAATGGCTGTCGAAACATCCCGCCGTGTCATGGGTGAATTATGCGAGCCTGCCGGGCGACCGCTATTACAACCTCGCGCGCAAATACACGCCGAAGGGCGCGGGCGCTGTGTTCACCTTCGGGTTGAAGGGCGGCTATGAGGCAGGCATCAGCCTCGTCTCGAATGTGCGGCTGTTCTCTCACCTTGCCAATATCGGCGACACCCGCTCGCTCATCATCCATCCCGCCTCGACCACGCACAGCCAGCTTACCGACGAGCAGAAGACCATGGCGGGCGCTGGGCCCGACGTGGTGCGGCTGTCGATCGGCATCGAGGACAAGGAAGATTTGATCGCCGATCTCGAACAGGCGCTCAACGTTCCGTACTGAGGATCATCCAACACGACAAAAAGCGGCGCCGGTTATGGCGCCGCTTTTCTTTCGCGCATTGAATTCGGCTATGTCGCGCCGGCGGCCTTGTCGCGGCGAACGAGACGGTTGTTGCGCTGGACCACTGCAAAACTCGCCACCGCGAACAGGATCACCAGCAACTGCGCCGAGACCGCCTCAAGCGTCGGATTGAGACCGATGGTTTCCATCCACCCGAAACCATGGAGCAGCGTGAACGGCACGATGGCCTGTTCCTGGAATTCCTGCATCGCCTCGCCGATGAACTTGATGCCCATCAGGAACAGGAAGGCCGAAGTGACGATGAACAAGGGCCGCAACGGAATCCGCTGCGCCACCAGATTGATGAAATAGAACAGCACCGCGAGCGCCAGCGCGGCGGCCAAAAGCCCGCCGAACAGGCCAGCGCTCCAGCCGCCTTCGGTCGCGGCGAGTGCTGTGATGAACAAAACCGTTTCCGCGCCCTCGCGAAACACCGCAAGGAACGCCAGCAGCCCCACCGCCCAGCCGGTGTCTCGCGCCAGCGCGTGGTCGGCCTTGTGGGCAAGGTACTCCTTCCAGCCCTTGGGGTCCTGCTTGTTCCATAGCCAGCCGCTGACATAGAGCATCAGCCCTGCCGCGACGAGAATGACGATGCCTTCCATCAGGTCGCTGTGCTCGCCGGAATTGAGCACGGCGAACAGCCAGGCCGCGATCAGGCTCGCGCCAATCGCCGCCAGCGCGCCGAGATAGAGCGCGCCGACGCGATGCCCGCCATCCACCTTACGCAGATAAGCCGCGAGCGCCGCGATCACGAGCATGGCCTCAAGGCCCTCGCGCAGCAGAATGACGGCAGCCTGGATGAATGCGTTCGACATCGGAAATAGACTCCGCAAGCGCCAATTGCTTATGCGCGCGCCTTCGCATGTAAAGACGGTGACGCACGACTACGAGAGGGCAGCGATTTAGAATTCGTCGAGAATGCAAATTAACGAAGCGCAGGCACGAGCCCCTGCTCCACCGGACTTTCCACATAGTGAAGGCGATAGGCCTGCAGCAGCGTGAATGTCAGCACCACGATCGCGGTCGCCTGATGCAGCAGGCCGAGGGAGATCGGCACCTGATGCAGCAGCGTGAAAATGCCGATCACGAGCTGAAGGCTCAGTGCGGCCATCAGCCATGCTGCGCCGCGGATCACGGCAGGCGATGCCTTGCTGCGGATCACGTCGACGAGGTGCAGCAGCGCCACCGCGAACAGCGTGTAGGCGATCATCCGGTGGGTGAATTGCACCGTCAGCGTGCTGTCGAAGAAATTGCGCCACCATGGCTGCTCGAAGAACAACTGGTCGAGCGGCGGAATGAACCCGCCATCGATGTCAGGCCAGGTGTTGTAGATCTTGCCTGCGCGCAGGCCCGCGACCAGCGCGCCGAAATACAATTGCAGGAACACAAGCCCCAGCAAAATCTTGCTGGTCAGCACGGCCCGCGTGCTGGCGAGGGCCTTTGTCGCACGCGGCGCAAGGCCGCGCATGGTCCAGACGATCGCAGAGAAGATCAGCAGCGCGAGAAGAAAGTGAATCGCAAGCCGGTATTGCGAGACGGAAACGCGTGCGGTCAGTCCCGACTTCACCATCCACCAGCCGACGGCGCCCTGCAGCCCGCCGAGCGCGAACAGCACCCACAGCCGCCGCTTCAAGGCGTGGCCTAGGCCGCCGCGTATCAGAAAATACAGAAACGGAAAGAAGAACACCGCACCGATGCTGCGCGCGAGCAGCCGGTGCGTCCATTCCCACCAGAAGATGGTCTTGAACTCGGACAGGCTCATCCCCGCGTTCATTTCGCGATATTGCGGAATCTGCTTGTAGGCCTCGAATTCCTGATCCCACGCATGGGCGCTCAAGGGCGGCACCATGCCCGAGACCGGATTCCATTGCGTGATCGAGAGACCGGATTCGGTCAGCCGCGTCGCTCCGCCGACCAGCAATGTGCCGATAATCATCGCGGCCACAATTCCGAGCCAGATGCGGATCGGGCGCCGCGACGGCGTCGTGGCGGAACGGGTATCATCGAGGGTGTCGGTCATGGAGATATAAGGTCCGCTGGGGAAGGCTTGATCGGCCGGACGCGGCCCTTATAGTCCCCCCGCCTTGCGGCGCAAGGCGCGCATCCACGCAGGCTCCCGATTTCATGAAGATCAGAACGCGAAAATTCATCGGAACCATAGGCTTGCTCGTTCTCGTCGTGGTGTGGTCGCTGCTCGGAATGGCGATCGCGCAGACGCCGTGGCTCGCCGCTTCGCGGCTGGCGCAGGCCATTTTCTATGTGGTCGCGGGTCTGGGCTGGGTTCTGCCGGCCATGCCGCTGATTGCGTGGATGGCACGGCCGGACGCGCCGACGGCCTGAAAGCCCTCGGCCCGGTTCCGCAAACCCTGATTCATTACCCTTTGTTGACGTTTATTTGAAAAGGTCGACCGGTCAGGGGCGGCAGGCCCCTGCACGATCCGTCCTGACAACAAGGTTTGCAATGGCTAGCGTCGCTGAGCACGAAAACCAAGCCGCCTATGCGCGCGCTGGGGCCGTCAGCGCCGTTACCAGCGTTGCCATCCATGGCAGCCTTGCGGAGGCGGAAGCGATCTGGCGCGGGATGGAGACGCCCGATTATCTCCACACCTCCTTTCAACGCTTCGATTTTCTCAACGCCTGGCAGGCTCATGCCGGCACGCATCTGAATACAAAACCGCTCATCGTCGTCGCCTACGACCGCGGGGGCCGCCCCCTGATGCTGCTGCCGCTCGGCTCGGTCCGGGAGAATGGCGTGAACATCGCGCGCTTTCTCGGCGGCAAACATCCGACATTCAACATGGGCCTGTGGCGGCGCGACTTCGCGGCTTCCGCCTGCAAAGCCGACATCGATACGATTCTCGCCGCGATTGCGGCCCATGGTGACCGGATCGACCTGCTGGCGCTGACGCAACAACCGGAGCGATGGGACGGCGTTCTCAATCCGTTGGCGCATTTTTCACGCCAACTTTCAGCGAACGCTTGCCCGCTGTTGCGCATGCCACCCGGAGCGCACCCGGAAGACATCATCAGTTCCGGTTTTCGCCGCCGCATCCGCGCGAAGGAAAAGAAGCTGAAGGCGCTGCCCGGCTATCGCTTTTTCCTCGCCCGCACCGACGAGGACATCACGCGTGTCCTCGACGCGTTCTTCACCATCAAGCCGTTGCGCATGGCCGCGCAGAATCTGCCGAACGTGTTTGCCGATCCGGGCATCGAAGCCTTCATCCGCACCGCCTGCCTGTCCAAGGTCCCTAATGACGGGCGCGCCATCGCGATCCACACACTGGAATGCGACAATGAAATTATCGCGATGTTCGCAGGCGTTGCCGATGGCCATCGCATCTCGATGATGTTCAACACCTACACGATGTCCGAGAATGCAAAGTACAGCCCCGGCCTGATCCTGCTGCGTAACATCATCGACCATTATACCGAACTCGGCTATTGCGCCTTCGATCTCGGAATCGGCTCGGATGACTACAAGCGCTGGTTCTGCAAGGACGATGAGCCGATCTTCGACAGCTTCATTCCGCTCAGCGCCTATGGGCGACTGGCGGCGCTCGGCATGTCATCGCTCAATCACGCCAAGCGCATGGTGAAGCAGAATCCGGCCCTGGTGGCCATGGCTCACCGGCTACGCGCGGCTCTGCATCGCTGACGCAAGGCCGCGCTGCACCCACCGTCACACACAATCGGTGACTGAACTCAGGCCGCCGCAACCTCTTCCGGCGCGGCTTCGCTCGTGGGCGTGCGGTTGAGGATGCTCACCGCGACAAAGCCGGATGCCATCAGTTGCGCGCGCATGGTCGCCTTCGCGGCCTCCGGAAGGCCGGGGGCCGGCAGGATCACGGCGTGGGCCTGCGAGGCAATCAGCGATGACGGAAGACCGGTCGCGGTGCCCGCGTCCAGTACCACATGGTCGTAAGTCTGCATCAGCGCATCGAGCGCCATGACAACGCGCGGCGACGTCAGCAAAGCGTGATCCGGCTGGATGCCCGCGCCGATCACATGCACCGGCGAACGCGTATCGCGGTTGATGATCTGCCCGAACGAGGCGACGCCCCTGGCGAGATCGCTCAAGCCCGGCGTCTGCGAAACCGCATCCGCCGCCGCGGGCGACAGGCCAATCAGCAAAACTTTTGAATCGCGCGACAACTGCCGCGCCAGCGCCAGCGCCGTATTGGAGACGTCCTCCGCCGCACCCGCTCCAATCAGCGTGATCTTGCGCGCACGTTCACCATTCGCACGGAGCGATTCCGCCAATCGCTCGATCTGCGACTGCACCGACAGCACAGGCTGAATCCCGCCGAACGGTTCAGCCACATATGCCTCGTCTCTCGGCGCGCCCCACGGCGCTGCCATGCGAAGAAGCTCAGCGGTCGCGATATAGCCGCCGGTGAGCATCATCGTCATCAGCGTCGCGATCAGCACGATCGGCAGCTTCTTCGGATAAGCGGGCGTGTTGGAGACGATGGCGCGGGAAATGATGCGGCCATCGGCGGGCGCGGAATCGATGCTCTCACGCGCCGTCGCTTCGCGATACTTCGCAAGGTAGGTCTCCAGAAGATCACGCTGCGCTTTCGCCTCGCGCTCCAGCGCGCGCAACTGCACCTCCTCGCCGTTGCTGGAGGTCGCATGTGCCTTCAACTGGTCGAGACTCGCACTCAGGCTGTCCATCCGCGCACCCGCGATACGTGCATCGTTTTCAAACGCGCGCGACAGCTTGCCCGCCTCCTCGCGAATCTGCCGGTCGAGATCGGCGATCTGCGCCTTCAGTTCCTTGATGCGGGGATGGCGATCCATCAGCGTGGACGATTGTTCGGCCAGTTGCGCGCGCAGCGTGACACGTTGCTCGCTGAGCCGGCGCACCAGATCGGAATTCAGAACCTCGGAGGCCTCGATCGGCCGGCCGCTGTTCAGCATGTCACGGATCGAACGCGCACGCGCTTCCGCATCGGCCTTCTGCGCACGCGCATTGTTGAGTTGCGTGTTCAACTCGCCGAGTTGCTGGTTGGAGAGCGTGGTGTTGTTGGTGCCGATAAACAGATTGGATTTGGAGCGGAATGCCTCGACACGATCCTCGGCGTCGGCAACCTTCCTGCGCAAATTATCGATTTCGCCCGACAGCCACTGGCCGGCCGCCTTGGCCTGCTCCTGCCGTCCGGCCTGCTGCATCACCAGATAGCCGTCCGCAATCGAGTTCGCGACCCGCTCCGCGAGTTTCGGATCGCGCGACTGGAATTCGACGACCATGACGCGCGACTTGTCGACCGCATAGGCGGTGAGACGCTCGTAATAGGCGCCCAGCACCCGCTCCTCCGGCGTCATGCGGAACGGATCGCGACCGATGCCGAACAACGACAGCAGGGATTTCAGCGGCGAAATGCCGTTCAGCACCGGATCGAACTCCGGCAGCTTGTCGAGATGGTTCTTCTTGATGACGTCGATCGCGAGATCCCGCGACAGCAGCAACTGCACCTGGCTCGTCACCGCCGCATCGTCAAGCGCGGCACGCTCCTCGCTGCGCTCGCCGTTCGGACGCAGGAAGATGTTTTCGCGGCCATCGATCAGGATCCGCGCTTCGGACTTGTAGCGCGGCGTGACAACGTTAACGGCGGCCATCGACAGCACGAACACCACCGCCGTCGGCACCAGCACCCATTTGCGCTTGTCGACGAGCGCCTGCCAGATCAGTCTTAAATCGAGATCGCCAAGACGCGGCTTGGATACCACCTTGGACGCCGGCTTTGCGGCGGGGGCGGTCGCGGGAGCCATGTACCGACGAAAAGCGCCAGCAGCACCTTTTAGCCGGTCACGCAAATACGCCACACGCATCAACAGCTCCCGCTACGCTCACACAACTGGTACGGCGCGATTACAGTCCATTAAGGTTGCTGCGCGGTTAATATTGCGCACGTCATGCTTTTTAAACGCGGACGGGCTAAGCAAAAGCCATGCCCTTCCCTGACCGCCCTCTCCGCATTCTGCACGCCGTCCGCGCGCCTGTTGGCGGCATCATCCGTCACATTCTCGATCTCGCGGAGGGACAGGCCGAGCGCGGCCACGAGGTCGGCATCCTGGCCGACAGCCTGACTGGCGGCGAGCGTGCCGACGCGGCGTTGAAAGCCATCGCACCGAAGATGAAGCTCGGCATCTATCGCCTTGCCATTCGCCGCGAACCGCACCCCGCCGACCCGGTCACGGCGCTAAGATTCCTCCAGCTTGCGCGCATGCTCAAGCTCGACGTGCTGCACGGCCATGGCGCGAAGGCAGGCGCATTCGTCCGCCTCAAGGGCGTATCGAAAGACACCATCAGGATTTACACCCCGCATGGTGGGTCACTGCACTACCGGCCCGAAACGCTGAAAGGCGCGTTCTATACGAGGCTCGAGCGCGCCTTGATGAACCGCACCGACCTCTTCCTGTTTGAAAGCGGCTTTGCGCGCGATACCTACGAGCGCGTGGTCGGCAAGCCGTCCGGCCTCGTGCGCTGCGTCTTCAATGGCGTCGGCGCCAATGAATTCGATCCGGTACCGCTGGCCGAGGATGCGACCGATCTCGTCTATGTCGGAGAGTTCCGCCACATCAAGGGCGCCGATCTGCTGATCGAAGCCGTGGCGCGGCTGCGTGCCAACGGCAGGCCCGTAACGCTCACGCTTGCCGGAGACGGCGAGGAAACCGCAACTCTCAAGGCGCTCGTCGCCCGGCACAAGCTGGGTGACGCGGTGCGCTTCATCGGTCACGTCAAGGCGCGCTTCGGCTTCTCGAAAGGCCGCCTGCTGATTGTACCGTCGCGCGGGGACTCGATGCCCTATGTGGTGATCGAAGCCGCCGCCGCCGGCGTGCCACTGCTCGCCGCCAATGTCGGCGGCATTCCGGAAATCTTCGGCCCCTTCAAGGAAGCACTGTTTGCCCCGGACAATGTCGAGGCCATGGCGGATGCCATCGCGGCTGCTCTCGACAACCCCAATGTCGCCCGCGAGCGCAGCAAGGCGCTGCGCGAGCGCATCTTCATGAACTTCTCACAGAAGGCGATGGTCGACGGCGTGCTGGATGCCTATCGGGATACCTTCAACCTTCGTTAACACCCAATGGGAATAACGGATTGTTCTGATTTGTCCGGTATCCGGTCGGGCATCGCGCAAGGCGCGAAACAGGCGGATTTGCAGGCGTGGAAGCGAGTGATCTTCAGGTAAAGGCTGATGCGGCCGCAGCGGGTGCTGCGCCTGCGATGGCAGGCCGTGCCTATCCGTTCGAGCGCCGCCGCAGGCTTTCACCTGTTGCGCTGGCTGTCACTAACGAGAAGGTCCATTCCGCCTATTCGAGCGTCGTCATCAACGGCGTGGTCCGCGCCGCCGATTTCGTTTGCCTCAGCATCGTCGGCATCGCCTCTTATCTCGGTTATGTCGTGCCGATCGACGGCTTCTCCTGGACGCCGGTCTGGGCCGTTCTGGCGATGTCGCTCGTCGCCGTCATCAGTTTTCAGGCCGCCGAGGTCTACGACATCGAGATCTATCGCGGGCGGCTGCGGCAGTTCACGCGCCTGATCTCGTCCTGGGCTTTCGTGTTCCTGCTGTTCATCGGCGTGTCGTTCTTCGCCAAGTTCGGCGATACCGTCTCCCGCGTCTGGCTGGTGACGTTCTTCGTATTCGGCTTCATCGCACTCAGCATGGAGCGCATGATGTTGCGCTCGCTGGTACGCAGATGGGCGCGTGAAGGCAGACTCGGCCGCCGCACCATCATCGTCGGCTCCGACGAGAATGGCGAACATTTGATCGAGGCATTGCGCCAGCAGGACGATTCCGATCTCAAGCTGCTCGGTGTATTCGACGACCGCAACGATACGCGCGCGCTCGACACCTGCGCGGGCCTTCCCAAGCTCGGCAAGGTCAACGACATTCTCGAATTCGCCCGCCGCACCCGCGTCGATCTCGTGCTGTTCGCGCTGCCAATTTCGGCCGAGAGCCGCATTCTCGACATGCTGAAGAAGCTGTGGGTGCTGCCGGTGGACATTCGCCTGTCCGCCCACATCAACAAGCTGCGCTTCCGGCCGCGCTCTTATTCCTACATCGGCTCGGTGCCGACGCTCGGCATGTTCGAGCAACCGATTACCGACTGGGATATGGTGATGAAATGGGTGTTCGACCGCTTCGTCGGCGCCCTTCTGCTCGTCCTGCTGGCGCCGGTGATGGCGCTGGTCGCGCTCGCGATCAAGCTCGACAGTCCCGGCCCCGTGCTGTTCCGTCAGAAGCGCTTCGGTTTCAACAACGAGCGCATCGACGTCTTCAAATTCCGCTCTCTCTATCATCATCAGGCCGATCCGCTGGCGGCCAAGGTCGTGACCAAGAACGATCCGCGCGTGACGCGCGTCGGCCGCATCATCCGCAAGACCAGCCTCGACGAACTGCCGCAGCTTTTCAACGTGGTCTTCAAGGGCAATCTGTCGATCGTTGGCCCCCGCCCCCATGCGGTGCAGGGCAAACTGCAAAGCCGCCTGTTCGACGAAGCGGTGGACGGCTATTTCGCGCGCCATCGCGTCAAGCCGGGCATTACCGGCTGGGCGCAGATCAACGGCTGGCGCGGCGAGATCGACAACGAGGAAAAAATCCAGAAACGCGTCGAGTTCGATCTCTATTACATCGAGAACTGGTCGCCGCTGTTCGATCTCTACATCCTGTTGAAAACGCCGTGGGCGTTGATCAAGGGCGAGAACGCCTATTGAGCGCACCGGCGGAGGCCCGGCGATGACCTTCGCCACCGATCACCTGCTCTCCACGCATCGCCTCGCGCCGCCTCGCGTGCGCGCCATCCAGCATGCCCTGATGTGGATCGCGGGCGTCGGCGGCTCGCTGGTGTTCATCGAGCCGAGCCCCTACGAACTCGCGACGCTGGCTGGCATCATTTTCTTCTACGCCACCGGCCTGCGGATGCGCCCCGTGTTCCTGCCGCTGCTCATCATGCTGGTGATGCTGAATTTCGGCTACACAATCTGCTCGATCGATCTGATGGACCAGTCCCAGATCGTGAACTGGATCGCGACCTCGTGGTACATGGCGATCACCGCGTTCTTCTTCGCGCTGGTGCTTGCCGAAGATACCGAAAAGCGGCTCGACCTTCTGCAACGCGGCATGATTATCGGCGGCGTGATCGCGGGCGGCTCCGGCGTCGCCGGTTACTTCCATCTCGTGCCAGGCGGCTACGATCTGCTGACGCTGTACGGGCGCGCGCGCGGCACGTTCAAGGATCCGAACGTGCTGTCGGCCTTCCTCATCCTGCCCGCATTGCTCGCGCTGCAAAACGTCATCACGGCCCCGTTCTTCAAATCGCTCCGCAATGCGCTGGCGTTCGGCATCATCGCGCTCGCTCTGCTGCTGGCATTCTCGCGCGCCGCCTGGGGCCAACTCGTCTTCACATCGATCTTCATGGTGGCGCTGATGTACCTGACGAGCCGGTCGCGCTCGCAGCAAAGCCGCATCGTGCTGACCGCGATCGCCGCCGTCGCCGCGCTGGCGCTGGCACTCGCCGTGCTTCTGTCGTTTGATTCCATCGACAGCCTGTTCAAGGAACGCGCGAGCCTGCACCAGACTTACGACAGCGGCCGCTACGGCCGGTTCGGCCGCCATATCCTCGGCTTCCAGATGGCGCTCGACCTGCCATTCGGCATCGGCCCGTTGCAGTTCAGGCGGTTCTTCCCGGAGGACACGCATAATTCCTTCCTCAACGCCTTCATGTCAGGCGGCTGGATTTCCGGCATCCTGTTCCCGACGCTGGTCTTCGTCACGGTGGCGATGGGCTTCCGGCTGATTTTCGTGCGGGTGCCGTGGCAGCGCACCTATCTCGCATTCTTCTGCGCATTCCTTGGCACCGTCGGCGAAGCCTTCATCATCGACGTCGACCACTGGCGGCACTTCTGGCTGATGCTCGGTGCAATGTGGGGATTTGCCGCGGCGACCTACGAATACAAGACCCGCAGCATGGCCGCGCAAGGCGACGTCGGATTGTCACCGCCGTAGCGCGGGCAGCCGTATCGACGACAGGCGTTCACGCCATCTTCCGAACTGCGCCGTGAGGTTCGCCGGCGGATCGACCACCACGCCCTTGAGGATCATCCAGATACTCACGCCCGCAACAATCATCAGCATGGCGTACTGAACGACAATCGCACCGGGGCGCGAGACGCCGATGGTCGAGCAGGCATATCCCCCGATACGCACCACAAGAACGAGCAGGACAAGTGCCGAGACCGCAAAATTCCGTCCCTGTCGCGTCGTCCGTGGCGGGCCCAGAAAGGCGAACGCCAGAATCACGAACACGAACGGATAAAGACCGGCCAGCAAGCGGTCATGAAGCTCGGCGCGGAACTGGCCGAGGCTGCGCTGCGCAACGGCGTCATCCTTCGGCGGTGAAATCAGCTCGCCGATGAAACGCTCGCGGGCATTGTAGTTGTAAGTCTGCGGCGCCTGCGAGAACTGCGACATGTCGAAAGCGTAGCTCTTGAAGGCGACGATCAGGGGGTCCTTCTTGTCCGCCTGGAAGCGCTGCAGGTTGCCGTCGCTGAGCACCAGAAACGAGCCCTTGTCGGTCTTCTGCACCACGCCGTTTTGCGCCGTGATGTTGATGCGTTCCGCTGGATTGCGCTGATCGTCGATGAACACACCGGTCAGCACGCCGCCGGGCCTGCGCTCCTGCACGCGCAGCACCAACTTGTCGAGCCGGATGAACTGCCCCGGCTGCAACACGTTCGCGAGCACATCCGCGCCGATCTCGGTGTGCCAGCGCCGCAGCGCGCGCAGGCATTCCGGCGCAAGGAAGATCGCGAGGAAGGAAATCAGGCAGGCGACGATCACCGTCGAAACCATGAACGGACGCAGGAACCGCCACGGCGACAGCCCGGCGGCATTCATCACGATGACTTCGGAATCGGCCGAAAGACGGTTGAGCGTGTGCGTCACCGCCAAAAGCATCGCCAGAGGCGCGATGATCAACGCCAGCACCGGAATCGCAAGCCCGGTGATGCCGAGGAACACCAGCACGGTCTGGCCTTGCGCCGTCATCAGGTCGATGCCGCGCAACGCCTGCGTCACCCAGATCACACCGGTCAGCGATACCAGCACGATCAGGAACGACAACAGCGTCAGCCGCACCACATAGGCGTCGATCGCGCCCAGCAGACGGCGGGGAGATATGAGGGAGAGAACCGTCAGGGCAAGGTTCCTCTGTTGAGGGCACTTGTTTCGGAAATCCGGTTTTCCATCATCAACCCGCGAGCCATTGGCGAGGCGTCATCATAACGAAAATCCGCCACGCCCGCGATCAAACCGGAGGCACACCGCGGGGCGATGTCCTCCGCAGGCCAATTTTGGCTATAAAGCCCTGCACTTAAAATACAAGGCAAATCAACGTCATCCGGCACGCACAACTGCTAGCCGAACGGCTCGCCGCCGCCCGGCCAATGCCGCGATGATGAGCCAGCCTATCGCCGCAGCGAGATCGCAAGCCCGCTCAGATCGGCATTCACCATCAAGCCGGCCTGATGGCCCTGCATGGTCAGCACCGCACCCTTTTCGTTGGTCAGAACGATGGCGCTGACACCACGAACCGCCGCGACACCAGCACCTGCTGCGCCATAAACGCCCGCGACATCTGATGGCCTCGTGATGTTGCTGACCGTGCCGACAAGATCGGTCTTCGAGGCGCCGAACACGAGGCCCGCGCTCAGGCCACCGATCGACAGCGGATAGCGGCGGCCATGAAACACCAGCGTACCGCTTCCGCCCGAGGCGCCGATGAACCAGCCACCCTTGAGCACGGAGATACGGATCGTGCCGCTATCGGCGTGGGCCGCGGAGGCAAAACCCGCCCCAAGGACAACAGCCAATGCAACAACCCATTTTCGCAGCCGGATGGAGAGCATCGCTTTCACCTTCTGTTTTGCGCGGAAGAATCGGCACCGCTGATAACGAAGGATAAAGCGCCTTCAAGATTCGAAGCAACTGCAGGCACGATGGCTGGCGCCGGAAAAGCATGCCACCGCCGCGAGGCAGAACCCGGCAGCCCTACAAGTTGCTCTCGACATTCCTTTGAAAAATGGTCGGAGCGGCGGGATTTGAACCCACGACCCCTAGTCCCCCAGACTAGTGCGCTAACCGGGCTGCGCCACGCTCCGACGATGGGCACTGATTAGGGAAATTGGCGGCATAAGGCAAGGCGAGAACCGGGCAAAACGACCCCGGCTACCGCCAGATCAGGGCCGGAAACCGCGGCCTCACCTGGGCTGCCCATCCTTACGATACTCCGGATCGATCGCCGCTGCATTCCGCTCGATAAAGAACTTCGACGCGGCAGGCGTCAGATGGCCATTATCCCAGGAGGTCGGCTGTCCACCACTGTTTGGAACAGTAATCAGACAGCTATTGCCCTTGCAGAAGGTCGCGGCCGGTGAAATGAACGTCACGTTTTCCGCAGCGGCGACGCGCTTCACCATATTCTCTGCCGCGAATGTCCACCACTCAAGATAGGCTGAATCCCATTCCGGAATTTTATCCGGCGCGGCGGAGCGCTTGAAGATACTGAACTGGAAATCCCGCAGCGGAATCACGGATGGCGCGATCTTCCATTGCGGCATCTGCCCGATGACAACGATGTGTTGCACACCCGCCGCCTTCAGCCAGTCGATCGTTCGGGTCAGCCTTTTCGCATCAACCAAGGCATATTTGCCTGTGCCGTCATAGACTATCCATCGCGCCGCGATGATAACGGTATCCGGCCGCAACAACGGGATCTTTTGTCGCGCGAGCTCATTCGCATCGTCGCAATAACGCGGAAGCGGCGCCGAATTATCCGCCATCGGGGCACAGCTAAATGCGATATAGCGCGCGAGACGGAAGTCCCGCCGCTCCTGTTGCAGGGCCTGCAAGCCGGCAATCAGATGAAAGGCATGTGAATCGCCCCAGACCAGAACGAGCGGTGCACCGGCTGGTCCGATCCCGTCGCATTCGGCGGATGGCCTGGTCTCGGCGCCGTACACGCACACCTGAGCGGCGGCATCCTTGCCCGCATCGATTACACGCTTCTGGATCTCGCGCGGAAAACGGTCCGGGAAGCCGTCTTTCGCGTACACCACAAAACCCAGGGACCCGCAGACAGCAAGAAGAACGACAAGCGAAACCGCCTTGGTGGAGAGATGGCCGCCCGAGCGGAGCGGACGTTCGATAAACTTGTATGTGAGATGCGCAAGAACACCCGCCGCAACAATCAAGCCAATCGACATGATGACCGTCGGCTCTCTGTGGAAGCGGATGGTGCGGGCGAAAACCAGAAGCGGCCAATGCCACAGATAAAACGGGTAGCTGATCAGTCCGATATAGACCAGCGTGCGGTGACCCAGCATACGGTTCGCTCGCGCATTTTCGCCCGATGCAATCAGCAGAACCGTGCCGGCCACCGGCAACAACGCCCACCATCCAGGAAACGCCCTGTCGCGATCGACCACCATCATCGCTGTCGCGAGCAACAGCAATCCGACCCATCCCATCCACGACTTGCCGTGAACAAAACCACCGGCGCGGGCGTGAAGCAGTGCTAGAATTGCCCCCGACCCCAATTCCCAGAAACGGCCCAGCGGCAGAAAGAACGCGCCAACAGGATCGTTCGCGGTCTGCACGACATTGCCGCCAAACGACAGGATGGTCAGCCCGATCGCAATCGCGAGCGCCGCGCGGTGGCGCACCAGCAGCATCAGGATCAGCGGCCAGACCAGATAGAACTGCTCCTCCACACCCAGCGACCAGATGTGCAGCAGCGGGTTGAATTCCGCGCTCGGCGCGAAGTAGTTCTGTTGCAGAAATAACGCGATGTTGGCGATAAAGCCCGCCGATGCCGCCGTGTTGAGGCCCAGCGCGCGATAGGCATCGGGCAGCATGAACAGAAAGCCCATCCCCAGCGAGACAAGCAGAACGAGAATGAGCGCCGGAAAGATGCGCCTGATTCTTCGCCCATAGAACGTTGCGACGCTGAACCGGCCCGCGGCGACATCCTGTCGGATCAGGCTGGTGATCAGAAAGCCGGAAATGACGAAGAACACATCGACGCCGACGAAGCCGCCGCGAAATACCGCCGGAAAATAGTGAAAGCCGACGACGAACAGAACGGCAATCGCCCGCAGGCCATCCACGTCTCGTCGATATGGTAATGACACGTCGATCAATCCCGCAGGCGTGACAAGACCAATTCAGGCTGACTTGGAATCGTCATGCGTGGGCTTGCCCCACGCATCCATCTAAAAAGAGGAGTCTCTTCAAGCAGATGAATTGCCGGGTCAAGCCCGGTAATGGCGGGGCTCGGTTCCATTCAAAGTGAAACCACTCTAGTGTCCCGAATCCGAAGTTCGCCTCACTAGGCAGCATCTTCTACAGCGAACTTCTGAATCACCACGCTGGGCTGCCATGCCGTCAGCCGCCCATGGCCCTGTCGAGCAGAGCACGCGCGCTCAACAAATCATCGAGAACGGATTTCAACTTGGCCTGCCCGTCTCCATGAGCCCGTGTCTGCTGAGGCCCCTTCTGCTGCAGACTTTGACGCACGCCCGGCGGCGCATACGCATCGGCTCCGTTTTGATGCGCCGAAGCCTGCATGACGGCAGGTTTCGACACTGTCGCAACCGGCACTTCCGGAGCACGCCTGGCCGCAGCCGGCGGCATCGGGCCGATCCGCTCCGACATCGAAGGCACGAAATCCATCAAGGGCCGTAGCGGCGGGCTTTCGGTCTCAAGCTCGACCTCATTCGCCTCGTCGTCCATCTCCTCGGCGGCGTCGATCTCTGCCGTCTCGTCCTCGTCGAAGGCGAATTCACGTGCCTCGTGTTGCGGTGCAGCCTCGAATGAGGGACCAGACAAAGAGGCTGGCGCGAGCGCTGCCTCATCGAGATTCTGGACAGCCTTGACGCCATGCTCGCGCAGAATGCGCTGCACGCCACGGATGGTGTAACCCTCGCCGTACAGCAGGCGACGGATTCCGCGCAGCAGTTCCACATCGTCGGGCCGGTAGTACCGGCGGCCGCCGCTGCGTTTCATCGGCTTGATCTGAACGAAGCGCGTTTCCCAAAATCGCAGCACGTGAGCCGGGATATCGAGATCGTCAGCCACTTCGCTGATGGTCCGAAATGCGTCCGGTGCCTTTTCCAAAAGGCAAGCCCCCTGTCAGAATCACGGCATGAATCATCCCGCTTCTGAAAGGGTAACGCTTTTTCGGATTTTCGGAAACGATTCGGTGCTTGCTGGACGAACGGAGGGAAGTTGCCGGGCGCCTGCCGGGTCTAGCCCGCAGCCGCGCTGGCGACGGCCGATTCATCCTTGGTACCGGCACCGTTGTTGATGCGCTGCTTCAGGATTGCCGACGGCTTGAACACCATGACCCGGCGCGGCGAGATCGGGACCTCGGTCCCCGTCTTGGGGTTGCGGCCGATGCGCTCGCCCTTTTTGCGCACCATGAAGGAGCCGAACGAGGACAGCTTCACCGTTTCGCCCTTCTCAAGGCAGTCGGTGATCTCCTTGAGCACGAGTTCAACGAACGCAGCCGACTCTGTCCGCGACAGGCCGACCTTCTGGTAGACCGCCTCGCACAAATCGACTCGTGTGACCGTTTTTCCGCTCTCGCTCATGATCCGAACCCCAGCTACAGCGTGCAAATTATGCTTAAAAATAAGAGGTTAGTTGCAACGGGTCAACCATGCTCATCATGCAACCGCATGATATTCGGACATAATAATCCGCGGCATTCGACCTAAATTTTACCAACGCAACAGGGCCGAGCCCCAGGTGAACCCTCCGCCCATCGCTTCCAGCATCACCAGATCGCCTCGCTTGATGCGTCCGTCATCGGCTGCCGTCGCAAGCGCCAATGGAATGGAGGCCGCCGACGTATTGCCGTGCCGGTCGACGGTCAGCACCACTTTTTGCGGCGCGATATCGAGCTTCTTGGCCGACGCATCGATGATCCGCTTGTTCGCCTGATGCGGAACAAGCCAGTCGATGTCGTTAGCCGTTGTTCCTGTCGCGGCGAAAGCATCGACGATGACATCCGTGATCATGCCGACGGCGTGCTTGAACACCTCGCGGCCTTCCATGCGCAGATGGCCGACGGTCTGCGTCGAGGACGGACCGCCATCGACGTACAATTTGTCCTTGTGGGCACCATCCGAGCGTAGATGGGTGGTGAGAATGCCCCGGTCGGTACTGGTGCCGGCCTGCGGCTGCGCCTCGAGAACCACAGCCCCCGCCCCGTCGCCGAACAGCACGCAGGTGCCGCGGTCGTTCCAGTCGAGGATGCGGGAAAACGTCTCCGCGCCGATCACCAGCGCGCGCTTGTAGGCACCGGCCTTGAGGAAATTGTCGGCGGTCGCCAGCGCGAAAATGAAGCCGCTGCACACCGCCTGAAGGTCGAACGCAGCACCATGGTGGATGCCGAGGCCATTCTGGATCTGCACGGCGGTCGCGGGAAAGGTGTGGTCCGGCGTCGAGGTCGCGAGCACGATCAGGTCGATCGACTGCGCGTCGACTTTCGCGTCCGCGATCGCCGCCTGCGCCGCCTTGAGGCCGAGATGCGAGGTGAACTCGCCGTCCGCAGCGATGTGACGCTGGCGGATACCTGTGCGCTGGACAATCCATTCATCCGAGGTCTCGACCATGCCGGCAAGCTCGGCATTGGACATCACGCGCTCGGGCAAATACGCGCCATGGCCGATCACAACCGAACGCATCACACTCACGAAACAGCCTCCTGCGCGGTCGGCATAAGGGTCAGCGACCCGCCGTCACGGTTGAGAGTTTGATTGATCTTTGTCAGGAGATCGTAGCGGACCATCTCATAGCCAACATCCACGGCGGACGCAAAGCCCTCGGCATCGGTGCCGCCATGGCTTTTGATCACAACGCCGTTGAGGCCGAGAAACACCCCGCCATTGACCTTGCGCGGGTCCATCTTGTCCCGCAGGGCCTTGAAGGCGCTCTTGGCGAACAGATAGCCGAGCTTGGAGCGCCAGGTGCGGCTCATCGCGCTGCGCAGATATTCGGCGATCTGGCGCGCGGTACCTTCCGCCGTCTTCAGCGCGATGTTGCCGGAAAACCCTTCGGTGACGATCACGTCGGCGGCTCCCTTGCCAATGCCGTCGCCCTCGACGAAGCCGATGAAGTCCAGCTCCGGCAGGTTCATGGAGCGCAGCAACTCGGCCGCCTCCTTCACCTCCTCGACGCCCTTGACCTCCTCCACCCCGATGTTGAGCAGGCCCACCGTCGGTCGCTCGATGTCGAACAGCACCCGCGCCATCGCGCTGCCCATGATTGCGAGCGAGGCCAGATGGCGGGCGTCGCCGCCGATCGAGGCGCCGACATCGAGCACCACGGACTCGCTGCGGATCGTCGGCCACACGCAGGCGATAGCCGGGCGGTCGATGCCGGGCAGCATGCGCAGGTTGAAGCGCGACATCGCCATCAGCGCGCCGGTGTTGCCGGCGGATACGGCCACGTCGGCCTCACCCTTGCGCACGGCATCGAGCGCCAGCCACATCGAAGAGGTCTTGCGGCCACGGCGCAGCGCCTGGCTCGGCTTCTCCTCCATGGTGATGGCGACATCGGTGTGGACGACCTTTGAAGCCGCCTTGATGGCCGGATGGGCGTCGAGCTGCCGGTTGATCGCGGCGCTGTCGCCGAACAGGATGAATTCCGTGTCGGGATGCCGTGTCAGTGAGATTCCTGCGCCCGGAACCACCACGGGGGGGCCGAAATCGCCGCCCATGGCATCGAGCGCAATACGAACCTTCTGGGCCATGGCCGGTGTAAGAACCTGATTGTGCAGCAAGCCCGATGAGTTTGCGACTGATCGGAAAACGAACCGCGATTGGCAATGCGAGACGGCTAGTGAGGGACAGTCATACCGCCGTCCCGTCAACAATAGCCAGTTCAGAAGCCGATACAATATCTTGACCGGCCTGTCTCGCTCCTTGAATGGTGTGAATCAGTCCTTTTTCGACCTTTTTGGACCGCCCTTTGGCGCCTGCTGGAGGGCCTTCAGGGCCGCGAACGGGTGTTCCTCCGGGTCGGAGGTCTCAACGGTTGCGGTGAAAGCCACATCCGCCTTCCGGGGATAGGGGTCGATTCCAAGGAACAGCATCTCGGTCGCGAGCCGCCCGAGGTCGATGGCTCCGTTGACGATGATTTCCGGCGGGTCCGGCTCGTCCCCGTCGATATCCACCTTCGGCGGGGCTGCCGCAGCCGAATCCGGCTCGGCGAAAATAATGTCGATGTCTTCCTCGACCCGGTTTTCCAGAGGCTCCAGCGTCACCACGCAGTCCTGACCGATCAGGCCACTGACACGGCCTCGCGCCTGAATGGCTCCCCGGACGTGGGTGAGATGGAAACTCGCCTTAGCCTCCAGAATCTCCCGCACGCCCGCGACCTCCGCCAAGGCGGCGCGTTCGGCCGCATTGGCCGCGAAGGTGACATGCGACCCGGCAGCCGGGATCTTCGCCACCGCGACCGGGTGGCTCCAAGGATTATCGCGATGGGGCTGATGTCCGCTCATCCGGTTATCCTTCCGCCAAGCCGTTGGCAGGCGGAAACTGCCATTCGCCGCGCGCGAAAGCCGCCTGATCGACCGTGTTAAGCTGCGCCAGCGCTTCCCCTACATAGGTGGCAAGCCGCTCCGCGCTGGCTGCATTGGCCTCGTTGAATATGTTGCGGTTGAACGCGGCCGCCAGTTCCGCATGACCCGCATTGAGCGCCGCGTCGTAGGCAGCGGAGCGGCCATAAAAGGCCTCGCCGAACTTCTGCATCCGCTTCGGGACGGTGAGGTCGCCTACCCCCATCTCGCGCAGATTGTCGTCCATGTCGGTGCAAAAACGGTCGAACAGGTGTTGCGCCGGTTCTTCCCCAGCCGGGTCCTGCCGCAGCATCCGCAGCACCATCCACAGGTGCAGCAGCACCATGTCGAAGCGCCCGTCCACCGTGTCGGGAACATGGAGCCCAGCATAGAAGGCCGGCTGCCGGGCCTGCGCCACGATCATGCCATAGATGGCCTCGATGGTGCGCTGCGCCGGGGTCGATTTCTTGAGAAACGAGAACATCTTCCGATCCATTGACCTGCCCGCCAGTCCGGGCACGCGGTTCTGTGGTTGCAATGAAGCGTGCCGCCGGGTACGTCAACCGCTCCTGCGATGCAAGAACCTCGGGACTGCAAGAAAGGCCTTCGCCTGACATGACGTTTCGCGCCCTCACCCCCTCCTCCTATCCCCGTTCCCGCTCCATGTCGGGCACCCTTCGTGGCACCGTTGCCGCGCTGGCTCTCGGTCTGGTCCTCGTCGGATGTACCGGCGAGCAGTTCCAGAGGGGTTACATCCTGCCACCCGGCGCGCTGGAGCAAGTCCAGATCGGCGCGAGCCAGGATCAGGTGCTGGTGGTGCTGGGTACGCCTTCCACCGTCGCGACGCTGGACGGCGACGTGTTCTATTACATCTCGCAGCGCACGGAGCGGAAGGTCGCCTTCATGCACCAGCAGGTGATCGACCAGCGCGTCATCGCCGTCTATTTCGACAAGAACCGCACCGTCCGGCGCGTGGCAAACTACGGCCTGAAGGACGGCAAGATTTTCGACTTCATCAGCCGCACCACGCCGACCAGCGGCCAAGAGATCAGCTATCTTGCGCCGATCTTCAAGCTGATCAGGTTCCGCGACTGATTTTCGGTGACGTGCCGGTCGCGTTACACCGCGACCAGCCCGCGCGCGACGAAGTCGTAGCCCTGCTCCCAGCGGTCGTGCTGCTCAGTGCCTTCCGGATAGGGATTCTTACGCGGCTCGTGATTGAAGCGCGCGAGCTTCCCCTGCTCGAACGGATCGCTGTCGTCAGCTGCCATGGTTTCGCTCCCTGAGGTTTCGCTCCCTCATGCCGGTCACTTCCGGCCCTGACATCCAACGCAACAGGTATGTTCCGGTTTCCGACAGAGCGCTGAAATTTTCCGGGGGATTGCGAGCCGCGTCGTCTTCAAATTGTCGCAGTGTGCCGGGTCGTTCTGCGCAACAAAAAAGCCCGCGGCATGCCGCGGGCTTTTCGTCACTCTCGTATTGCTATCAATGCGCCAGGATCGCGAGCAGCAACAGTGCCACGATGTTGGTGATCTTGATCATCGGGTTCACGGCGGGGCCCGCCGTGTCCTTGTAGGGATCGCCTACGGTGTCGCCGGTCACGGCCGCCTTATGCGCGTCCGAACCCTTGCCGCCGAAGTGACCATCCTCGATGTACTTCTTGGCGTTGTCCCACGCGCCGCCGCCCGAGGTCATCGAGATCGCGACGAACAGGCCAGTGACGATCACACCGAGCAACATCGCGCCGACCGCGGAGAACGCAGCCGACTTGCCCGCCGCGCCGCCGCCCGCAATCGCATAGATCGCAAAGTAGACGATGATCGGCGACAGCACCGGCAGCAGCGACGGAATGATCATTTCCTTGATCGCAGCCTTGGTCAGCAGGTCCACGGCTTTGCCGTAGTCCGGCTTGTCGGTGCCCTGCATGATGCCCGGCTTCTCACGGAACTGACGGCGCACCTCTTCGACGATGGCGCCCGCCGCGCGGCCGACCGCCGTCATGCCCATCGCGCCGAACAGATACGGCAGCAGGCCACCAAACAGCAGGCCAACCACGACGTACGGGCTGTTGAGCGAGAAGTCCGGCGAAACGCCCTGGAAGTAAGGGTGATGGGCCGCATCCGAGATGAAGAACTTCAGGTCCTGATTGTAGGCCGCGAACAGCACCAGCGCGCCGAGACCGGCGGAGCCGATCGCGTAGCCCTTGGTGACGGCCTTGGTGGTGTTGCCGACCGCGTCGAGCGCGTCGGTCGCCTTGCGGACTTCCTTCGGAAGCCCCGCCATTTCCGCGATGCCGCCCGCGTTGTCCGTCACCGGGCCGAAGGCGTCGAGCGCGACGATCATGCCGGCCAGCGCCAGCATGGTGGTGGTCGCGATCGCGATGCCGAACAGGCCCGCGAGGCTGTAGGTGACGAGGATACCCGCGATGATGACGAGGGCGGGAAGTGCCGTCGATTCCATCGAGATCGCGAGACCCTGGATCACGTTGGTGCCGTGGCCCGTGACCGAGGACTGGGCAATCGACTTCACCGGGCGGAAGTCCGTGCCGGTGTAGTACTCGGTGATCCAGATGATGAGGCCGGTCACAGCAAGACCCGCGACGCCGCACAGGAACAGCGACATGCCGGTGTAGTTCACGCCCGCCAGCGGACCGAAGCCGATCAACTGGTGCACGACGATCGCCACGCCTGCGAGCGAGAGAATGCCGGTCGCGATCAGGCCCTTGTAGAGCGCGCCCATGATCGACTGGCTGGGACCAAGCTTGACGAAGAAGGTGCCGATGATCGAGGTGATAATGCAGATGCCGCCGATAGCGAGCGGCAGCGTCATCACCTGTGTCAGGATCGGCGTGTTGCCGAAGAAGATCGCGGCCAGCACCATGGTCGCGACCGAGGTCACGGCGTAGGTCTCGAACAGGTCCGCCGCCATGCCGGCGCAGTCGCCGACATTGTCGCCGACATTGTCCGCAATGGTCGCCGGGTTGCGCGGATCATCCTCGGGGATGCCCGCTTCAACCTTGCCGACGAGATCGCCGCCGACGTCCGCACCCTTGGTGAAGATGCCGCCGCCGAGACGGGCGAAGATCGAGATCAGCGATGCGCCGAAGCCGAGCGCCACCAGCGCGTCGATGACGATGCGATCATTTGGCTTCAGGCCGTGCTGCTGGGTCAGGTGCATGAAATAGAGCGTCACACCAAGGAGAGCGAGACCCGCCACCAGAAGGCCGGTGATCGCGCCCGCCTTGAAGGCAAGCTCAAGACCGCCCGCGAGCGACTTGGTCGCCGCCTGCGCGGTGCGGACGTTGGCGCGAACCGAGACGTTCATGCCGATGAATCCCGCAGCACCCGACAGCACCGCGCCGATCAGAAAGCCGACGGCAACCAGAATGCCGAGGAAGTAAGCAAGCAGCGCGAAGATCACGACGCCGACGATCGCGATCGTCATGTACTGACGGCGCAGATAAGCCTGCGCGCCTTCGCGCACCGCCGCCGCGATCTCCTGCATTCGCGCGCTCCCGGCATCGGCCCCCAGCACCGACGAGGTCGCCCACACCGCATAGACAATGGAAAGTGCTCCACAAAGCACGATCAACCACAAAGCTGTCATTGAAATGGCCCCTGATGTTCCCGAAAGACGGCCGTACTCCGCAGCACGCGGACGGCGTCAAAATGAGTGCAGCTCTCGGACGATCGCTTCCCCAATTCGGCGCGAACTCTGCCAAAATCATTTTGCGGACGCAATGATCCAGCCCATAGCCAAATCGTCCTGAAGTCTGGAAATGGCCTAATCCTTTAGGTGCAATGCATCAATTCTAGAAATGGCTGTAAGACAAGCGCTTCAGCGGCATCGGCATACCCGACGCGTCGAGAAAAACCGGGGCGGAAGTCCCGTTTTGCATGCGACCGATCGCAGCCACCGCAACGGCCGCACGCCCGGCTGCCTCGCGGAACGAGGCCCAGCGATTCTCCGGAATGGTGCAGAGAACCTCGTAATCGTCGCCGCCTGCGATCAACGTCTCCACGCCTGCCGTGCCAGCCGATAGAATCCGCCGCGCCGGATCGGAGAACGGTATCGTGGACACCTCCACCGTGGCCGATACTTTTGACGCCGCGCAAAGCTTGGCGAGATCGCCCGCAAGCCCATCCGAAATATCCATCGCGGCATTGGCGTGCGTGCGGATGGCTTCCGCCAGCGCGTTGCGCGGCTGCGGTATCCGGTAGCGCGCCACCAATGCGTCGCAGGCCGATGCATCGTCGAGCAGTTTCTTACCCTTGAGACAGGCGAGACCAAGCGCGGCGTCGCCTATGGTGCCCGTCACAACGATGATATCGCCGGGCTTCGCGCCATCACGGCGCACCATGGTGCCCGCGGGCAGCTTGCCGAAGATCGTCACCGAGATCATCAGCGGTCCCGGCGTGGAAACGGTGTCGCCGCCGAGCAGCGGACAGCCGAACGCCACCGCATCTTCACCAAGGGCTTTCACGAAAGGCTCAAGCCATGCCTCGCGGACATCGCGCAACGCCAGCGTCAGCACGAAACCGGCGGGCGCCGCTCCCTTCGCCGCGAGATCGGACAGGTTCACCCGCAACGCCTTCTGCGCGAGCGTGGCAGGCGGATCGTTGGGCAGGAAGTGGACGCCCTCGACGATGGCGTCGGTGGTGATGACGATATCCTCGCCCGAGGCCGCGAGGATCGCGGCATCGTCGATCAGCCCCAGCGCGCCTGCATGGGTTGCGAGCGGGCGAAAGTAACGGGCGATGAGATCGTCTTCCGCCGAGGCCATTCCCTAGCCTTTCGCGAATTCATCCGTGCGGAACTGCCGCGCGATCTGGTCGAGCACGGCATTCACCATCCCCGCCTCGTCGGCTTCGACAAAGGCATGCGCGACATCGACATATTCCTTGATGACGACGCGCGCCGGAACGTCCTTGCGGTGGCCCAACTCATATGCGCCAGCACGCAACGTCGCGCGCAGGATCGCCTCGATCCGCTTCAGTGGCCAGCCGCGCGTAAGCGCCTCGTCCAGCATCGGATCGATCTTGCCCTGATCGCGGACCACGCCGGACACGACATCGCGGAAGAATGCGGCTTCCGCCGGCAGATATTCGTCGCCCTCGACCTCGTTGCCGAGCCAGTGGCTTTCAAACTCAGCGAAGATATCGTTGATGCCTGCGCCTGCGATGTCCATCTGGTACAGCGCCTGCACGGCCGCGAGCCGCGCAGCCCCGCGCCGATTCGCCTTGCCTTCAGTGCCTTTCGGAGCCGCTATTTTAGGAGGTTTGGCCATCACGGCTTCGCCAGCTTGCGCTTGATGCGGATCATCTGGATCGCGGCGCGCGCGGCGTCGCCGCCCTTGTTGAGCTTGTTGGGACGGGCGCGTTCCCACGCCTGTTCCTCGTTGTTCACGGTGATGATGCCGTTGCCGAGCGGCACGCTGCGAGACACTGACAGGTCCATCAGGCCGCGCGAAGATTCCATCGACACGATCTCGAAATGGATAGTGTCGCCACGGATCACGCAGCCAAGTGCCACCGCGCCGTCATAGGGGCGGCCGTTCTTCTTCGCGGCATCGAGCGCGATCGCAATCGCGGCGGGAATTTCCAGCGCGCCCGGCACGCTGAGAATATCGTAACCGACGCCGGCGGCATCGAGTTCGACCCGCGCGCCTTCGAGCAACGCATCCTGAATATCATCGTAGAACCGCGCCTCGACGATCACCACGCGGGCGTCGCTGATGTCGGTCTTGTCGTCCAATTGAGCCCGGCGGGGGGTGGCCATCGATCAGTCCGTCAAAGTGAATATTTGCAAGGGGTTGTAGTCGCCGTGGCACATAAAGCAAGCGGCTATCGCATCTCCGAAAGACGCGCTGCGTAGCGGGCCATGACGTCGATTTCGAGGTTGACCTCGCTGCCCACCTGCCAGCCCTGCAGCGTCGTCACCTGCAGGGTGTGCGGGATGATGAGCACCGAGAAAATGTCCCCGACCGCCTTGTTCACGGTCAATGAAACGCCATCGAGCGTCACCGATCCCTTGGCGGCAATGAACTTCGCAAGCTCGTGCGGCGCGCGCAGCTCAAAACACGCCATGTCCGGCAGGTTTTCGCGCACAACAATGGTGGCGATGCCATCGACATGGCCCGATACAATATGGCCGCCAAGTTCGTCGCCGATCTTCAGCGCGCGTTCGAGATTGAGGCGTCCGCCCTCGTGCCAGTTCTTCGCGCTGGTCATGCGTAGCGTCTCCGCCGCCGCATCGACCTCGAACCATGTTCGCCCTGCCTCGACACCGGAACGCACCACCGTCAGGCAGACGCCATTGCACGCAATGGATGCGCCATCGGCGATGGTTGTCTGATCGTAAGCGCAACCGATCCGCAGACGATGCAACTGCCCCTGCGCGGTGGGCTTGATGGAGAGGATATCGCCGACGTCGGTGATGATGCCTGTGAACATGAACAACTACTCTTTCAGACGGAGCCGGCGCGACGATAAACCGTCAGCCTGTCGTCTCCGAACCTTTCCGTTTCATCCGCAAGCCAGCCGGACGCGACGGCCGTTTTCAGATCCTGCCCATCCAGCGCGGCCACGCCATCGCTGCCGATGCTTTTCATGCCCTGAAACAGCCAGAACTCATCCACCAGACCGGCTTTCAGGAAAGACGATGCCACCTTCGCGCCGCCCTCGACCAGAAGCCGCGTGATCCCCTGCGCCGACAATGTATGCAACACGGCCTTCAGATCGAGCCCCGGCTGGTGATCGTCTACGGCCAGATGAAACACATGGGCACCGGCAGCGCCGAGTTTCGTCGCGGCCGCGGCTTCCGCCGTCTCGGAAGCGATGAGCCAGAGTGGTGTGGTCCGTGCCGAATGCACAAGGCGACTATTGCCTGAGAGCCGCAGCGCGCGGTCGAGCACCACGCGCACCGGCGAGCGACGCTCCATCCCCGGCAGGCGGCAGGTCAGCATCGGATCGTCCGCCATTGCGGTGCCGATCCCGATCAGAATCGCATCGTTTTGCGCGCGCAACAGATGCACCCGCACGCTCGCGGCCTCGCCCGTGATTTGAACCGGCTTATGTCCCGCGGCGGCGATCCTGCCATCGGCGGAAACGGCGAGTTTCAGCGTCACATAAGGGCGCTGCTTGTGCACGCGCAGGAAATGCCCCGCGTGGGCGCGCGCGGCCTCGTCACGGCATAGTCCGACATCGACCTGAATGCCCGCGTCGCGCAGCCGTGCGTGCCCCTGTCCTCCCACCTGCGAATTGGGATCTTCGATCGCCGATACCACGCGCGCGATTCCGGCTGCGATGATGGCGTCCGCGCAGGGCGGCGATTTGCCGTGATGCGAGCATGGCTCGAGCGTCACGTAGAGCGTCGCGCCCCTGGCCGCTTCGCCCGCGCGTTGCAGCGCCACCGGCTCCGCGTGCGGACGGCCGCCGGGCTGCGTCCAGCCGCGCCCGAGAATAACGCCGTCCTTCACCACGACCGCGCCCACAGCGGGATTGGGCCAGGTTCGTCCCTGCCCGCGCCGTCCGAGCGCGAGCGCAAGCTGCATGAAGCGATGGTCTTCCGGAGTGAAGGCCGCCGAGGCGCCGGCGGTCATTTTCGCACGTTCGCCGGCACACCTTCGTCCGACAATTCGCCGAGCACGGCCTCGAAATCCTTCGCCTCGCGGAAATCGCGATAGACCGAGGCGAAGCGCACATAGGCGACGTCGTCGAGCTGACGCAGATGCTCCATTACGATTTCGCCAATCGCCTCCGATGAGACTTCCGCCTCGCCGCCGCTTTCAAGCTCCCGCACGATGGTGGACACCATCTTCTCGACCCGCTCAGGATCGACCGGGCGCTTGCGCAAACTGATCTGCAGCGAACGCACCAGCTTGTCGCGGTCGAACGGCACCCTCCGCCCGTTGCGCTTGATGACGGTGAGTTCGCGCAACTGCACGCGCTCGAACGTCGTGAAGCGGAAATTGCACGCGAGGCACACGCGGCGGCGGCGGATCACGGAGGAATCCTCCGTGGGCCGTGAATCTTTCACCTGCGTATCGAGACTGCTGCAGCTTGGGCAACGCATACGTAGGCCGCCTCTCGCGTTTGATTACGAATAGATCGGGAAACGATCGGTCAGTTCACGCACCCGCTTCTTGACCTGCTCCTCGACGCCCGGCGCGGCACCATCCGGCGACTGCGCAACCGCGTTGAGCACTTCGGCGATCAACGCACCGACCTGCTTGAATTCGGCGACGCCGAAACCGCGCGTGGTGGTCGCAGGCGTGCCGAGGCGCAGGCCCGAGGTCACGAACGGCTTCTCGGGGTCGAACGGGATGCCGTTTTTGTTGCAGGTCAGGCCCGAGCGCACCAGCGCGCGCTCCGAGATGTTGCCCTTCAGGCCCTTCGGGCGAAGGTCGACCAGCATCAGGTGATTGTCGGTGCCGCCCGAGACGATCTCGAAGCCGTGGCCGCGCAGCGATTCCGCAAGCGCCTTCGCGTTTTCGACGACGTTCTTCGCGTAAACCTTGAAGTCCGGCTGCAGCGCTTCCTTGAACGCCACCGCCTTGGCGGCGATGACGTGCATCAGCGGGCCGCCCTGCAGGCCGGGGAAGATCGCCGAATTGATCTTCTTGGCGATCTCCTCGTCGTTGGTGAGGATCAGGCCGCCACGCGGGCCGCGCAGCGACTTGTGCGTGGTGGTGGTGGTGACGTGGGCGTGCGGCACTGGCGAGGCATGCACCCCACCCGCCACGAGGCCTGCGAAGTGCGCCATGTCCACCATGAAATACGCGCCGACGCTGTCGGCGATCTCGCGGAAGCGCTTGAAGTCCCACGCCCGCGAATAGGCCGAGCCGCCCGCGATGATGAGCTTCGGCTTCACTTCCTGCGCCTGCTTTGCGACCGCATCCATATCGATGAGCTGATCCTCGCGCCGCACGGTGTAGTGCTTCGGCGTGAACCACTTGCCCGACATGTTCACCGGCGCACCGTGGGTGAGATGGCCACCCGCGGCAAGATCGAGGCCCATGAAGGTATCGCCGGGCTGCAACAACGCCAGGAACACCGCCTGGTTCATCTGGCTGCCGGAGTTCGGCTGCACGTTGGCGAAGTTCGCGCCGAACAGCTTCTTGGCGCGCTCGATCGCCAGCGTTTCCACCACGTCGACCCATTCGCAACCGCCGTAATAGCGCTTGCCCGGATAGCCTTCCGCGTACTTGTTGGTGAGCACCGAGCCCTGCGCCTCGAGCACGGCGCGGCTGACGATATTTTCGGACGCGATCAGCTCGATCTCATGCTGCTGGCGGCCGAGTTCGCCCTTGATGGCATCGGCGATCTCGGAATCAGCCTGGCCGAGCGTGGCGGTGAAGAAGGTGTTTGGAGCGGAAGCGGTTTTCGCGGAAGACGGCATTGGAAGAATGATCTCCACCGCGGCCGCCGGGCGGCGCGGTCAGGTGAGAATGAAAGCGAAAGAAAGCGCTGCGGGCATACCATATGTGGTCCCGAGGGCCAAGTTTGGGCGGCGGAAGGGGCTATATGCTAAAAAGATAGTGGGGCCGCCACCGGCGCGGAACGCCGGAATCCCGGCCACCCGCAACCAACTGAACTGGAACATCATTTCGAGGCAGGTACCGGACGGAAATACCGCCGAGAGACTTCCCGCCTACAGGCGGGTGCAGAACACGATCAGGTTCAGCGAACACGCCACAAGCAGGATCAGCGTCAGGAGGACGCCCACGCGATCACGGTCGGTTTTCAGAATCGGCTGTTTCATGAGCCGATGATGGAAAGAGTCCGGACAAGAGTCCCGGGCTTTATTTTTGAAAGTGCGGCCGGTCGATTCAGGACTCGTTTACGAACCGATTCTCGCCCCAGAGCCTGTCCGGCAGCCCCGGCTCAGGAAGGCTTCGCCGCCTTGCCGCTGACGAGATAGCGACGCTTGGCGCGTTCGCCAGCCTCCATCGCTTGTGCGCGGGCACCGAACACGGTGCCGCCGTCAAGCCGTGTGGCGCCGAGCATCAGCGACCATTGCCACTCCTGGACCGTGCTGGACTCACCGCGGCCGTCGATCTTGATTTCTAATCGTTGCTTTGACATCTGCCACCTTTAACAGCGTCTCGCGGGCATGACCAAGGAAAAGGTGGTCACTTCGCGTTATCCGGCTTCTCGTTGTCCCGCCGCTTTTGCAGATCGTCACTGCTGATGGAGATATCGGTCGCCTCCGCGCTCTTGCGCATTTGCAGTTTGAGGCCGTCGTCCAGGTCCCATGTGAATGTCATGGCGGGCTCCTGCCCTTCGACACTGACCGGCTTCTTCCTGTATTGCTCCGATATGTCGTCCGCCAGCGACTGCGCGGACCCCTTCGCATCCGACAGCCGAAGCGTGGCACGCGCCACCTTCTGATCGCCGTCCGGCAGATATTCCATGGACAGCCTGCCGCGCCCCGTCGCGCAAACGAACTCGCGCGTCGCCGGCTGATCCTGACAGCCCCATTTTCGCGCCTTGCCAACCGACTCCGCCTGCTTGTGCGTCATGCCCGGAATAACGCCAAGCAGGTCGTGCTTGTCGTAAGACTGCCGCGTCAATCCGAAGATCAAAACGCCCAGGAATATGGCCGTGGCGATGACGCCGATCTGGATTCTGTTCATGATCCCTCCGGCGCACAGGGCTACACCGGCGAGATCAAAAAGAAAACGGCCTCCTCTCGCGAGAAGGCCGTTCCAACCGGAGGGCAATCCGGCTTTACGAGCAAAGGTCAGGTAGCGCGTGACCGGCTTGCCGCCGGAGCACTTGAAGAACGTGAGCCCTTCCGTGCGCCTTCACGCCACCCTGAAATTGATTCAGATCAAAGCCGATACAGGATCTGGTCGGTCCAGAAGCGCTCGAGGCGATGCAGGGACTTGTTCAGCGTCGCGAACTCATCGTTCGAGATGCCGCCGACCTGCTCCACCGTCTTGACGTGCTTCTGATACAGCGCGTCGACGATGTGGCGGATTTCCTGGCCCTGTTCGGTCAGGCTGATGCGGACCGAGCGGCGATCAACGCGCGAACGCTGGTGATCGAGGAAGCCCATCTCGACGAGCTTCTTCAGATTGTACGAGACGTTCGAGCCAAGGTAATAGCCACGCGTACGCAGCTCACCGGCGGTCAATTCCTTGTCGCCGATATTGTAGAGCAGCAGCGCCTGCACCGAATTGATGTCGGAGCGGCCACGACGATCGAATTCGTCCTTGATGACGTCGAGCAAACGACGATGCAGACGTTCGACGAGCGTGAGAGCTTCGAGATACAGCGGCTGAACCGGCGCCGACGTTTCGTTCGCGGCAGGCGTGACCGCCTTGGCTGCGGATTTCATCATGACACTTCCCCTGTCGTTTTTACGACTTATTCGACGAAACTTTTGTCCCGCCTGATGACCGCAACTTAGGGGCCGCGTTTGAAGATGAGCCTAAAAAACACAATAAAGAGAAGGTTTATTTGATTGAGTAAACGTTTGATTTAGCCAGTGTTTTCAGCCGCTTTTGTAATATTTGATTCAGGAATGGGGCCCCCTGTTCACGCTTCGCTCCACAATCTGTCGCATTCTGAAGCGAAGGCGCCGGAAACCGGAAAGGTTTCGTCAATCATCGAAACCGGGATCGAAAAAAGGCCGCATCGGAAAATGCGGCCTCGAAAAGAAAACATCGAAAATGCTCTGCGCCTATGGCGGCCGCTCGCGCGCCGCCATCCACGCCAATGCGAGATAGGCCGCGAGCAGCACCGCCGCGAACAGCACAACGAGAAAGTGCCCGCCATAGATCGATGGAAACATGATCTCGACCACCGCGAGCGATACAACGGTGGTGAGCCACACCACCGCGCCCCACGGCGTCGCAAGCCACAGCCCGACCGCCGCGACGAGTTCGATTACCGCAAAATAAACGGTGGCCGCCTGCCACTGCATTGTCTGCACTTCGAACGCGCCGTCCTGCCCGCCGAGGAACCCGGTGATCTGCGCCCAGTTGTAAAGGCCCATCACCATCGCGATCACGGCCATCGCGCGCAGGAACATGATGAGGCGCGCGGTCCATGTGGTTTCGCCGGTTTCGACCTCACTCGCGAGCGAGGTCAGACCGCCATGCTGATCCTGCCGGGCGGGATCGCTGACCCGCACCATATGGATTTTCCGCGAGGGCTGCTCGAAATCGTCGTTCATCGCGACAGCTTTGGTCGTTCGCCGCGATAAAATCAATCCAGATATTCGCAGGCTTCACGATGACGTAGCCGAGCGGGAATGCTAAATCTGGCCGCAGGAGACTTCTATATGGCGATCAAATTCGGACGACCGATCGAATCCCGCGACACCCCGCCCCGCGCCGACGTAAGCGCCCCCGCAACGGCGCTGCATCTCACCACGCGCCTGCGCCGCAACCGCAAGACCGAATGGGCGCGCCGCCTCGTCCGCGAGAACACGCTGACCACCAACGACCTGATCTGGCCCCTGTTCGTCGCCGATGGTCATAACAAGCGTGAGGCGGTCGCCTCGATGCCGGGCGTCGAACGCCTTTCCGTCGATCAATGCGTGCGCGACGCCGAGCGCGCCATGAAGCTCGATATCCCCTGCATCGCGCTGTTTCCCTACACCGAAGCCGCGCTGCGCGATCCGAGCGGCTCCGAGGCGCTGAACATCGACAATCTGGTGTGCCGCACCGTGCGCGCCATCAAGAAGGAATTTCCCGATCTTGGCGTGCTGTGCGACGTGGCGCTCGATCCGTTCACCAGCCACGGCCATGACGGCCTGCTGCGTGACGATGGCGTCATCATGAACGACGAGACCGTCGCGGTGCTGGTGCGTCAGGCGCTGGTGCAGGCGGAAGCCGGCTGCGACATCATCGCTCCTTCCGACATGATGGATGGCCGTGTCGGTGCCATCCGCGAGGCGCTCGACGCCGCAGGCCACCTCGACGTACAGATCATGGCCTATGCCGCGAAATACGCTTCCGCCTTCTACGGCCCATTCCGCGACGCGGTTGGTTCCGCCAAGGCGCTGACCGGCGACAAGCGCACCTATCAGATGGACCCTGCCAATTCCGACGAGGCGCTGCGCGAAGTCGAACTCGACATCGCCGAAGGCGCCGACATGGTGATGGTGAAGCCCGGCCTGCCCTATCTCGATATCCTGCGCCGCGTGAAGGACGCCTTCGCGATGCCGACATTCGCCTATCAGGTGTCGGGCGAGTACGCGATGCTCATGGCAGCGGCGAACAACGGCTGGCTCGACGGCGACCGCGCGATCATGGAAAGCCTCACCGCCTTCAAGCGCGCCGGCGCCGACGGCGTGCTGACTTATTTCGCGCCCCTCGCCGCGGAAAAGCTGCGCGCGGCACGCTAGCTTTCCGTTCCATTTCTTTTTGTTTATCCGGGTACCCGCCGTCTTGCGGCGGGGAACATGTATCGCCATGTCGCAGGAAGCCCCGCTTCCGGGGCGCGGAGGCGATAATGTCGGACACGCAAGGGTCGGGCGGCGGTGCAGCCTGGCGGAACAATCCCTATTCCGGCCCCTACACTACCGATGCGCAGAGCAACCTTGCGCTCTACAGCGGGGTGCTCACCAGGCGCTTCGTCGCCTTCCTGATCGACCTGTTCGTGCTGTCGGTGCCGATCGTGCTGGTGTCGATCTTCATCCTGCTGTTCGGCGTGGTGACGCTCGGCCTTGGCTGGGCGCTGTTCTGGCTGGTGTCGCCTTTCTCCATTATCTGGGCGCTGTTCTATTACGGGCTGTCACTCGGCGGCCCGCATGCCGCCACCATCGGCATGCGCACCCTCGGCATCCATATGGAGATGCTGAATGGCGGGCGGCCCTACTTCCTGCTGGGCGTCGCCCACGCGGTGGCCTACTGGGTTTCCGTGTCGTTCCTCACGCCACTGATTGTGCTGGTTGGTTTCTTCAACCGGCGGGGCCAGTTGCTGCACGATCTCGTGCTCGGCACAGTGCTGGTGAATACGGCCGCCACCATGCCTCCCAGCCGTTCGTTCTGATTGACGGGTCAGGTCATGCGAGCGATGCTTGTGCAGTGAATCGAACCGAGCGGCGGAACCCGCCGCCGCTCACGATCCGGGGTTGACGGCCTGACGTGACGCAACATTCGCGCAATACGCCGCAATTCTATCTGACGGCGCCCACTCCCTGCCCGTATCTCGAAGGGTTCCAGGAGCGCAAGGTTTTCACCCATCTGGTCGGCGACAAGGCAGGCGAGCTGAACGACCTGCTCACCCATGGCGGGTTTCGCCGTAGCCAGTCGATCGCCTATCGCCCCGCGTGCGATCTCTGTCGCGCCTGCGTTTCGGTCCGCGTCATTGCCGATGAGTTCCAGCCGTCGCGTAACCTGCGCAAGGTGATCCACCGCAATGCCGATCTCGTCGGCGAGATGCGCGAGGCGATTCCGACCTCCGAACAATATTCGGTGTTCCGCGCCTATCTCGATGCGCGCCACCATGATGGCGGCATGGCAGACATGACCGTACTCGACTATGCGATGATGGTGGAAGACAGCCACGTCAGCACGAGCATCATCGAATATCGCCGCCGCACAGCGGACACCGGCATCACTGGCAAGGGCGGAGATCTGGTCGCGGTCGCGCTGACCGATATTCTCGGCGACGGCCTGTCGATGGTCTATTCGTTCTTCGAACCCGGCGAGCACGACCGCTCGCTCGGCACGTTCATGATCCTCGATCACATCGCCCGCGCCCGTAACATGGGCTTGCCCTACGTCTATCTCGGCTACTGGATCGATGGATCGAGCAAGATGAGTTACAAGGGCCGCTTCCTGCCGCAGCAGCGGCTTGCGCCGAATGGATGGGTGCGCGTCGATGTCAACGGCGCGACCGCATCCGAGCCGCAGGATTAAACCGCTTCGCGGTCAGTCGCGGTAAATCAAATACTCTCGCGTCTCACATAATGAACTACGATGCTTGCAGCCTCACGGCGAGCGTCCATTCGTCGCGTGCGAACTATTGTTTTTTTATATCGCATCGGCGTTCAATGCTGCCCTGAGGAATTCCATCGCCTTCATCGGGCGATGCATCAAGAAGGGGCAATACATGTTCAACCGACATTCCGGCATGATCGCAACAGTCGCCTTCAGCCTGATCGCCATTCAGCCGGCATTTGCGGCTTCACAGGATAAGTACGATCTACCTGAGCCGTTTTTGAGCATGGAGAAAAACTATCTGAAGGAAACGCCGGACCTTCAGAAGGTGATGGACGTCATGATCGCCACCGAGGAGCGCCAGGTGAAGGACCCAACGCAGGACATCCTCCACAACCGGCTCTGCGCCGCGTTCGTTTACAAAATGGCAAACGATCAGAAGATGCCCGCCGCCGACAAGCGATTGGCTCTGGCCGGCGATATCCTGCACAACATCGCCAAGGAAGAGAAAGAATCGGTGCTGACCAACCCAGAACAGCTCTCCAAGGCCCGCGACATGGTCGCCCGCTTACGCAAGGCAGGCTTCCTGAAAAATTCACCGAATTTCTGGAACGACGAGAGCGTTCTGACAAATCCTAAAATCGGCAACAACCACGCGCTGATCCACAACATCACCGGCGCAGTCATGGCAGGCGACTTGCTGCGGCAGGTCGGCGGTTATTCGGACAAGGAAATCGCAACCATCGAGGCTGCCGTCGTCGAACATTCGACCGGCTATTGGTATTTCCGCGACTCGATCGACAAGGCAGCCGGCAAGAAAGGCGCATGGGAAAGCGTCTACCCCGAGCCGGAAAACGACATCGCCAAGTTCACGCACGACGCCGACCTGATCTCGCAATTCGTACCGGAATCGGTCGTGCCGGATGGCAGCAAATGGCGCGGACTTGCCCAGAAGCGCTGGGGCGCCAAGACGCCTCAGGAGGAAGGCCACATCGTCTATTACGTTTTCCAGCGCCTGTTCGACGAGGCCAAGACTCCCTCGGGCAAGGAAATGGCCCGCGAACGCTGGAACGAGATCGCCCCTGCCCTCATCAAGCTGATGGGATTGAAGGAAGGCGACGACCCGATCAAGATTCTCGGTGTGCCTTCGGTGTTCGCAAGCTGACGCTGCCCTCGCGCTTCATGGCACAAGTCGTGTTCGGTTTCGCTACGCCCCCGTGACGAAATCGAACACCAGCTTGGCGTTCAACACGATGACCACGACCGCCGTCACCGCGGCTGCCGCGGTCAGCCAGCGGGGCGCCACGAACACGCCCATCTTGGCGCGGCTCCCGGTGAACATCACCAGCGGCACGATGGCGAACGGCAATTGCAGGCTCAGCACCACCTGACTCAAAATCAGAAGCTCGCCTGAGCCTTTCGCGCCATACCAGATCGTCACCAGCGCCGCCGGCACGATGGCGATGGCGCGGGTGATGAGACGGCGCAGCCACGGCGCGATGCGGATGTTGATGAAGCCCTCCATCACGATCTGACCGGACAGCGTCGCTGTCACCGTCGAATTCAACCCGCAGCACAACAACGCTACGCCGAACAGCGTCGGCGCCCAGCTCGAGCCCAGCATCGGCGCGAGCAGCGCATGGGCGCGATCGAGCTCAGCGACCTCGTGATTGCCTGCGGCGTTGAAAGTCGCCGCCGCCAGAATCAGGATCGATGCGTTGATGGTCAGCGCAAGGCAGAGCGCGAAGGTCGAATCGATGGTCGAGAGCTTGATCGCCTCGCGCTTGTCCGCCTCGGTCGGCCCGTAGCCGCGCGTCTGCACCAGGCCTGAATGCAGATAGAGGTTATGCGGCATCACTGTCGCGCCGAGAATGCCGAGCGCGAGGTAGAGCATGTCGGGATTACGCACGATCTCGACGGTTGGCGCGAAGCCCTTGATGACCGCGCCCCAGTCGGGATTCGCCAGCGCGATCTGGATCGCAAAGCACGCCGCGATCACGCCGAGCAACGCGACGACGAACGCCTCCACCCAGCGAAAGCCCAGCGCCTGCAAAGCGAGGATCAGGAACACATCGAGCGCGGTGATCAGCACGCCGATCTCAAGCGGAATGCCGAACAGGAGATTGAGGCCGATAGCAGTGCCGATAATCTCGGCGAGGTCAGTGGCGCTGATGGCGATTTCCGCGAACAGCCACAGCGGCCACGCCACCCATCGCGGGTAGGCATCGCGGCAGGCCTGCGCGAGGTCGCGCCCTGCGCCGACGCCGAGGCGCGCGCACAGCGATTGCAGGATGATCGCCATGATGTTGGAGATCAACGCGACCGAGAGCAGCGCATAGCCGAACTTCGAGCCGCCCGCGAGCGAGGTCGCCCAGTTGCCGGGGTCCATGTAGCCGACGGCGACGAGGTAGCCCGGCCCGAGGAAGGCCACCAGCTTGGCCCAGAACGAGCCGCCCTGCTTTACCCTGATCGAGCCGAACACATCGGCCAGCGAAGGCTCGCGATTGGGCGCGCGCCAGCCGCTCTCGGCCGCGACGACGGGTCTCGCCGTGGGGTTAACCTGTGCATCCATTTCCATAGAATGCATGACCACGCATCTAGATGCAAGTGATTTGCAGAAGCGTTAGCTGATGGTTTCGTCGTCGCCGGGCTGCTTCGGGGCAATCGGGGTGAAAAGGCACCGGTCAGGCTTGAGATCGATCAGCGGCGTGTCATCAAGGCAATCCAGCCCCTGCACCGTCACCATGTTCCCCTCAACCCGTATGAGCTTGGCGACCGACGTGCCGATCGGATTCGGCCGCACCGGCGAGCGCAGCGAGAAAGTGCCGTGGACCTCGCCATTGCTGGCCGGACTCTGCAGCACAAGATCGCGCCGCGACTGATCCAGCCAGTACAGGACCTCGACGGTGGAATATTTCTCCAGCCCCTTCAGCGCGGGCACCCAGGGCTCGAAGATCTCAATGCGGCATTCGGGGCCGTCATGCCGCCCCTGCCGTGGCGTCATCATGCGATCGCTCCAGGGCGTGTGGATGCGGCCGATATAGGTCAGCCCGGCATCGGTCGGCGCTGGTGGCGTGACGGCGACTTCACCTTCACGGATTTCATTGCGGCGGACCATCGCGCTCTCCTGAGACATCCCGTCATTCCGGGGCGCGAGCACCGCGAATGAGCCCGGAATCTCGACATGAGTAAGCACTTTGTCAAACCGGATCATGACCCTTTCGCCCCCGCTTGCGGGAAGAGCGGCAATCATAAAGGGAAACGCAGATAGAGATATTGAGTGAGCGCAACGCTCCTCACGCGGATCGCCACCGCGCGTCGCAAACGCGCTTACGGCAATCCGACCTCTCCCCGTAAACGGGGAGAGGTAAAGCTGCTAGCCAATCCCCTTGCCGAACTTGTTCGACTTCGGAAAGCCCTTCGGCGGCAGGCGGCCGGCGTCGGCGCGGTTGCCGCGCCAGTCGGACAATTCCTTCCATGTCGCGGAGAATTCGCGGCCGGCAGAATCCTTCCACGTCAGACCTTCCTTGGCGGTGAAGGTGGTGATGTCCGACAGGCCGCCGTCCTTGTAGCGTTGCAGGCGTACACCGCGCCCGCGCGCCATTTCCGGCACCTGATCGAGCGGGAAGATCAGCATCTTGCGGTTCTCGCCGATCACCGCAACGGTGTCGCCCGCCACGGTGCAGATCGCGGCCGCCTCGTTCGGCGCGGTGACGTTGAGCACCTGCTTGCCCTTGCGGGTGTTGCCGACGCAATCATCCTCGTTGACGACGAAGCCCTGCCCGTCATGGCTCGCGATCAGGAACTTGCGGCCGCCGGTGTTGACGAACAGCGACACGATATTCGCATCGCCTTCGAGATCGATGAAGCTGCGGATCGGATCGCCATGGCCACGACCGCCGGGCAGCTTCTGCGCATCCAGCGTGTAAAAGCGGCCATGGGTGCCGAGTAGCAGCAGCTTCGAGGTGGTTTCAGCGAAGAACGAAATGCCCAAGCGGTCGTCTGTCTTGAACGTGAGGTTTGACAGATCTTCGACGTGTCCCTTGAGTGTGCGAACCCAGCCCTTGTCGGAGACGACGACCGTGATCGGCTCGCGCTCGATCAGGGCCTCCTCGATGGCGGCAAGGTCATGCTCCGGCGCGTCAGCGAACTGGGTGCGGCGTTTGCCGAGCGCTGTCTTCGGCCCGAACAGTTCGCGAACCTTCTTGACCTGCTCGCCGACCTTCTTCCACTGCTCGTCCTCGGAAGCGAGCACAGCCTTGAGGTCTTTCAACTCGGCGCGCAGCTTCTTGTCCTCGCCGCGGATCTCCATTTCCTCCAGCTTGCGCAAATTGCGCAGTCGCATGTTGAGGATGGAATCGGCCTGGATGTCGGTTAGCTTGAAGGTCTTGATGAGGACGGGCTTCGGCTCGTCCTCGGTGCGGATGATCTTGATGACCTTGTCGAGGTTGAGATACGCGATCAGGTAGCCGCCGAGCACTTCGAGACGGTGCTCGATCTGGCTCTTGCGATGGTTGGAGCGGCGCACCAGCACGTCGCGCAGATGATCGAGCCACTCGCGCAGGCACTCGGCGAGGCCCAGCACCTTGGGGATGCGGCCCTTCACCAGCACGTTGAGGTTCAGCGGAATCCGGCTCTCAAGATCGGTCTGCTTGAACAGCGTCTCCATCAGGACTTCGGGATCGACGTTCTTCGACTTCGGCTCGATGACGATGCGGATGTCCTCGGCCGATTCATCGCGAATATCGCCGACGAGGTGCAGCTTCTTCTCGTTGAGAAGCTCGGCGATGCGCTCGATCAGCCGAGACTTCTGCACCAGCCATGGAATTTCAGTGACGACGATGTTCCAGGTGCCCCGCGCGCCATCTTCCTGATGCCATTTGGCGCGCACACGAAAACCGCCGCGCCCGGTGACGTAGGCCTCGGCGATCGAGTCCTGCGAATCCACCACGATGCCACCGGTCGGAAAGTCCGGGCCCTTGACGTAACGTAACAGGCCGCGCGTCTTGGTCGCGGGCTTGTCGATGAGATGCAACGCAGCGTCGCACAACTCGGCGGCATTGTGCGGCGGGATCGAGGTCGCCATGCCGACCGCGATGCCCTGCGCGCCGTTGGCGAGGAGATTCGGAAAACCGCCCGGCAAGACGACCGGTTCCTTATCGCTGCCGTCATAGGTCGGGCGAAACTCGACCGCGTCCTCGTCGAGCCCATCCAGCAGCAGGCGGGCGACGTCGGTCAGGCGCGATTCGGTGTAGCGCATCGCCGCCGGGTTATCGCCGTCGACGTTGCCGAAATTGCCCTGCCCGTCGACAAGCGGATAGCGCGAGGAAAAGTCCTGGGCGAGGCGCACCAGCGCGTCGTAGATCGCCTGGTCGCCGTGCGGGTGGAATCCGCCCATCACGTCGCCGACGATCTTGGCGGATTTCTTGAACGGCGAACTTGGATCAAGCCGCAGCAACCGCATACCGTAGAGGATGCGCCGGTGAACCGGCTTCAGCCCGTCACGCGCGTCCGGCAGCGCCCGGTGCATGATGGTGGAGAGCGCGTAAGCGAGGTAGCGCTCCTCGAGCGCCTCACGCAGCGCGACTTCCTGAATGTCCTGCGGTTCGGGGGGAATCAGTGTCTTGCCCATGCCGCAGGGGTTAACGCCTGCCGCTGGGCGGGACAAGGAGGGAATGAAACCGCCGAATCAGCCGGACGGCCAATTTTCTCTGCTCCGGGCCGCAGACCTCATGACAAAGCCCGATGCCCTGATATTGTCAAAGAGTTCCAGTTCCATGGAACCAGAGCGGATCGGATGGGTTGCCGCATTGAAAGGACCCACAGGAGGAGAAAAATGAAACGTGTCGTTCTGACCGCCCTTGCCGCAGTCACCCTCGCGGGTGCGGCCACCTTGGCCAGCCCGCGTGCTGAAGCCATGACGCTGCCCGGCATCACCGGCGCGCCATCGACCCAAACCGAAAACGTCGCTCTGGTCTGCCGCCGTGTCTGGAACGGCTGGCAGTGGGTACGTAGCTGCTACCGCACCGGCCCGCGCTATTATGGCCCGCGTCCCTATTATGGTCCGCGCCGCTACTACCGCCGTTGGTGACCAGCGGCTGACCGATTTGCAAAACGGGCCGGATTTCCGGCCCGTTTTTTATTGCGGCCGATTGACCCTTATCCGGCGGCCAACTGCACCCAGGACCGCGCCACCGCCGCGATAAACCCGTCCCGCGCATCGGAGTGGCCCTGCCCGCGCGGCTCCAGCACGTTGCGCAGCAGGAACAGGCCGGTCAGCCGAAAGCCCTCCATCATGTCCCGCTCGGTTTCGGCGCCGCTGTCCTCATGACCCGCGCGCAGGAACGGCGGCAGCGGCAGTAACCGTTCGCGCCAAGGCTCCCCGGCGGCACGGGACACCGCGCAGCCCGACTTGGGCGACACATAGATCAGGTCGGCTTGCGCACCCGTCGCGGCGCAACTGGACAGATCGAGGCCGAAGCCGAGCTCGTCCAGCATCGCCATCTCGAAACGGACGACATGCGTGGCCGCGACGACAGGCTCATCGAAGTCATCGAGAATCGCCTCGAGCAATTCGTAAATGCCGTCATGCGGGGCACGCTCCGGCAACAGCCGCGCCAGCGCCGCGAGATGCGTAATGCCATAGGCGGCGTGAGGGCACGCCAGCATGGTGGCCGCGCGCAATTGCGTCCCCTCGATCGCGTAATAGCCGAGATGTTCGTCGAGCCGGGCGCGCCAGACCGCGCTGACCGAATTGCCCGGCTGCAGCAGCGGCCGCATCCGCGTCCCCGCGCCGCCACGCACCAGCCCGAGATGGCGGCCATGGCTGCGCGTCAGCAACTCGACAATGGCACTCGATTCGCCATGTCGCCGCGTGCCGAGGATGATGCCTTCGTCGGTCCACTCCATGAGTCGAATCTTACACGATCCGGCACAAAACCGCGTTGCCGGGATCGCCTCTCAGACCAGAATATTATCCGCAAAACACCGGCGCGTTGTCAGGACTGAAACCAGCCTTCCGCGTCGCCGGTAAAGGACTGGTAGATCCCGAGAGCCGTCAGCACCGCCGAGCAGATATCGATCATGCTCGCAAGCGACCAGCCGTCATGGCGCAGGACGCTCGTGAGCGTGAGTATCGACAGGCCGAGCGAGACCATCAGCACCAGGCGCGCCCAGTTGCGCCGCTGATGGGCTGCGACCCACACCAGATGGCAAAACAACAGAATCAGGCCCGCGCTGAAGATCGCGGAGGCCGCCACGTTAATCTGTGGCACGTCTTCGGGGATCGGACGCAAGGGAAACGAAAGCGTATCCAGCAGCAGCGAGGCATAAAGACAAATTTCAAAACGCCGCACATTCTCCGGTACGACAGGCTCAAAGCCTTTCATTCCTTCGGAAACTCCAGTCCCATCTCCCGGTAACGCTCGGGATCGTCGCCCCAATTGTCGCGTACCTTCACGAACAGGAACAGGTGCACTTTCTGTCCGAGAATGTCGGCGATCTCCTTGCGGGCATCCGCACCGATCGCCTTGATGGTGGCACCGCTCTTACCGAGCACGATTTTTCGTTGGCTGTCGCGCTCGACGAAGATGGTCTGCTCGATACGAACGGATCTGTCCTTCAGTTCTTTCCAACTGTCGGTTTCCACCGTCGATTGGTACGGTAGTTCCTGGTGCAGATTCCGGTAGATTTTTTCGCGGGTGATTTCCGCGGCGAGATGACGCAGCGGCGCATCCGACATCTGGTCTTCGGGGTAATGATAAGGCCCCTCCGGCATCGCCTCCGCCAGCGCGCGGCGCAGGTCGTCAACGCCGTCGCCGGAAATCGCCGCGATCATGAACGTCTGCTTGAACGCAATCCGCTCGTTGGCCTTTTGCGCCAACGCGAGCAGCTTCTCGCGCGCGACGAGATCGATCTTGTTAATGACGAGAAACTTCGGATGCTTGACGGATTCGAGCTTGGCGAAGATCGCGTCGGCCTCCTCGTCGAGCCCGGCGCGCGCATCGAGCAGCACGCAGACCATGTCGGCATCATGCGCCCCGCTCCACGCGGTCGAAACCATGGCACGGTCGAGACGCCGCTTCGGCGTGAAGATCCCGGGCGTATCGACCAGCACGATCTGCGCGTTGTCTTCGATGACGATACCGCGGATCAGCGCGCGCGTGGTCTGCACCTTGCGCGAGACGATGGTGACCTTCGAGCCGACCAGCGCGTTGACGAGCGTTGACTTGCCGACGTTGGGCGCACCGATCAATGCAACGAAGCCGCATCGGGTCGGCGAATTCTGTTCCGACACTTCAGGCATCCTTGCCGCCAGACACGCCTTCACGGCTCAACAAAGCCGATGCCGCCGCCTTCTCCGCCGCGCGCTTGCTTGAGCCGATGCCCTCCGCCGAGGCGAGCCCCGGCAGATCGACCGCGACACGGAAACGCGGATCGTGATGCGGCCCGGTGCGCTCCACCTCGCGATAGACCGGCGTCGGCAATCCCTTGCCCTGCGCCCATTCCTGCAGCACGGTTTTCGGATCGCGCAGCGGCCGCACTGGACGGCGCATGCGCTCGGTCCAGTTGCGAAGAACGAACTGTTCGGCAGCGCCATAGCCGCCATCAAGGAAGATCGCGCCGATCACCGCTTCGCAGATATCGCCGACGATGCTGTTGCGAAGCCGCGCGCCGACGCCCGCGCCGACCGTACCGAGCTTGATATTCTCATGCAGCCCGAGCGACTTGGCGACATCGACGCAGGCTTCCTTGCGCACCAGATCGGCGAGGCGCTTGGACATCTCGCCCTCGTCCGCCTTCGGGAAGGCGCCATACAGCATGTCCGAGACGATCAGGCCGAGCACATGGTCGCCGAGGAATTCCAGCCGCTGATAGCTGTCGGTGCGGCTCTGCGAGGACTTCAGCGCCGACACATGTGTGAGCGCTGTTTTCAGTAGCGCCGGATTCTTGAAAGTATGACCGATGCGCTGTTCAATCTCGCGCACCAGTTCCTTCGCACTCGGCCGGCGCGGCTTCTTCGGCTTGCCTTCTGCCGCAGGCGTGTCTGCCGCTGCCTTGCGTTCGGACGCTTTCGCCGCCGCAGGCTTCGCGTCGGGAGAATCGCCCTCCTGCACCGGCGCTGCACTCAAGACGTCGCCGATCATCTGATAACCGAGAACAGGCGGCTCCAGCGCACGCTGACCGGCCAGCGCCAGAACTGCCACGCCTGCTCGCCCCTATCGACGGAGAAGAAAATAATCTGGGCACGGCCGATCAGGTTTTCTTCCGGCACATAGCCCACGCCCGACGCCACGCGGCTGTCGCTCGAATTGTCGCGGTTGTCGCCCATCATGAAGTAATGGCCTTCCGGCACGACATAGACGGCGGTGTTGTCATAATAGCCGTTATCGACGCAATCGAGAGTCTTGTAGGTGACGCCATTCGGCAGCGTTTCCTGCCACTGCTTGACGCGTGCGGTCGCGTCTCCCGAGCCGCACGGATCCTCGCCGACAAAATCGGCGACGCGCTCACGCTTCACCGGCACGTCGTTGATGTAGAGCAGCCCCTCTTTCATCTGGATATGATCGCCCGGCAGGCCGATCACGCGCTTGATGTAATCGATGTTGTCCTCGCGCGGAAAGCGGAACACGACGACATCGCCGCGCGCGGGCGCGGAACCAAAGACGCGGCCAGAAAACAGCGGCGGCGAAAACGGCAGCGAATAGTGGCTGTAGCCGTAGGAGTATTTCGAGACGAACAGATAGTCGCCGACCAGCAGCGTCGACTCCATCGAGCCCGATGGAATGTTGAACGGCTGGAACAGGAACGTGCGGATGATCGCCGCGATGATCAGCGCATGAACGACGACGCGGATTGCTTCGCCAATCCCGCCTTCGGATTTGGTGCCGGATGTCGTGCTCATGTCGTCTGAATTCCTTGAAACGGCGGGCGCGGCATGGACCGAAGCACCTGCGCGAGTTTTAAACGCTTGCCGCATCTGGCGCAATCAACGGCGGCGCGGCAATCCACCAAACGATTGATATTTCTTTGGAAATTAAGGCAGCGGGATGGTCGGCCGGCGCGCCAGCCCGGCTTTTCCGGCTCAAACCCTGGCTCAGGACTTGGGGACCGCGGAAATGATGACAAAGGCCTGCGCCAGGGGCCAGTCATCGGTAATCGTCAGGTCAATCCGGGCCTCATGACCGGGGGGGAGGAGCGACTGAAGCTGCGTCAGCGCCCCACCCGTCAGTTGCATGGTGGGCCGCCCGCCGGGGAGGTTGACCACCCCCATGTCCCGCCACCACACCCCTTCCCGGATACCGGTGCCCAGAGCCTTGGCGCAGGCCTCCTTGGCCGCGAAGCGCTTGGCATAGGTCGCGACAAACGCACGCGGGGCCTTCTCCCGGCGCGCCGCCTTGGCCTGCTCGGCCTCGGTGAAAATGCGGTCGATGAACCGCGCGCCATGGCGCTCCATCACCTGTTCGACCCGGCGGATATCGATGGTGTCGGAGCCGATTCCGAGAATCATGCCGGCCCCGCTTTCGCCCGGCCACGCGCCATCGCCGCGCGCATGGTGCCTATGGCCTGCGCCAGCCCGACGAACAGCGCCTCGCCCATCAGGAAATGACCGATGTTCAACTCCATGATCTGCGGCAGCGCCGCGATCGTCTCGGCGGTCGCATAATCGAGGCCGTGGCCCGCATGGACTTCGAGGCCGAGCGAATGCGCAAGCTTGGCTCCCTCGACAACGCGCAGCCACTCGGCGTCCGCCCTGCTGTTTCGCTCCGCCAGCGCGTCGCACCAGGTTCCGGTGTGAATTTCGATCACCGGCGCCTTCAGCCGCGCGGCCATTTCGATCTGCGCGGGGTCCGGCGAAATGAACAGCGAGGCGCGGATGCCGGCCTCATTGAACTTTGCAATGGCCGGCGCAAGCGTCGCCTGCTGCCCCACGACATCGAGCCCGCCTTCGGTGGTCAGTTCCATCCGCCGCTCCGGCACAAGGCACACCGCGTGCGGTTTGGTTGCAAGCGCGATGCCGACCATCTCGTCGGTCACCGCCATCTCGAAATTCAGAGGCTTTGAAATCTCGCGCTTCAGCCGCGCCATGTCGGTGTCGCGGATGTGACGGCGGTCCTCGCGCAGATGCGCGGTGATGCCGTCCGCTCCCGCTTCGATCGCCAGCAAGGCGGCACGGACAGGATCGGGCAGCAATCCGCCGCGCGCATTGCGCAGCGTGGCGACGTGATCGACGTTGACCCCAAGGCGGATGGGCAAGGAAGGCATTGATGGATTTCCAGGAGGCTAGCCGTTGACTCGTTCGACGCTCGCGACCACGGCTTTCGCGCGCAACTGGTTGATGATCCCGTTCAGGTGCTTGAGGTCGTAGACCTCGAGATCGATGATGAGATCGGTGAAATCGGGCGAGCGGCGGCTCATGCCGATGTTGTCGATATTGCCGTCATGCTCGGCAATCACGCCCGCGACCTGTGCGAGGCTGCCCGGCTCGTTGACGTTCTGCACATGCAGCCGTGCCGGAAAGCGCCGCGGCGCGGCTTCGTCGATGTCCCAACGCACATCGACCCAGCGCTCCGGTTCTTCCTCGAAATCCTTCAAGGCAGGCGCCTGGATCGGATAAATGGTGATGCCCTCGCCCGGCGTGACGATGCCGACGATGCGATCCCCCGGCACAGCACCGCCATTCGGCGCGAACTTGATCGGCAGATCGGAATTGATGCCGTGGATCGGAATCGCCGTGCTGCTCGTGGCAGAATCCGGCGTCTTGCCCTTCGCCGCTGCGCCCTTGATGCCGCTGAGACGCGCCTCTTCCTTGTAATCGGGATACATCGCGCGGGCGACATCGGCGGCCTTCATTTCGCCGCGCCCAACCGCCGCCATCACGTCATCAATCGAGGTGCGTGCGAGCCGCGGCAGCGCGCCCTTGAGCTTGTCGTCGGCGTAGACGATCTTTGCGCGCATGAACAGGCGCTCGACGATGCGTCGCCCCAACCCCGCATACTGATCGCGCACCGCCGCGCGGGTGGCGCGGCGGATCGCAGCCTTCGCCTTGCCGGTGACGGCCAGCGCCTCCCATGCCGAGGGCGGCGCCAGTTGCGCGCGCGAGGTCAACACCACGACCTCGTCGCCATTGTGCAACTCCGAGGACAGCGGCGAGAACTGGCCATTGATCTTGCAGCCCACCGCACTGTTGCCGACGTCGGTATGCACCGCATAGGCAAAGTCGATCACATTGGCGTGGCGTGGCAGCGCGATCAGCTTTCCCTTCGGCGTGAAGCAGAACACCTGATCGTGGAACAGCTCCATCTTGGTGTGTTCGAGGAATTCCTCCGGATTGGCGCTTTCCGCCAGCATCTCGATGGTGTGGCGCAGCCAGGCGAAGGCATTGGATTCCCGCTTCAGCATCTCGGTCGGAGAATCGACGCCCTCCTTGTAGAAGGAGTGCGCAGCGATGCCATACTCGTTAATGCGATCCATCTCCTCGGTGCGGATCTGCAACTCGACGCGCTGATTGCCGGGGCCGATCACCGTGGTGTGGATCGAGCGATAGTCGTTCTGCTTCGGCGTCGAGATGTAATCCTTGAAGCGTCCCGGCACGACCGGCCATGTGGTGTGCACCACGCCGAGCGCCCGGTAGCACTCCTCCGGCGTCTCCAGAATCACGCGAAAACCGAAGATGTCGGACAATTGCTCGAAATTGACCGACTTGCGCTCCATCTTCACCCAGATCGAGAACGGCTGCTTGCGCCGCCCCTTCACCACCGCCTTGAGGCCGTGCGATTCCAGACTCGCGGACAATTGCGTCTCGATCTCGCCGATCAGGTTGCGGTTGAGTTCGGTCAGAGCATCGAGCCGCTGCGTGACCACCGCGCGCGCCTCCGGATCGAGTACCTTGAAAGACAGGTCCTCCAGCTCCTCACGCATTTCCTGCATACCCATGCGGCCGGCAAGCGGCGCATAGATGTCGAGCGTCTCCTCGGCGATGCGCTGGCGCGAGGCCGGCGGCATGAATTCCATCGTGCGCATATTGTGCAGGCGATCGGCGAGCTTGACCAGCAGTACGCGCACGTCGTTCGAGATCGCGAGCAAGAGCTTGCGCAGGTTTTCCGCCTGCTTGGCCTCGCGCGAGACGAGTTCGAGCCGCTTCAGTTTGGTGAGGCCTTCGACCAGCGCGCCGATCTCGGTGCCGAACAACTGGTCGATTTCGGCGCGCGTGGACTCGGTGTCTTCGATGGTGTCGTGCAGCAGCGCGGCGACAATGGTGGCGTCGTCGAGCTTGAGGTCGGTCAGGATCGCGGCGACCTCAAGCGGATGAGAGAAATATGGATCGCCCGAAGCGCGCTTCTGCTCGCCATGGGCCTTCATGGCATAGACGTAGGCGCGGTTGAGCAGATCCTCGTCGGTGTGCGGATTGTAGGCCCGGACCCGATCCACCAGATCGTACTGCCGCATCATCTTCGGCCGCGCGCGCGCCGGACGCTTGGGCGCAGCCGCGGCCTCCGCCGTGGTGACGCTTGCCTGCATCTGACCTGCGCTGCGGCGTCCAGCCGGCATTTCGAAACCGTCCTTCCGGATTCGGGGCTTATCCCCTGGATGAGAATATCGCCGTCCCCGGTTCCAATCGCAAGAAAGGTTATCGTGAAATGTTGAACAGGATCAAAAGCAAAAGGCCGAAAAACAAAAGGCCCGAGTTTCCCCGGGCCCTGTGATCTACCTATCGTGTCCGGCGCTCGTCCGGCTTATTCGTCTTCCTCAGGCTGCTCTTCCGGCGGCGCGAGGCCTTCCAGACCCTTGAGCAACTCTTCTTCGGTCATGCGCTCGACGGCGACCTCGGTATCGTCGGCATCGACGCTCGCGCCAGCCGAGCCGATCAGCGGGATCGTATCCGGCTCCGGTTCGTCCACCTCGACGAACTTCTGCAGCGAGTGCACGAGTTCTTCCCTGAGGTCTTCCGGGGCAATGGTCTGGTCCGCGATTTCACGCAGCGACACCACCGGATTCTTGTCGTTGTCGCGATCGACCGTGATCGGCGAACCCGACGAGATCATGCGCGCGCGATGCGCGGCAAGCAGCACGAGATCAAACCGGTTATCGACCTTGTCGATGCAATCCTCGACGGTAACGCGCGCCATAAAGCCGCTCCGTAAAACAGGTTGAAAAGTTTGTTGCGGTGCCGAAGTAAATACAAGGAATACGCGAGGATCGCAACCGCCAATTTTGCCCGGATTTGCAGGCTTTTTGCGGGGGGAACCACACCGCATTGACGTTCTGTTCAGCTTATCGGAATGCTTTATCTACCCAGGGTAGTTATCGGCCGGTTTTACGCTGGTGGCCAAGGTTTTGCTTCATTGCCTCACCACTATATCGTTATGAAGCACCTGCGCGAGATCAACGCGCCAATAACCTCATAACAAACGGACGAGAAATCTTTTGATGACATCGCCTTCTCATAAAATTGCGCTTTTCATAGATGGAGCCAATCTCTACGCCACCGCCAAAACTCTCGGCTTTGATATCGACTACAAACGCCTTCTGCTTGAATTTCAGAACCGGGGCACGCTGGTTCGCGCCTTCTACTACACCGCCATTATCGAGGATCAGGAATACTCCTCGATTCGTCCGTTGATCGACTGGCTGGACTACAACGGCTACACCGTCGTCACCAAGGCGACGAAGGAATTCATCGACGCCAGCGGCCGCCGCAAGGTGAAGGGCAATATGGACATCGAGCTCGCCGTCGATGCCATGGAGCTGGCCGAGCACATCGACCATATGGTGCTGTTCTCCGGCGACGGCGATTTCCGCTCGCTGGTCGAAGCGGTGCAGCGGCGTGGCGTGCGCGTCACCGTGGTCTCCACCATCTCCAGCCAGCCGCCGATGATCGCGGACGAGTTGCGCCGCCAGGCGGATGTCTTTACTGATCTGGTCCAGCTCCAATCCAAGCTCGGCCGCGATCCGGGCGAGCGCACCACACCGCGCGAGCCCCGGGAGCGCCAGCATACGCCGCAATTCCTGCAGCGGAGCACGAGTACGATTGCACCGCGGGCCAATGAAGAAGAGTACGACGACTAAATCCAAATCAGGCTCGAGGCCCAAAGCGGCCTCGGGCCCCTCTTCTTCCAAGATATCCCACCCCGACCGCGACTGTCCCCTCTGCCTTCGTCTGGCGTCCTTCCGCGAGGACAACCGCGCTGCGCACCCCGACTGGTTCAACGCGCCCGTGCCGCAGTTCGGCGGGGTCGATGCGGCGCTGCTAATCGTCGGCCTTGCGCCCGGTTTGCAGGGCGCCAACCGCACCGGGCGGCCCTTCACCGGCGACTATGCCGGCGATCTCCTGTACCAGACCCTGCTCGATTACGGCTTCGCCTCCGGGCATTACGAGGCACGCCCGAATGACGGCCTGAAGCTGGTGAACTGCCGGATCGGCAACGCGGTGCATTGCGTGCCACCGCAGAACAAGCCGACGCCCGCCGAGATCAACACCTGTCGCCAATTTCTTGTTGGCACGATTGCCGAGATGCCGCGCCTGCGCGCCATCGTCTCGCTCGGGCGCATCTCGCACGATTCGACATTAAAGGCGCTGGGCCTGCCCTTGCGCGCCGCGCCTTTCAAGCACGGCGGCGAATTCCAGCACGACAGGATTCGCATCTTCAGCAGCTATCACTGCTCGCGCTACAACACCAACACCGGCGTGCTGACGCCGAAGATGTTTCACGCGGTGTTCGCCAGCGTGCGGGATTATCTGAAAGATTAGACCGGATTGGCCTTCAGCCACGCCAAGACATCGGCGGCGTTACGGTCCGGAGGAAACACCGGATAGAAAACGTGGGTGATGACACCCGCATCCGCGACCAGCGCGAGGCGTTTCAACAGCGTCTGCCCCGCGACCTCCATCGTCGGCAGCTTCAAAGCCTTGGTCAGTTCGAGTTTGGCATCCGACAGTACCGGAAACGGAATGTGCAGCCGCGTCACCATTTCGCGCTGATAATCCGTGCTCTGGGTGGACAGGCCGAACACACGGGCGGCACCGGCGGCTTTCAGCTCGCCGGCGAGATCGCGGAACGAACAGGTCTGCGGCGTGCAGCCGCGCGCCCCGGGGATCATGTCCCAATCCTCGGTCAGGCCGATCTTGCCGGGCTCACCGGTGCGCGGATAGGCAAAGACGACGATCCGGCCGGGCTCTCGTGACAGTACAACGCCCTCGTCGTTCGTATCCGTCAGCGCCACATCGGGAAAACGCTGGCCGTTGAGGTGCGCTGCCGCGCCGTCATCCTCGGGGGCTGGAATCTTCGACCAATCGGGAGCTTCCAAACTCGGCTGATTCATTTTGACTATCCTCTCGCCCGCAGCAACCGGCTCTTTTCGCGTGACCAGTCCCGCTTCTTTTCCGTTTCACGCTTGTCGTGCAACTTCTTGCCCTTGGCGAGCGCCAGCTCGAGCTTCAGCCTGCCCTGCTCGTTGAAGTACATCTTCAGCGGAATGAGCGTCATCCCCTCGCGCTCGATTGCGCCGATCAGTTTGTTGATCTGGCGCTTGTGCAGCAATAATTTGCGCGGCCGGCGCGGCTCGTGATTGAAGCGGTTGGCCTGCAAATATTCGGGGATGTTGGCGTTGACGAGCCAAATCTCGCCGCCCTTCGAGTCAGCATAGGACTCCGCGATGGTGCTCTTGCCGTTGCGCGCGGACTTCACCTCGGTGCCGGTGAGCATCACACCGGCCTCGATAGTGTCCTCGATGGAATAGTTGAATCGCGCCTTGCGGTTTTCCGCAACGACCTTGATCGGGCGCTCCTTTTTCTCAGCCATCGCAGCGATTTCTGGTCACAGGCGTCACTTCGCCTTCAAGAGGTCGCGGATTTCGGTGAGCAGTTCCTGATCCTTGGTCGGCGCCGGCGGCTCCGCAGGCTTCGCCTCCTCGCGCTTGAACTTGTTGATGAAACGAATCACCACGAACAGCACGAAAGCGACGATCAAGAAGTTCAGCGTCACGGTCAGGAAGCTGCCCCAGGCCAGCACCGCGCCCTGCTTCTTGGCGTCCACCAGATTGGTCGCGGTCACGGCTTTCGACATGCCGGTGAAGTAGTTCGAGAAGTCGAGGCCGCCCGTGATCGCACCGATCACCGGCATGATGATATCGCCGACCAGAGAGGAGACGATAGCGCCAAACGCAGCACCGATGATGACGCCGACCGCCAGGTCGACGACATTGCCCTTCATGGCGAAGTCGCGGAATTCCTTGAGCATCGAAAACCTCTCCTTATCCAAACAAGGTGGCCAACATTGCTTAATTCAGCACCCCGGCGTGAACCATCGCATCGCGAATGGCTCTGCCAACGAGTGGCGTCACCGGCATCAGCGGCGGACGAACCTCCTCCTCCAGCCGGCCCAGCAGCTTGAGGCCGTGCTTCGCTCCGGCAACGCCCGGCTCCTTGAAGATGGCATCGTGCAACGGCACCAGCCTGTCCTGAATTTTCAGGGCACCCGCGTAGTCCCCCTTGAAAACGGCCGCCATGAGATCGGCGCACGGCTTCGGCGCGATGTTGGCGGTGACCGAAATGCAACCATGCCCGCCCGCCGCCATGTAAGCGAGTGCGGTCATGTCCTCGCCCGACATCTGGATAAAGTCTGGCCCCATGGCGTGCCGCTGCTGCGAGACGCGCGCGAGATTGGCGGTGGCATCCTTCACGCCCGCGATGTTCTTCAACTCGAACAGCCGCGTCATCGTCTCGACCGACATATCCACGACCGAGCGCGGCGGGATATTGTAGATGATGATCGGAATCCCGACCGCATCGTTCACCGCCTTGAAGTGGTGATACATCCCATCCTGCGTGGGCTTGTTGTAATACGGCGTCACTACCAGCACGGCGTCGGCGCCGGCCTTCTCGGCGTGCTTTGCGAGAGCGACCGCTTCCGTGGTCGAGTTCGAGCCCGCACCGGCGATCACCGGCACGCGGCCGCTCGCCTCCTTCACGCACCATTCGACGACCTTGTTGTGTTCGTCATGCGTAAGGGTCGGGCTTTCGCCCGTGGTACCGACGGGAACCATACCGTTCGAGCCTTCGGCGATCTGCCAGCTCACGAGGTTGCGAAATGCGCCCTCGTCCAGGCTGCCGTTTTTGAAAGGGGTGACCAAGGCTGTAAAGGACCCCCGAAACTTGCCATTGGCCGCCATCATCTTTCTCCAAACAATTCCTATGCGAACTCACCGAGCCCGAAACACTGCGAATATCGCGGGCAAGCCTGATTAAATACCGGCTCCCGCGCTGCGATGAAAGAGCGCGGCGACAATTCCGGCTTTCTTTATCGGCGATTGTGGCCCTGCTAGCCCCGAATTTGCCGCCCTTTCGCGGTATCTAGTGTGGTGGTTCGGGACACTGGGCCGTTCCGATCAAATTCCTGTTTGGCGTCTGAATCCAATAGATTAGACCTGTCGCTGACGGCGACGATGTGATTCGCAGCGAAGGACGGCCGTGGCTTCTGCTCTCTTGAAAATCACAGCCTTTGCGAGTGGTGCGCTGGTCCTCGCGGCACTTGCGCCTGCCGCCCTTCTTGCAGTCCCCTTGCCGAAGCCGCGCCCCGTCCCGCGCAGCGTGATTCCCAAGACTGCCAAGTCGCTGTCGCAGCTTCCAGCCGCGCCGAAGCTCTCCGGAACGCAACCCACACCGCTGGCGGCAAAGCCACCGGTGCAAGCAACACCGCCCCCGCAGGCGCTGACACCCAAAAAATCCCGGGCGCCTCTCGCGGTCGCCGCCACCTCGACGACATCGAAGGCCGATCTGCAGACGCTCGAACAGATCATCGAGCTCGTCCGCGCCAAGCGCCAGTCGGATGCCACACAACTGCAAGGCTCGATCAGCGATCCGCTGGCGCGCAAGCTTTCGGAATGGATCATCCTGCGCAGCGAGGATAACGGCGCATCCTCCGAGCGCTACCTCGCCTTCATCACGGAAAATCCGAGCTGGCCGAGCCAGACCTTTTTCCGCAAGCGCGGGGAAGCAGCTCTTTGGGAGGATCGGCGCGACGACAACACCATCCTGTCGTTCTTCGGCAATGACCAGCCGATCACGGCCAAGGGCCGCTTCGCCCTGGCGCGGGCGCTGCTCGATCGCGGCGACCGCGCACGCGCCGAACGGCTGGTGCGCGAGGCATGGCATGAGGATTCGTTCTCCTCCGCCGTCGAAGAGGCAGCCCTTTCGCAATTCTCGGCCTTCCTTAGCGGCGGCGATTTCAAGCGGCGAATGGACACGCTGGCCTATAGCAGCGACTCCGACGGAGCGCTGCGCGCAGCCAAGCACCTCGGCGGTGGTTATGTCGCGCTGGTCAAGGCGCGGATCGGCCTCAATCGCAAGGCATCTAATTCAAAGGCCCTGCTCGCGGCCGTGCCTGCGAACCTGCACAGCGACCCGCTCTATATCCTGAGCCGGATCCAGTACCTGCGGCGCGAAGACAAGATCATGGACGCCGCGCGGCTGATGCTGGACGCCCCGCGCGAGCCGTCACGCATCATCAACACCAACGAATGGTGGATCGAACGACGGCTGCTCGCGCGCAAGCTCATCGACATCGGCGAGAAGCGCACCGCCTATCGTGTCGCGCGCGACGCGGCGGTGCCCGAGCGCGGCATCTACAAAACGGAGCGAGAATTCACCGCAGGCTGGATCGCATTGCGTTTCCTCAACGATCCCGCCACCGCCGCCCAGCATTTTGCCCACATCGGGATCAACACCACGAACCCGACCGCAAAGGCGCGGGCCGGATACTGGCAGGGCCGCGCCGCGGAAGCCGCAGGCCGGCATCAGGAAGCCCACGCCGCCTATCAGGCCGCTGCCATCCATTCGACAAGCTATTATGGCCAGCTGGCGCGGGCGAAACTGCACTTGCCGCAACTGGGCCTGAGCGGCAAGCCTGTCACGCCACGAGGCGCGGAACGGCTGGAGATCGTGCGCGCGGTCGAGATTCTCTACGCGCTGGATGAGGAAGACTACATCATCCCGATCATGGCCGACATGGGCGACAATGCCGACCGCGACGCGCTGGCAGCACTTTGCGAGGTAGCAGAGCGCAACAACGATCCGCGCGGCATGCTGGTGGCCGGAAAGGCGGCGCTCAATCGCGGCCTGCCGTTCGACCACTACGCCTATCCGGTCAACGGCATCCCCTCCTATCGCAACATGGGACCGGCGGTGGAGAAGGCCATCGTGTTCGCTATCGCGCGGCAGGAAAGCGCCTTCAATCCTTCGATCGTGTCACCCGCCAACGCCTACGGCCTGATGCAGGTGACACCGGACGCCGCCAAATACGTTACCAAGAAATATGGCGGCACCTATGACCTCGCCCGCCTGAAAGGCGATCCCTCCTACAACGCCACGCTCGGTTCGGCTGAACTCGGCGGATTGATCGAGGATTATCGCGGTTCCTACATCATGACGTTCGCGGGCTACAATGCCGGGCGCGGCAGCGTGCGGAAATGGATCGAGCGCTACGGCGATCCGCGCGACTCGACCGTGGACGCGGTGGACTGGGTCGAACTGATCCCGTTCTCGGAGACGCGCAATTACGTCCAGCGCGTGATGGAAAACCTGCAGGTCTATCGCGCCCGCTTCGGCGGCAGCCACCAATTGATGATCGAAGCCGACCTGCGCCGCGGCGCGATGCAGTAAAAGCATCGTCTTTCTGGCATGATGTACTGCCCCTCCACTCGGGAGAGGTGAAAGAAAGTACACCTGCAATGTCTGCCTTCCACGACATCTTCGCTACGTCCGCCGACGGATTACGGCTGCGCGCGCGCGCCACCGGCCCTGCCGATGCCGCTGCTCTGCCCGTTCTTGGCCTGCCTGGCCTGACGCGAACGGCGGAGGATTTCGATATCGTCGCGCAGGCGCTGGTGAGCAATCCGCAAAATCCACGGCGCGTGGTCGCGATCGATTATCGTGGCCGTGGCAGGTCCGATTTCGATCCGAACCCGGCCAACTACACCGTGCCGATCGAGGCAACTGACGTGCTGACGCTGGCAGCAGCGGCGGGAATCTCCCGTGCGATCTGGCTCGGAACATCGCGCGGCGGGCTGATCTCGATGGTGACCGCGGCCACGCGCCCGGAGCTTGTCGCAGGCATCATCCTCAATGACGTCGGTCCCGAGTTGGACATCAAAGGGCTGATGAAGATCAGGGGCTATCTGGCCCCGCCGGTCACGCCGCAGACGTGGAGCGAGGCAGCGCGCGGGCTGCAACGGCTGTTCGGTAGCGTCTTCCCTGCCCTCGCTGAAGAGGATTGGCTGGCCTGGGCGCACCGTGCATTCCGGCAGGATGCCGATGGCCGCCTGACGCGCACTTACGACCCCGCGCTAGCGCGGACGTTCGATGCCATTTCGCTTGAAACGCCGCCCGCACCGCTATGGGAATTGTTCGACCAGATGGCGCAAGTGCCGCTGTTGTCGATCCGTGGGGAGTTGTCGGACCTCTTATCGCGCGAATGCGTCGCTGAAATGAAGCGGCGGCGGCCCGGCATGGAAACGTGCGACGTACCTCTCCAAGGACACGCCCCGCTGCTCGCGGATATGCCGACGGTGAAGCAGATCAAGGCGTTCTGTCGAAGATGCGACAACGCGGGCAGATTTTAAGCGACATATTCGGTGTCGCCCCCGCCTGCGCTGGGGCAACTCATGAAGGCCACGAGCAAGCGATCATGCTTTACACATAACCCTCATCTCAAAAACAAAACCCCGGCAGTTGCCTGCCGGGGTTCGTTCGATGGTTTCACCCGAAGGTGAGACGATCAGAAGTTGCGCTGAACGCGGAAGATACCCGAGAAGCGGTCCGTGTCACCGTAGTTGTACACACGGCCGGCGCTCGACGCAGTACCAACCAGGTTCTGGTCGATATGGATCCAGCTGCCTTCAGCGATGAACGCGAGGTTCTTCACCGGCTTCCAGGTCGTGTTCAGACCCACCTGGCTGACGTTGAAGTCCGGATTGTAGCCGGCACCACCAAGGACGAACGACGCAGTGCCGTTGTAGTCAACATGCGAGTACGAACCAAACACGCTGGACGACCAGTTCTGGTTCCAGTTGTGGTTGAACGCGCCGTTGAAGCCATAGGCCTTCGTCAGCTGAATGGCGCTTCCCGGCGTGGCGCTATACACGCCATCGGCAACCGGCAGAGCCACGATGGAGGAGCCATCGACCGAGTTGAAGTTCAGCGGGGTCGCACCGGACTGGCCGAGCACGTAGCGCAGCGCGCCCTCGGTGTAGGTACCGCTGATCTTGATGTCGTCGCCGGGGCCGGTCGGCAGGTTCTTGAGCTGCAACGCACCGGTCACAGCGAAGCCCCACTTGTCGCCCGGATGACCCAGCGTCGCGTTGGAAGCAGCACCCGCAGTGGTCAGGCTGTAGTAGCTGCCATCAACCTGGTGAGCCGCCGCCGAGAACTGCAGCAAACCCCAAGCCTGGTCGAGGCGGATGTTGCCGACGATGTCCACGGAGTTCGGAGCTACATAGCCATTGACGTAAGCGCCAGTGTTAAAGTTGGTGACAGCACCATAAGCGAGACCAGTGCGGTTGGCCTGTTCCTGACCGTCAACACCGATGCTGGCCGAAATGCCGTTGCCGAACTGCCAGGTGTACTGGGCGTTGTTCACGCCGGCGTCGTAGTTCGGGCCGCCCATGAGGCCGGAGTTGACGTTGCCCGGAGCGCCGTTCCACGGAAGGGCGTAAGCCGAAGCCGAACGACCGAAGGTGAAGCCAGCGAACTGAACGAACGCAGCCTCGACGCGCATGCCACCGTTGCCCTGGGTGTCAGGAGCAGCTTGGGTGTTGCTGGTGCCGGAGGTGAACTGCGGGCCGAACGCACCGAAGGTACGGACAACGCCGTATTCGGTCGCGGTGCGGGTATCCACATTCATCATGATGCGGGCGCGCGTCTGGTACTGACTGCCGGTACGGAGACCCAAGGCGGAATCGCCGTTCTGGTAGGTGTTGTCCGACGCGTTGCCGCCGACGGTGACTTCCGCACGCAGGTAGCCGCCGATGCGGATGCAGGTGTCGGTGCCGGGGATGTAGTAGAAACCAGCGCCGTACAGGGAACAAACCTTCACGTACTCGACCGCTTTGGCCTTGACGGGAAGATCAGCCGCCTGTGCGCCACCGATCGCAACGATTGCCGCTGCCGATCCGAGGACAAGGCTCTTAATCTTGCTCATAAAACCTCCAATATGATTGTGTAGGGAAGGTTCCGGCCCGCCGGTGTAAGTCACACCTGTGGTTTGGTCCCCTTGATCCCCGTGACCGCCTGGTCGCCTCGCGCTTTCGGACACTCCCGCACAAACGCGAGCGACTTAAGCGAAACTTCCAAACGGGACGACCTCGGGATGCCCCCCTCCGTCGCACAGGCAGAATTACCCAACGCCTACACACACGCAACAAAGACCCGCCACATCCGGGCCGCCTTTGGATCGTTTCCAAAGAACTGTTGCACAAAAAACACTCACTGTTTTGTGAGATAAACACGTAAGTATTTGAAATATAAATTGTATTCGTAATATTGACGGCCCTGGGGTGCTGCGTTGCATTTTTGCATCACCTCGCTCTGCCTACAGCTGCGGGCGGTGGAAATCACGAATCAAACAACGCGATTCCATGGCGTCATTCTTGTCACGAATCCGCTGTCCGGCCCTGTTTCAGGATGCGCCGTGGGCCTCATCATTATCTTCGCCGTGCATAGTTATAATGTGAGAATAGTCCGCTCTCGATCGCCACCTGCCGATCCCGACTTGCAGGTCACGGCATCGTCAGGCATATCGGGCGCGTGGAGACGTGGCCGAGCGGCTGAAGGCACTCGTTTGCTAAATGAGCATACCTTGAAAAGGGTATCATGGGTTCGAATCCCATCGTCTCCGCCACTTCAGTAATCTAAAGGCGATACCCGTCGTATTTCCAAAACGGGACATTCATTACGTGCCGCGTCCCGATCTCAATGACATTTTCAACCGCGCTCTGTTGGCCCACCGTGCCGGTCAACTCGATATCGCCGCCTCGCTTTACCGCGAAGTTCTCACGCACGATAAAAAACAGTTCGCACCTCAGCATCTGCTCGGCGTGATCGAAGGCCAGCGTGGGAATCTCGCGGAAGGCATTCGCCAGATCACCAAGGCTCTCCGGCTCGATCCAAAATCACCGGAAGCTTATCTCAATCTGGGACGGATGCAGGGAGAGGCTGGCGATCTCAGCAATGCGGAAAAGAGCCTTCGCAAATCCATCTCATTGAATCCGAGCAATGCGCTCGCCTATGGTAATCTGGCCGCCGTTTACCGACGCATGAAGCGTTACGAGGAAGCCAAAACCGCAGCCGACCAAGCCCTCCGGATCGATCCGAACGAATGGATGGCCCTTATCAATCGCGGCAATGCGCTTCTCGCCCTTAATCTGCTTGACGACGCCAAAGCAGACTATGAGCGCGCCACCACTTTGCACCCTTCGGCACCGGAAGCCTGGATCGGCCTTGGCGACATCGCCTGCAAAAATCGCGACATCAAGGCCGCTCTTGCGCACACCCAAAAGGCCCTGACGCTGGCACCAAAATCCGCAGAAGCCTGCCTTCTGCAAGCCCGCCTTCTTGAAATGCGATTCCTCCACGAGGAAGCACTAATCGCAATCAAGCAAGCGTTAGCTGCCGCGCCCGACCTCGTTGATGCCGACATCCTGCGCAGCAGAATTCTATTCACGGCCAAACGATACTCGGAGACCATTCCAATCCTGGAAAGAATTATCCGGTCAAACCCCGAGACAGTCGGCATCAAAGGGCAGCTTTTCGTCTCCAAGATGATGACCTGCAACTGGGATCGCTATGAAAAGGACCGGCTCGCATGTGTGCGCGCGATCGAAGAGAATCCGGCCCACATCACGCCCTATGATTCCATGATCGTCACACAGGCCCCTGCTCAACATTTGGCTTGCGCTGTCGCACACACAAAAAGGGGCTTTCCGAAGATCGAGACTTTTTGGCGGGGTCCTCTCTACGCGCATGAGAAAATCCGCATCGGCTACGTGTCTCCCGATTTCAGGGAACATGCGGTCGGCCACGTCATTGCCGACCTGTTCGGGCACCACGATAAGAGACACTTCGAACTTTATGGATTTTCCACCGCCGCTGATGAATCAGCGCTACGCGCCCGGATCAAATCTACCTTCGATCATTTCATCGAAATCGGCTCGATGACCCATGAACAGGCTGCACAATGCATCCGCGACCACGAAATCGACATCCTGATTGATCTGGCAGGACACACGGTCCACACGGGCTTGGACGCCATGGCGTTCAAACCCTCCCCGATTCAGGTCACATGGCTCGGTTTTCCCGGCACCACCGGCGCGCCGTTCATGGATTACATCCTTGCTGATCCGACAGTCATTCCGGCGGAACACGCACCCTTCTATTCGGAGAAGATCGTTCGGCTTCCCGACACTTATCAACCCAACGACGGCGCGCTGAAAGTTGCCGACAGCCCATCACGCGAGGCGGTGGGCCTGCCCGCGAGCGGCCTTGTGTTCTGCTGCTTCAACAACACCTTCAAGATCACGCCCGAAGTGTTCCACATCTGGATGCGCTTGCTCGGCCAGGTCGAGGGTAGCGTCCTTTGGCTGTTCGAAGGCAACGCCACCGCAAAGGCAAACCTCATCAAGGAAGCTGTCGCGCGCGGAATTTCCCCCGAGCGTCTCGTTTTCGCTCCGCTTGCAGATTATGCGACCTATCTCGCGCGCACGCAGCTCGCCGACCTGTTCCTCGACAACAACTATTGGAACGGTCATTCCACCGCGAGCGATGCATTACGTTGCGGTGTGCCGGTCATCACCTGCCAGGGCACCAGCTTCGCCAGCCGCGTGGCCTCCTCCCTGCTCCGCGCCATCGAGATGCCGGAGCTCATCACCACATCGCTGGAAGATTACGAGGCGCTGGCGCTCAAGCTGGCGCTCGACCCCGCTTTGCTCGCCGCCACCAAGGACAAGCTCGCGAGGAACCGCCTCACGGCGCCACTGTTCGACACCGCACGCTTCACCCGGCATCTGGAAGCCGCCTATGTGACCATGTACGAACGCGCGCAGCGGGGCGAGCCGCCCGCCTCCTTCGCGGTCGAGGCTCTGCCGTCCAAGATTTGATCTGGGAAAGCCTTTACCCGCCGATCTTCGAGGCGCGGGGCTTTACCCTAGGAGCATTACGCGCAGTAATTTGAAATGACTATCAATTCAATTTGAAAAAACTATTGTTCCTGCCTTAGCCGCCTTATGAAGCGCACTTCCGAACCATGAACCGTGATTTATGATCGGATAAGCAAATTAAAACGGCTCATGTGAAGACACCTTCATATCCCATAATCCATGGCCGGTGGTATATTAGAGGAAATCCAATACTCTGGAGGCCATTATGGGCAGACAAGGCAAGCAGAACTACACGCGACTGACCGAGCCGCTTGTCCGCGAAAACGGTGTGCTGCGGCCCGCCTCTTGGGATGAGGCGCTCGATCGCGCCGCCGAAGGCTTCCGCCGGAACCGCGAGCTCCATGGTGACGACTCGTTCGGCATGTTCGCCTGCTCCCGCTCGACCAACGAGCTGAACTTCATCGCGCAGAAGTTCGCCCGGGCGGTGATGGGCACCAACAACATCGACTCCTGTAACAGAACTTGACACGCTCCTAGCGTCGCCGGTCTGGTGACGGTATTCGGAGCTGGCGGCGGTACCTCGTCCTATCGTGAGATCGAGGACGCGGACTTGATTATCTTCTGGGGCTCCAATGCCCGAGAAGCACACCCGATTTTCTTCCATCACGCCCTGAAGGCGATCCACAAGGGCGCCAAGGTCTATTCGGTCGATCCGCGCCGGTGCAAGACAGCCGAGTGGGCCGACAATTGGCTTGGGCTGGATGTCGGCACCGACGTGGCGTTGGCCTATGGTATCGGCCGAGAGATCATCCACGCCGGATTGACCAACGAGGCCTTCATCGCGAACGCCACCCTTGGGTTCGAAGATTACATCGCCGCGTGCGAGCCGTGGACACTGGAAGTCACGTCCCGTGAGACGGGAGTGCCCGCGGATCTGATCCGTGAGCTCGCGCACGACTATGCGAAGGCGGAACGCGCGCAACTGTGCTGGACGCTCGGCATTACGGAACATCACAACGGCACCGACAATGTGCGGGCCCTGTGCAACCTCGCGCTGCTCACCGGCCAGGTCGGCCGCTGGGGCGCGGGCCTGGTTCCGGTGCGCGGTCAGAACAACGTCCAGGGCGGCGGCGACATGGGGGCGATCCCCAGGAACCTGCCCGGCTTCCAGGATGTCGGGAATCCCGAGCATCGGGCGAAGTTCGAACGCCTTTGGGGCGTCACGATGCCTCCGAAGTACGGCTTGACGCTCTCGGAGATGATGGAGGCGATGGACGAGGGACACCTAACCAGCGTCTACATCGTGGGCGAGAACCCGGTGCAGTCCGACGCCGACACCACGGCGGTGGCCAGGCGGTTACAGAACCTGGACCATCTGGTCGTGCAGGATATCTTCCTCACCAAGACCGCCACGTTCGCCGACGTGGTGCTCCCCTGCGCTGCGGCATGGTGCGAAAGCGATGGCACCTTCACCAGCAGCGAACGGCGGGTGCAACTCGTGCGCAAGGCACTGGAACCACCAGGAAGCGCGAAGGACGACATCGAGATCATCCGTCTGGTCGCAAAGCGTCTGGGGCACGATTGGCCGATCCAGACCGCGGAAGAGATTTGGGATGAACTGCGCGCGGTGTCGCCGGCGCACCATGGAATGTCCTACCGGGTGCTTGCAGAACGGGGTGGCGTCCAGTGGCCCTTCCCTGACGAGAATGGACCGGAGTCGCCGTTCCTGCACGGCCGGCTCTGGGAAAAGGATCCCGCGAAGCGCGGACGCTTGGCGCCATTCGGCATCCTTGAGCACAAGCTGCCGGTGGATAAGCTCAACGACGAGTTCCCGCTGCGCCTGACGACCGGCCGGCGACTGACCGACTACAACACCGGCGTGCAATCCGGTGGCTTCAACTCACCGATCCGCGTCGGCGGCTGCGTCGACATCTCTCCGGAGGATATGGTTCGGCTCGGTATCAACGAGGGCGAAGTGGTCCGCGTGACTTCCCGTCGCGGATCGGTGCTGGCGCCTGCCCGTATCGATCCGGGACTGCGCCCCGGCCTGCTCTTCATGGCCTGCAACTTCCCCGACGACGTGGACACCAACTCGCTCACCATCGAAGCGAACGACCCGATCTCGAAAACCGCCGAGTTCAAGGCAACAGCGGTCAAAGTAGAGAAGACCAACGAGCCTCTCCCCGAAGAGAGCGCCGACACCGCTGATCACGAGCCCCAGGATAACGAGCTCGCGACCGCGAACTAGGTAGGAAGGATAAGTTGTGGACCTGAAGTTCTCCAACGCCGAACCGTTCGCTGATGAACGGGACGCGGTTGATCGGCTGCTTGGAACCAGTGAAAGTGGTTGGCACGGTGGCGAGCGCGACGAGAAAGACCACCGGCGCGCGCACAGTGGCCGCTCGCAGAGTCGACGGCACCTCGTCATGGAGGCGCTGCACGCTGTGAATGACCGCGTCGGTTGGGTCAGTCCCGGCGCGCTGAACTACATCGGAAAACGACTCGGCATAGCCGCAGCCGACGTCTACAGCGTCGCGACGTTCTATGCGATGTTCTCCACCAACATGCGGCCGAAACGCATCGTGCACGTCTGCACCGATATCGCCTGCATGGCGCGCGGATCCAAGGAGGTGTGTGCCGACCTCGAGAAGCGGCTGGGTCCGGCCGGCGCCATGAGCGGCTGGAAGCACAGTCCCTGCCTCGGCGTGTGCGAACGCGCACCTGCCGCGCTGGCGGTAGAAGCCGGTGACCCGCCCCATGAGCACCTGATCGGGCCTGCCACTGCCGATGAAGTTGTCCTTGCGCTGAATAACGGTCCCGTGGCCCTCGCAGCCGAGGCGCCGCCCGGCATGGCCGTGCCGCAAGCCGGCCAAGAAGGCCTGATGCTGCTCAAGCGCGTCGGCAAGGTCGACCCGGAAAGCATCGACGACTACCTCGCGACCGGCGGCTATGCCGGATTGCGGCGGGCGTTCGAGATGGGACCCGGCAAGGTCATCAGCGAGGTCAAAGACTCCCGGCTGATGGGCCGCGGCGGGGCGGCGTTTCCCGCCGGCATCAAGTGGGAGAGCACCGCCAAACAGCCTGCCACGCCCCGCTACCTTGTCTGCAACGCCGACGAAAGCGAGCCCGGTACGTTCAAGGATCGCGCCATCCTCGAGGGCGACCCGTTCGCATTGATCGAGTCGATGACCATCGCGGGTTACTCCATCAGCGCTGAGCGGGGGTACATCTACCTGCGCGGCGAGTACCCTCGCGCCTACCGGCTGTTGAGCAACGCCATCGCAAGGGCCCGCGGACGCGGATTCCTAGGCGACAACGTCATGGGTACCGGGTGGAGCTTCGAGCTGGAGATCCGGCGCGGTGCCGGCGCCTACATCTGCGGCGAAGAAACCGCGATCTTCAACTCGATCGAGGGCTATCGCGGCGAACCGCGCTCCAAGCCACCCTTCCCGTTCGAAGCTGGACTCTTCAACAAGCCGACGGTGGTCAACAACGTCGAGACCCTGTGCAACGTCCCGCTGATTATGCAGATGGGCGGCGCGGAGTACGCCAAGATCGGAACCGAGGGCTCCACCGGGCCCAAGCTGTTCTGTGTTTCGGGCAACCTCGTGCGCCCCGGCGTCTACGAAGTGCCGTTCGGCGCGACCTTGGGCGATGTTATCAAGTTGGCTGGCGGAGTACCGCAGGGCCGAAAGCTGCAGGCGGTGCTGCTCGGCGGCGCGGCCGGTGTGTTTGTGCGCGCTGATGAGCTTCATATCCCGCTTACCTTCGAGGGTGCTCGCGCCAACAACGCCACCCTGGGCTCGGGCGTGGTGCTGGCCTTCGACGATACCGTCGATCTGCCCGCCATTCTGCTGCGCATCGCGAGCTTCTTCCGCGACGAATCCTGCGGCCAGTGCGTCCCTTGCCGGGTGGGCACGGTACGTCAGGAGGAAGCGCTGCTGCGCATCATGCGCAATGGCCGCGATACCGCGGCCAAGGAACGCGACGTCGGCCTGCTGCGCGACGTCGGCCTGGTTATGAAGGATTCCTCGATCTGCGGTCTTGGTCAGGCTGCCTGGAATGCCGTCGAGTCGGCTATCGACCGCCTCGGCGTACTGGAGAAAAGCCGATGAACGCGCCCGTCCAGCAGATTACGATCTCCATCGACGGCAAGGAGGTCAGCGTCCCTGAGGGGAGCACCATCCTGACCGCGTGTAACGCTGCGGGCAAGGACACGCCGACGCTCTGCTACGGCGACACCCTCACGCCCAAGAACGCCTGCCGCGTTTGCATGGTCGAGCTCAAGGGCTCGCGCGTCCTCGTGCCCTCCTGCTCTCGCAAGGTTCAGCCCGGCATGGAGGTCTTTACCGACACCGACCGGGTGCGGCACAGCCGCCGCCTCGTACTGGAGTTGCTCGATTCCTCGGTCGACCTGTCCACAACGCCGAAGATCCCCGAGTGGAAGGAACGCTACAGCGTCGACTCCGGTCGTTATGGTCCGAAAGCTGGTCCGAGCCTCCGCCGTGATGTTCATGAGCCGGGCGAGCACCACACCGGAAACGGCAGCGTCGCGGCCTCAATGGCCCAGCCAGACAAGATCGACAACGATCTCTATGTGCGTGAGTATGACAAGTGCATCCTCTGCTACAAGTGCGTGGATGCCTGCGGGACCCAGTGGCAGAACAGCTTCGCGATCCAGATCGCGGGGCGCGGATTCGATTCCCAGATTTCCACGGAGTTCGCGGTCGAACTGCCGGAGTCCGCGTGCGTCTTCTGCGGCAACTGCGTGGAGGTGTGTCCAACGGGAGCGCTATCGTTCAAGTCCGAGTACGATATGCGAGCCGCAGGCACTTGGGACGAAGCGCAGCAGACCACGACCACCACGATCTGCACCTATTGCGGCGTCGGTTGTAACGTCGAGTTGCACGTCCAGGACAACAAGATCGTCAAGGTGACCGCGCCCCACGATCACGAAGTCAACCACGGCAATCTGTGCATCAAGGGCAGGTTTGGCTTCACGCACGTCCAGAGCCGCAAGGAAGACGGCAACGACTAGAGTGCTTCCGCTTTAAACGGAATTAGCTATGCCCGGCCTCGTGCCGGGCATTTTGCGTTTTGACGGGCTGATATTTTCGCCTCCGGTCACCGCACCACCTCGCGGTGGTCTTCGTCGATCCGGCGCGTCCAGCCACGTCCGTCCAGATACTCCAGCAGCGGGATCGCCACCCGGCGGCTGGTCCCCAGGGCCTGCCGTGCCTGACTGGTGGTGAAGGGTTGCGGCAATTGCGCCAGTGCCTGTCTCGCAAGTTCTGGCGCGGACGGCAGCAGCACTACACCTCCTGGAAAACGCAACACCCGCCGGGCGCTCTCGGCCGCGGCCAGTTCGCGGATACCAAGGCCGAGGGCGGCGAGATCACCGGCCAACGGTGCGAGGAAGGGATTCGCAAGCAACCGCGCTTCGAGCTTCGTCACCCCGACCTCGGCGCGGCCAAGGTCGGCGCGCACCCGCGGCAGCCGGACGCAACCTTGGTGCTGCTCGAGGCCGGCGTCCTCGACGAGTTGGTCAATGAAGCGCGCTGCGGACGGACCAAGGGCGTCGCGCACCGCTCCTTGGGAAACGCCGGGCGTAAGCTGATCCCGCTGGGAGTCATCCTCCACCAGAGCCCGCAGCCGCCCTCGCCACTCGTCATACGTGGGAAGGTGCACCCACCAGCCGCTTCGTTCGCGGATCCCGGGGGGCGGCGCTGCATCGGGACCAACCAGGCCGATCCGGTGCAGGTAGTCCACCTCCACAGCGCCCCGCTCCGCCACCTTGGCCAGCACGTCGCCTTCGGGTGGCATCGCGGAAAGCGCTACCCCGCGCCGGGCACTATCCCCACGGCGCGCGAGTTGCGGTGGATCTGGGTCCAGCACACCGACGCCGCCGAGCACGCGATGACGTGCCGGATCACGGAGCAGCAGCCGATCGCCCACGATCAGCGGCAGCGGCCAGTCGAGAGTGATCCGGGCATGCTCGGCATTGAATCGGCGCAACTGGGCTGGCGCCGTCGCCGTTCCGACATGCACGGTGAGTTGTGTGGGCACCTCATCAAGCGCGGCACCCCCGATGCGGCGCACATCGACCTCCGTGGCCATGAGCCAGGCGTCTGGCGCGATCAGTGCCTGACCACGACGAACGTCCCCCGCGGACACGCCACGCAGGTTGACCGCGGCCCGGGTCATGGGACAAAGAGCGTCGGCAGAAGCGTCCCGCGATTCCAGGGCGCGGACGACGACCTCGCGCGGCTCCTGCCCATCACCGGCCACCACGAGCCGGTCACCCTTGGTCAGCGTGCCAGAGACAAGGGTGCCGGTTGCCACCGTGCCCGCCCCCGAAACGCTGAACGAGCGATCGATCCACAGCCGGAGCCGGCCGGTGGCGTCAGGCGCGGGCGCTTTGGCCAGGACGTCATCGAGGGCTTGCCTGAACCTATCCAATCCAGTGCCCTGCACGGCCGATACGGCTACCGCCGGTGCGCCGCGCAGACCTGTGTGTGCGAGTTCGCTGTGGGCACGCTCGATGGTCGCCGCCACGAGATCGGGCGCGCGGTCGGCCTTGGTGACCACGATCAGACCGTGGCTGATGCCGAGTGCAGCGATGGCATCACGATGGTCGCTGGATTGCGCCGACCAACCCTCGTCGGCAGCCACCACAAAGCACACCACCGGCACCGTCCCCAAGCCAGCGAGTGCGTTGCGGATGAATCGCCCGTGGCCGGGCACGTCCACGAAGGCGACCTCGCGGCCGGAAGGTAGAGTCGTCCAGGCGAACCCGAGGTCGATAGTGAGCCCGCGCCGGCGCTCCTCCTCCCAGCGGTCCGGCTCCATCCCGGTCAGCGCGCGGACCAGGGTGCTCTTGCCGTGGTCGACATGACCGGCCGTCGCGACGACGTGCGTCGTCATCGCTCGTCGCGCGGGTCGTCGGCCACCGCGGCGGCGTCGAGGTTGCAGCGATTGGCGAAGGCGGACAGGAAACGAACCTGCCAGACCGAGTTACCCGGTCTCACCGATTTCGAAGACCGGGAGGACCACCGGAAACCCAAACACCTCCGAGCGCTCTCACATCGAACACTCATCTTGTCGAGCACTCTCCCTTGAAGGCCTATGCCTGACCAGTGCACGAATGCACACAAAATGCGTTGGTATTGCGTTCTGCAATGCTTGGGAAACGCTTTGATTGTCAAGAAGAAGTTGAACCGTGCAAGATGCACGCGTTCACCGCTCGAATACGCAATTTTTTCTATCAAACAATCGAACGCGACTATCGATGGGCATATTCGAGCTGCCCAGCGATTTTTTAGCACCCATAGTGCGAGCGATGATTGTGCCGCCCGAAATAACCGGTGCGACAGATTTCAGGATCGATACCGCGCACTTCACCCGGCATCTGAAAGCCGCCTACGTGACCATGCACGAACGCGCGCAGCCGGGCGAGCTACCAGCCTCGTTTGCGATCGAGGCCCTGCCGTCCGGAATCTGATCGGGAAAGGCTTTAGTGCGCCGTCATCCATGCGCGGGCTTCGCGCTGGGCCAGCGCGATGTCTTCCGCCGACATCTGTTCGGCGAGTTCGCGGCGCAACTGGATCGCATCCACCCGTCCCTTGAGTGCTGCCAGATTGAACCATTTGTGCGCGGCAATGAAATCGACGATGCCGTCACGGCCGGTCGAGAACATCAACCCGAGGTCGAACAGCACGTCGCCGTTCGCGCTTGCCTCCACCGGCGAAGCGCCGGTCTGGTCGATCACCATCTGAAACATGTCACCCCCCTTATGGTGCCGGGTGGGCACTTGGCCAGCCGCGGCTCCTGTCCGAATTCCGTCTTTGACATCCCTTCGCCGATTGATCGGCTTGTGAGGGGGATCTGACCGCTAAAATTTGAAGGGTGGTTTAAGTATCGAGATGAATCGAATCTCAACGCACGGCGGCGCACGATCCGTCGCGCCGCAGGAATCCCTGACTCTTCAATAGCTTCGCGAATTGTTCAGAGAGGATTCAGGCTGACGTTTGGGAAGCCGGTAACCATCGGCCAAACAGACACGATGCGAGTAATCCCACCCGCAAAGCTTCTGGAGACGATCAATCTGTCGGGAACAAGCTGGCTCAAGGCCAATATCGGAAGCCAGTCAAGAAAACCGGCCCGATAAAGAAACGAGGGCGTCGGTGAACACGTCAGGATTGAGATTCAACCGGAAGCTCCGGTGAACTGCGGATCATGATCCGCAACGTACGAAGAACGCTGACGCTCTTCTGCCGGGTCGGCTGCGGCTAAGAAGCTCGCTGCCTGTCCGACCGTCTCTCCTGATGTCTCGCCGACACCCTCTGTCGTCAATCCGGGCTGAAAGTATCCACCGAAGTCGACACCGGCCCTTAATGACGTTGCCGGCCTCAAACTGCCGGCAATCCGTAAGGCGGAGCCTTACTTCTTCTTCTTGGCGACCTTGCGGGTCTTCTTGGCAGTCTTCTTCACTGCCGACTTCGCCTTCTTGGCTTTCGCCTTCTTCGCTTTCTTGGCCATGTTGCCCTCCATTAATGAGATGGCTTTGTCGCTGTCGTGCACTCGGGAATCGAAATGCACTGCATTTGGATTACACCAACGCGTTAAAAAAAACAGTGTCCCGCTTAAGGAAGTGTTGACGCACAGTACACGATGCGACAGCTGCACTGACTCTAAAAACATCGCCACGCATTGCTGGCGCGAGAGCAGCGCGTGATGCCTTCGATCGCCCCTCGCAACAAAAAATTCAAAAAGCCCCTGTTATACGGATATTTCTTGCATCGCATGAAAAGCAGCGAAGCGATGCGGAAAGTCCGGCGCGTGCGTTATCGGCTCGAAAAAACACGCCGCCCGGACTCTGAGTCGGATTTTTTGGCAACGAAATTATTTTCGTGGATTTTTGCTTTTGAGGCGATCGGCGCTCGCATCGGCGTCCATTTCGGCACTTCACTCCGCCGATTCGCGAATCGCGATCTAGACCTCACACACGTCATCCGACATGAAAACGGCGCCGCGCGAATGCCGCGCGACGCCGTTTTGGATCGTGTTCTGCGGGTTCAGATGCCGAGTTTGCTCTTGAGCAGATCGTTGACGGCCTGCGGATTAACCTTGCCGCCCGACGATTTCATCACCTGGCCGACAAACCAGCCGATCAGTTGCGGCTTGGCGCGCGCCTGCTCCACCTTGTCGGGGTTGGCTGCGATAATTTCGTCCACCACCTTCTCGATCGCGCCGAGATCCGTGACCTGCTTCAGTCCAAGGCTCTCCACCAGAGCCTTCGGATCGCCCCCCTTGGTCCAGACAATTTCGAACAAATCCTTGGCGATCTTGCCGGAAATCGTCCCTTCGCCGATCAGATCGACGATCGCGGCGAGTTGCGCCGTTGAGACCGGGGACGCGGCAATCTCCTGCCCTTCCTTGTTCAGGCGGCCGAACAGTTCATTGATAACCCAGTTGGCGGCGAGCTTACCGTCGCGTCCGGCATTGCCGAGACCGGCCAGCACTGCCTCGTAGAAGTCGGCGCTCTCCCGCTCGGCGACCAGAACACCGGCGTCATACGGCGTCAGCCCAAAGCTCTCGATGAAGCGCGTGCGCTTCTCATCCGGCAGCTCCGGCAGATGCGATTTCAGTTCCTCGACATAGGCTGCGGTGAATTCCAGCGGCAGAAGGTCGGGATCCGGGAAGTAACGGTAGTCGTGCGCCTCTTCCTTGGAGCGCATCGACCGGGTCTCGCCCTTGTTGGGGTCGTAGAGCCGGGTCTCCTGCTCGATCGTGCCGCCGTCCTCGATGATCTCGATCTGGCGGCGTGCCTCAAACTCGATGGCCTGGCCGATGAAGCGGATCGAATTGACGTTCTTGATCTCGCAGCGAGTGCCGAATGGCTCGCCGGGCCGGCGCACCGACACGTTGACGTCGGCGCGCAGGTTGCCCTTCTCCATGTCGCCGTCGCAGGTGCCGAGATAGCGCAGGATGCTGCGCAGCTTGGCGACATAGGCCTTGGCTTCCTCGGAGGAGCGCATGTCCGGCTTGGAGACGATCTCCATCAGGGCAACGCCCGAGCGATTGAGATCAACATAGGACATCGCCGGATGCTGGTCGTGCAGCAACTTGCCCGCATCCTGCTCCAGATGCAGCCGCTCGATGCCAACCGACGCAGTGCTGCCGTCCGGAGTGTCGATCAGCACCGTGCCTTCGCCGATGATCGGCGACTTGTACTGGCTGATCTGATAGCCCTGCGGCAGGTCCGGATAGAAATAGTTCTTCCGGTCGAAGGTCGATTTCAGATTGATCTGCGCCTTGAGGCCGAGCCCGGTGCGGATCGCCTGCGCGACGCACTCCTCGTTGATGACAGGCAGCATGCCGGGCATCGCCGCATCGACCAGCGAGACGTGCTCGTTGGGCGCGCCGCCGAATTCGGTCGAGGCGCCGGAAAACAGTTTGGAATTCGAGGTCACCTGGGCATGGACTTCCAGCCCGATGACGACTTCCCAGTCGCCGGTGACGCCCTTGATGAGCTTTTTGGGATCGACGGTTGCGTTCATGGGGCGGCTTTTACCGCGCCCGCGAACAAGAGAAAACCCCCGCGCGGTGGCGTCAGAGGCTCGCCGCGAATGACTTGAAGACCGGGCTCCCTCGCAGCGTGTCCCGGCCCGCCTCGATCACGTCGTCTACCTGCTCGCGCGGCAGGTGAAACCGGGTCGGAACATTGTCGAGCTGCTGCGCGCGGGCCGGATCGAGCTGATCGAATCCGAGCCGCCCGACAAAGAACTTGATGTCCCGGCAATTCCAGCGAGGACCAGCGCCGTATCGGGCGCGGTCGGCCGCCGACAGCCCGCAGCGCCACCGCACCAAGGCGGCCTGCCAGTCGTTCATAGTGCTGTTGAAGGCGGTAAAGCTGCCCGCCACGCTGGCCCCCAAAGCGGTGTCCGCGGTGGCCTTGACGAGTTCCGCGCCGCGCGGTCCCTCAACCGTATTGATCCACTGCGGAGACGGTCCGGGCGCGGACGCATCGACCACCAGAAACAGCGCCCGCCGCAATTTCACGGCCTGCCTTGGCGAGAGCGGCCCGTAAGGCGTATCCGAAGACAGACGCGCGATGGTGAAGCCGGACAATCCGAAATTGTCGACCAGTCCGCCGTCCAGCAATTTGATGTAAGGCACCGCGCCGTCATGGTATTTAATGAGTGCATTGGCGAAGCTGGTGAGCAGCGGTTGCGCATTTCTGTCTCGGCGGACGCGTTCCACCCAGCCCGGCAACGGCTGATTGCATTTCTGAGGGAAGGACTGGATCACAACCGGCGCAAATGCGACCGGCACCGCCGCGGATGCCGCAACGGCATCCGCCAACGGGTACTGTGACAGGTCGCTGCAGATGGCGTTGAATGTCACCGCACCGAACACGAACGGCGTTCTGTTGTAGATATCGGACGCATTGATCCAGACGCGCGGCTTGCCGATCGCCCGGAACTGCCCGAACGTCGCGCCGTGGAACAGGTTTGCATCGAGCCAGCGCGGAAAACCGGTTGAATCGTTGATGCCGCCTGCGAAAGCCCGGCCCAGTGTCGCCAGGTTCAGGTTCGTTTGCAGGTCTTCCTCGGCATTCCGCAGCAAGAATTTCTCGCGGAAGTCGGCGAGGCCGGCTCGTTTCTTCAGACCGTAATAAGCGGCCGTGACGGATCCACCCGAGACGCCGGAGATATATTCGACCCGGTCGATCATCGGCGCCTGCGCGCCGCGCATCGGAATCCGTTCCATTTCCGAGAGCACGCCATAGGCGTAAGCGGCCGCGCGCGTGCCGCCGCCAGAGAAGGACAGGCCGATAATCGTCTGATCTGCGCTGGTGTCTTCCTCGAAAGCGGGCCCGAGGCTATTGGCCAGGTTCGACGGCGTGCCGGGAAGATTGACCGGATCGTTCTGAATCGTGGCGCAGCCGATCAGCAGCGCACAGACCGACAGACTTCCCAAAACTGAACGCACGCGCGACATTCCGCCTCTCCTCAAGCGCGGAGTCTTAAGAGGTTGGGTCGCTATTTTCCTAATACCGGCGGCCGACGTGCAATAGGGTTAACAGGCCCGCCCCAATCCTAGGATTTCGCGCTCTTGATATGTCCTTCTTCGTAGTCGATCGACCAACCGATGAGATTGCGCCAGAGCATTTCAGCAAGATCCGGCGGCACGCCTGCGGCCTCGGCCTCGGCGCGAACATGGGCAACGACCTCCTCGACCCGCTCCGGGATCGCGGCCGGAAGCCCCTCCCGGAGTTTCACGGCGATCACCTGATCGAGGCAGCGCACACGTTCGGCAATCAGCGCGACGAGATCGCGGTCGATCCGATCGATGACCTCGCGCAGCTCCGGCAGATTTTTCGGTTCGAACGACATCAATCCTGCTTGCCCAACAACGCCGACGCGATCTGGTCCCATTCGGTTTCGAGTGCGGCGGATGACGCAGACTTGCCCGCACGGCCGTACCAGTATCCCGCATTGTCGAGGTCGCCCTCAACCCGATGGATATGCGCGTGCACCCATGCACCGTCCGCCGTCGGCGTCTGCTGCGCAAGGGAGTGTGCCTGTTCCCAGTTTCCCTTCGCAACCCACCACAGGGCCGTCAGCGGTTGTGACAAATTGGCCGGTGGCGCGGCCTCCGCGAGGCTGGCCTTCAAATCCGAGATGCTCATCACCACCACCTCTTTGGCTCGAACCGCCCCGCCGCCTGCTCGATGGTCTCGCCCAGCGAGAACAGCGTCTCCTCATCGAACGGGCGTCCGATCAATTGTAGCGCGAGCGGCAAGCCCTGCGCATCCTTGCCAGCAGGCACCGCGATGCCCGGCAGGCCCGCCATGTTCACCGTCACCGTGAAAATGTCGTTGAGATACATCTCGACCGGATCGGCCTTGCCCTTTTCGCCGATGCCGAACGCCGCCGACGGTGTCGCGGGCGTGAGGATGGCGTCCACGCCTTTCGCGAACACGTCCTCGAAGTCCTTCTTGATGAGGGTGCGGACCTTCTGCGCGCGCAGATAATAAGCATCGTAATAGCCGGCCGAGAGCACATAGGTGCCGATCATGATGCGGCGGCGGACTTCCGGCCCGAATCCAGCGGCACGGGTATTCTCGTACATCTCGGAAATGGTCTTGCCGTCAACGCGCGCGCCGTAACGCACGCCGTCATAGCGCGCGAGATTCGACGACGCTTCGGCAGGTGCGACGACATAATAAGCCGGCAGCGCGTATTTGGTATGCGGCAGCGACACCTCGACGATCTCCGCACCCGCCGCCTTCAGCCATTCCACGCCCTGCGCCCACAGCTTGTCGATTTCCGGCGACATGCCGTCGATCCGATATTCCTTCGGAATGCCGATCTTCATGCCCTTCACGGACTTGCCGATCGCCGCCTCGTAATCCGGCACCGCGCGATCGACCGAGGTGGTGTCCTTGGGATCGTGCCCCGCCATCGAGCGCAGCATAATGGCGGTGTCGCGCACCGTGCGCGCAAACGGGCCTGCCTGATCGAGCGAGGACGCGAACGCGACCACCCCCCAGCGCGAGCAGCGCCCATAGGTCGGCTTGATGCCGACGATGCCGGTGAAAGCCGCAGGCTGACGGATCGAGCCGCCGGTGTCGGTGCCGGTCGCGCCGAGGCAAAGCCCCGCAGCCACCGCCGACGCCGAACCGCCGGACGAGCCGCCCGGCACCAGCGCCGTATCCGATCCCTCGCGCCGCCACGGATTGATGACGCTGCCAAACGCGGAGGTCTCGTTCGAGGAGCCCATCGCGAACTCGTCGTTGTTGAGTTTGCCGAGCAGCACCGCGCCGTCGCGCCAGAGTTGCGCGGTGATGGTCGATTCATAAGGCGGCTTGAAGTCGCCAAGGATCTTCGAGCACGCGGTCAGGCGCACGTCCTTGGTCGCGAACAGATCCTTGATGCCGAGCGGAATGCCGAGAAGGTTGCCGCCCTCGCCTTTCGCGATCTTGGCGTCGGCGTCCTTCGCCATCGCACGGGCCCGCTCCGGCGTCTCCAGCACATAGGCGTTGAGAACGCGTGCGCTCTCCATCGCGGCCAGATGCGCGTCGGTCAGTTCGAGTGCCGTGAAGGATTTCGCCGCAAGACCCTCTTTGGCTTCGGCAAGCGTCAGTGCAGTCAGATCAGTCATTCGTCTCAATCGGGTCGCAGATAAAAGGAGATCGTTTGGTTCGTTTCGCAGCCTGGGAGGCTTTCAGCGCGATGTCATGGCCCTCATCGGGGTCCGGGGTCTTACCCTGCCGTTCCATGTCGTCGAGGTAGTCCATGAACGCCTGATAGAAGTCTTCATCGCTGCAGAGTTCGCACATTGCAGTCCACCCTGCCGCTACTCGACAACCTTGGGCACGAGGAAGAAGTGATCCTCTGTGACCGGCGCGTTCGCCAGCACGAGCCCGGAGATTTCGCCGTCATTGACGACGTCGTGGCGCTTCTTCATCTCCATCGGCATCACGGAGGTCATCGGCTCGATGCCTTCGACATCGACCTCGGACAGTTGCTCGATGAAGGCGAGCATCGCGTTAAGTTCGCCCTGGAGGTGCGGCACCTCCTCATCCTTGACGGCAATCCGCGCAAGCTGCGCGATCCGGCGAACCGTGGCTGCATCGACTGACATTGATTATGGCTCCGGGAAGGTATGGCTCCGGGAATACCGCCGCAGCGGTTCCAATGGCCTGCCTATAAAGCATTTTCCGCTCAAGGGGAAATCCGGGCAGGCATGCCCGCAGCGGTCAAATTGCCCCCAGAGCTGGCGGCGCTTGAGCCAGCGCCCAATCGCGACAATCGCTCATATCCCCTCGACCAGCCCAAACGGCCAGGCGCTCTGCAAAAAGCCGCAGATCGAGCCCAGCGCGCAGGCCGCCGCGAAGCCAAGAATAAAGTGCGGCGACTTCTCCTCCAGCGCGTAGCAGACCAGCATCGCGGTGACCGCGAACAGCCCGAACAGAGTCAGAGCATCGAGGGACATCAGCAGAACTCCAAAACCCGCAGCCGCGAAAGCGGCCTGCGGGTTGTCAATTCGCAGCCCTGAAGCGGCGCTTACAGCGGCAAGGCCGGCAGCGCCGCGATCCCATCGACCGTCTCCGGGGGCGTATGTGCAACGTTGAGTATCAAGGAGACAGTGAGGAAATATCCGATCAGCCCTGTCAGATCGACCACACCGCGCTCGCCGAGCTGCGCCACCGTCCCGGCATAGGTCGCATCGCAAACGCCACGATGCATCAGCAGTTCCTGCGTAAAATCGTAGACCAGCGCCTCGTCCGCGCTCATGTCGGCGGGACGCCGTCCGCAACGCACCGCCTCGATCGTTTCGGAACTGGTGCCGAGCTTCAACGCCAGCGGAACATGGGTGAACCACTCGAACTGCTGCGTGCAGGCACGGGACACCACCAGCATGGCGAATTCCGAGAGCCGCTGTGGCAAGCTGCTGTCGAAACGAATATATTGTCCAACCCGCTGCAAACGGTCGAGCAACTGCGGACTTCGCAGGAGCGGAATGAACGGGCCTTTGACGCCCTTGCGCGGCCCGGCGATGAGAATCTGTGCTGCGGCTTGCTGGGCGGCATCCATCTGTGCGAGTCCAAGCGGCGGCATGCGGTCTGGGTGCTGATGCATATCGGTTTCCTTCTCCATCATTCGGATGTTTCCGGCGCACTCGCGCCGCGGCCGAGCGCAAGGCTGCTCGCCACGAGAACGAATGCCGCTAATACGCTCGGAGCGGCCAGCCCGCCATGAAACAGGCTGACTGTCGGCGGCCCTAGAATCTGTCCCAGTGCGAAAGCAGCGGTATAGAGCGCGATGAGCCGAGCCGCGCTCGTGCCGCCGAGACGCCGCGCTTCGCGGATGCCTGCCATCGTGATGACCATGAACGTGCCGCCCACGCACAGCGCCGAGAACAACAAGACGTAGAGATTGATCGTGAAGACCGGCGCGATCACACCGGCGGCCAGAATCCATTGCGCGCGAATCCAAAGGCGGCGCGCCGAATGATGCGGCAGGAATGCCGCGGCGCAGAGCGTCGAGATCGCGCCTGCCGCACCGAACACAGGCCATATCAGACCAAACACGAGCGGATCGGTGATGACCTCCCGCGCCAGAGCGGGCAGGAATGTCGCGGGGATGATGTATCCGTAACCGAAAGCGCCATAGCACAGCGCCGCCAGCCGCGCCTCGCCGCTCAGGGGGGCCGCGCGGGACTTCGTCACCGGCACCTCGTGTCCGTCGTCACCCCTGAGCGGCAGCCAGAGCGCCAACGCGAAGACGGCGGCAACGCCGCCAAGGCAGATCCATGTCGACCGCGCACCGAACGCGAGGCTTCCCGCGGCGAGGCAGATGACGCCCGTGGCGCAGATGCCGACGCCAACTCCGGAAAAGACATAGCCTGACCATGTTTTCTTATGGGCCAGCGCAAGGTGCGGCATCGCCCAAGCGGAAACGCCCACCAGCACGAAGGCGCTGGCGGCACCAGCCAGTAGCCGCAGAATCAGCCAGATCCTGAAACCCTCCGTCAAACCCATTGCGAAGGTGAGGACGGCAATCGACAGAAGTCCCCAGCGGACGGCCCTCGCCGGACCGGGATGCCACCCGATGCAGATCAGTGCACCGGCCAGATAACCAAGGTAATTGGCCGTTGCGAGCCAGCCGCCCTGAACCAGCGTGACGCTCCCTTCCTGCTGCATTAGCGGCAGCACCGGCGTGAATGCGAACCGCCCGATCCCCATCGCGACCGCCAGCCCCGCAAGGCCAATCCATGCGACAGCGACAGCGCGCATGACAGGCGATACGGTCGGGGTGGAAACAGACGACATGAGTTGCCCAGCGGTTGAGTCCATCGACCGCAAGCGTAGACTGACGCTGTATTCTCGGATATTGAATAATGTAGAACATTGTATTCTCTTTATGAGAACACTAGAGGCGCACAATGAACTTCACCGATCTGCAGATGTTCAAGACCGTCGCCGAAGAAGGCGGCATCATCAAAGCGGCGCAGAAACTGCACCGTGTCCCGTCGAACGTAACAACGCGTATCAAACAACTTGAGAGTGCGATCGGCGTGCCGCTGTTTCACCGCGACCGCCAGCGGCTGCATCTTTCGCCCAGCGGCGAATTGCTGCTCGATTATGCGGAACGGCTGATCCGGCTGTCCGAGGAAGCACGCAACGCTGTGTCGGGCGCCCCACCCCATGGACTCTTGAAACTTGGGGCACTGGAAAGCACGTCAGCGAGCCGCCTCCCCGGCGTACTGGCCGACTTTCACCGCCGCTATCCCGATGTGCGCCTGGAATTGACTACCGGTACGAACGATGCGCTGGTCAACGCAGTAGCGGAACGGCGGCTGGATGCGGCCTTTATCGCCGAGCCGCCATCCGTGCGCGGGCTCGCTCACCTGCCCGTGTTTCGTGAACGCCTCGTGGTCATCTCCAGCCTGGATCATCCGCCCATTGCCAGTTCGCGCGAGGCCGCAGGCCAAAGCCTGATCGCCTTTCCGAGCGGCTGCGCCTATCGCCGTGTCATGCAGCGCTGGCTGAAACGCGAAAGCCTCGCCACTCTGAGAGTTCTCGAGCTCACCTCCTACCATGCAATCGTCGCCTGCGTCGCAGCCGGTGCGGGCATCGCGCTGGTGCCGGAAGCCGTGCTCGACGCAATGCCACACGCGCGGGTGCGGCGTAATCCGATTCCGCGCGCCCAAAGCGAGATCGTCACGCCGCTGATCTGGCGCGAAGGCGAAATATCGGCACCGGTCATGGCTCTCCGGACGCTGATGAACTCCATGACGACAGAGACATCCGCAAAAAAGCGAAGTCTAAAAACGCTGCGGAGCGGACGGACAGCCAAGGTCTAGCCTTTGCATCAGGTTTCGCCGCCATGGTAAGTGAGGCGATGCCCGCTCCCATCCTTCCCCTGACCGAGGCTGCCACGCACTGGACGCCGCGCGGCGCGCTGATCGGGCTCGACCTCGGCACCAAGACCATCGGTGTCGCCGTGTCCGACCCCGATCGGCGGCTTGCGACTGGCGTCACGACGATCCAGCGCAAAACCTTCACCAAGGACGCCGCCGAACTGCTCAGGATCGCAGCCGAGCGCGCCTCCTCCGGATTCGTGCTCGGCCTGCCGATCAACATGGACGGCAGCGAAGGCCCGCGCGCGCAATCCACCCGCGCGTTCGCCCGTAATTTTTCCAAGCTCACCGACCTCGCCATTGGCCTGTGGGACGAACGGCTCTCGACCGCCGCCGTCGAACGCGAACTGATCGCCAACGATGTCAGCCGCGCGCGCCGCGCCGAGGTGATTGACGAGCACGCCGCAATCTTCATTCTGCAAGGCGCGCTGGACCGCCTCGCGGCGCTGAGCCGCCAGTCATAGCCCCCCTCAGGAATGCGTGGCGAGCCAGATGGTCTGGATCGTTGCAGCGAGATTGTTCAGGCCGTGGATCACGACCGTGAGCCACGTCGAATTGCTTCGATAGCGCAAGTAGCCGAGCAGCAACCCGATCGAGAACACCTCGCCGAGGAAGAACCAGTCGTATTGCAGGTGCATCAGCGTCCACACCGCCGAGGACAGGATGATCGCACCGGGAATCCGTAGGAAGGATTCCGACCAGCCGCGATAGAGAAAGCCACGCACGAAGAATTCCTCGGTGACCGGCGCGGCCACCACGATGGCGAGAACGAGCAGCCATAGCGTGTTGTCAGCCTGCGCGGCTTTCAGCGTATCCATCATGAAACCGGGCATCACCTCGCGGCCAGTGGCCTTGGACAGCAAATCCCATCCCTCGACCAGCACCGCGAGGCTGACCGCGCCGATCAGCAGCCATTTCCATGACGGGCGGTTCAGGGCGAGGTAATCCGCAAAACGCTTGCGCGCCAGCTTCGTCGCCACCCAGGTCGCGAGCAACACGCCCGGCAGGCCAGTCATGACCGAGAGCGAGAGCGCCTTGCCGCCTGTGATCACATGCGTCAGCGAATCCGCGAAGGTGGACATGGTGAGCGGCTCTTTCTGCATGAGCAGCAAAACCACAATCGTCGCGCCCTGCCCGAGGAACAGCGCAATGAAAATCAGCAGCCCCCACAGCGAGGTGCCCCAGAATTTCCAAATGCGCGGCTCCGGCGCGGGCACAGGTACAACGGGGTCGGTGAGTGTTTCGGGAAGACTCATCGATGTGCTTTCGCTTGCAAAAGAGGCTTAAGGCAGCGCCCGCGCGAGCAGGCCCTGAATCTCGCCGGGGGTGAGGTCGACCGCGCCATACATCAGCCCACGCCGTTGCGCCAGTCGCGTTTGCGCGAACAGGGCCGCATGGCCGGGATGGACTGCCTTCAGCGCGACCGCGGCAGCGGCAACCGCCAGGCTTTCCACGGCGTTGCGGGCCGCCCCCTCCGCATCCGGCTGGCCCAGTGCCGCAGCGGTTGCGGACAATGCCGCCTTTACGTCCGGCAAATCCCCGCCCTCCTGCGCGAGATGGGCCAGCACGGCGGCCGCAGAGTCACGCTCGCGCAACACCACGCGCAGCACGTCGAGGCACATCACATTGCCGGAGCCCTCCCAGATCGCATTGACCGGCGCTTCCCGGTAATGCCGAGCCAGAATGCCCTCCTCGACGTAGCCGTTGCCGCCGAGGCACTCCATCGCCTCGTGCAAAAAGGCCGGCGCGCTCTTGCAGACCCAGTATTTCACCACCGGCGTCATCAGCCGCATAGTGGCGCTCTCAACCGGATCATGAGGCGCATGGTCGAAGGCGCGGCACAGCCGCATCACCAGCGCCGTCGTGGCCTCGACATGGAGCGCCATGTCGGCAAGCACGCTGCGCATCAGCGGCTGGTCGGCGAGATGCCTGCCGAAAACGCTGCGATGCCGCGCATGATGAAGCGCATGCGCAAGGCCCGAGCGCATCAGCCCCGCGGAAGCGATGGCGCAATCCTGCCGCGTCAGCGACACCATTTGAATAATGGTGGCAATACCGCGCCCCTCCTCGCCCAGCCGCAGCGCATACGCACCCTCGAACTCCACCTCGGACGAGGCATTGGAGCGGTTGCCGAGTTTGTCCTTGAGCCGCTGGAAGCGCAGCGCATTCACCGTGCCGTCCGGCGCAAAACGCGGCATGACAAAGCAGGTGAGCCCACCTTCCACCTGCGCCAGCACGAGGAACGCATCCGACATCGGCGCCGACATGAACCATTTGTGGCCGGTGATGCGATAGTAATCTCCCTCACGCTCGGCGCGCGTGATGTTGGCGCGCACGTCGGTACCGCCCTGCTTCTCGGTCATGCCCATGCCGATGGTCATGCCGCGTTTCTGCCACCACGGCATGAAGGCAGGATCGTAAACATTCGTGCCCAGCACCGGCATGATCTGCACGCGCAGCGCCTCGTCGCTCGCGAGCGCAGCGACCGAGGCGCGTGTCATGGTGATCGGGCAGAGGTGCCCGGTCTCGACCTGTGCGGCGATGAAGAACTTAGCCGCGCGCACGACTTCCGCGGCTCCGCCCGCCGACGTGCCAGCCCCGCTCCATGTCGAATTGTGCAACCCGGCATGGGCGCTGTGCGCCATCAACTCATGATAGGCGGGATGAAACTCCACCTCATCGCGGCAGAATCCGCGCGCGTCGTAGGTCTTCAGCTTCGGCGGGTTCTCGTTGGCAAGCCGCCCGCGCTCGGCCATCGCAGCCGAGCCCCAGAGCCGCCCGAACAGCGACAACTCCTCCGCATGGTCACGCGCGCCATAGGCCGCCACCGCCTCCATCAGAGGGACATCGCAGCCGAACAGGTTGATGTCGAAAAACGGCGGCGATTGGTTGAGCACGGCGCGGGCGGACGACATGGCGATGCTCCTGACGAAGACGGAGCGACACCCGCTCCGATTCGGGCCGGATGGGTACAAGTCTAGCGCCAGCGGCATGGCGCGGAAAATCGTCGCAACGAGAAATTTTCCGGAACCTGCCCTGCTGCACGAGGTTTCCCGGCAAGGACTACCGAGAGGAGCGGCAAATGCACGTGAAAGCCATTCTTGCTGCGGTCATCGCGGCGATGATCCTGAGCACATACGGCGCCTCCGCGCAGAACACGCCGGCCCAAAGCCCGACGACTCAAAACCCGAGCCAGCCGGCCACCAGCGATGGGCCTGATGCAACGCAGTCCGCGCCAGCCGAGTCCCCGCAGGCGTCCGGCCATGATGCCCAGTCCGGCCAGCCGGAAACCGGCCCGAACGCGGCCAAGACCCAAGGCACAGCGAGCGGCGACTACAAGGGCATCCACGACAGCAACAAGAAATAACAGCGCCTTTCAGGCACCTGGGGCATGCACCTGGCGGCCGATCGGCCCCGCCTTCTCTGGCTATGGGCGAAGCCCCTTCGGCCGCAATTTACCTTGCCCTGCGCAGGCTAGCGCGAACCGTCCACAGCCGCCAAATCCGCCTTGCTCCGAATGGCAAGTCTGCCTATAGGTTTGGCTTTAATGACCCCTGCACCAAAATCGAGTTTTGTCCTCGGGCACCGGCATCTGCTGGGCATCGAAGGGCTTTCCGCGGCCGACATCACCGGCCTTCTAGACCTCGCCGGCGAATACGTCGAACTGAACCGGCAGGTGGACAAGAAAAGCGCTGTCCTGAGCGGCCGCACCCAGGTCAATTTGTTCTTCGAGAACTCCACCCGCACCCAGTCGTCCTTCGAGATTGCCGGTAAGCGGCTCGGGGCGGATGTCATGAACATGTCCGTCTCCTCGTCCTCGATGCGCAAGGGCGAGACGCTGATGGACACCGCCGTGACGCTGAACGCGATGCACCCCGACATTCTGGTGGTGCGCCATCACGCCTCCGGCGCGGTCGAGCTGCTGGCGCGTAAGGTGGACGGCTCTGTGGTCAACGCGGGCGATGGCGCGCACGAACATCCGACGCAGGCGCTGCTCGACGCACTCACCATCCGCCGCAACAAGGGACGGCTGGAAGGTCTGCTGGTCGCGATCTGCGGCGACGTACTGCATTCGCGCGTCGCCCGCTCGAACATCATTCTGCTCAACCTGATGGGCGCGCGAGTTCGCGTCGTCGGCCCCTCTACGCTGCTGCCGCCCGGCATCGAGCGAATGGGTGTCGAGGTCGCGCACGACATGCGCGAGGGGTTGAACGGCGCCGACATCGTGATGATGCTGCGATTGCAGCGCGAGCGCATGAGCGGCTCTTTCGTGCCGTCGAGTTCGGAATACTTCCAATTCTACGGCCTCGACCAGAAGAAGCTGTCTTATGCCAAGCCCGATGCGCTCGTTATGCATCCGGGCCCGATGAATCGCGGAGTCGAGATCGACTCCATTGTCGCCGACGGCGCACAATCGCTGATCCGCGAGCAGGTCGAAATGGGAGTGGCGGTACGCATGGCGGTGCTCGAAGCACTCGCCCGCAATCTGCCGAATGCGTGAACCATGCTGAAAGATAACCGCCCCACGCTTCTCATCAATGCCCGCCTGATCGATCCCTCATGCGATCTCGACGGCCGTGGCGGGGTGCTGATCCATGACGGCGTCATCGCCGAGGCCGGGCCCGGTGTCGGCAAGAGCCATGCACCCGAGGGTGCTGAGATCATCGATTGCGCGGGCAAGGTCATAGCCCCCGGCCTGATCGACATGCGCGCCTTCGTCGGCGAACCCGGCGCGGGCCATCGCGAGACATTCGCCTCCGCAAGCCAGGCGGCGGCGGCGGGCGGTATCACTACCATCATCTGCCAGCCGGACACCAAGCCCGTCACCGACAATTCGGCGACGGTCGACTTCGTGCTGCGCCGCGCCCGCGACACCGCCGTGGTCAACATCCATCCGATGGCCGCGTTGACCAAGGGCTTTGCGGGCGAGGAGATGACCGAGTTCGGCCTTCTCAAGGCCGCGGGCGCGGTCGCCTTCACCGACGGCGCGCGCAGCGTGACGAACGCGCAGGTGATGCGCCGCGCGCTGACCTACGCACGCGATTTCGGCGTGCTGATCGTCCACCACACCGAAGATCCCAACCTCGCAGGCGAAGGAGTGATGAACGAAGGCGAGTTGGCCTCCCGCCTCGGCTTGATCGGCGCGCCGAGCGCCGCCGAAGCGGTGATGCTGGAGCGTGACATGCGCCTCGTCGCGCTGACCGGCGGGCGCTATCACGCCGCCTCCGTGAGTTGCACCGAGTCGCTCGACATCCTGCGGCGCGCGCGCGAAGCCGGTCTTGCCGTCAGCGCCTCCGCCTCGATCAATCATCTGACCCTGAACGAGAACGATATCGGCCCCTACAAGACCTTCCTCAAGCTGTCGCCGCCGCTGCGCACCGAGGACGACCGCAAGGAACTGGTGGCCGCCGTCGCATCCGGGCTCATCGACGTCATCATGTCGGATCACAATCCGCAGGACGTCGAGGTGAAGCGCCTGCCGTTCGCGGAAGCGGCTTCCGGCGCGATCGGGCTGGAAACCATGCTCTCTGCCGGCCTGCGTCTCGTCCACAATGGCGAGATTGAACTAACCCGCCTCATCCGCGCGATGTCCACGCGGCCCGCCGAACTGCTCGGGCTTCCGGGCGGCACACTGCGCAGGGGTCGCCCCGCCGATATCGTCGTGATCGATCTCGATACGCCGTGGATCCTCGACCCCGCCGACCTGAAATCGAAGTGCAAGAACACGCCATTTGATGAGGCCCGCTTCACCGGGCGCGCGGTGCGCACCATTGTCGGCGGCCGCACCGTGTTCGAACAGGTGTGAGCGCATGGACCTCTCGCCTGCAGTCGCGACGGCTCTCTCTCTAGCGATCGGCTACCTGTTCGGCTCGATCCCGTTCGGCCTGCTGATCACCCGCCGCGCGGGCACTGCCGATCTGCGCTCTATCGGCTCGGGCAATATCGGCGCGACCAACGTGCTGCGCACCGGACGCAAAGGCCTCGCTGCCGCGACGCTTGTCGGTGACATGCTCAAGGGCACCGCTGCCGTTCTGCTTGCCCGCTATCTGTTCGGTGACGACGCTGCCATCGCCGCAGGCCTCGGTGCCTTTCTCGGGCACATCCTCCCCGTCTGGCTGAAGTTCAAAGGCGGCAAGGGTGTCGCGACCTATATCGGCGTGCTGCTCGGCCTGTGGTGGCCGGCGGCGCTGATCTTCTGCGCGGTGTGGCTCGCGATTGCCGCCATCACCCGATACTCCTCGCTGGCCGCACTGATCGCCAGCGCCGTGATCCCGCCGCTGCTGCTGTGGCTACAGTACCTGCCGCTGGCGACCCTGTTCGCCGTGCTCTCCGCCATCCTGTGGTTCAAACACCGGGCCAACATCCGCCGTCTGATGGACGGCAGCGAGGGCAAGATCGGCGCGAAGACTTAAAAACACCTCTCATTTCGCAACAACCCGCATTGTTCCCTGCCCCGAGTTGCGCAACACTGGCCGCCACGGGAGGCGGTCGTGGACAGGCTCGCATCGGCACCCATCAGGTTGAGCGACGGCCAGCGCATCGACTGGCTGCGGCTGATCCGCAGTGAGCATGTCGGGCCCCGCACCTTTCGCTCTCTCGTCAATCATTGCGGTAGCGCCAGAGCTGCACTCGAACGCCTGCCCGACCTCGCACGTCGCGGCGGCGCGAGCCGCCCCGGACGGATATGCTCCCTTGAGGAAGCTGAGCGCGAAATCGAAGGTAGTAACAGGCTTGGCGTCACGTTGCTTGCCCCTGGCGAGCACGGCTATCCGCCACGGCTCGCGCTGATCGACGACCCCCCACCCCTGCTCGGCGTGCGCGGTGCACACGAGACCGAGATGCGCCCGATGATCGGCGTTGTTGGCTCGCGTAACGCCTCCGGCGTCGGTCTGAAATTCGCGCAGGCCATCGCGCGCGATCTGGCGGACGCGGGCTTCGTCATCGCCTCGGGTCTGGCGCGCGGCATCGATCAGGCGGCACATCGCGCTTCACTGAACGGCGGCACCGTAGCCGTGCTCGCGGGCGGACACGACCGTATCTATCCGCCTGAACATGAAGGCCTGCTCGCCGCGATCATCGACGCAGGCGGCGGCGCAATCTCGGAAATGCCGCTTGGCCACGGCCCACGTGCCCGCGACTTTCCACGCCGCAACCGCCTGATCTCCGGAACTGCACTCGGCATTCTGATCGTCGAGGCCGCCCACCGTTCCGGCTCGCTCATCACCGCGCGCTTCGCCAACGAACAGGGCCGCGAGGTATTCGCGGTCCCCGGTTCGCCGCTCGACCCGCGCGCCGCCGGGACCAACGACCTCATCAAGCAGGGCGCGACGCTCACGACTTCGGCCGCAGACATTATAAATACCGTTGCGTCGATCATGGGCCGCCCGATCGAACTGCCGATGGAGGAAGACGAGGCTCCGCACGAGAGCCGCGAGCCACAGGACACCGATCGTGCCCGGATCGTCGGCCTGCTTGGTCCCTCGCCCATCGGGATCGACGATCTGGTGCGGATGGCCGAAACCTCGCCTGCCATCGTGCGCACGGTGCTGCTCGAACTCGAGATGGCCGGGCGGCTGGAACGCCATGGTGGCGGCATGGTTTCGCTGAACTGACTGTTCCAATATCAGCGGGATTTCCGGTGCGTCCGCATCAGGCCATCGGCCTCCATGCGCGCCATGTCCAGAAGATAGCCGAGCGTATCGAAACGATTCCGATGACAGATGGACGTCAGATTGAGCAGCGTCTCCGCAATAAAGGCTGCCGCCTCCTCCGCGCCGCCATCTTCGCCGCGCTGCTCTGATTTAGGCTCCGTCGATCTGTCTCGGCGAGGCGGCATGAACTCCAGCCTATCCTGGAATCAGGATAATATTCTTATACTCCAAGTTTTGATTATGCAACTTCCGGCTTAATTTAATTAAAATTTACAACCTTAAGTACCTGTTCCATTGCCCCTTCAAGCGACCGGCATTTGACAGCACCCCCCACTTTACCCATGTATCGCTGCGAAAGCCTCGTCCCCTCGCGGTGATTCCGGGGCTTATTTTCAGCCTAACTCATTGGATTCAAATGAATCTCGTCATTGTGGAGTCGCCTGCGAAGGCCAAGACGATCAATAAATATCTGGGCTCCTCCTACGAGGTTCTGGCCTCCTACGGCCATGTCCGGGACCTTCCCGCCAAGAACGGCTCGGTCGATCCGGACGCCAATTTCCAGATGATCTGGGAAACCGACCCCAAGGCGGCGAGCCGGCTCAACGACATCGCCAAGGCGCTCAAGGGCGCCGACAAGCTGATCCTCGCCACCGACCCTGATCGCGAGGGCGAGGCGATCTCCTGGCACGTACTGGAGGTCATGAAGCAGAAGCGCGCACTGAAGGACCAGAAGATCGAGCGCGTTGTCTTCAACGCCATCACCAAACAGTCCATCACGGAGGCGATGCAGCACCCGCGCGAGATCGACGGCGCGCTGGTGGATGCCTACATGGCGCGCCGCGCGCTGGATTATCTCGTCGGCTTCACGCTGTCGCCGGTGCTGTGGCGCAAATTGCCGGGCGCGCGCTCGGCCGGGCGCGTGCAGTCGGTGGCGCTGCGCCTCGTCTGCGATCGCGAGCTTGAGATCGAGAAATTCGTGCCACGCGAATACTGGTCGCTGGTCGCGACACTTCTCACGCCACGCGGCGACAGCTTCGAGGCGCGCCTCGTCGGCGCCGACGGCAAGAAAATCCAGCGGCTCGACATCGGCAGCGGTGCGGAAGCCGAGGATTTCAAGAAGGCTCTGGAAAACGGCACCTACTCCGTCGCTTTGGTCGAAGCCAAGCCCGCGCGCCGCAATCCGCAGGCGCCCTTCACCACCTCGACGCTGCAGCAGGAGGCCAGCCGCAAGCTCGGCTTCGCGCCCGCGCACACCATGCGTATCGCGCAGCGCCTGTATGAAGGTATCGACATCGGTGGCGAAACCACCGGCCTCATCACTTACATGCGTACCGACGGCGTCTCGATCGCGCCCGAAGCCGTGCCCGCTGTCCGCAAGGTGATCGGCGAGGACTACGGCAACAATTACGTGCCGTCCACGCCGCGCCAGTACACCTCGAAAGCCAAGAACGCGCAGGAAGCCCACGAAGCGATCCGCCCGACCGACGTTTCGCGCCGCCCCGCCAAGCTGAAGGCGCGGCTCGATAACGACCAGTACCGTCTTTATGAGTTGATCTGGATGCGCACCGTCGCAAGCCAGATGGAATCCGCTGAACTGGAACGCACCACCGTCGACATCACGGCGAAGGCGGGTTCACGCACGCTGGAATTGCGCGCGTCCGGCCAGGTCGTGAAATTCGATGGCTTCCTCGCGGTCTATCAGGAAGGCCGCGATGACGATCCCGATGACGAGGAAAGCCGCCGCCTGCCTGCGATGAGCGAAGGCGAAGTACTCAAGCGCGAAAGCCTCGCCGTCACCCAGCATTTCACCGAGCCGCCGCCGCGCTTCTCGGAAGCATCGCTGGTCAAGCGCATGGAAGAACTCGGCATCGGCCGGCCTTCAACTTACGCCTCGATCCTGCAGGTCTTAAAAGACCGCGGCTATGTGAAACTCGAGAAGAAGCGCCTCTCCGCCGAGGACAAGGGCCGCGTCGTCGTCGCCTTCCTCGAAAAATTCTTCTCGCGCTATGTCGAGTTCGACTTCACCGCCGACCTCGAGGAAAAGCTCGACAAGATTTCCAACAACGAGATCGCCTGGAAGCAGGTGCTCAAGGATTTCTGGCGCGACTTCATGGGCGCCGTCGATGACATCAAGGACGTCCGCGTCTCCGAGGTGCTCGACGTGCTCGACGCGATGCTCGGCGAACACATCTACGAGCCGCGCGCTGACGGCGGCGATCCGCGCCAATGCCCAAGCTGCGGCACCGGCAAGCTCAATCTCAAGGCCGGCAAGTTCGGTGCCTTTGTCGGCTGCTCGAACTATCCTGAATGCCGCTACACGCGTCCCCTCGCCTCCTCGAGCGCATCGAGCGACCGCGTGCTCGGCAAGGACCCGAAAACCGATCTCGATGTCGCGGTGAAGGCCGGGCGTTTCGGCCCATACATCCAGCTCGGCGAGCCGAAGGATTATGCCGAGGACGAGAAGCCGAAGCGCGCGGGCATTCCGAAGAACATGTCGCCCGCCGATGTCGAACTCGATCTCGCGCTCAAGCTGTTGTCGCTGCCGCGCGATGTCGGCCCGCACCCGGAGGATGGCGAGATCATCACCGCGGGCATCGGCCGGTTCGGGCCGTTCGTGCGCCACGGCAAGACCTATGCGAGCCTCGAGGCTGGCGACGATGTTTATAATATCGGCCTCAACCGCGCGGTGACGCTGATCGCCGAAAAGATCGCCAAGGGGCCGAGCCGCCGTTTCGGCGCAGATCCCGGCAAGGAGGTCGGCGACTATCCGGCGCGGGGTGGCAAGATCATGCTCAAGAAGGGCCGCTACGGCGCCTACGTCACCATCGACGGCATCAACGCCACGATCCCCGACGACAAGGAGCCGGACCAGATCACCCTTGAGGAAGCCATCGCGCTGATCGAGGCGCGCGCCACCAAGACCGGCGGCAAGCCCAAGCGTGGCGGCGCGAAGAAAGCCGCGCCGAAGAAGGCTGCCAAGAAAACTGCAACCAAAACCGCGACCAAGAGCGAAGCCGAGGACGCCGAGCCTAAAGCCGCGCCCAAAAAGGCGGCGGCACCTCGCGCAAAGACTGCGGCCAAAGCCAAGCCTCGCGCGGTTGCGAAACCCGCCGCAAAGGCCGTGGCAAAACCCGCCAAGGCCGCTGCGAAGAAGAGCGCCGGAAAAGCACGCGGATAATGAAAAAGAAGCATGGCGCGACCGATGGCTTTCCCGACAAGGAGAGCATCGTCGCGTTCATCAAGACCAACCCCCGCGAGGCCGGCACGCGCGAACTGGCGCGGCATTTCGGTCTCAAGAACGAATCCCGCGCGGCATTGCGCCGGATTCTGCGTGAACTCACCGACGAAGGCGTGATCGCCAAACAGGGCAAGCGCGTGCATGACGCGCGCGATCTTCCCCCGACCCTTGTCGCCGACGTGACCAAGACCGACAGCGACGGCGACCTGATCGCCGTGCCCGCCGAATGGGCCGAAGACATCGACGGCCCCGCGCCGGTCATCCACATCCATACACCACGCCGCCCGAAGCCCGGCACCGTCGCAGGCGTCGGCGAGCGCGTGCTGCTGCGGCTGGAGAAGCGCGAGCGCGGCGAACGCGCAGCCCTCTATATCGGCCGCGTCATCAAGGTGCTGGAAAAAACTAGGAACCGCGTGCTCGGCATCTTTCGCGCGAGCCCCCAAGGCGGCGGCCGGATGATTCCGGTCGACAAGAAACAGGCCGGACGTGAACTCGCCGTCTCCGCCGCCGACAGCGCCGACGCGCAGGATGGCGACCTCGTCAGCGTCGAACTGACCCGTGGGCGCGGCTACGGCCTGCCCTCCGGGCGCGTGCGCGAGCGGCTCGGCTCGATGAAGACCGAGAAGGCCATCAGCCTGATCGCCATTCACGCCCACGAAATTCCGCAGGAATTCTCGCGCGCCGCCATCGACGAGGCGGAAGCCGCGAAGGTCGCGACCCTGAAGGGGCGCGAAGACTGGCGCGATGTGCCGCTCATCACCATCGACCCGCCGGACGCTAAAGACCACGACGACGCGGTGCATGCCACGCCCGATACCGATCCCGCCAACAAGGGCGGCTTTATCGTCAACGTGGCAATCGCGGACGTCGCCTACTACGTGCGGCCAGATTCGGCGCTCGATCGCGAAGCACTCAAACGCGGCAACTCGGTCTATTTCCCTGACCGCGTGGTGCCGATGCTGCCCGAGCGTATCTCCAACGATCTGTGTTCGCTGAAACCGAACGAGCCGCGCGGGGCCATCGTGGTTCGCATGATAATCGGCGCGGATGGGGTCAAGCGCTCGCACAGCTTCCACCGCATCCTGATGCGCTCGGCGGCAAAACTCTCCTATGCGCAGGCACAGGCCGCGCGCGACGGGCGGCCGGACGACACGACAGGTCCCCTGCTTCAATCCATCATCGCGCCCCTCTACACCGCCTACCGGCTTGTGAAGCGCGCGCGCGACGCGCGCGACCCGCTCGAGCTGGAATTACCGGAACGCAAGATCCTCTTGAAACCGGATGGCACGGTGGATCGCGTGACGACGCCGGAACGGCTCGACGCGCATCGGCTGATCGAGGAATTCATGATCCTCGCCAACGTCGCCGCCGCCGAGACGCTGGAGAAGAAGACGCTGCCGCTGATCTATCGCGTGCACGACCAGCCGACGCAGGAGAAGGTCCACAACCTTCACGAATTCCTCAAAACACTCGACATGCCGTTCACCAAATCCGGCGCGCTGCGGCCTGCGGTGTTCAACCGCATCCTCGCTCAGGTGAAGGGCCGCGATACCGAATCTCTCGTGAATGAAGTCGTGCTGCGCTCACAGGCGCAGGCCGAGTACGCGTCGGAGAATTACGGACATTTCGGCCTCAATTTGCGGCGCTATGCGCATTTCACATCCCCAATCAGGCGATACGCCGACCTGATCGTGCACCGCGCGTTGATCCGCGCGCTCGGCCTCGGCGACGGCGCGCTGCCCGAGCACGAGACGCTGGAAACGCTGGGCGAAGTCGCCGCCGCGATCTCGCTCACCGAACGGCGCGCCATGAAGGCCGAACGCGAAACCACCGACCGCCTGATCGCGCATTTTCTCGCCGATCGCGTCGGCGCGGTCTTCGAAGGCCGGATCTCCGGCGTCACCAAAGCAGGTCTGTTCGTCAAACTGAATGAAACGGGCGCCGACGGCCTGATCCCGGTGAGAACGCTCGGCGGCGAATTCTACCATTTCGATGAAACCCGCCATGCGCTGATCGGAACGCGCAGTGGTGCCATGCACAGACTGGGTGACGTCGTGGAGGTTCGTCTGATAGAAGCAGCGCCGGTCGCCGGTGCGCTGCGGTTCGAACTCCTGTCCGAGGGAACCAAGGCACCGCGCGGCAAGCGTGAGTTCGGAAGTCGAAAACATATCGGCTCGAAGCGCGGCGCGAAGGCGAAGACAGGACGAGGCCCGAAGGGCAAAGACAAGAGCAAGGCTCGCAAGCCCGGCAAGACCAAACCCGGCAAAGGTAAACGAGGCAAATGATGGACAGCGTGGTGCGGACTCCCGAGACCCCGACCAAGGTTTGGACCCCGTCGATGGCCGCGCCCGCAAAGCGCAATCTCTGGAATGCGATGCTGCGCGGCTGCCGTGGCCGCTGCCCGAGCTGCGGCGAAGGCAAGCTGTTCCGCGCCTTCCTGAAAACCGCCGACTGCTGTTCCCAGTGCGGGCAGGACTTCACCCATCACCGCGCCGACGATCTCCCCGCCTATCTCGTGATCGTCATCGTCGGGCACATCGTGGTGCCGATCATGCTGTGGGTTGAGACCAACTATTCGCCGGCCGTCGCCCTGCAATTGGCGATCTATTTGCCAATCACACTGGTGTCATCGCTCCTGCTGCTCCAGCCAGTGAAGGGCGCGGTCGTCGGCCTGCAATGGGCGCTGCGCATGCACGGCTTCGACGAGAGCGAGGCTGAGAGCGCAGCCGAGCGTCCGGCCTGAGCGCTCGCGCGTTTCGGATGAACTCGCTCCCGACACAGACTGCGGACGAGGCCCGGCATCCCTATCGAAGGCCACGCGATTCCGCGACACTCATCCTGGTCGATCGCAACGGGTCCGTTCCGAAAGTCCTGCTCGGGCGTCGGCGCGCTGACCTCGTCTTTATGCCGAACAAGCTGGTGTTTCCCGGCGGCAGCGTCGATGCGACGGATCATCGTATTCCGCTCGCGACCGAACTTCCCAATGCGCTTGAAACAAAGCTCGTCGCCGGCAGTCCGAAAACGACATCAGCCCGCGCCCGCGCCCTTGTGGTTGCCGCGATTCGCGAGGCCTGCGAGGAGACCGGCCTATGCCTTGGCAGTAAGCCACCCATTCCCCTCAAGCCTGCGCAAATAGCAACCCTGAAGGGTGAGTGGAGACCCTTCGCGGAGACAGGCCTGCTGCCCGACCCCTCGCAACTCTATTTGATCGCGCGTGCCATCACCCCACCGGGACTGGTTCGCCGGTTCGACACGCGCTTCTTTACCGCCGACATCTCCGCCATCGCCCACACTGTCAACGGCGTCGTCCATGCCGATGCGGAGCTGGTCGAACTCAAATGGATCGAACTCGGCGCCGCCCCGCTCGCCGACATTCACTCGATGACACAGAGTGTGCTGGATGAGCTCAATGCCCGCCTCACAATGGGTCCACTGACCCATCAGGCCGAAGTGCCGTTCTTTCATTTCCGCAACGGCGCGCGGCTGCGTGACACGCTCTAGACACCAGGGTGCCGCCCGCGAAAGCAATGGCGGGCCGCACGGGCGAACGGTAGGTTGTCGCCCGCATGGCATGGACTTGGCGCGACATCGTGGAGAAGGACTGGCTCCGGCGCGTGGGCGGCGCCGTGTCCGTGATGGCGCATGTCGCGCTGCTGGCGTGGGTCGTCTTCGGCTCGGGCGTCAAACTCTACGATCCGCCGCCGCCCGCCATCAATGTCGAACTCGTCCCGGCAAAAGACGCGCCTGCGGAGAAATCCGGCGACTTGTCACTGCCGAGTCTCGATACGGCCAAGGGCGATAATGCGAAGCAGGACGAGCCGAAAGCGGACGAGTCCAAGCCTGAAGAGCCCAAGGCTGAAGAACCAAAGGCTGAAGAACCGAAAATCGACGACAAGGCGCTAATGCCTGTGCCCGAGGAAACCAAGCCCGTCGCCGAGCCGCAGACGCCTCCACCGGAACCGCCTGCCCTCCCGCAGGCCGCCATCACCGGCGCACCTACCGTGCAGCCCGACGTGATGAGCCAGTACGGCGATCCGTTCATGTCCGGTCTCGGCGGCTTCACTCCCGATCAGGTCGCCGCCGACCTGAAAACCGATGTTGTCGCCGCCTTTCGCGCACATCTGAAATCATGCCTGAAACTGCCTGCGGGCGTTGCGCCGACAGATGACGCCCGCATCGTGCTGCGGGTGGCGCTCAGGCGCGACGGTAAGCTCGCCAGAACGCCGGCACTGATGGCGGCGAAAGCCACGCCGAAGGGGCCGTTGATTATGAAGGCCGCGATTCACGCGCTCGAAGCCTGCCAGCCCTACTCCATGCTGCCCGCCGAGAAGTATAAGGAATGGCGGGAACTCGACCTCGAATTTACCCCGGCGGGATTCGAGCCGGGATGACACTGGATTCCTGCTAAATGGCCGGGAAAACTCATTATTTCCGGCCAGATCGGCGAAAATAGCGGTCTTGTGGGGCCGAAATCCTTGACTTTGGGGCATTCGAGGCTAGGTTGCGGCCAAACGCGGGTCGGCCTCGTCCGGCCCGCTACAGATTCCAGACATCAGATTCAAGGCATCGAGGTTTTCGAACATGGCCAAAGCGGTCACGATCAAGGTCAAGCTCGTCTCCAGCGCGGATACCGGCTTCTATTACGTCGCCAAGAAGAATTCGCGCACCATGACCGACAAGCTGGTCAAGAAGAAATACGACCCGGTCGCGAAGAAGCACGTCGAATTCCGCGAAGCCAAGATCAAGTAAAGCTCAAGTAAGCCTGATCTTTCGCAAAGCGTCGAACGAAATGACGGAGCCTTTCGGGCTCCGTTTTTTGTTGGCCTCTACACACGCACCGCCGTGCGCACACGCCCGGCATCGCCGAACACGCGCAGGTAGCGTACGATTTCATCCGGACTGCCGGTCGCCTTTTCCGGGTTATCCGAAAGCTTCACCGCTGGCCGGCCGTTGACTGACGTCACCTTGCAAACCAGCGAGATCGGATCGAGGTCGGCGGTGCCATCGGGCGAGCAGCCGACAAAATCATTGGTGAGGTTGGTACCCCATCCAAAGCTGGTGCGTACCCGCCCGGCGAAATGCCGATAAGTCTGTTCGATCGAATCAACGTCCATGCCGTCGGAGAAGATCAGAAGCTTTTCCCGCGGATCACGGCCCCTGTCCTTCCACCACCGAATGATGCCCTCGCCCGCCGGAATCGGCGGCGCGCTGTCAGGCCGAAAGCCGGTCCAGTCCGCCACCCAGTCCGGGGCATCGCGCAGGAACGCCTCGGTGCCGAACGTATCGGGCAGCGAGATCAAAAGATTGCCGTCATAGGTGTGCCGCCATTGGTCAAGAATGAGATACGGCGCACGACGCAGTTCGTCATCGCTGGAAGCAAGAGCAGCCGCGACCATCGGCAGTTCGTGGGCGTTGGTGCCAATCGCTTCGAGATCATTGTCCATCGCCAGTAGCACGTTGGAGGTGCCATTGAAGGCGGGACCGAGCCCTTCCTTGAGCGCCTCCACGCACCAGCGTTGCCACAGGAAACCGTGGCGGCGCCGGGTGCCGAAATCGGACAAACGCAGCCCATCGAGGGCCTTCAACCGCTCAACCTTGGTCCACAGCTTGGCCTTGGCGCGCGCATAGAGCACGTCGAGCGCGAAGCGGCCCTGCCCTTTCACCGCCTGACGCGAGCGCAGTTCGTTGATGATGGCGAGCGCTGGAATTTCCCACATCGTGGTGTGAGTCCATGGCCCGTGAAAATGCAACTCGTACTGACCGTCTACCGCGCGCAGCTCGTAGTCCGGAAGCTGGAAGGTAGAAAGCCAGTTGATGAAATCCGGCGCGAACATCTGGGTCTTGCCATAGAAGGTGTTGCCGGCAAGCCAGATGAGCTCCTTCTTGGAAAAGCGCACGCTGCGGGCATGGTCGAGCTGGGCGCGCAGTTCCTTCTCGTCGATGATCTCGCCGAGCCGCACACGCCGGGTCCGGTTGATGACCGAAAAGGTGACCTGCTCGTCCGGATACAGTTTCCTGATCATTTGCAGCATCAGGAATTTGTAGAAGTCGGTATCGAGCAGACTGCGCACGATCGGATCGAGCCGCCAGCCATGGTTGTAGGTTCGCGTTGCGATGTCCGTCACGGTCATGGCGCGATCATAGCCGCCGAGGCGGCGCATCGCCAGCGCAGCCCGGATAGCGCTTCGCACCGCGCGGGCTACGCTTGCTGGCTGCTCTAGGCAGCATCCGCGACGACGACGCGGTTGCGACCGTCGTGCTTGGCGCGATACAGCGCCTGGTCGGCGCGCTTGAGCACATCGGCGACCGGCTCACTCTTCTTTTCCAGCATCGAAATGCCGACCGAGATCGTGACCTCGATGCGCTTGGTACCCTTTTCGATGGAAAACGGCTCGTTCGCGATCGAGCGGCGCAGCCGCTCGGCGATGATGCCCGCGACATGCAGGTCGGTTTCCGGCATCACGATGACGAATTCCTCGCCGCCATAACGCGCGGCCAGATCGATACCCCGGATCGACTTGCGGATGCGGGTCGCGAATTCGCGCAGCACATCGTCGCCGGCATCGTGGCCGTAGGTGTCGTTGATCGACTTGAAGAAGTCGATGTCGAGAATCATCAGCGCCAGCGGTTTGCCGCGCGCAGCGGCCTGCTCCGCGAGCGTGCCGACATGACCCTCGAGATAGCGGCGATTGTGCAAACCCGTGAGCGGATCGGTGATCGCCATTTCGAGCGAGTTCTGCACGCTGTCGCGCAGGTAATGCGTATAGCGGCGGCGGCGGATCTGGGTGCGGGCCCGCGCCAGCAATTCGTTCTTGTCCACTGGGCGCAGTAGATAATCGTTCACGCCGATCTCAAGCCCGCGCAGCAACTGCGTGTTGTTGTCGGCTTCGGAGAGTGCCAGCAACGGCACGCTGCGGGTGCGCTCCAGCGAGCGAACCTGGCTGCAAAGCCGTAGGCCATCGTAGTTTTCGAGGTTGAGCGAGACGATCAGCAGATCGTAATTGTTCTCGGCCGCATGAAACAGCGCTTCGGAGGGATTGGGCTCGACATCGACCGCATGCTCTTCCGCCAGCACCGGCGCGAGCCGCTCGTAGGATGACGGACGATCATCCACCAGAAGAATCTTGCCGCCCTTGCCGGTATCGGCAATCGCCTCCCGTTCGGGCGCCTGGATGCCGATCTCATGAGAGGTAATGGCGCGCATGCGCATCTCGTCGGTCATCATCTTCAGCCGCGTCAGCGAACGCACGCGGGCGATCAGCACCACGTCTGAGACCGGCTTGGTGAGAAAATCGTCGGCGCCGGCATCGAGGCCGCGCACGCGATCCGACGGGCTGTCGAGCGCCGTCACCATCACCACCGGAATGAAGTGCGTACGCGGATTGGATTTCAGCCGGCGACACACCTCGAAACCGTCGATGTCGGGCATCATCACGTCGAGCAGGACGATGTCGCATTCGGCGCGCTGGCAGATTTCAAGCGCCTGCGTGCCGCAATTGGCGGTGACCACATCGAAATATTCCGCCGAGAGCCGTGCCTCCAGCAGCTTGACGTTTGCCGGGACGTCATCAACGACCAGAACCCGCGCGGACATTCCAAAACCCCTTAGCCGACGAAACGCCGGACCGTTTCAATAAATTTTCCGACCGAGATCGGCTTGGACAAATACGCTTCGCAGCCGCCCTCGCGGATGCGTTCCTCGTCGCCCTTCATGGCAAAAGCAGTCACCGCGACCACAGGCGTCGCCCGCAATTCGGCGTCGTCCTTGATCCATCGCGTGACTTCGAGACCCGAGACTTCGGGAAGTTGAATATCCATCAGGATGAGGTCGGGGCGATGTTCGCGCGCCAGTCTCAGGGCCTCGCGGCCATTGCTGGTGCCGACCGTCTGATACCCATGGGCCTCCAACAGATCGCGGAAGAGCTTCATGTTAAGCTCGTTGTCCTCCACGATCAGGACGGTTTTGGCCACCCCCATTCCTCCAATGCCGCTCGACGTCAGTTCCGCCGCCAGTAATACGATTAGGCGTCGCCACGCCGGAATGACTCGGGCATGATGGCCCAAAATAGTGCTGATAAGTTACGGAAAGGCAAATGAGAATGGCCGGAAAGCCCAGCCGGAGTCCCGCAGAAGTTGCTGAAATCGTGGCGATTCGCGCGCTCGCATTTCTGGCCGGTGACCCGGAGCGGTTGGGGCAGTTCCTGTCCGAGAGCGGTATCGGGCCACAGACGTTGCGCGCCTCGGCCTCCGATCCCCGTTTTCTGGCCGGCGTGCTGGATTTCATCGTGCGGGACGACGCCACGGTGAAGGCGTTCTCGGATTTCTCGCAATTCCCCCCGCCGACCATCGCCGCCGCGCGCGAGGCGCTGGGCGAGAGCACGCATGGCTGACTTAACTGATCGCAGTGGCGACGCACGATGGACGAGGCCTCTCCTCCTCCCGGCTTCTGCCGGGACTGCCTGACCGACGCGGCTCCGCAGGCGCGGCGCTGCGCCGCCTGCGGCTCGCCGCGCCTGCTGCGGCACCGTGCGCTCACCGAACTCAGCCTCGCCCATATCGATTGCGATGCCTTCTACGCGACGGTCACCAAACGCGACCGGCCCGAGATCGCCGACAGGCCGGTCATCATTGGCGGCGGCAAGCGCGGCGTCGTCGCGGCAGCCTGCTACATCGCCCGCACCTATGGCGTCCGCTCCGCGATGCCGATGTACAAGGCGCTCGACCTGTGTCCTGAGGCCGTCGTCATCCGCCCGGACATGGCGCGCTACGTTCAGGTCGGTCGTCAAGTCCGGCAGGCGATGCACGCACTGACCCCGCTTGTCGAGCCGCTGTCGATCGACGAGGCTTTCCTCGACTTGTCGGGCACCGAGCGCCTACACGGCATGATTCCGGCGAAGGTGCTGGCGCGCTTCGCCACACAGGTCGAGCGCGACATCGGCATCACGGTCTCCGTGGGCCTGTCCGCCAACAAGTTTCTCGCCAAGATCGCTTCCGATCTGGACAAGCCGCGCGGCTTCGCGGTGCTCGACCAGGAGGATGCGCGGACGCTGATGGCGGAGAAGCCGGTCGGCTTCATCTACGGCGTCGGCCCCGCCATGCAGGAAAGACTGCGCGACCACGGGTTTCGCCTGATCGGAGAATTGCAGCGCGCGGACGAAACCGACCTGATGCGTACCTTCGGCGCGGAAGGCCGGAGATTGTGGCGGCTCGCGCGCGGCATTGACGAGCGCAAGGTGGTGCCCGACCGCGGCGCGAAAGTGATCTCCAGCGAAACCACCTTCGAGAACGATCTGCGCGACTATACCTCGCTGGAGCGCATCCTGTGGGACCTGAGCGAAACCGTTTCGCGCCGCCTCAAGACCGGCGGGCTCGCCGGATCGACCGTCACACTGAAGCTGAAAACCGCCGATTTCCGTCAGCGCACGCGCTCACAATCGATCGTCGCCCCAACCCAGCTCGCCAACCGAATCTTCGCGATCGCCCGCGACATGCTGGCGCGCGAAACCGACGGCACCGCATTCCGGCTGATTGGGGTCGGCGTCAGCGCGCTGCAACCTTCGAACGGCAGCGACGACGAGGACATGCTCAACCGCCGCTCGGCGCACGCCGAACGCGCCATGGACGAGGTCCGCAAGCGTTTCGGCGACAACGCCGTGGTGCGCGGCATCGCCTATACGGCGAAGCCCGCGAGCCCTACATCGCTGCGGCGGAAGGACTCGTGATCTCGCACTATTTGCACGGCTTGTTGTCGCCGACCTCGAACTTGTCCATCGTGCCGTTGATGACGAAATCGTTGTAATCGAGCACCAGCGCGCGCGAGACGCCATCCTCGTATAATTCGAACGACATCGTATAGAGCGGAGTCTGCTCGCCCTTGTCCGGCTGCGCGGCGCGGTCGTAATAGCTCACCGTCACCGGCCAGCGGGTCTGCGTCTTCAACTGATCGCTCTTGCTCGCGACATCGGGCGACGCGGGAACGTGACCTTTCGCGATGGGCTGCCCGATCACCACGAAGGTGTTGTAGACCTTCTCGCCGTTGTCCGAGCCGTCATAGACGCCAAGCTCCAGAATGCGCTTGCCCTCCTTCGCCGCTTCGATGATACGGCGGGTCTGTTCGGTCGGAAACACGATCTCCTTGTCGAGCGTGAAGGTTTTGACCTTTGGCTGCTTCAGCTTCACCGTGATGGTGCCATCCGGCCCGCGCTCCGCCGTGCCGTCCACATAGGAGGGATCGGCGTCGTTGGTCTGGCTCGCGACCTTGAAGCGATAACTCGCACCCTTGGCGTCCTCCCAGTTGGTCGAACGCAGATCGCTCGTCGTGGTCTTGTCCTCGCCGGATTCGATCCGCGACACCTGCCGGAAATCGGTCGAATAACCTTCGCAGGCATTGCCGCCGAACTTGTAGACGATGCGCCCGTTCGCGGAATTGACCGAGGCATTGCCCCGCGCCTGCGCGAGGCTCAGGTCATAGACCGCCTCATGCGCCATGAACGGCACCCCGGCGGAAGGCTGCGCCTGCGCAAACGCGCCTGACGCCGCGACGGTGCCGAGCACGCCGAAAATCCGCAAAAACGCTCGCGACAGGACCATGTTCTCTCCTTGCCAACCTAGGAATCGGAGCATATTGGCGCTGGGATTATGCCGCAACTTGGGCATAACACGCGTCAAACAGGGTCAAGTTACGGAGGTTAGGATGGCAGGTGACATCGAACGGAAACTCGCAGGCCTCGGGATCACGCTGCATGCGCCGCTGGCCCCCATCGCCAATTACGTGCCTTTCGTGCGGACCGGCAATATTCTCACCGTCTCCGGCCAGGTCTGCAACAATGCCGACCGGCAGTTGATCGCGCGGGGCAAGTTAGGTGCGGGCGTCAGCATCGAGCAGGGACAGGCAGCCGCGCGCGGTTGCGCAATCAATCTGCTCATTCAGGTGAAAGCCGCCATCGGCGATCTCGATCGCGTGGTGCGCGTGATCCGGCTCGGCGGTTTCATCAATTCCGCGCCGGATTTCCTCGATGGCCCGAAGGTGATGAACGGCGCCTCCGACCTGATGGTGGAGGTGTTCGGCGACAAGGGCCGCCACGCGCGCTCGACCGTGGGCGTCGCCGCATTGCCTGCGGATGCCGCCGTCGAGGTCGAAGGCCAGTTCGAGGTGATGTGATGCCGTCCCGCGCGCCGGACTGGCTGACGGCTGCGCCGGTCGCGCATCGCGGGCTGCACGACGCTGCCCGTGGCATCGTCGAAAGCACGCCCTCGGCATTTTCTGCGGCAATTGCGGGCGGCTTCGCCATCGAGACCGACCTGCAATTGTCGTCCGATGGCGAGGCGATGGTATTTCACGATGACACGCTGACGCGCCTCACCGAGCGCAGCGACGACATCCGCACATTGAGCGCCGCCGAGCTCAAAACTGTGCGCTACAAGGACACTACCGACCGTATGATCACGCTCGGCGACTTGTGCGACATGACGAACGGCCGCGTGCCGCTGGTGGTCGAGATCAAGAGCCGGTTCGACGGCGACCGCCGCCTGATCCGGCGCATCGCGGAAATCGTGCGCGCCTATCAAGGCCCGCTGGCGTTGATGTCGTTCGACCCCGATCAGGTGCTGGCGATCCGCGATCACGTCCCCGCCGTGCCGCGCGGCGTCGTCGCGGAGCGGTATTACCGCGAGGACGAATGGCAGGCGCTGCCGCCGGAGAAGGTGCGCGGCATGCTCCATCTGCGCCACGCCTTCCGCACCCGCCCGCACTTCATCGCCTACTGGATCAACGAACTGCCCGCGCCCGCGCCGTGGATCGCGCAACACATCTTCGGCTGTGCGCTGCTGACATGGACGGTGCGCACGCCGAAGCAGCGCGCCCGCGCCGCGCGTTACGCCGACCAGATGATTTTCGAGGGTTTCGTGCCCGAGCCAAAACACCCTTGAAGGCGCCTAGAAAATCACGATCTATGACGTGAGATAACCGCAGGCTGGCGGGATTACCTGCATTTGACGACACCCACCGACATCACACTCGAAGCCATATCGTCCGTGCGCCAGATCGCGGCGGCGGACTGGGATGCCTGCGCGCACCCCGAAGGCAGCGCCTACAACCCGTTTCTCTCCTACGCGTTCTTCGCTGCACTGGAAGATTCCGGTTCCGCGACCGCGCGCACCGGTTGGCTCGCCCGCCACCTGATCGCACGCAGCGGCGAGCGCATCCTCGGCATCGTGCCGTGCTATCTGAAGAACCATTCGCAGGGCGAATATGTGTTCGACCATAACTGGGCGGATGCCTTCATGCGCGCGGGCGGCGCCTATTACCCGAAGCTGCAAGTCTCGGTGCCGTTCACGCCCGTCACCGGCCCGCGCCTGCTGATCCGCGACGACGCCGATCAGGACCGCACGCGCGAGGCGCTGATCGCCGGGATGATCGGACTGTGTAATCAGCTCAAGGTGTCATCCGTGCATGTCACCTTCGCAACGCAAGGCGAGTGGGACATGCTCGCCGAGCACGGCTTCCTGCAACGTACCGACCAGCAATATCACTGGAAGAACGAAAACTACGCGACTTTCGACGATTTCCTCGCCACACTGGCCTCGCGCCACCGCAAGGCGATCAAGCGCGAGCGCCGCGACGCGCTGGCAAACGGCATCAGCATCCACATCCTCAACGGCTCGGAGATCACCGAGGATGCGTGGGATGCATTCTACGATTTCTACATGGAGACAGGATCACGCAAATGGGGACGGCCCTATCTCAATCGCGCTTTCTATACGCAGATCGCGGAAACGATGGCCGACGACATCGTGCTCATCATGGCGAAACGCGAGGGCCGCTGGATCGCGGGCGCGATCAATTTCAAGGGCTCCGATACGCTTTATGGACGGCATTGGGGCGCAATCGAACACCACCCGTTCCTGCATTTCGAGGTCTGCTATTATCAGGCCATCGACTACGCGATCCGCCACGGGCTGGCATCCGTCGAGGCCGGCGCACAGGGCGAACACAAGATCGCGCGCGGCTACCTGCCGCAGATGACCCGCTCCGCGCATTACATCGCGGACCCGAGCCTGCGCCGCGCGGTACGCGACTATCTCGTGCATGAACGCGATTTTGTCGAGCAGGCCGGCCGCGAACTGACGGAAGCCGGCCCGTTCCGCAAGGCGACTTAAATCATCCCTTGCTGTCGGGATTGTGCAGCACCATGCAGGCCTGCCCCGCTTTGTGAATCTTCGCACACAATTCGTTCGCGGCCTGCCGCGTGTCGGCGCCGATCCGCACCTGATAGAACGCGCGGGTGCCACGGCTGCGCAGCGTCGTGCTGAGCAGGTTCGGATCATGATCGCCGATCACCCCGCTCACCCGCGCCATGGCGCGCGCGTACATCGCCAGCGCCTTGTCGCGCGAAAATCCGGCAGCCAGTTGCACGCCCCACGGACTTGCCGCGCCGATGCGGACGCGCTCCTCCAGATGAGCGACGAACGGATTCGGTGCATGGCGCAGCAGCGCCATCAGTTCGCGGCACCCTTCGGGCTTCTTGCGGTCCACGAGATCCTTAGCCGCTTCCGCCTTGTTCCAGTCCTCCACGCTCGCGCCCGTGATGGCATAGACATAGTTGCGGGTCTCCTCCGGCATCGGTCCCTTGCCTGCCTGCCATTCATGCACGCGCCGCGGCCCGGCATTGTAGGCGGCGGCTGCGAGCCCGAGATTGCCGAACTCGCCGCGCAACTCGCTTAAGAATTCCGCGGCCTTCGGCAGCGCCTGCACCGGATCGAACGGATCGAGCAGCCGCCGCTCGTTCGCGGTGCCTGGCATGAACTGCGCGACGCCCTGCGCACGTTGGCCATTCCGCGTCACGGGTCCCACCGCGTCCGGCTGAAAGCGGCTCTCCTGCCAGATCACGCGGGCGAAGAATTCCAGCGGCAGGCCGTTCGCCTTCGCCGCGGATTCGATCATCAGGCACATGGATTCACCGGTATCGGCGATTTTCGTGGGCGCGGAAGCCGCCGGTTCCTGCTGGGCGAGCGCAACACTCGCCAGCGATACGAGCGCGGCACCGGCAAGCCAGCAGGCCAGTCCTCGTCTCACGATCCGGCGCATTTACCTTAACCCCGATCCTGCATGGCCTCGCGCCTCTCCCGCGCCTAAAGCTGCCCCATGGAACAAGGCCAGCCGCACGACGAGCTTCTGCTGGAAGATGAGACTGTTCCGGCCATCGAGCAACCCGGCGAGGCGGAAACCACGCCTGCCCTTCCCGCCGACGATCTTGCCTTTCCGGCCAGCCCGCCCGCCCCTTCCCGTCGCGCCAGCATGGTGCGCGGCGCCGCACGCATGCTGATCGCTTTCGCCTTCTCGCAATATGTCATCATCACGGTGATGGTCGCGACCGGAGCCGTCCTCCTATCGAGAACCGTCTCCAGCCTGCTGGTCGAAAAATTCGACGCCATCACACGGGCGATCCGCCATCTCTGAGCAACAAAAAAAGCCCGGCGAGATCGCCGGGCTTTTTCAATTTTTGTGAGAGCCGCTTTACGCCTTGGCCGGTTCCTTGGTGGCCTTGGGCTTGCGCTTGCGCGCGCCCGGCAGCTTTTCGGGTTTCGGCGTGACCGGCCCTTGGACGAATTCGAAACCGATTTTCTCGGCTCCGGCCTCGCCCGGCACCAGCACGACGCGGACATGTCCGCCGCCCTTGAGCTTGCCGAACAGCACCTCGTCCGCCAGCGGCTTCTTGATGTGCTCCTGGATCACGCGGGCCATCGGCCGCGCACCCATCTGCTCGTCGTAGCCCTCCTTCACCAGCCACGCCTTGGCCGGATCGGACAGCTCGATAGTCACGTTGCGGTCGCCGAGCTGCGCCTCGAGCTGCATCACGAACTTCTCGACCACCATACCGATCACATCGGCATCGAGGTGCGCGAAGGAGACGATGGCATCGAGACGGTTGCGGAATTCCGGCGCGAACTGCCGGTTGATCGCCTCGTGGTCCTCGCCCTCACGCTTGCTGCGCGTGAAGCCAAACGCCGCCTTGGCCATGTCGGCCGCGCCCGCGTTGGTCGTCATGATCAGGATGATGTTGCGGAAGTTGACCGACTTGCCGTTGTGGTCGGTGAGCTTGCCGTGATCCATGATCTGCAACAGGACGTTGTAGAGGTCGGGATGCGCCTTCTCGATCTCGTCCAGCAGCACCACGCAATGCGGATGCTGGTCGACGCCATCGGTGAGCAAGCCCCCCTGATCGAAGCCGACATAGCCCGGAGGCGCGCCAATCAGGCGCGACACGGTATGCCGCTCCATATATTCCGACATGTCGAAGCGCAACAGTTCGACGCCAAGCGAGGATGCCAACTGCTTGGCCACCTCGGTCTTGCCGACGCCGGTCGGGCCGGAGAACAGGTAGCAGCCGATCGGCTTCTCCGGTTCGCGCAGGCCCGCCCGCGCGAGCTTGATCGACGCGGCCAGAGCTTCGATCGCCTTGTCCTGTCCGAACACCGTGCGCTTGAGCGTCGTCTCCAGATGACGCAGCACCTCGGCGTCGTCCTTCGACACGCTCTTGGGCGGAATCCGCGCCATCGTCGCGATGGTCGTCTCGATTTCCTTGATACCGATGGTTTTCTTGCGCTTGCCTTCCGGCACCAGCATCTGCGCCGCACCGGATTCATCGATCACGTCAATCGCCTTGTCCGGCAGCTTGCGGTCGTGGATGTAACGCGCGGAGAGGTTCACCGCCGCCTCGATGGCGTCGTTGGTGTATTTCAGCTTGTGGTAGTCCTCGAAGTACGGCTTCAGCCCCTTCAGGATGCTGATCGCATCGTCCACCGACGGCTCGTTGACGTCGATCTTCTGGAAGCGCCGCACCAGCGCGCGGTCCTTCTCGAAGTGCTGGCGATACTCTTTATATGTGGTCGAGCCCATGCAGCGGATGCCGCCCGAGGCCAATGCAGGCTTCAGCAGGTTCGAGGCATCCATCGCCCCGCCCGATGTCGCGCCGGCACCGATCACGGTGTGGATCTCGTCGATGAATAGGATCGCATTCGGATGCGCTTCCAGTTCCTTGATGACCTGCTTCAGCCGCTCCTCGAAGTCGCCGCGATAGCGCGTGCCCGCAAGCAGCGTACCCATGTCGAGCGAGAACACGGTGGCGGCCGACAGCACTTCCGGCACGTCGCTGTCGACGATGCGCTTGGCAAGGCCTTCCGCAATTGCGGTCTTGCCGACGCCGGCTTCGCCGACGAACAGCGGGTTGTTCTTCTGGCGGCGGCACAGCACCTGGATGGCGCGATTGATCTCGGCATTGCGGCCGATCACCGGATCGATCTTGCCGTCGCGGGCCTTCTTGTTGAGGTTGACGCAATAAGTCTCGAGCGCCTCGCCCTTCTTCTTGGTGTCCTCGCCGCCCTTGGTGTCGGTGTCGTCATCGACGCCGCGCACAGGCCGCGCTTCCGAGACGCCGGGGCGTTTGGCGATGCCATGGCTGATGTAATTCACGGCGTCGTAGCGCGTCATGTCCTGCTCCTGCAGGAAATACGCGGCGTGGCTTTCGCGCTCCGCGAAGATCGCGATCAGCACGTTGGCGCCGGTCACTTCCTCGCGGCCGGACGACTGGACATGGATCACCGCGCGCTGCACGACGCGCTGGAAACCGGCGGTCGGCTTGGCGTCCTCGGCACCATCGCCGATCAGGTTCTCGAATTCGGTTTCGAGGTAGCCGACGAGGCTGCCCCGCAGCTTGTCGAGATCAACGCTGCAGGCGCGCATCACGGCGGCCGCATCGGTATCGTCAATCAGCGATAGCAAAAGATGTTCGAGCGTCGCGTATTGATGGTGGCGTTCGTTTGCAATCGCGAGTGCGCGATGCAGGGATTGTTCAAGGCTCTGAGAAAAAGTCGGCATTCGCTTCCTTTGTGGCCCCCGCCATTCTGGCCGTTCGAGTAATCCCCTTCAGCCGTTTCCGCCGTCGCTTCTTTGACTGCCGTTCGGCATTTTCTTGTTCGGTCGTCCTAGTCGTTCGTGAATCTAGTGCATCCGCAAGTGAACGCCACTCTTTGAAGTCAGGTTCCCCAACAAAACATTCCGCCGATCAGATCTTGCAAATCGCTTCCTGCCAACAGGCTACTTCTTTTCCATCACGCATTGCAAAGGATGTTGGTGCTTGCGCGCGAAATCCATCACCTGCGTCACTTTGGTTTCGGCGATTTCGTAAGTGAAAATTCCGCATTCGCCGATCCCGTGATGATGAACATGCAACATGATCTTGGTCGCAGCTTCAACATCCTTCTGGAAGAACCTCTCTAGAACATGAACGACGAATTCCATGGGCGTGTAGTCGTCGTTAAGGATCAGGACGCGATAAAGGCTCGGACGCTTCGTGCGCGGTTTGGTCTTGGTAATGACGGAGGTGCCTGGCCCGGTCCCCTCGGGGCGGCCGTCATCCTTGGACATAATGGGGGCGGTCGAGCGGCGCTCGCCGGTTTGCCCGGTCTTTTGGGTCATAGCGTTGAAAAACTTCTGCAGCATGGCTTTGCGTTCGATCATCCCCGGCCTGCGGCGACACGGGCCCGTCCGCGCTGGCATTTCTCCAATATGGCCCCGGTCCGGCTGCGCCGCAAGCCAACCGGAAAACCCTACCCCTCTCGGAACGCTGGAGAAATTCGCGCGGTCCAGGTGCGGTCCAGGTGATGTCGGGCGGACTTCCCGCTCCGTCTCCTGCCACTCCGTTAACGCCTTGCGCGAAAACAGGCCCCCGGCGGCAACCTTGTGTTGAGGATAGAGGCGCACGGAAGGCCAAAAAGGCGGCATTTTAGGAATGTCCTCGGGTTTACTCACATCATTTTACTACCTCTTCACCCGGCGGCTCTAAGCAAAGTTCCAGATACAACCAGTCTGGTGGCAGCAATGAGCTTCCCGTCGATTACGCGTCTCACCCGCCTCGCGCGGCGATTCCAGACGGACGCCCGCGGCAACGTCGCGATCATTTTTGCTATCGTGTCGATCCCGCTGGTGGCACTCGTCGGCGCCGCGGTGGACTACACACGCGCGGTCTCCGACCGCACCGCACTCCAGAGCGCGCTCGACAGCGCCGCGCTGATGATCTCCAAGGACGCCGCCACGATGTCGGCGAGCCAGATCACCACCCGCGCGCGGCAATATGTCGACTCGCTTTACACTGCCACCGATGCCCCGATCCAAAATTTCACAGCGACCTACACACCGAACAGCGGCAGCGGCGCCTCCATTCTGCTATCGGCCAACGGCACCATGCCGACCTATTTCATGAGAGTCCTCGGCAGCAACTTCAACACGCTGCCGGTCGCCACGTCCTCGACCACGAAATGGGGCAGCACACGGATGCGCGTGGCGCTGGTGCTCGATAATACGGGGTCGATGGCGCAGAACGGCAAGATGGCTGCGCTGCAAAGCGCGGCCACCGACATGATCACGAAATTGTCGGCCTTCAACACCACCACGGGCGACGTCTATATTTCCATCGTTCCCTTCGCCAAGGACGTGAACGTCAGCACCTCGAACGTGAGCGCATCCTGGCTGAACTGGACAGAATGGATGGCTGAGCCGCCCTATCTCAGCCAGAACGGTTATCCCAACAACCTCGCCAGCCTGGTAGGCATTACGACGCCCGGTGTCTGGATCGACATGACCGGCCCCGGTTCGAATTGTCCGTTCACCAACAGTTCCTACGGCTTTTTGTGCACCGACAGGCCGGCCACGCTTTCCAACGCCAATAGCGCGAGCAAAATTCCTTCGAGCGGCAACTACAAGGGCATGATCTGTCCCGGCGAAGACAGTGGCCGCAAGCTATCCGGAAAGGCCAGCATCTATTACAACGGATGCTATACGAGCGTATCGGTCACGCTCAAATGGACGGGGTCATCTGCGACTTGCAGCGGAAAGCCAAGCGGTTGCAGTTGCTCGGGCTCGGGCTCGAGCAAGGTTTGCACCCTGCCGGCATACCGGCATGACTGGCGCAACGTGCTCGCCGATCCGAGCGCAACCGCGCCTGATCCGCGCGTAACCCCGGCCCCGGACTCGACCCTGACACAATACGCGGCGACAAACCCCTCCGCTTCCGTGTCGAACGGCGGCTGGACGGGATGCGTCAACGACCGCGACCAGAATTTCGACACCACCAATGACGCGATGACAGGTTCGGGCACCCCTTCGAAATTGCCCTATGCCGAACAGTGGGCTGACTGCCTGCCCGCCACCATCACGCCGATGAGCAATCAGTGGAGCACACTGAAGTCTCAGATCAACGCGATGACTCCGAGCGGCAACACCAACCAGGCCGTGGGTCTGTTCTGGGGCTGGCAGACACTGAACACCACGAATGATCCATTCAAGGCACCGGCCAAGGACCCCAACTGGGTCTACAAAGATTATATCGTGTTGCTCTCCGACGGCCTGAACACCCAGAATCGTTGGACTCAGACGGTGTCCGACATCGATGCCCGCCAAGAACTGCTGTGCAAGAACATCAAGGATCCGGCGCAGAACGGCGGCAACCAGATCACCGTCTTCTCCATCCAGGTCAATATCAGCAGCAAGGACCCAACCTCGAAAGTGCTGCAGGATTGCGCCACCCCGGGCGCCGGATACTTCCAGATGATCACCCAGTCGAGCCAGACGGCAGATGCCTTCAACAACGTGCTGGCAACGATCGCCAAATTGCGCATCTCGCAATAAGCCCGCGTAAGCCAACCCGCGGACGCTTATCGCACTTAGCAAACAAAAAGCCCGGCTTTTCAGCCGGGCTTTTCTAATTCAATCGATCGTCACGCTTAGTGCTGCGTGTACTTCGAAACCAGGCCTTCGAACGGTTTGTAGGATTCCTTGGCGAGATCGGAATAAAGCTGGCCGATCTTCTGCGCCTCAGCCACGAACGTATCGTAGGCGGTCTTGGCGTATTCGCTCTGAACTTCGAGCGCCTTGTCGAGCGACTTCACGCCCGAGAGCTTCTCGACATAACCCTTGGTGTCTTCATACGACTTCTTCGAGTAGTCGCCGAACGCGGCGGCGATCGCCTGAAAGCCGTTGGCAACGTTGCGAGCAGAGGCCACCGCGGCGTCGAGCTGCTCTTTGCTTTGCTGCTGGAAATCTTCCACTTTGAACATGGCTCGTCCTTTCAGAAGACGGAACGGATAAGAGAATGGGTGCCGGGTGTCCCGATCACGAAGCCGGCATATCGCATTGCACAAAGCAGGTCAATAATTTTGTGCGCCGCACAACAAAAATCGCCTCAAATCCCGATCATTGAGGAAACGCTTCGTTAAGCCTTTGGCAACTGCCGACCCGTATTTTGATCTACCTGTGTTTCGCGGAAAACCGGGAAGCCAAAAATAAACGTCCATTCAATTACTTATGGAACCAGCCGCCCGACGGCCCATCCATAAGGACGAAGGATGTTTCCACTTCCGGCCCAGAGCAGACAAAGTTCGGGCCGGCGCAATTTGGCCTCAGAACGGGGTCATGAGAGTTCTGGAATCGGGACGGGGAAGTTCATGCTCGGTGTCAGTTTCGCGTCCGGCAGGACGGCACGCTACCTCACGCTTGCTCTTGCTGCCGTCTCCATCACGCTGCTGCTCACGGACCATGCCGACGCGCGTCGCCGTCATCACCGGCACCACCGCGCCCACGTCGAACGCTCCGGCTACAACCCGCCTTTCGCGTCCATCGTCGTCGATGCCAATTCCGGCGCGACGCTGCAGTCCACCAATGCCGACGCTCTGCGCCATCCCGCGTCGCTGACCAAGATCATGACGCTCTACATGCTGTTCGAGCAGCTCGACAGCGGAAAGCTGCGGCTGGATTCCCAGCTCGAAGTCTCGCGCCATGCTTCCGTACAGGCCCCGACCAAGCTCGGCCTTCGCCCCGGCCAGACCATTCGCGTCGAGGACGCCATCAAGGGCATTGTCACCCGCTCGGCCAATGACGCCGCCGTGGTGGTCGCCGAGGCGATCGGCGGCAGCGAAGAGAACTTCTGCAAGATGATGACGCGCAAGGCCCGCGCGCTCGGCATGAGCAAGACCACCTACGTCAACGCATCGGGCCTGCCCGACGACGATCAGATCACGACCGCGCGCGATCAGGCCACGCTCGGCCGCGCGATCCAGGATCGCTTCCCGACCTATTATCGCTACTTCTCTACCTCGGTCTTCACCTGGCGCGGCAGCCCGATCCGTAACCACAACCATCTGCTCGGCCAGATGGATGGCGTCGACGGCATCAAGACCGGCTATGTCCGCGCGTCGGGTTTCAACCTCGTCACCAACATTCGCCGCGGCAACCGTCATCTCGTCGGCGTGGTGCTCGGCGGCCGCAGCGGCGGTTCGCGCGATGCGACCATGCGCAGGCTGCTTGCGGAGCATCTCGACGAAGGCGCAACGCGCCGCACCGTCGCCGCGATCACCGAACGCAATCCTTCGCGCATGGCCAGCGATGAGGAACCCGCCGCGAAGGCTGCGTCCCGCCCGGTGCCCGCGCCCATCGAGGTTGCCTCCGCCGCGCCCGAGTCCATTCCCACCCCCGCACCGCGTGCGCCGGAGCCGGCTGCGAAGCCTGAACCCGCGCCTCTCACCAGCGGCGTGATCTCCTCGCCCCTCGCGGCCATTCCCGGTTCGTCGGAGCCGATGAAGCCGGTGCGCGTCAAGACGGTTCAGGTCCGCATGGCGCAGGCCAAGACGATCGCCAAGAATGCGCTCAAGGCCGCGCTGCCGAGAACCGCGAATGCAGCGCCGGTTGCCGAAGCAGCACCTGAAGCCGCACCCACCGCATCCGTTGCGGCGTCCGCAGCTCATCCTTCCTTCCCTGCGCCGCTGCCGATCGTGATTACCCGCAACACCCCCGGCCTCGGCGAGGCGACCGTTGGCACGCCGATGCCTTCGCCCTCCTCCACCATGGCCTATGCCGACCCCAATCGCGGCCCGCCCCCGACGACGCTTGGTGCGCAGGCGCGCGCAATGGGAACGGGTGCACCTCAGCCTCAGGTTGTCGCATCCGCAGCCCCTTCGCAGGAAATTGCGCCTTCGACCGGCACCAAGCCTGTTGCCCACAGCGGATGGATTATCCAGGTCGGCGCGCTTGAGTCGGAGTCGGAAGCCCGCCAGCGCCTCAATGCCGCGCGCGAAAACGCAAGCCGCTATCTCGGCCGCGCCGATCCCTTCACCGAAGTGTTCTCGAAGGGACGCAAGACCTATTACCGCGCCCGCTTCGCCGGTCTCAGTCAGGATTCCGCCGAAGCCGCCTGCAAGGTGCTCAAGCGTTCCGACATCAGTTGCATGACCATCCGTAACTGACCGCCCTCAAACCGATTTTCGGAAAAACGCCCGCGGCTTTCGCGGGCGTTTTCATGTGCGCAAACGCCGCGCGTAATTCTCCGGCTGAAAACCCTTTTTCAAGGTTTGGTCTCTAAAACCTTAACCGTACAAACGACCGCGCCGGACAACGGCGGGCATTTCGGGGCATCATTCAGAGACGCGACCAGCGCCGCTCGACAGGATTTGAGTCTTGTTGCGTGGAGTTAGCGTTGATGCGTGCGAAGAAGAGTGTCCTTGGCCTCGTTGACTCGGGCCGCGAGGTACGTCGACCCCCCCTGGTCGGGATGCAGTTTCTTCATCAGCCCTCGATGAGCGCGGCTGATTTCATCGCGCCCCGCGCCTCGCTGCAGGCCAAGGATCTGATAAGCCTCCTCCGCCGTCATTTTGCCGCTCGCCGCCATGCGGCGATGCTGGCGAGCACCCCCTCCTGCCGCTGCGTCATGCGCGTCTTCACGCCATCCGGGAAACCGGCGGTCAAGATAACTTTCCAGAAGGGCCCGGCTCTGTTCGTCGAACCCGCGCGCCAGCCGCAGCAAATCCGCGAGAGCGAACTCGCCGAGCATCCGCCCCGCTTCGGCGCCGGCAATCACGCGCCCGTCAAGCGCACCGGTACGGCGGTCGAGCGTCAGCTCTATAAACTGGGATCGTATCTGGGCTTGCTGCCCGTCTGAGCGTACCGCGGAGCCGCCCCAGCCGAACTTCGAGGCGAGCTCCGCGCCGAGCGGCGCGTAGCCCAGCAACCCCAGCCCGAACAGCCCGAGCGGAATCGCGACTACCAACTCGCCGCGCGCGCCGATCCAGGCGGCGAACGCCAACGCCAGCACACCGCCGATGCGCCGCACCAGCCGCGCCAGCAGTTTCGGATCGACGGAACGGATGACGTTGAGCCCCATATAGACCAGGGCAAGCACAACGATTCCGGCAATAAGGCTGACCATCAAATATCCGGCTGAATTTCAGGCGCGCGAGCGGCGCAAAGGGACGCGGAGCATCTTATATCATTACTGCGCCGATTTCTTCGCCTGCGCGCCGGGAGGCGGCGGCACGTCGATCTTGTCGGTGTTGACCGGCGCAAGCTCGCTGTTCTTGTCCTTGTTCAGGAATTTCGACAGCGTGTCCTCGATGCTGAGCTTCATGCCATCGGGACCGCGATCCGACATATCGGTGTGACGGTACTTGGTGTTGACGACCGTGACGTCTTTGCCGCCTGGCGGCACGACGCCGGCATCGGGAACGAACTCCGGATCTTTCGAGCGGAACGTCAATATCCTGAACGCGCCCTGCAGCGGCACGCGCAGATTGTCGAGCGTGATGACGTCCGCGACCATGCCGGGATGCTTTTCGGCGAAGTACATCGCGATGTCACCACCATTGGAATGGCCCACCAGGGTCAGATGCTTGTAGTTGGCATGCGGCTCGCGCTTGGCGACCTCGTGAATCGCAAACAGGATGTTGGCCATGCCGCGCTCATAGATCGGCTCGCGGCCGACATACGGTTCGCCCTTCTTGGTGACGAGCGGCGCGTCACTCGCAAGATCGTGCTGGATCGAGATCGCGAGATAGCCGCGCCCGGCAAAGAAATTCGTCAGGAAGGAATATTCCGTGAAGCGGACGGTGTTGCCGTGATTGATGATGACGACCGGCATCGTGATCATCCCGGCATGGGCCCGCATCTCGACATCACGCCGCATCGCGATTTCCACCTCGACGGGACGTTGCCGGGTGCTGTCGTAGAGCGACAGCGTCTGATGGCTGATCCCCCACGTCACCGCCGCGAAATAAGCAGCCGTCACCAGCACGGCGACAATGGCCGTCGCGATGAGAATGCCCCGCGCGATGGGATGGTGCTTCGGGTGGAACCGAAAGCCCTCCCTTGTCTCGGGTGTGATGACCTCGGATGTCATGCAAATAAGGTAATCACGTTCAGGCGAGCAGCAAAGCCGCATCTGACGCCCTGAAAGCGTTCCCCAGCACCCGGAGCATGGCTCCCGGGAAATGGATTCTCCAGCAAAAGCATTGCGTTCCCTTTGTGGATATCTTCAAATCGCGATGGGCTGCGGTCGGCCAACATGCGTAAACCGCAGGCCAAGCACCACCGGATACCATCCGCGTTTCCCGCTCCTGTGTAGATGAAGATGCCGCAGACCCCCGCCGTTGCCCGTGCCCTGTCCACCTTGCAGCGAACCCTTGAAGGTCTGCGCAAGCGCAAAAGCACCGTCGCGCTCGTGCCCACCATGGGCGCGCTTCATGACGGTCATATTTCATTGGTCCGGCTGGCGAAGCGGCGCGCCGACAAGGTCGTGGTGTCGATCTTCGTCAACCCGACGCAGTTCGCGCCGCATGAGGATTACGGCTCCTACCCACGCACCTGGAAGGCCGACGCGGTGAAGCTCGCCGCCGAGGGCGTCGACCTGATCTGGAACCCCGACGCCAGGCTGATGTACCCGGAAGGTTTCGTCACCCGCATTCAGGTCGAAGGTCCGGCCACCGCCGGGCTTGAGGATCGCTTCCGTCCGCACTTCTTTGGCGGCGTCGCCACCGTGGTCGCCAAGCTGCTCGCACAGGTCAGGCCCGATGTCGCGATCTTCGGGGAGAAGGACTATCAGCAGTTGAAGGTCGTGACGCAGATGGCGCGCGATCTCAATCTCGGCTCACGCATCGTCGGCGCGCCGATCATGCGCGAGCGCGACGGTCTCGCGATGTCGTCGCGCAACCTTTACCTCACGCCCGACCAGCGCAAGGCCGCGCCTGCATTGCACCGTTCGATGAAGGACGTGGTGCGGCGGCTGCGTCAGGGCGAGGATTTCGCCGCGACCCTTGCTGCCGGCGCGAAGCTGATCGGGGATGCCGGATTCAAGCTCGACTATCTCGAGGCGCGGCACGCCGAAACGCTCGCGCCGCTCACGCAGATCGGAGGCGCACCCGCGCGCCTTCTGGCGGCGGCGACCATCGGCACCACGCGGCTGATCGACAATATGAAAATCTGAAGCGCGCGGCCGCTCAGAGCAGCCCAAGTTCGCGCAATTCCTTGCGCATCGGCTCCGGCATGTCGGCAAGACCCTGTGGCGAGCCGCGCAGATCGGGCGGCACGCTTTTCGCGTCGAGATAGCGCCAGCCTTGAAACGCGCGCATCGGGCGCGGCGACACCGGCACAAGCTTGGTTTCCATCACCAACCGGCAACGCCCGATGCCGTCCTTGTCGCGGAACGGCTCGATCGCGATCAGTTTCTGCCGCGCGGCGATCTCACCCTTGATGACCCAGTAGATCGAACCGCCGTCGAGCAGTTCGGCATCGCGCTTGGGTGTCATTCGCGTCACATGGATATGGCGGGCCTGCTTGCCCTTGGCGCGATTAGCCTTCGCGCGCTCGTCGATCCAATCCTTCAAATCGCGAAACGATGTCGAGCCGACGGAGAGTTTGACCAGATGTAACGGCATGATCTTCGAAAATAGGCCCCTTTCGGAGATAGGCCCGATGGCCCCACTCTCGCAACGCCTGCCTGCGAGTTTTACCGATTATTCTCAGACGCGGGTGCGGCTGCCGGAGCCGAGGGCGCGGCCGCCGCAGGCGGCGTCAACGAGCGCGGATGCGAAGGAGCCGGTTTCTTGGCCGCCGCCTTGGGCGCTGCGTGCGCGGGCTCGGCAGGCTTCGTCGGAACCGAGGACGTTGCGGGCTCCGGTGCCATGATGCTGATCGGCGGAATCGAGGCTGAACTCGGGAAATCACCGGACACCGGCTTGCCGGTCGGCCGTTCCGGCTCAATCGGCGGCACCACGCCGGCTACCGGCGCCAAGGACTGCCCCCAGACCGGTGCGTGCTTGGCCACCAGACCGTCATAGACGCGCTCGTTCATGTTGTTGGCGATCTGCGCGGTGTTGGTGAGGGAGGCGAAGAACGCGCATTTCGACAGCGTGCACTCGTCCCGCGTCGCAAGCACATGGGCCACGATGCCGAAGCGGTCGCGCTCCACGGCGCGGCGCAGCGCGCGCAAGGATGGTGTCATCACCTTGTTCGCGGAAGCCACATCGCCATAGGATTCAAGACGGGAAATCTGCGCGGCCGTGTAGGAAACGGCGGCTGCGGTCGCCTCCGCCGAGGCAAACACGGCGCGCTCGCAACCCGTCTCGACGACTTCACCTGCCAGTTCATCCAGACATGCCAGTGCAGGCAAGGACGCGAAATCCGCCGGAGCCGCGACGGAGACCGACTGTTGCTGGGTGGAATCATGCGCCAGCATCGTTGCGGCAAAGCCTGCTGCCAGCAGCGCCAGCACCACGAACGCGCCGATGGCGAACGTCCGGCTGGAGCGGACCAGCATCACGACAAGCGCAACGGCAAACAGCGCCACCGCGGCGGCGATGAGCACCACCGGAAGATTTGACGAAAGATCGGAAAGGCTGGCGGCGAAAGCCCGGTTCATCCGCGGTTACCTCACTTGTTCCGCTTTGCGGGAAACGCGCCGGGCACAAAAACGGGGCCGCAAAGGGCGGCTCCGGAAGCAGATATCAAGCGCCTGCGAGCTGGCTCTCACGCGCCACGCGCTCGAACGCCTCGGTCGAGCTTTTGATGCGATACTGGCAGTCGTCGCCATCGGTCGGCAGCAAACGGATCACTTCATAGGTGCCGCTCGCTGCGGGACGCGACACGTTGCTGGCCGTGAAATAGACCGTCTCTCCAATGCCGAACTTGTGCTTCAACGCTCTGCTCCATCACTCGAAACGCAAACTGCCGCCCCTACAAAAGACCGGCGGCAGGTTCTGATGATTGGAGACTGTATAGCATGCGGGTGCATCTTTTGCCAGACAAAGGACGCATGGCAAGTACGCCAATATTGCAATCTTTTCAGTAAGATAAGTAAACGGAAGCAGGTTGCGGAGAATCAAGGTATTAAAATGCCACCTGTTATTCAGTTGTTCTTTCAATGCCTTGCATGATTTACCGTATCCCCGCCTCCGGTTCCTGCCACTAATCGGCCTCGAAACACTCGATCACGAGGCTTTCCGCCAGCGCCTGAGCGGTCCATTCCGCGAAGGCCGGGTGTGCGAGCATGGCTTCCATGTATTCGCGCACCGGTTGTGACACCTCGATGGCGTAAGTCCGGAATCGGTGAACCACGGGGGCATACATCGCATCCGCCGCAGTGAAGGTTCCGAACAGGAACGGTCCCGCCTTCCCGTAACGCCGCCGGCAACCGGTCCAGATCTCCTGGACGCGGGCGATGTTCTCCCGCGCCTCGTCCGATAATGCCTTGGCGCGGATCGGGCGATGGATGTTCATGCCGCATTCCCGGCGCAGCGCACCGAAGCCGCCATGCATCTCCGCGCTGATGGCACGGGCATGAGCGCGCGCAGCCGAATCCTGCGGCCAGAGCTGCGCCTGCGGAAATTTCTCGGCCAGATATTCGATGATCGCGATCGAATCCCACACGGTCACGTCGCCATCGGTCAGCACCGGCACCTTTCCGGCGGGCGACACATCGAGAATGCGCCGCTTGTCGTCCGCACCGGCGTAAATCGGGATCAACACTTCCTCGAAGGGAATGTTCGCGGCCTTCATCGCGAGCCATGGCCGGAACGACCACGACGAATAATTCTTGTTGCCGATGTAAAGCGTCAGATCCATGTGCTGCTCCTGCGCCGCCGACTGTGCCACGCCGCCTCTTTCACTCCAACATCCAATCCGTCAACACCCCGCCGCCCCTTGCCCGCAGCTGCCCGATGCGGCAAGGCAAGGTCATGTTCATGTCCGATTCGCCTGCCCCCGCTTCTTCCGCATCCGCCCTTCCGCTCGAAGACGCCATCCTCGCCACGCTCGCGCGCGCGGAGCGTAAAACGCTCGGCGCACCGGAGATCGCCCACGCCATCGCCGAGGGGCGCGACTGGCACGCGCTGCTTGCGCCGATCCGCCGCGCGGCGGTCGCACTCGCTCAATCCGGGCGGCTTGTGATCTATCGTCACGGCAAGCCTGTCGATCCGAACGATTTTCGCGGCGTCTATCGCCTTGGATTGCCGCGGCAGGACTGAGCATCGTGGCCGCGATGCGGCAGGCGTGTGGATATGATGTATCCTGCGGAACATTGCTTCTGCTTTCTCCTGTTCCTTCGGAACATGCTTCTCCGGATGAGGTTGGGGGCCTGTTGAAACCAGGAGACTCCTCATGAAGAAGATTCTGCTTGCCGGTGCATGCGTGCTTGCTATGTCCGCAACCGCGATGGCGCAATCATCGACGACGGATGGGTCGTCGACCATGCATAAGAACAGCAATACGATGATGAAGAAGAATACCATGAAGCCGGGCCCGAACGCCGCGACCACCGGCTCGTCGATGGATTCCAAGCGTGGCGTCCCCGGCAACAACACCGCGGGCGGCGACGCATCGCAGTCGAATCCGAAATCGACCGCACCGGGCGCAGCCAAGGCTGGCGGCGGCTAAACGAACCAATCAATCGTCAAGATACCCGTCTGTTATCGCAGGCGGGTATCTGCGTTTGAAGATACAAGAATTACGGCGCGGGAAACCACTCACGGGTGCGCCCGGCGAGCCTGTAACCGATAAGCCCGACCCATTCGTGAACCGCGGTGTCGAGCCGGCCTAGGCCGCCGCTCAATGTGAGAAACGGCCGCTCCGCATCGACCCAGCCGCGCGTGCGCCAATCCACCGGATAGGCTTCCACATTGAATCCGGCCGCGCGGAAAACACCCATCGCGCGCGGCATGTGATAGGCCGATGTCACCAGCAGCCATCGTTCCCCCGCGACGGGATGAATGAGCGGCCGCGTGAACTCCGCGTTCTCGTAAGTGGTGCGGGAGCGCCCTTCCATCACGATCCGGTCGTCCGCGACACCAAGATCTTCGAGAAACTTGCGGCCCACTTCCGCCTCGGTCGAGAGCGGATGAAACGGATTGGCATTGCCGCCGCTCAGGACGATCTTCGCATTCGGAAAGCGACGCGCGAGCACGGCGGCCGCCGTCATCCGCTCCGCCGACGAATTCATTTCCGGCGCGCCGCGCACCGCCGTCAAATCCGGGTTGATCGCACCGCCGAGCACGATGATGCCATCGGGCGCCCGCCCGCTCTCCTGCCAGGCGGGAAATCGCTCCGACAATGTCAGCAGCAGCACATTTCCGAGCGGCGAATACCCGCACACCAGAAGCAGCAGGATTCCCGCCGCGCCGATACGAACACCCGCCTTCCGCCACCGCGTCAGCGACAGCATCACGCCGATCAGGCAGACCGTCGCGACAAGGTTGGAAGGCGTGATGAGGAATCCGAAGATTTTCGAGGCGAGATAGACCATCGCCCGCTTATAGCCATTCGGATGCGACCGCCTAAAGTCTTTTTATCGTGACAGGCTTGTTAGTCCCACTGGGGCGCGAAGCCGAAATCGGTGATGCGCCCCTCACGCGACCCCATCGCGAACAGCGCGGCCATGTCGTCATCACTCAGGGTAAAATCGAACACATCGATATTTTCCGACAATCGCTCGATCTTCGAGGTCCGCGGAATGGCGACGACATTCTGCTGAACCAGCCACCGCAGGCAGATTTGCGCGGGCGACTTGCCATAACGACGACCGATCTCAATCAGTGTCTCATCGCTCTTGACGCGGCCCTTCGCAATCGGGCTGTAGGCGATCACCGCAAGGTCATGCGCGCGGCACGCCTCGATCACCTTGGTCTGGTCGAGATAGGGATGGTACTCGACCTGATCGCACACCAGCGGCTCGGCGCTGAGCGCCAGCGCCTGCTCCATCAATGCGACGGTGAAATTGGACAGGCCGATATGGCGCGTGAGGCCAAGCTCCTTGACCCGCGCCAGCGCACCGAGCGTCTCCACCAAGGGCACTTGCGGATTGGGCCAGTGCAGCAGCAACAGGTCGATCTCCGAGCGCAGCCGCGACACGCTGTCCTTGACCGAGCGCACCAGTTCGTTCGGGGCGAAATGCGTGGTCCAGACTTTCGTGATCAGGAACACTTCATTGCGCGGCACACCGGAGAGGCGGATGCCGTCGCCGACCTCGCGCTCGTTTTCATAAACCTGCGCGGTGTCGACAAGGCGATAGCCGAGCCGCAGCGCCTGCTCTACCGCCCGCGAGCAATCGCGCCCCTCCATTTCCCAGGTGCCCAGCCCCAGGATCGGTATCCGCGCTCCACCTGCTTCGACGAATTGCATGACGGCTCCTGCAACTTCGCAGCATACGATAAAAATGTGGGGGCGTTCCCGGTGGAACGCAATTCGCGATCAGGTGCGCGGACCGTTAGCCGCAAGTGCGGCGAACACCATGTCCGGCGCATGGGCGATCACAGCCAGAAGCGCCCGCGCCGGCCCGCGCGGCGAGCGTTTGCCCTGCTCCCAGTTGCGAATGGTCTCGATCGGCACGCATAATTTGGTGGCGAATTCGGCCTGCGTCAGCTTGGCCCGCATCCGCAGTTCGCGCACATGTGGCGTCGCGCCCGCCTCGGAATCGATTGCGGAAACGGCTCCCGCGACAAACGGAGCTTCCCGGCCGTCGACCACTTCGACGATCCGTCCATCCGCTTTCAGCCGCAACCGCTTCATCTTCCATCCCATGAGGGGTTCAGGATCGCCTATGGTCGGCCCTTTATGGTTAAGGCCGGGTTAAATTATTACCGAACCAAGGCCGCGCCGCTGCCCGGAGCATTCCCGCCATGCACGACGAAAATCCGCATTGCACCCGGGGTTCCGCCGCAATACGCCATCGGCACGGTCCAAGGGCGCAATCCCGCGCAGGCAGCAGACCCGCGATTTCCGGTGCAGGCAGATGAAGACGGCGCTGAGTATCTGTTTGATCGTCGAATTGTTGGCTGTCTCAGGAAGCGTCCGGGCCGCGCCCTGCCCGCGGCCGGATGCGCTCGGCACCGGGCGCACGCTGGTGGTCGATGCCAAAACCACGCCGCGCGTGGGACTGAAGAGTTTTCCGCAGACCCTGCCGCTCAACGACAAGGAAGTGGTGCTGACGTTCGACGATGGCCCCTTGCCCGCCACCACCGGCAAGGTGCTTGCCGCGCTATCAGCCGAGTGCGTGCAGGCGACCTTCTTCGTGATCGGCCGCAACGCCCAGGCCTCGCCCCAGATGCTCAGGGCCATGATCCAGCAGGGCCACACCGTCGGCAACCATAGCTGGTCGCATCCGATGCTGAATCAACTCAGCGCCGCGAAGGCGCTCGCCGACATCGACAAGGGTTTTGCCGCGGACGATGCTGTGCTTGGCCCGGCCAAGCCCGGCACGGTCCGGCTATTCCGGTTTCCGTATTTCGCCTCGACACCTGCGCTGCTGGATGACATGGAAAATCGCGGCGCGGTGGTGTTCGGCGCGGATTTGTGGGCGAGCGACTGGCTGAAGATGACGCCACAGCAGGAACTGGACCTGCTGACGGCGCGCCTCGCCCATGCCCGCAAGGGCATCATCCTGCTGCACGACACCAAGCAGCAGACCGCCGCGATGCTGCCGGCCTTCCTGCAATATCTCAAACAGAACGGCTACAAGGTGGTGCATGTGGTGCCTGCGGGCGACACCTCTTTCACGCCGTCCACCGGACGCGCCGCCGATTAACCTGCCTTTCATAGAGGCCATCCACCCTGTCCCTACTCTCCCAAATCCGCTACGGCAGTTTCATGCGCTCTCTCGTCCTCCGCTCCGCCGCCATCCTGCTCGTGCTGTCCGCCGCGCCGTTCGCGCATGCCGCGGAATGTCCCGGCCATCCCAATGCGCTCGGCACCTCTCGGACGCTGGTGGTCGACCCCACCGAGCACCCGCGCATCGGCACGATGCAATACCCGGAGACGCTACCGCTTGCCGATCATGAGGTGGTGCTGACGTTCGACGATGGCCCCTTGCCCAAGCACACCAAGCCGATCCTCGACATCCTCGCCGCCCAGTGCATCAAGGCGACATTCTTTGTCGTCGGGCAGATGGCGAATGCCTACCCGCAGGAATTGCGCGCGATCCGCGACGCCGGCCACACCATCGGTACGCACACCCAGAACCATCCGCTGCGGATGAACCGGATGTCGATCGAGGAGAACAAGGCCGAGATCGATCAAGGTATCGCCTCGGCTGCTGCGGCCCTCGGCGACCCCACGCAGGTCGCGCCGTTCCTGCGCATTCCCGGCCTGCTTCGCTCCAGCGAGGTCGAGGATTACCTGACCTCCAAAGGTATCCAGACCTGGAGCGCGGATTTCCCTGCCGACGACTGGCACCGCATCTCGCCCGCGCGCGTCACGCAGCTTGCGATCAGCCGCCTCGAGGCCAAGGGGCGTGGCATTCTGCTGCTGCACGACATTCAGGCGCGCACCGAAAAGGCGCTGCCGAACATCCTGCGCGAACTGAAGGCGCGCGGCTATCGCATCGTCCATGTCGTGCCTGCCACGAAGGACCTGCCGAAGACACCGACCGCGCCATGGCAATGGCACCTGCATCCGGTCGAGCCGGTGCTGTCGGCAGCCGACGGCATGCGTTTCCGCTTCGCGCCCCAGCCGCTCCGCGCCGCCGGCAAGACCGCCGCGATGGCTGCGGTGCCGGCGATGGTGCAGTCCTCGCGCAAGGGCGATATCAGCGCGTTGTGGTGGAACGTACACGCTGACGCCGGCGCACAGGATGCGACCGCAGCACTTTTGTCGTCGTCCTCCGCTGCGTTTCAGTTCGGTGAGGACACGCCCAAATCGCCGTATCTGAAGGCAGCCTCGGCATTGCCGCGGGAATAGAGCCCGGCTGAGCGGACGCCGACGGATTTTTCCCCGGGCTGTGGCCTGCGCGCATCTATCGTCAAACCCCGGCTATCATTAAGTTTCTCATCAGGTTGCACTTTCGGGATGGAGCCTGGTGACTCGCCTCGTGCTGATGCTTGTCTGTCTCGTTGCCGGGAGCCTGCCGCTCGCGGCGCAAACTGTTTCGCCCACTGAACCAGCGCCTTCTCTCGAAACCCTGGCCCGTCAGAGCGGCACGCCGGATATTCCCGGCCTCAACATGGTCTGGCTGGTGCCGTGGGGCGATCGCGCCGATGCCAACATCTGGCACAACATCGTCGTGCACCGGACCGAGGGGCCTCCCGGATCGGCCTATCGCAATGCGCTGCGTCAGGCGCGGGATCCCGAAGGCCGCGGCGCAACGATCTGGGTGGAGACGGACGGCACGGTCTATTGGGCCGTCGGCGAATGGGCGACGCCCAAGCATGTGCGGCTCGGCGGCAACCGCAACGATAATAAATACATCGACAACCGCGAGACCTTTCGCCTGATCCCTAACAACAATTCGATCGGGGTCGAATTCGCGGGCAACTATCCCAATGTCCGCAAGCCGGTGACAGAAGCGCAGATCGAGGCATGGCGAATTCTCGTCCGCGTCTTGCAGGCGCGCTACGGCATTCCGGGCGACCGCATCTTCGCGCACAATTGGGTGGACTATAAGGATCGCCGCTATTGCGAAGGCTGCATGCTCGCCACGATGGCCCGCGCACAAGGCACCGAGATCGCCTTGCAGGGACAACCCCACTAACCGCATTTTCCAGACCGGCGGAGCGGCCTGCCGGAACGGCTGCGGCGGAGGTGTCGCCGACTTCCGCTCCACATAAAAATGACCAACCCCTTGGGGTTGGTCAGGTGGGGTAGAAATACTCGGTCAGATAGATGGAGCCGCGGGCAAGCCCGCGGCTCCGATACGCCTCAGTTAAAGAGCTTCATTGCGTTGATCAGCGTCTGGCTGACGCCTGCAAGCAGAGGGATGCCCACGAAGCCCCACGCCAGTATCAGCAGGAGCGGGCTGGTTTTGGTTTCAGCTTGTTCCATTATCAAGGTCCTTTGAATTCATCATGTTGAGTGCGCTGACAGGAAGCGAGCGATCCGGTTTGAACCGCTCGCTTCCCTTGATGGACGTTTAGCCCCTGGCTGGCACGCCGTCGGGCGTGGCCTCGCCGGCACTCGCCGTGTTCTTCATGTGGTACTTCTTGTCCACGGCCTTGACGCAAGCGTTGGCGATGAAGCCGATCACCAGCAACCCGGCCATGATGTACATGGTGTTGTTGTAGGCCTGCGCCTTCGGAACACCGTGCGTGATGTTGTACTCACGGAGATAGTTGACGATCACCGGACCCGCGACACCTGCCGCCGACCAGGCGGTAAGCAGAATGCCGTGGATGGCGCCGACGTACCGCGTGCCGAACAGGTCACGCAGATAGGCCGGAACGGTTGAGAAGCCGCCGCCATACATCGACACGATGACGAGGAAGCAGCAGACGAACAGGACGACGTTGCCGCTACCACCCGCGAAAGGCACGGTGATGTACAGCACGAAGCCGAGGCACATGAACACGAAGTAAGTGTTCCGGCGGCCGATGTAGTCCGACAGCGACGCCCATGAGAAACGGCCGCCCATGTTGAACAGGCTCATCAGGCCGACAAGGCCGGCTGCAGCGATCGGAGTGATATGACCCGGGAACATTTCCTGGCTCATGGCCGATGCCTGACCGAGCACACCGATGCCTGCCGTGGTGTTGAGGAACAACACAACCCAGACGAACCAGAACTGCGGCGTCTTGATCGCGTCGTACACGAACACATGGTTCGTCGTGACCAGCTTCTTGCTGGCAACCGCCGAGGGCACGTATCCCTCTGGCTTCCAGCCTTCAGCCGGCACGCGGACGATCAGCGCACCCATCATCATGAAGAACAGGTAGACGCAACCGAGCACGACGAAGGTGTTGAACACACCGACATCGGTCGTTGTATGAAACTTGCTCATCAGCCAGACCGACAAAGGCGAAGCAATCATCGCGCCGCCGCCGAAACCCATGATCGCCATGCCCGTCGCCATGCCGGGACGATCCGGAAACCACTTCATCAGCGTCGAGACCGGCGAGATATAGCCGATGCCGAGTGCGCAGCCGCCGATCACGCCGTAGCCGAGATAGATCAGCCAGAGCGTGTGCAGATGGACGCCGAGCGCGGAAATCAGAAAGCCGCTCGCCCAGCAAAGTGCTGCCGTGAACATGGCCTTGCGCGGGCCGCCTTCTTCGACCCACCGTCCGAACACCGCCGAAGAAATGCCGAGAAACAGCATGGCGATGGAGAAGATCCAGCCGAGTTCGGTGAGTTTCCAGTCACCCGGCGCGGACTGGGTGACGCCGAGAAGCTTGGTCATCGGCAGGTTGAATACGCTGAAAGCGTAAGCCTGACCGATACACAGATGCACGCAAAGCGCCGCCGGCGGAATCATCCACCGGCTGTAACCCGGCTTTGCGACTGTTCTTGATCGATCCAGAAATGGAATCCACGCCTTCGAATAAGTCTCCGGCGTATGCATAACTTCAGCCATTATATTTTCCCCTCCCATGGGACGTTGCCCGATCGCATTCAATTATTCGATTGCAAATCACGGAATATTTCCGTTCCCGATACCGCCTTTGACAAACGAATATTCTCGACGGCAATCATCAGCATTTCCGATATGAAATTCGGGCAAGCTGAAACGCCCTGTAAAACAGGGGCTTTATTGAGGAGCCGGGACAGACTCGAAGGTCTTCCGGCCTTTCTTATCAATAAGGCGAATTCCCCTCGCCTCGATTGTGGGGGTGCGGCGAAAGAACTCTGGCATGTCAGTCGATCAGAAATCGCTTTGACAAAGCGATCCGGTTGTCGGTGAATAGCCAGACGGGAAACAAACGAGCGGACAATGGATACCGAACTGGCACGAACCTTTCTCACCGTCGTGACGTCAGGAAGCTTCGTTAATGCGGCGGAACAGCTCCATGTGAGCCAATCCACCGTCAGCACGCGCATTCATGCACTCGAAGAACATCTCGGGTGCGCTCTTTTTGTCCGCAATAAAGCGGGCACTACCCTGACGGCTGCCGGCCGGCAATTCCAGCGTCACGCGACAACGCTTGTCCGGACCGTCGAGCTTGCACGGCATGATGTCGGGCTGCCGCCGGGATTCAGCGGAACGCTGGCGATCGGTGGCCGTATCGGTTTGTGGGAAGAATTTTTGCTGGAATGGCTGCCTGAGATGCAGCGTTGCAGACCGACGATTTCGATTCGGGCGGAGAGCGGAGTCGAGGCTGACATCATGCAGGGGTTGATCGAGGGCCGTCTCGACATCGGCGTGATGTACACGCCGCAAAGCCGTCCCGGACTCAAAATCCAGCAATTATTCGAAGAACGGCTGGTGATGGTTGGCAGCACACCAGGCAGACCGCCCGTTCCGCAATCCGATTACGTGTATGTCGATTGGGGGCCGGAGTTCTACACCCGCCACAATACATGCTTCCCGGATTTCACCGGCGCGCCCCTCGTCGCGAATATTGGCTGGCTCGGGCTGCAGAACATTTTGAAAGGCGGCGGCGCAGGCTATTTTCCAGCCCGGATGGTCTGGCCTTATGTAAAGGAAGGCAAACTCCACATTGTCGAGAATGCGCCGGAGTTTTTCATGCCGGCTTATGTCGCCTTTGCAGTCGAACACGACGAGCACGTCATCAATGACGCTCTCAGCATCATGCATCGTATCGCGAGCCAAAATCACGGCGCCAGCAACCCGACTCATGTCTTGAAGCGGACGCGTCAAAAGCCGGTCCTCGTCCCCTGAAGCATCCTTTTCGCGCAACGCGCCGAGATCGCGCTGCAAGAACCGTCCAATTGAGCGATACGATATTCGCTCGACAGTGATACGCGGCGGCAGCCTCGCGCTTCCGCCGCAGCTTTCACAAGGCAGGATCGCATGCGCGGAGGAACAGGCACCTAGTCGTCGAGGATGAACGTCAGATTCATGTTCACGCGGAAACCGATAATGTTGCCGTCCTTAACTTGAACATTCTGTTCCTTGATCCAGGCACCCTCAATGTTGCTGACTGTCTTTCCCGCGCGTTTGATGCCCTCGGTAATTGCGTCCTCAAAACTTTTCTTCGACAACGACGTGATTTCGATGACCTTGGCGACCGACATCCGCAGCTCCTGTTTCACCGTCAAAAACGGGCTAACAGGCTGGGGACTGGAAAGGTTCCCCTTGGATCGGGCTGAGGTAACGATGCCGCAGGGAGGCGAGCGGCGGTTCTCGCCGTACACACGCGCGCCAGGTCTGTCTTGCAGGAGATGACAGAGCCGCCCGGGCGTTACGCCGTGCGGCTCTCTCATGCGGCTGTCGGCTCAAGTTCCGATTCCACCGCAATCTGAGAGCAATGCTGCGCGGCGCTGGTTAACAAAACACTAACGCGATCCGCCGCATTCGAGGAATCCGTTCCCCCGTCAGGGGTTTCCCACCATGCGCTCCCACGCAACCCTTAAGGATAATGGCAGGCTTCACCGAACGATAATGCGAAGATTGCTAGTGTCCCGAGCAATCTTGCTCAAACATCGATGAAGACATTCATGCGCGCGGCTGCGATCGAACACCCTTCTTCAAGTCACCACGCGACGGATAATCTGCATATGCAGATCGATTCCCTGTCCGACGCCGACTGGCATGCGGCTCTCGCCAAATTTTCCGACATCCATTACGAGCAGACCGCCCTGTTCGGGGCCGGACAGCGCGGTGAGACATCGAGTCATCTGCTCGCGACGGAAAACGGAGAGCCGGTATTCGGCGCGCGCGTCGGGATTTACTCGGTGCCGGTGCTCAACCGTGGACTGGCGCTGGTGCGCTTCGGGCCGTTCTGGCGTCGCGCCGACGAGCCGCTCGATCGCGAACGCTACAAGGTCGCAATCCAGGCGCTGATCGATGAATACTGCACGCGCCGGAAGCTCTATCTGATCGTACGCCCGCGCGCGCACCCCGACATTTACCCCATCGAGTCGGAAACCCTCACCGAGATGGGACTATACCCCGGAGAAACCACCGAGCTTGCCCGCTATGTCGTCGATTCCTCGCTCGGCGAAGACGAACAGCGCAAGAGCCTCGGCCAGCAGTGGCGTCGCAATCTGAAAGCCGCGCTCGCCAACAACCTCGATATCCAGATCGGCCGAAGCGAAAACGACGTCGCCAGATTCCAGTCCGTCTATGCGGAGATGGTCGATCGCAAGCACCTCGTCTATCCCGGCATCAATCTTGTCGATCTGATGCCCCAACTGACAAACCTGCCCGACGCAATGCGGATGCGCGTGGCGCTTGCCTATCACGAAGGCAAACCTGTCGCAGGCCTCGCCTTCGCGGTGAACGGCGATGTCGGCTATTACGTGTTCGGCGCGAGCAACGACATCGCCACCGAACTGAAGGCAGGATATGCCTTGCAGTGGAGCGTGCTGAACTGGTTGCGCGAGAATTCACCCGTCAAGTGGTACGAGCTGGGCGGCCCGGGCGATCCCGGCATCAAGCAGTTCAAGAAAGGCTTCGCGGGCAAGCGCGGCATGCTGCTTCCGATTCAGGAATTCCACTATTGCCCAGACATGGTGGCGCGCAGCGTGGTGACGATGCTGTTCGTTGCACGCAACATGCGTAACACCGTACAGCGCTGGCGGCGCGGCAACTGAGCAGCGCGCATCAGCCGCTCTCGATTACGATCCTCCGAGGCGACGCGACCAGTCTTCGGTCCGGCCTGATGACAACCGCGCTTCCGCCAGGCGTCGCCAGTTGTCCGGCAGGCCGGGCAACTGCGCAAGCTCGGCGAGCGCTAAGCGATTCATCCTGTCGTGATAAAGCAGATGCGAGGTGCGGTTGAGCGTCCATGCCGGATGCGGCCGAGTCACCAGCGCGCCCCGATCGCCTGCCGCGATCAGCCCCGGCTCGATCACGCGAAAGTACCAGCCGGTGCGCCCGCTCTCCTGCACGCGCCGCGCCATGTCGGCCACGTCGAAACGCAGATTCAGTTTCCAGCATGGCTGGCGGCCCTGACTGACCTCGACCAGCGCCGAGCCGATGCGCCAGCGATCGCCCAGACAGACGTCGGCTTCGCTCGCGCCACCGATGACGAGATTTTCCCCAAACGCGCCCGGGCGAAAGCGTTCCGCCTGCGCGGGCAGTTCATCCGCCCAACCGGATAAATGCGTCACCGCGTAGGCGTGGATCGCCTTGTCCGGTCCGCCGTGATGCTTCCGGTCTGCCTGCTCATCTCCATCGAGACCGAGAGGACCGGCCGCAAGCGCGCCAGCGACCTTGTGTTTATCGATGGCGCTCAGCGCCCCGGCCGCACCAAGCGGCGCAGCACGGCCGATGCGCAGTTCGAGAATGTCAAAACTGGCCATCTGGACTACACGCACTCTCCATAGTGAAATAGCTTAGAAAATATAGATTGAGGATACTATTCTCAGATTGATGCTCTCGGGGAAGTAGGGGTAGCAGCCGCGGGCATAGCTGCGGCGGCGAGTCTTGGGGAGACTCCATTGGCGAACGACTTCATTGCGTTAGACGTAGAAACAGCGAACTCCGATTTTGCAAGCATATGCGCTATCGGTTTGGTTCACTTTAAATCTGGTGAAGTATTCAAGTCCTTGACCATTTTGGTTGATCCAGAAGATGATTTCGCCCCAGCCAATATTGCCATTCACGGCATTCGTCCCGAAGATATCGTGGGCATGCCAACTATGGAAAAAGTATTCCCTGTCATCAGCAATGCTCTTGCCAATGCTGCGATAATTCATCATAGCCCGTTTGATCGCACCGCATTTGCTCGTGCTGCTGCAAGATATGGCGCTGATGGCCTGCCTTGTACTTGGCTTGATAGTCTCCAAGTAGCGCGCCGCACTTGGGATCACTTCAAATTAGATGGCGGCTACGGATTAAAAAATCTGGCTGCAGCATTCGGTATCGAATTTAGGCATCACGATGCCGCAGAAGATGCGCGTGCCGCCGGTCTAATCATGCTGCGCGCCATTACTGATACGCGGATCAACCTTCAATCATGGATTGATGAAATCGGATACGAGAGCGTTGCGGGTGCCGCACCACGGCCGTTTAAGAGAAGGTCCGATTGGAGGCGTCATTCTCAAGACGGCAATCCGCACGGCCCACTATCTGGCGAAACTATTGCCTTTACAGGATCTCTTTCCATCGAGCGCGCTCAAGCAGCTCAGATGGCTGCCGAAGTCGGGTGCAAGGTCGTAGATTCTGTGAGCAAAAAGACCACCATTCTCGTGGTCGGTGATCAGGATTTGCGGCTAACTAAGGGACAAGAGAAGAGCACCAAGCACCGCAAGGCTGATCTCCTCATTGAGGAGGGAACGCCGATCCGTATCATTCGCGAAAGCGATTTTATGATGATGGTGGATCACTGAATTAGGGGCGCTACCCTTCAATGCCTTAAGCTATTGTTTTTGTTGAGTTTGGTGCGCTCGGAGGGACTCGAACCCCCACGATTTTACTCACTGCCACCTCAAGGCAGCGCGTCTACCAATTCCGCCACGAGCGCTTTGCGACTGCCCCCGGAACAAGGCCCGGGCGGGCCGAAACGGCCCCGTCACGGCCGCCGATGTAACAAATGGATCATGCCGGGACAAGGGCTTGCACCAGCTCGGCCCACAATCTCGAATTCTTGCAACAAAGCCTTCAAAACCGAGGTTTTTAGCCCGGAAAGCGATGACCGCGCCGTCCCGCCCTAGCGCTGGTCCGCCGTTTTCGGCAGCATCCGCTTCACCTCGACGGCGATGCGGTTGCGATTCACAACAACCGCCCCGGAGGCGACCGGCAGGTTGTTGGCCAGCACCTTGACCTCATCCTGCTCGGTGGCATCAAGTTCGATGATGGCCCCGCGGCTCAGCCGCATGACCTGGTGAATCGGCATCCTGGTGGTGCCCAGAACCACCATGAGATCGACGGAAACGTTATCGATTGTCGCCACTGTACCTGACCCGGAAAGACTACTTTTTCCAGATCACCACGCTATGGTGAACCAATGGTTAACGTCCGCGATACCCTTGCCTCATCGCCATTTTCCGCCACGCCGGGGGCCGTCATCGAGTGGCGGGTGACGGATTCGCTGGTCGATTACGAAGAGGCGCTCGCCGCCATGGAGGCGCGCGCGGCCGCGATCGCCGACGGCACCGCGCCGGAACTCGTCTGGCTGCTGGAACACCCCCCTCTTTATACTTCCGGCACCAGCGCCAGGCCCGGCGATCTCGTCGATGCCCGCTTCCCGGTGTTCGCCACCGGCCGCGGCGGGCAATTCACCTATCATGGCCCCGGCCAGCGCGTGGTCTATCTGATGCTGGATCTGAAGCGGCGGCGGCCGGACGTGCGCGCCTATGTCGCCAGTCTCGAACAGCTCATCATCACGACGCTCGCAGCCTTCAACGTGCGCGGCGAACGGCGGGAAGATCGCGTCGGCGTCTGGGTGAAGCGGCCCGAGAAGGGTGACGGCTATGAGGACAAGATCGCGGCGATCGGCGTGCGGCTGAAGCGCTGGGTGTCGCTGCACGGTATCGCCATCAACGTCGAACCGGAGCTGTCGCATTTCACCGGCATCGTCCCGTGTGGAATCGCAGATCCGCGTTATGGCGTCACCAGTCTCGCCGATCTTGGCCTGCCGGTGACGATGCACGATGTCGATATTGCACTTCGGCAGGCGTTCGAGGACGTCTTCGGCGCCCTCGAACCGGCGCAGCCTGAAGTTGCGGATTGATCGTCCCGGTCTTTAACCGGGATAAGGCGAGCGGGCGCAGAGCTTGTTGCCGTCGGGATCGCGCAAATAAGCGAGATACACTTTCTTGCCAGCCGATTCGCGGACGCCCGGAGGATCTTCAGCGGTCTTGCCGCCATTCGCCACGCCAGCCGCGTGCCATGCATCGACCAGCGCCGGGCTTTTGATGCTCAGGCCGATGGTGCCGCCATTGGCGAAACAAGCCGGCTGGCCGTTGATCGGCTTGGTGACAAGAAAACGCGCGCCGCCGTCGCTGTAGGCAAGCCGACCCTTCGCATCGACCATCCCGGCGGTGCCGCCGGCTGCGGTGAAGATGGCGTCATAGAATTTCTTGGACGCTTCGATGTTATTCGAACCGACCACGACATGGCTGAACATGACAAAACCCTCAATTATGATGGATGAAATGATCTACCGGAAACGCACATATTGATGCAAGGGTCGTGAGACGAGACTTTGCCGGAAGCCATGTTCGCGCCCCGATGAGTCGGGATGCAAATTGACGCAGGCGTTCGGAAAAGCTCTCGCCTTCCCGAACCGGCCTGCGCCAAGCGGCTTCATACCGCCAACTGATACGGCGGAATCCAGAGCTTCTTCGCGATATAGCGCCGCTCCTGCGTCAGCCCGCCGAACCCATAGGCATCCGCGCGCACTTCATGCACGTGAACATAGCTCTCGGTGTGCAGCGGGCCCAGCAGTTCGCCGAACCGCTTGAACGTCGCGGCGATGAACTCGGCCTTCTCGTCCTTGGTGTTGGTGCCGTCGGTGATGTGGATGTCGAGCCAGACGCTGGCGAGCTTCTGCTCGGCGAGCGAGCGGCCACCGGCGAACCAGTCGGACGCCTCGACCGTCTGCACGATGATCGCGGTCACCTTCGGGTCCTTCTGCAGGATTTTGGACGACAATTCGCTGACGGCCGCGGCGATCTCCGCCTTTGAGGGAGGAACGTCCTTGGTCGATGAATACTGAACGGTGATGAGGGGCATGGTCGTCTCCTTGAATTGCTGCCTCGTTGACAACAGGAAGCTAGACCCGCCCGTATGATTTTGGTATCTTATCTAATCTGATATCAATGATAACATATATTGATGATGCCATGAGCACGCTCGACATCGAAACCGTTCAGGCCTTTCTGCTGGTGGCGGAATTGCAGAACTTCACCCGTGCTGCCGAGGTGCTGGGCACCACGCAGGCCGCGGTCTCCATGAAATTGCAGCGGTTGGAGGCGACGCTGAACAAGCGCCTCGTGGAACGCTCGCCGCGCGCCGTCCGGCTGACCGCCGAAGGCATGACCTTCCAAAAAGACGCGAAAGCCCTGATCGATGCGCACGACCGCGCGTTGAACGGCTCGCAGGCCGTGCGCAAACAACTCGCGCTTGGTTTCAGCGATCATGCCGCAGGCCCTGAACTTGTGCCGATCATGGAACGGCTGCGGTCGCTTTCGTCCTCGCTCACGATCACCGTGCAGATCGGCTTCTCGCACGACCTGCTCGATGCGTTCGATGCGGGCACGCTCGATGCCGTGATCGTACGGCCGGAAGGCAGCCATCGCGGCGGCGAGAAACTGACCGAAGATGAATTCGGCTGGTTCGCCGCGCCATCGTTCAACTGGGCTGCGGGCGAACGGCTTCCCATTGCCACGCTCGCGCCTTCCTGCGGCGTTCGCGCCATTGCCGTGCGCGCGCTCGACAAGGCGAAGCTGCCATGGACGGAAACCTTCATCGGCGGCGGCGTCACGGCGGTCGTCGCGGCTGCCGAAGCCGGCCTCGGCGCCGCACCGCTTGCCCGCCGCATCGCCCCGCCCGGACTGATCGATATCGGCGCGACCTACAAACTGCCGAAGCTCGGGAGATCGAAAGTGATGCTCTATTCAAGAGTGAGCGACGCCGCGCAACTTGCGGCGCTGCGCACCATCTCGGCCGCTTTCCGCAAGATCGTGCTTGCTGCGTAATTCTTCAGCGCCTGCGGGCTCCGACATCGTCGAGCCGCTCCGCGGGCGTCTCGTCCTCCTCTGGCTTCGCAAGAGGCGTGATGATGATCGCAGCCACTTCGCGGTTCGCGCCTTTGATTCCCCACAGGGAGAGCTGCACGGGAAAGGTCCAGCGATGGGCGCGCGGAACTTTCTGCACGATCTGCGTCATCCACTGATCGCAGGCGGCATCGGTCACAAAACAGATGGCGCTCCAGCCTTTTGCGAAGGTGCTGTCGCGCGGCATGCCCCAGATACGCTGATAGGCAAAAGGAGGGCTGTAGACGGGATGATCCGGGCTGTAGAACGCCGTGGCGAAAGCCAACCCGTCATCGCCACTGACACGCGCAAGCGGCGTTTCGGAAGCCTCATGCCACGCAGCCGTCAGCCTGTCGGAAGCCTCACGATAAAAATCCCGGCCGCCCGGATTGGGGTTGGCGTTCCGATAAAGCGCATACAACGGCGACGCAAGGAACGCACACAGAAACAGGCCGCCCACCATGGTCGCAAGGTTGACCGTTTCGACGCGGGGAATCTCGAAACGCAGCGCACAGACCGCAATCAACAGAACGAAGAACAGGCCCTGGAAATGCCACGTCGCCGGCAGATCGCTGTCGAGCATCACGATGAGCAGCATCGGCAGGATGAAGCTCGTGGCGAAAATCAGCAGCAACAGCAGCAAACCGGGTGAAAGATGCCTCAGGTTGCGTCCCCACTCCCGCCATTGCGAGCGGAGCATCACCGCAAGGCTGATGGCTGGCAGGAGCAGATAGGCCGCATTGGTGAGAGCAAAAACGGCAGCGTCCTTGATCGAGTGGACACCCTTCCGATCAATATGCATCTCTACGGCGTAGTGAAAGGGCCCGAAATCATTCTGCCACAACCAGTAGATATGCGGCGCGATCCCGGCCAGTCCGCACACCAGCGAAATCCACGGCGCTTTTGAGCGCAGATATCGTGCGCGGTCGGGGTGAAGAATGCCGGCGACCACAAATCCTGCGAGGAGGAAGATCGAATAATATTTGCCGAGCATCGCCAACGCGCACAAAAAGCCCGCCGCTGCCGCCCAGCCAGCCGTGCGTTCCTCAAACGAACGCAGAAAGCAATAGGTCGCCAGCGGCCACACCGCGAGCAGCACACTGTTGGCGTTGAACTTCTCGGCATGGAATTGATAGACCGGCGTCAACAGCAGCAGGAACAGGATCACGGCCCGCTTGTCGCCGCGCACGAAGCGGCGCGCGATCAGATCCACCGCGAACAGCGCCAGCCCGGCGTTGGCCAGCGCCAGCAGACGAAACGACCAGTCCGTCAGCGGAAAGATATCCATCCAGCCGTGAGCCACCCACCCCATCAGCGGCGGATGCTTCCAGAATCCCCAGGCGAGGTGCCGCCCCACGGACCACGTCTCCAGAACGTCCATGTGCAGATTGCCGTGGATGCAGGCGATGCAGAAAATCAGCGTCGAGAGCGCGACGAAGCCAAGGAGCAACGCCGGAATGGACCAGCCGGTCTCGATGCCGTCGAGCCAGCAGGCAATGCCTGCCCGGACGCCACGGAAGCCGGGAGCCAAAAGCGGAGGAGTGTCCACGACAGCCAACAAATAAAGGAATATCGTCCCAGTGCTAGATGCTTCGCGGCGGCTTGACAAGCTGCCTTCGATTTTAGCCCTCACATTCCCTTAAATCGTTGGCAGGCCAGCAAAACCCTCTTCCGCTCCGCGAAGCCGCAATTCGTCCTCCCGCGCCTCTCGCTCCTCGACCCGGCGGACGTGGGCGAAAGACGGGCCATGGCGGCACGCTTCAGCCATCGCGGCGACGGCCTGCGGCGATCCGGCGATCACCATTTCGACCTCTCCGCCCCGGCGGTTGCGCACCCATCCCTCCACCCCGAGACCCTCGGCGGTGTCCTGCGCCCAGGCCCGGAAGCCGACCCCCTGCACCCGGCCATGAATGAGAAGATGCCTGATCGTCCGCGCCATCAGCGGTCCCGTTTGTTCTGTGTGAGGCCCCGCGCCTGTAACAAGACTGTCATGGAGAGAAACTACACCGGACGCGCTTGTTTTCATCCCCTCAGGAGAATTTCATGCGCGCCCGCGTTTCGCTGCCGCTCAGCCTTGCCATTGCCGGTCTGCTGTCTGCCTTTTCGTCCGCAAGCCATGCCGCCAACGCCACGCCGCACAATCTGATCCTGTTTGTGCCGGATGGCCTGCGCGCGCTGAAAGTCACACCGGAGACCGCGCCCGCGATGGCAGCGCTGCGCGACACCGGGGTCAACTTCAAGAATCCCCACTCGCTGTTTCCGACCTTCACCATGCCGAACTCCTCGGGGATGGCGACCGGGCATTACCTCGGCGATACCGGCATCTACAGCAACACGATCTATTCCGGATATCCGGTCGGCGCCGCGCACGGCTCGATGACGCCGTTTCTGGAAAACGATCCGATCCTCGGCGACGTCGATGACCATTTCGGCGGCAACTATCTGAACGAGGAAACGATCCTCGCGAGCGCCCGCCGCGCCGGATTCTCCACTGCCGCGATCGGCAAGCTCGGCCCCACGCTGATGTTCGATCACACCGAGCGCAGCGGCGCCAAGACCATTGTCATTGATGACCAGACCGGCGCATCGAAGGATGGCAAGGATCTCGGCATTCCGCTCTCCGACGAAATCAGGAAGGCAATCGAAGCCGCGAACCTGCCGCTGAAAACGCCATCGCGCGGCGACAACGGCAAGGCCGGCAGTTCCGAGAAACCCGGCACCACCATCGCCAACGTCGACCAGCAGCAATATTTCACCGATGTTGTGACGAAAGCGGTGCTGCCGATGTTCAAGGCGCGCAACAAGCCGTTCGTGCTGGTGCTGTGGTCGCGCGATCCCGACGGCACGCAACACAATCAGGGCGACAGCCTCGGGCAGTTGACGCCCGGCATCAACGGCCCGACCTCGCTCGCCGCGATCAAAAATGCCGACAACAACCTCGCGCAGGTCCGGCAAGCGCTGAAGGATCTGGGCCTCGAGGCCAGCACCAACATCGTCGTCTCCGCCGATCACGGGTTCTCGACCATCTCGAAGGACAGCACGACCAGCGCCGCCGCCAAGGGCGAGTATAAAGACGTTCCCAAAGGCCAGTTGCCTCCGGGCTTCGTCGCGCTCGATCTCGCCAGGGCGCTCGATCTTCCGCTGCTCGATCCCGATAGCAACAACGCACCCGTCGCGGCGAACACCTATCCCCGCCTCGGCAACGGCCTGATCGGCAAGGATGCCGCCCATCCCGCCGCAATCGTCGCGGCCAATGGCGGCTCGGACCTCGTTTACATTCCGGGAACCGGCAGGAAAGGCAAAAAGGCGAACAAGGCGCTGGCACGAAAGATCGTCGCCGTACTTCTGAAGCAGGATTACGTCAGTGGCCTGTTCGTGCATGACGAGCTTGGCCGCATTCCGGGTACGCTGCCATTGTCCGCCATCAACCTGAAGGGTGCAGGCGTCACGCCGCATCCGGCCATCGTCATCAACTTCCGGTCCTACGCCACCGATTGCGGCGATCCGCTGCTCTGCGGCGTCACCGTTTGCGACACGCGCCTTCAGCAGGGACAAGGGATGCACGGCAATTTCAGCCGCGCCGATACCATGAATTTCATGGCGGCGATCGGTCCCGACTTCAAAACCGGCTATGTCGATGCCCTGCCCGCCAGCAACGCCGATGTCGGTATGACGATCGCGCAGATCCTCGGCCTGCGCTCGACCGCCAATGGCGGACTGACAGGCCGTGTGCTCTCGGAAGCGATCCCGAACGGCATCACGCCGAAAGCCGCCGTCACCAGCCGGCTGATGTCAAAGCCGAGCGATAACGGGCTGCGGACCGTGGTGCAGTATCAGCGCGTTCTTGGTCAGCGTTACTTCGATGTCGCGGGTTTCCCCGGCCGCACGCTCGGACTCGACCCGGTCGATACCGCCGAGAAGTCAAATAAGAAGCACGCCAACGCGGCGCGCTGATCCCGGCCTCTATCCACATCAATAAAAACGCCGGATCGGCTGAACCGATCCGGCGTTTTTTGTCATTCGAAATAGCGCGGCGCTTACGTCGCGAGGTCGATCACAGCCGGGAGCGCAGCCACCAGCGGCAACGTCGCGGCCCCGATCAGGCAGGCAGCGACCAGCGTTTTCAGGACGCGGTTGCTGCGGCGCTTGCCGCGCATCTGCGCCGCGATCCACTCCAGCACTTCGACATTGACGCCCACCGCAGTGGTCGGCGCCCAGCTCTCGATTGCGGTGCCCGGCTGCAGCGCGACCGAGCGCGGCGGCACCGGCAAGCCGGAAGCAGCGGCGGCGTGATGGACCACGGCCTTGGCGAGGAGATCGTCGAACCGGCCATCGTCGGAGCGATCTGCACCAGCTTCGCCGATCTGAAAAAGCGTTTCGACTTCGGCCCGGCTGACCGGAATGTCGCGCACCCCAGCCGCGGTCAGGATGCGCGCGCACCAGGCGGCGTCATCGGCGTCGAGCGAACGGGAGAAATGAATGCGGCCCAGCGTGGTCGGCCCCTCGCCGGTGATCACCCCGTCCCGTACCATGCCCAGCGCGCTGACGGCGGAGGCCCTGGCGGCATCGCTTTGCAGCGTTTCAACCTGACGGATGAGTTCGGAGAGATCGGCGGGGCTGTCCTGGATAGACATGGTACTAACTCGCTGGGTACTTCCGTAGCATTTGCTGACGGGGCTTAACGTTGCGTTAATGAACGCCGGGGCGGCATTCGTTGAGTCGCCGGGCTTGCTTTTTGGTCACACTCACCGGCGGTCAGGTTCATTTCCCAAACCGGATAGGCGCACGTGGGGCGCTGCCGGGGCTAATTCAGGGCATTTGAATAAAAACACGCAGTCGTGTTGTTTCAAATTGTTACGCACGACTAGAATGGCCTTGCTCCGATCGAGCGGAGAGAAGAAGGATATTGTCCTTTTTGCCGCACCATTTCGTTTATGTGGCGGGAGGCCTATATCCAAAGGGCCTTTTTCAAGAACCCACGACATGAGGACGTCACGATGACTTTATCGATTGGTGCCAAGGCCCCCGATTTCGAAGCTGAGAGCACCGAAGGCCATATCAGCTTCCACAAATGGCTCGGCGATAGCTGGGGCCTGTTCTTCTCCCACCCGAAGGATTTCACGCCGGTCTGCACGACAGAGCTCGGCGCTGTCGCCCGCCTCAAGCCGGAGTTCGACAAGCGCGGCGTCAAGCTGATCGGCATCAGCGTCGACCCCACCGACAAGCATCACCTCTGGGCCAAGGACATCGAAGAGACGCAGGGCGTCGCTCCGAACTACCCACTGATCGCCGACGTCGATTTCAAGGTCGCCAAGCTCTACGGCATGCTGCCGGAAAGCACCTCCGGCGACGTCAACAAGCGCACCCCGGCCGATAACCAGACCGTGCGCAACATCTTCGTGATTGGCCCGGACAAGACCATCAAGACGGTCCTGATCTACCCGATGAGCACCGGCCGCAACTGGCAGGAAGTGCTGCGCATCATCGACTCGCTGCAGCTCACCGCCAAGCACGGTGTCTCGACCCCTTCCGACTGGAAGCAGGGCGACGACGTGTTCTTCTCCGCCGCAGTGCCGGAAGAAGAAGCCAAGAAGAAATTTCCGAAGGGCTGGAAGTCACCGAAGCCCTACTTCCGCATCGTCGAACAGCCGAAATAACGGCAGCGAAATCGAGACAAAAAGGGACGCTTCGGCGTCCCTTTTTTATTTTTGGACTTTAACGGTACAGTCCTAGCCTGTCTCATTAAAGGTAAAGCCGACCACCGATGAATGCACCCGCCGCCACCGCCATCGTCTGGTTTCGCGACGATCTGCGCCTGTCCGACCACGCCGCCCTGATCGCGGCAAGAGATGCCGGGGCCACCCTGATCTGTCTCTACGTCCTCGACGATACGGAAACCGGAAAGCATGGCCCTCGCTCCCTCGGTGCCGCCGCGCAATGGTGGCTGGCGAATTCTCTTCGCGCGCTCGACACAGACCTGAAAAAGCTCGGCCAGCACCTCGTGCTTCGCAGAGGCGATGCCCACGAGGTTTTGCCGAAACTTGCGCGCGAAGCGAATGCAAAAGCCGTGTTCTGGATCGACAGCGAGGTCCCGGCGGAGACCGCACGCGCACGCGACGTTGCCGAGGCTCTGCAAAAGGCCGGGGTCGAGACACATGTCAGCGCGAGCGATCTGCTCGCGTCTCCGCAAAGCATCCGCAACAAAGAAGGCCACGGCTTGCGTGTGTTCACGCCGTTCTGGAAGCGCGTGCGGGCGCAAGGCGAGCCACCCCGCCCGCTTGCCGCGGTCAGGAAACTGCCGCCGCCTGTCGCATCGCTCAGAAACGAAAACCTGAAAGACTGGAAGCTCGAGCCCACGCGCCCAGACTGGGCGGGCGGCTTCAGGGAAACATGGACGCCGGGCGAAGCCGGTGCGCACAGGCGGCTGCACGATTTTCTCGACGGCGCGATCAAGGGCTATGCGGAGGGCCGCGATTTTCCCGGCAAGGATCACGCCTCGCATCTGTCGCCGCACCTACGGTTCGGCGAAATCTCGCCCCGCCAGGTGTTTCATGCCGCGCGCTTCGCCGCCGAACGGCATCCCGCGCTGTCCCGCGATATCGAGAAATTCCTGTCCGAACTCGGCTGGCGCGAATTCTGCCGCCATCTACTGTTCGATCATCCAGATCTGCACCGGCGCAATCTGCAATCCTCGTTCAACGATTTTCCTTGGCGGCGCGATGCGAAGGCGTTGCGCGCCTGGCAGCAGGGCCGCACTGGCTACCCTATCGTCGATGCGGGAATGCGCGAGCTCTGGCACACCGGCGCGATGCAGAACCGCATCCGCATGGTGACGGCCTCCTTTCTCGTCAAGCACCTGCTGCTCGACTGGCGCGAGGGCGAGGCATGGTTTTGGGACACGCTGGTCGATGCCGACCCCGGCAGCAATCCCGGCAACTGGCAATGGGTCGCGGGCTGCGGCGCGGACGCCGCGCCCTACTTCCGCATCTTCAATCCCATTTTGCAGGGCGAGAAATTCGACCCGGACGGAGCCTATGTCGCGCGCTGGGTGCCGGAGCTGTCGAAGCTGCCGCCTGCACTCATCCACAAGCCTTGGGAAGCCACACCGATGGAGCTTGCGGCGGCAGGCGTCACGCTCGGCAAGACCTATCCCGAGCCGATCGTCGATCACAAAGCCGCGCGCGAGCGTGCACTGGCGGCTTACCGGAAAACGCGGAGTTAGCTTCCCGGCGAAACCTCGGGCCTTCGGTCTGGCTTGTTCACCAGAAACACGCCAGCCGCGCAGATTGCCATACCGACGATGCCGAGAACATCCAGCCGCTCGTTGAACAGCACATAGGCCATGAGCGCCGTGGTCGCGGGCACGAGATAAAACAGGCTTGCGACCTGCGTCGCCGCTGCGCGGCGGATCAGCCAGTACAGCACGCTGATCGAACCGATCGACAGCGCGACCACAAGCCAGCTCACGCCGAGGATGAATTCCATGCTCCAGTTCACCACGCGCGTCTCGAACAGCCACGCGCCGATGGCGTAGAGAATGCCGCTGGTGACGAACTGGATGGTGTTGCCGGTGCGCCAGTCGATATTGCCGCAAAAGCGCTTCTGATAGAGCGTGCCGATGGTGATGCTGACCAATGCCACGCAGGTTGCGAACCAGCCCCACCCGACCTCGCCCGTCATCGGACGGGATTTCAGCACCAGCAGCACGCCGACAAGACCGAGCAGCAGCCCGCCCCATTGCAACGGCGTCACGCGCTCGCCGAGCCAGCGGTTGGCGAGCGTCGAGGTCAGGATCGGCTGCAACCCTGGAATCAGTGCCGACAATCCGGCCGGCACATGGTGATAGATCGCGATCGACACGCCCGCGAGATAGAAGCCATGGATCAGAAGGCCCGCGACCGCGCTGTGCGCGGCCTCCCTCGGGCTCGGCCATTTCGGCCGCCAGATCGCGATGATGATCGCGAGCAGCACCACGACATAGGCCATGCGGATGGTGAGAAAGGTCAAGGGCTCCGCGCCCGAGACGGCATACTTCGTGCCGATGAAGCCCGAGCTCCACAGCACGACAAATACCGCTGGCGCAGCGCGCGCGGCCAGATCGTCCCATCTCTGATTCATTTGCCGTTCTGATTGCCCGAACCTATGCTGGGAGGCAATCAGCCAATTTGCGGGGCGTCCTGCCCCCGCGTAACAAAAGCGTCATCCCCCTACCTACTCCAAGGATCTTCGATATGGACGTTCGCGCCGCCCTCGCCATCGCCGCCGGAAAACCGCTGGAAGTGACCACCGTGCAACTTGAGGGCCCGCGCGAGGGCGAAGTCATGGTCGAGATCAAGGCGACCGGTATCTGCCACACTGACGAATTCACGCTGTCCGGCGCGGACCCAGAAGGGCTCTTTCCCGCCATCCTCGGCCATGAAGGCGCTGGCATCGTGGTCGATGTCGGCAAGGGCGTCACCAGCGTGAAGAAGGGCGATCATGTCATTCCGCTCTACACGCCGGAATGCCGCCAGTGTCCCTCTTGTCTGTCGCGCAAGACCAACCTCTGCACCGCGATCCGCGCGACGCAGGGTCAGGGCCTGATGCCAGACGGCACCTCGCGCTTCTCGTTTCAAGGCAAGCCGGTGCACCACTACATGGGGACATCGACGTTCGCGAATTACACCGTACTACCGGAAATCGCGGTTGCCAAAATCCGCGAGGACGCGCCCTTCGACAAGGTCTGTTATATCGGCTGCGGCGTCACCACCGGCATCGGCGCGGTCATCAACACCGCCAAGGTCGAGCAAGGCGCGAAGGCCATCGTGTTCGGCCTCGGCGGCATCGGCCTGAACGTGCTGCAAGGACTGCGGCTTGCGGGCGCCGACATGATCATCGGCGTCGACCTCAACAACGACCGCAAGGCGTGGGGCGAACGCTTCGGCATGACGCATTTCGTCAACCCGAAGGAAATCGGCAAGGACCTCGTGCCCTATCTCGTCGATATGACCAAATCCGGCGCGGACCAGATCGGCGGCGCGGACTACACTTTCGATTGCACCGGCAATGTCACGGTGATGCGACAGGCGCTGGAGGCCTGCCATCGCGGCTGGGGCCAGTCGATCGTAATCGGCGTTGCCCCCGCAGGCGCTGAAATCTCGACCCGCCCGTTCCAGCTTGTGACAGGCCGCACCTGGAAAGGCACCGCCTTCGGCGGCGCGCGCGGCCGCACCGACGTGCCGAAGATCGTCGACTGGTACATGCAGGGAAAAATCCAGATCGATCCGATGATCACCCATGTGATGCCGCTCAACGACATCAATAAGGCGTTCGATCTGATGAAGCGCGGAGAATCGATCCGCGGCGTGGTGACGTTCTGATTGCAGGCAACGGCATGAGCGACTCCGCGAAATCCTCTCCTCTCGCGCTCGTGGCGACGGATGTTCCGCCTCGCACGAAACCGTCGAATTATCCCGAGCCGTTCTTTTCGCGCATGTTGAAGCGCGAGAAACGTCAGCTCGGCGATCAGTTCGGCCTGAAGAACTTCGGCGTGAACCTGACGCGGCTGTTTCCCGGCGGCGAATCCGCGCTCCTGCACCGGCACACCAAACAGGACGAGTTCATCTACATCCTCGAGGGGCGGCCTACCCTCGTCACCGACGAAGGCGAGGTTGAACTCGAACCCGGCATGTGCGCGGGCTTTCCGGCTGCGGGCCGCGCGCACCAGCTTGTCAATCGTACGGCCGCCGACGTGGTGTATATCGAGATCGGGGATCGCACAGCGGGCGATGAAGGTTCCTATCCGGTCGACGATCTTCAGGCGAAGATGGCTGCATCCGGCAAATGGATATTTACCCACAAGGACGGAACGCCTTACGATTAGCGCCAATCCGATACAAAGCCACGCAGGAACGAGAGGACCCTAAATGAAGTCCGTCATCGCCCCCGCAGCCGTTGCGACTTTTTTCTGGAGCGCCGCGATCGCGCCCGCCTCCGCCCAAGCCGTCGCCGTTCAGGCGGGCTTCGACTGCGCCAGAGCCGAAGCCCCGATCGAGAAACTCATCTGCGGCAATCCCACGCTCGCCATGCTCGACCGCGAAACCACCCGCGTGCTCACATTGACGCGCGAGGATGCAAGCGTCTCGCAGCCGAACATTCTCAAGGATCAGGACAACTGGCTCAAGCAGCGCAACGAATGCATGACCTCCACAGACAAGGAGCGATGCCTCGCGGACTCCTATGTCGGCCGGATCAGCGCGCTGCGCGCGGATTCACGTGCTGTCCGGGCGGCAAAAGCCGGCATCAGTCTCGGGCCGTTCAACGCCGTCTGCGACAACGGCAACACATCGCTGACCGTGGTGTTCGTGAACAGCAAGCCCAGCTACGCCTATGTCGCGGGCCGGAAGGACACCATCGTCCTGAAGCAGGCGCTATCCGGGTCCGGTGCGCGTTATGAAGCGCAATATCCGAAAGGTCAGGCCCGGCTGTGGAACAAGGGCAATGCCGCGCAGATCGCACTACCGGGCGGCAAGGACATGGGCTGCACGATGACGCCGGCCGGCAAATAGGCCGGATCAGAAATCCTCAGGGCACGGATCGGCGATCTTCCACAGGTCCGGTCCGTTCTTGATCTTCTTCATGGTGGTGGTGAGCCCGCCATTGCGGCGAATCCAGTCCTTCACCGGCTGCGGATAGTACGACATCAATTCCGATGTCCCCTCCACGCTCGTCACCTTGATGCCGAAGGTGAAGGACTTGTCGTAATAGGCCTCGTGCAGCCCGATGCTGGCACGCGGCGTCACGCAGATCTTGCTGTTCGGCACAATGCCGAACACCAGCGTGCAGGCGGAATTGCAAATGCCGTCGATGACGACGCGCTCACCCTTGGCGCGGATACGCTCGTACTTGGCCTTGTATTCCTCGACATAACCACCGTGGTCGCGCGTGATGCGCAACGTCGCGTGCGCAGGCGCAGCGCCTGCGGCAACGACCGCCAAAACCAGAAACGACAGACCGCGCATCAAGGAAACGATTCCACCCCGCCGTGCGAACGCCACGGCAAATGACGACAGGACTCTGGCGGGAGTGTGTTTGCATTCCGTTAATCATGCCTGCTTGCCGCAACGGCGCAGGGCAATGAAAACGCTGGAGAAATTTCCGCTCCCCGGCCCGGAGGCGCCAAGGTTTGCTTAACGAAAGGTATCCGCATCGCAAATTAACCGGGCTTTTGGATCAAATTTTCAGAAAGTTCCCGGTGGTAGAAGACTCCCCGTGACCTTGAATAACAAGGGAGGAAGCAATGGCTGTTTTCAAACGGGAATCGCGCAAGGCGCGTCATCAAACACAACTCGGCGCCTGGCTGACTCTCGATGGCGGCTTTGCCAAGCGGCCATGCACCATTGTCGATTTGTCCGCCACCGGCGCCCGCCTCTCGGTCCAGAACGGCGGCAAGCTCGGCAGCAAGATCGCGCTCGCGCTGACCATGGATGTGCGCAAGCTCACCCCCTGCCGCCTCGTCTGGCAGCGCGGCAACGAGATCGGCGTGGAGTTCGTCCAGGTGGCGGGCTGACACGCAGCCTGAATGCTAGTCTTCGGTCGCCCTGAAGCGGCTCATATTTTTCAGCACAAAGGGGACGATCAGCGCGATGAGCGCGATGCCAAGCAGCGTCGCCGAGATCGGGCTTTGCACCAGCGTCATCGGATCGCCCAGGCTGATCGATAGCGCGCGCCGCAACTGGCTTTCCGCAAGCGGACCGAGAATCAACCCCACCACCACGGGCGCGATCGGAAAATCGTAGCGCCGCATCAGAAAGCCCATCACGCCGAAGCCCGTCAGCATGGTCAGTTCGACCACGGAGGGTTTCGCGGCAATCGTACCCATGGTCGCGAACACGAGAATGCCGGCGTAGAGCCACGGCTGCGGGATAGCCAGCAGCCGGACCCATAGGCCGACCAGCGGCAGGTTCAACACCAGCAGCATCGTGTTGGCGATAAACAGGCTCGCGATCAGGCCCCACACCAGATCAGGCCGTTCCGCGAACAACAGTGGTCCCGGATTCAATCCGTATTGCTGGAAGCCCGCCAGCATCATCGCCGCCGTCGCCGATGTCGGCAGGCCAAGCGTCAACAGCGGCACCAGCGTGCCAGCAGCGGACGCATTGTTCGCGGCCTCCGGCCCGGCGACGCCCTCGATCGCGCCCTTGCCGAATTCCTCCGGATGCGCGGTCAGACGGCGCTCGGCCGAATACGACAGGAAGGTTGGAATTTCAGCCCCGCCCGCCGGCAACGCGCCGATGGGGAAACCAAAGCCGAAGCCGCGCAGCCATGGTTTCCATGAACGCTTCCAGTCTTCCTTGGTCATCCAGAGCGAGCCGCGCACGGCCTCGATCTTCTCCTCCGCCTGATGCCGCCGCGAAACGACATAAAGTGCCTCGCCGACCGCGAACAGGCCGACCGCCAATGTCGTCACTTCAACGCCATCGAGCAGTTCCGGAACACCGAACGACAGCCGCGGCTGCCCGGTCAGTTTGTCGATGCCGACAAGGCCGAGAGTCAGACCGATGAACAGGCTGGTCAATCCGCGCACCGGCGAGTCGCCGAACGTCGCCGAGACGGTGACGAACGCCACCACCATCAGGGCGAAGTAATCCTCTGGGCCGAACTTCACCGCGATATCCACGAGGTAAGGCGCGACGAATGCGAGGCCGATCGTCGCCAGCGTTCCCGCCACGAACGATCCGATCGCAGCGGTCGCCAGCGCCGGGCCGCCGCGACCGGCCTTGGCCATCTTGTTGCCTTCGAGCGCCGTCGCCATCGAGGCACTTTCGCCCGGCGTGTTTATCAGGATCGCCGTGGTCGAGCCGCCATACATGCCGCCATAATAGATGCCCGCGAACATGATCAGCGAGCCGCCCGGATCGAGCTTGTAGGTCACCGGCAGCAGCAGCGCGACAGTGAGCGCGGGGCCGATGCCCGGCAACACGCCGACCGCCGTTCCGAGGAACACGCCGATCAGCGCAAACAGGAGGTTCATCGGCTGCAGGGCAACGACCATGCCGTGAGCCAGCGCGGCGAATGTATCCATGCCAACGATCCTTGGCTGATGACCTAGAACAGGCGCTCGATCGGGCCCGCGGGAAGGCTGAGAGTGAGGAGACGGCTGAAGGCGATATAAATGATGGTGCCGATGACGAAGCCGATGGCGAGATCGGCGAGGATGGCGCGCCGGCCAAACGCGGTGGCGGTTGCCGCGAACAGCACGGTCATCGCGGGAATGAAGCCGCCGCCCAGACCGATGATCGCAATCATCGCCGCGAGGCCCGCGAGCACCAGCCCGACAGGACGGAAATCCATGTGCTCGCGCTCGGGAAAGTCGCCACGGAGCGCATTGACTAGATTGCCGATCGCCAGCACGCCAAGACCCGCCGCGATCACAAGCGGTATCGCTTCCGGACCCATGCCGTAAGTGACATTTGCCTGAATATGCATCGCGTCGAAAGCGATCACCAATGCAAGCGACACCAACGCTGCCGCAATGGCGACGCCTGCCCGATCCACCCCGCGCCGCGCGGGTTTCGTCTCCTGCGCGCCGCTGTCCATGATCATGACTTCAGGAGCCCAATGGACTTCAGAACCCCGTTCACGCGCACCGCCTCCTTCTTCAGGAAATCGGCGAACGCATCGCCGGGCAGATAAGCATCCTCCCAGCCCTTCTGGGCTAGCACTTCCTTCCATGCCGGCGACTTCACAAGGCGGTCGATGGCGTCCGCCAGAACCTTCTTCTGCTCGGGCGTGATGCCTGGCGGAGCGACGACCGAACGCCAGTTGGCGAGAACCAGATCGATCCCCTGTTCCTTGAAGGTCGGGATGTCGATGCCGGGCCGTCGCTCGCTCGAAGTGATACCGATGGCGCGCAACTTGCCCGACTTGATCTGGCCTTCGTACTCGCTATAGCCGGAGATGCCCGCCGTTACCTTGCCGCCGAGGATCGCGGCGAGCGATTCACCGCCGCCGGAAAACGGCACATAATTCACCTTGGCCGCATCGGCGCCGACGGAGCCAGCGAACAGCGCCGCCATGATGTGGTCGATGCCGCCGGCCGAACCGCCCGCGAACGTCACCTTTGCGATGTTCGCTTTCAGCGCATCCCCGAGATCTTTCAAATTCTTGATCGGCGAATTGGCTGGAACGACCATCACCTGATACTCATCGGTGAGCCGTGCGATCGGCGTCACCTGATCGAGCGTGACCGGCGACTTGTTCATCGCCAGCGCGCCGACCATGACGAAGCCGTTCACCATCAACTGGCTGCCGTCGCCCTTCGCTGAATTGACGAACTGCGCGATGCCGACCGAGCCACCGGCGCCGCCGACATTGGTGACCTGCACGCTGCGGGCGATGCCTGCGGCGACCAGCGCCTGCTGCATCGAGCGCGCGGTCTGATCCCAGCCGCCGCCCGGATTGGCCGGCGCCATGATCTTCAGTTCGAGCGGCTGCTGCGCATGGGCCGGGACCGCGAGAATTCCCAGGCAGGCGACACCGGCCGCGCCAAGAAAATATCTACGAGTCGGGTTTCGACCAGACTTCATGGGTGTTCCTCCCTGTCGCGAGCGCGCCGCCGCCTCCGGTTCAAGATCACGCGCTCACGACATATCTTTGCTATATCAGCCGGAAAAATCGCCGCTGTCCAGAAGGGCTTGGTCGTCGGTGCGGTTACGCTATCGGGGCGCCCGGTACCGCGCCGACGGTACCGCTCGCGCCTTGCGCCGGCCGGGGGTCTAATTTACTAACGGACAGACGCGCTCCTAGCTCAGCTGGATAGAGCATCGGATTTCGATTCCGAGGGTCGGGAGTTCGAATCTCTCGGAGCGCGCCACTTCGGTACAGAACTGGGCACGCCAAATCCCGCCGTTTTTGCGCTTTCAGCGGCGACTAGCGTGCGCAGGAGCGCGCTTTTCGATCCCATGATGCGCAATTCTTTCTGATCGACTTCGATGCGTTGGGCGAAGGCGCGGAGGTGATCGCGGCGGTAACTTCCGCTCTCGGTCCGCATGCGCTTGCGGGCGCTCCTGGCAAACGTTTTGAGCGCGTCCGGTGTGATCGTCGGTCCGGCCTGTCCGATCGCATCCTCGGCCCGCTCCGCGTCAAGGCGGGCTTGATCGCCCGTGGCTTTCAGCTCGGCGATCCGGGATAGCAGACGCTAAAGCTGACGTCGCAAAATCGACGCGATTGGACATCGCGCGGTCAACTTCAGATCAAGAGGACGTAATCCGGTTGATCTAGGTCAACACCGATAGCTTTCCATCTGTCACATGTACGCGTTGGCGTTGTTGGTTGCGCTGTCGTTCGGGTTGAAGACTTACGCTCCTTTCAGAGCCGGCGCCCTCAGGACGGATCCTTAAGCGCAAGACGAGAGGATTTTGGGATGTTCAAGTTTCCATTAGCACTGGCAGGCGTTTCTGGAATGCTTCTTACCCTCGCGACGCAAACCGCCGCCCAAACAGTTTCTAATCGGCCCGCTGGCGTCGACTGCTATGGCAAGACATTGGCTGATCGGCGCTCGAGCGGCCGCGTCATGGAGTTCAAACCGACGAAGTAAGTGCAAGCAGCGGGGCGGGATGACAATCCCGCATCTTCCAACCAATTTGAGAGAGGTTGTCATGAGCACGATGCAAGTCGGTCGGCCGCCCGGAATCGGCCTTGGGTCTGTTATGGTGCATGCATTGGCGAAGAACTGGTGGATGCTATTGTTGCGCGGCGTCGCCGCGATCATCTTTGGTGTGCTCGCCTTTGCCTGGCCGGGCATGACTATCCTGACGTTGATCATATTCTACGGCGCGTTCGCGCTGATCGATGGAGTGCTCGCTGTCGTTGCCGCCATTACCGGTGGCGCGCCGGCACCACGCTGGTGGCTGGCCATTGTCGGTCTGCTTGGCATTGCGACAGGGCTCCTCGTGTTCATGATGCCAGGTCTTACCGCGCTTGTGCTGCTGTATTTCATCGCCGGCTGGGCGATTGCGACCGGTGTGTTTCAGATTATCGGCGCGATCAGGCTGCGCAAGGAAATCGACGACGAGTGGTACCTGATTCTGAGTGGCGTCGTTTCGGTCCTATTCGGCATCGGCGTCATGATGGCTCCCGGTGCGGGTGCGCTCGCGCTGCTCTGGGTCATCGGAATTTACGCCGTTGTCATGGGCGCGATCATGGTCGCACTGGCGTTTCGGTTGAAGAAGTTCGCCCGTCCGTGATGTCGGTATTCGCGTCGCGGAGCTGACGCAGAACAATATTTCTGATTGCTGAGAGGACTATAGATATGAACTCAGTCAGGACCGTCTTGCTCGCTTCGCTCGCAGTCGCCGCTGGAGCGACAATCGCACCGGCGGGGGCTCAGCAGCCACAGCCCGTGGGGCCGTACAAGGATTTCAACGGCACCATCAATCTTGATGTCCGCGATTCAAAGGCCGACTGGGGGCCGTTCACGCCGAAGAAGGCGCCCGAGGGCGCGCCGAACATCCTGTTCGTGCTCTACGACGACACCGGGCTTGCCGCTTGGTCGACCTATGGCGGCCGGATCAGCATGCCCACCATCGACAAGCTGGCGCAGAACGGGATCACCTACACGCAGTGGCACACGGTGGCGCTGTGTTCGCCGACCCGGTCCACGCTGCTGACGGGACGCAACCACACCTTGAACGGTATGGCGGCCATCACGGAGGGCTCCAACGGCTTTCCGGGCTGGGCGGGTCGTATACCGCCGCAAGCCGCTACAATCGCGCAGGTGCTTCAAGACAATGGCTACAGCACCTTTTGGCTCGGCAAGAACCATAACGTGCCGGAGCAGGATGTTGCCGAGGGCGGCGATCGCAAGACTTGGCCGCTCGGCCAGGGATTCGAGCGCTACTACGGATTCATCGGCGGCGAGACCAATCAGTGGTATCCGGACCTCGTCGAGGACAATCACTTCATCGAGCCGCCGGCCTCACCGGAGCAGGGCTACCATCTTTCCAAGGACCTTGCCGATCAGGCGATCAAGATGATCCGGAACCAGCAGGCCGCCACCCCCTCGAAACCATGGTTCATGTTTTACAATCCGGGCGCCAATCATGCGCCACACCAGGCTCCGAAGGAGTACATCGCCAAATACAAGGGTAAGTTCGACGACGGTTACGAAGCTTACCGCACCTGGGTGCTGGCGCGCATGATCGAGAAGGGCATCGTGCCGAAGGACACAAAGCTCACGCCGATCAATCCGCTGCCGGAGTCCCAGGCGAACCCGGCCGACGCCGTTCGCCCGTGGAACACGCTCAACGCGGACGAGAAGAAACTGTTCTCACACATGGCCGAGGTGTGGGCGGGATTGTCCGAATACACCGACGCGCAGATTGGCCGCGTCATCGACTACCTGGAGAAGACCGGGCAGCTCGAGAACACGATGGTGCTCTACGCCGCCGACAACGGCACCTCCGGCGAAGGCACGCCGAACGGTTCTGTCAACGAGAACAAGTTCTTTAATGGTTATCCCGATGATCTGGCCGAGAACATGAAGCTGTTCGACAAGCTCGGGGGACCTGACACCTACGGCCATTTCCCCACAGGTTGGGCTGTCGCATTCTCGACACCGTTCCAGATGTTCAAGCGCTACTCGCAATACTCCGGCGGTACGGCCGATCCGCTTGTCATTTCGTGGCCGAAGGGCATCAAGGCGCGTGGCGAGATCCGCGACCAGTACCACCACTCGGTGGACATCGTGCCGACCATTCTCGACGTCGTCGGACTGGAAATGCCTAAGGTGTACCGGGGCGTAGAGCAGTTCCCGCTCTCCGGTGTATCAATGAAGTACACCTTCGATGCGGCACCTCATGCGCCGACGCAGAAGAAGCGGCAGTTCTACTCCATGCTCGGCACGCGCGGGATGTGGGAAGACGGCTGGGTCGCTGCGGCGGTGCATGCCCCGTTCACCGGCAAGGGTCATTTCGATCAGGACCAGTGGCAGCTCTACCATGTCGACACGGACCGTTCGGAGTCGACTGACCTGGCGAACCAGTATCCCGAGAAGCTGGAGGCGCTGAAGAAGGCATGGAACGAGGAAGCCCGAGCCAATCTTGCTCTGCCGATTGACGACCGCAGCGCGTCCGAACTTCTTACCGTCGAGCGCCCGTCGGCAGAGCCGATTCGCGACCGCTACGTCTATTACCCCGATACGGCGCCCGTGCCGGAAGGCGTTGCCGTCAACGTGCGTAATCGCTCGTACAAGATCCTCGCCAATGTCGAGATATCAGATGTGAACGCTGGCGGCGTGATCTTCGCTCACGGCTCGCGCTTCGGCGGGCACGCGTTGTTCATCAAGGATCACAAGCTCTACTATGTCTACAACTTCCTCGGCATCAAGCCCGAGCAGAAGTTCGTCTCGTCGGTTGAACTGAAGCCCGGAAAATACACGCTCGGCATGGAGTTCACGCGGACAGGTGCCGGTCCCCACCACGAGTCTTTGGGCACCATGAAGCTGTACGTCAACGACAAGGTCGTTGCTGAGGGCCCGATGAAGACGCAGCCGGCCAAGTTCACATTGTCGGGCGACGGCCTCTGCGTCGGCTACGACAGCGGCGACGCCGTGAGCGCCGAATACAAGACGCCCGGCACATTCCACGGCGGGACCATCCAGGGTGTCGGCATCACGGTCGAAAAGGCTTCATACGAGGCCCTCGAAATGGAAGCACAGAGAGCGTTGGCTCGCGACTAGACTAGTGAGGAGATCCACAGTTCTGCGGGCCGCTCGTACGGCCCCGTGATCACTCTGCCTGAAGACCACGCGCTGAGAACGCGAATGTCTGTTTGTAGCCCTTCGCGTGTATCTCGGAGGCTGATCGAGATTACCGCTATTTGAGGGTAAGCGGACCACCCGGCAACATCGGGGAATCCACGATGCGTAGTGCTGGATGGCAGAGCATCGCAGACTTGCCAATTGGAGCGTATCGCGGGCTGCAGCATCATAGGGGAATCGCGAAGGAGTAGTGCCCACCTTCATCGGCCGTGGCGCGCCACCGCCCTGTTCAGCCAAGCGTGAACGTCGTCCCGCTTGTGGGTCATCCCGAACCGGCGCAGACTTTGCGCCCGCCTTCAGGTTCAGGATCGCGCTCATGTCCCACGCGGATCAATCCACCTCCTCCAAGGCCATTGCCGTGCTTCGCGTCACCAGCGGCAATTTCCTTGAGATGTTCGATTTCTTCCTGTTCGGATTTTACGCCACCTACATCGCAGCGGCCTTCTTTCCCTCCCATAACGAATTCACTTCGCTGCTCGCGACCTTCATGACTTTTGGCGCGGGCTTCCTGATGCGGCCGCTCGGCGCCGTCGTGCTCGGCGCCTATATCGACAAGGTCGGCCGCCGAATCGGTCTGATCGTCACGCTGTCGATCATGGCGGTCGGCACCGTGCTGCTCGCCTTCACGCCAAGCTATGCCAGCATCGGCCTGCTCGCACCCTTCCTCGTTTTGATCGGCCGGCTGCTGCAAGGCTTCTCCGCCGGTGTCGAACTCGGTGGCGTGTCCGTCTATCTCGCCGAGATCGCGCCACCCAACCAGAAGGGCTTCTATGTCGCCTGGCAATCCGGCAGCCAGCAGGTCGCCATCATCGTCGCGGCGCTGATCGGCTACACGCTCAACCGCACGCTCGCGGTGGAGGTGATCCACGACTGGGGCTGGCGCATCCCCTTCCTGATCGGCTCCCTGATCGTTCCTTTCATCTTCGTCATCCGGCGCAAGCTGGAGGAGACAGAAGAATTCCTCGCCCGCAAGCATCACCCGACCATACGGGAAATTCTCGCCTCGCTGACATCGAATTGGCGCATCGTCATTCTCGGCATGATGCTCGCGGTGATGACGACGGTGTCGTTCTATCTCATCACCGTCTACACTCCGACCTTCGGCAAGAGCGTGCTCAAGCTCTCGATCACGGATTCCCTGATCGTGACGTTCGCGATCGCGCTCTCGAACCTGTTCTGGCTGCCTGTCATGGGCGCGCTGTCGGATCGCATCGGACGAAAGCCGATTTTAGCCGGGATCACCATTCTGACCATCCTGACCGCCTACCCCACGATGTCATGGCTGGTCGCAAGCCCCTCCTTCGCCCGCATGCTGGAAGTGGAACTCTGGCTGTCGTTCCTGTACGGCAGCTACAACGGCGCGATGGTGGTCGCTCTGACGGAAGTGGTGCCGCCGAACGTGCGCACAGTCAGCTTCTCGTTGTGCTACAGCCTTGCGACCGCATTGTTCGGCGGCTTCACGCCCGCGGTGTCCACCGCATTGATCGAACTGACCGGCGACAAAGCCGCGCCAGCGATGTGGATGACGGCCGCCGCCGTTTGCGGCCTTGCCGCCACACTGCTGATTTACGGACGAAAGGCCAAAGTGCTCAGTCCGGCCATGCCTTGATTGCACCTCAGGCGTGAACCAAACCATAAACCTCGGGCAAAGGCGCAACGGTTCCTTAACGCCACCGTCAATTCGAGGTTCGGGAACATGCCTCGCTGGCATAATCTGCCGGCGGAGGCTGTCCATGATCCATCTCGTCAAGGTCGCCGATGTGCTCGCCGCCAATATCGGCGTGCGTGCGCCCGCCACCATCGACACCAGCGACAAGGATGCCACGAGCTATTGGGCTTACCGGCTCAACGTCTCGCCGCAGGATCTTGCCGACGCGATCGCGAAGGTCGGCCCTTCGGTCGCGGCTATCCGCCAGCACCTCAACACCTGAAAGCTACCGCGCCGCTTACAGCGCCGCGCGCTTGTCGAACCTCGCCACCCGCGACAGCAGATAATCGACTTCGGACCGCGCCGCGGGTGTCAGGCCGGATGCCGGCTTGCGCTGTGCGTCGGAAGCCAGCAGGCCGCGCTTCTTCAGAACATACTTGCGCACCGCAAGGCCCACGCCCTGCTGCTGCTCGTAGCGGACCAGCGGCAGATGCGCGTCGAACAGATCGTGCGCCGCATCGCGCTTGCCTTCCTTCGACAGCCGCACGACATCGACCAGCATGTCGGGAAACGCATAACCCGTCATCGCGCCGTCCGCGCCGCGCTCCATTTCAAAATCAAGGAACAGTCCGCCATTGCCGGTGAGGATCGACAACGGCCGCAGCGATCCGTCCTTCTGGAAGTTGCGCAGCGCCGTGATCTTCTCGAGACCCGGCCAATCTTCATGCTTGAGCATGACGCAGGACGGGTTCTCGGAGACGATGCGTTTGATGACGGCAGGCGTCATTACCACCGACAGCGTCAGCGGATAATCCTGCAATACCCACGGCACATCGCCGCCGATCGCCTCGACCGCCTGGCGGAAATAATTAACGATCTGATCGTCGGTGCGCAGCGACGGCACCGGCGCGATCATTACCGCCGCCGCACCGGCATCCATCGCGCCGTGTGCGAGCGAACGCATCGCGGCGAATCCCGGCGCGGACACGCCGACAATCACCTGCCTGTTGCCTGCGCGCTTGATGAAGCGCGACGCGACCGCGAGGGATTCTTCGCCATCGAGCTTCGGCGCTTCGCCGAGAATGCCAAGGACGGTGACCCCGGCGCAGCCGACCTCGCCATAGAAATCGCTGAGGCGATCGATCGAGCCTTCATCGATCCGGCCATCATCGTGGAATGGCGTGGGCGCAATGGTGAACGTGCCGTTCGCGGCAGGGGTCAGTTTCATGGTGATCTCGGCAGGATTTAAAAGGGTGAGATGGTTCCCAAGCGTTAGCATATTTGAAGGCAGCCGGAACCCCGCACTTGCGCATATCCGAGAGGTGGAAAGCTCGGAACATCAGGAACTGGCGTCCCTCCGGGCGGTTGCCTTTTCAAGGCATCCAACGAGGAGGATACAATCATGATTGTTGACCGTGATCCGAACGATCTGGCGCGGGATCAAGAGGAATGGCGCCGCCGTCAGACACTGGACAACGAATTGCAGGCCGATCCGGAGTTGGCGGAAGGCTCTGCGGGCGGCGGTCGAATCGCATTGTTCGCGATTGCTGTGCTCGCGATCCTCGGCGTCGTGCTTTACGGGTTGAACAGCACCTCGCCGACCGACACCGCCAGCAATCCGCCGGCGCAGACGTCAGCCAGCGGCACGACGGCACCGGGCAAGATGTCTCCGAACAGCAATCCGGGCCAGACCACGGGCTCGGCGCCTGCCCCGGCGCCCAAGGCCGCGCCGCCTGCGGCTAACCAGTCACCGTCGCCCAGTGGCGCTGCGTCCGGCAGCAACGCGCCTGCCGGTGCATCGGGCAGCGAATAACGACCGGACCCTCGCTCCATCCGGAGCGAGGGTCTATTTTTCGTCGAAGAGACGATTGAGGTCGGCGTATTTCGCGGCGTGAGCGAATTCGCCGAACTCGCCCTTCTCCAGAATTTCGCGCGCGGCGCGCTGCACCGCGCCCCATGCGGCGCGCGCCATAGCACCGCCGACGCTGATCCGCCGCACGCCTAGCTCCGCCAATTCCATGACGCTGAGGCCCGGCGCGCCCATCAGGATGTTGACCGGCTTGGGCGCAACCGCCTTCACCACTTCGGCGACCTGCTCGCGTTTCGTGACACCCGGCGCATAAAGACATTCCGCGCCAGCCTCGGAATAAGCCACCAGACGGCGGATCACCTTGGCAAGATCGGTCTCGCCCGTGAGGAAGCCTTCACAGCGGCCAATCAGCATGACATCGGCCTTGCTGGCATCGATGGCGCTGCGAGCGGCCGCGACGCGCTCGACGGCTTCATGAAAATCGTAGAGCGGCTGGCGCGCATCGCCGGTCGCGTCCTCGATCGACAGGCCGGCCACGCCGGTCTCGATGCAGCGGCGGACATTGGTGGCCACCCCTTGCGGCGTTTCGGCAAACCCGCTCTCGAAATCGGCGTTCACCGGCAGGTCGGTCGCCGCGCACAGCACCGACAGATGCGACAAGACGTCCTCGCACGTCACCTTGTTGTCCGGCCGCCCCTGCGACCACGCATAACCGGAACTGGTGGAGGCGAGAGCCTTGAAGCCCATCGCGGCGAACAGCCGTGCGCTGCCGACATCCCAGGGATTGGGCAGAACGAAACAGCCGCTGTCATGCAGACGGCGGAAAATGGTGCGTTTGCGGTCCAACGAAATCGGCATTCAAGCTCTCTCCTGTCTGTCCGAGCTATATCATGGCGAATGCGCAGTTGACATCCGATAGCAAGATTCGGCGTAATCGCTGCGCTTTTGACAGGCTTTCAGGACTGGGGCGGTTCATGTTGCGATCATTGATGCTGACCGGCGCGGCGCTGGTCTCGGCGGCCTCCATGGCGATGGCCTATGACATCAAGCCGAAAACGCCGGACACCGCGTTTTCCGGAAAATTGCGCCCCGATATCATCGGCATTTCCAGCAGCGACGACGCCGCGAAGGTCGGCGGCACGTTCGAGGCCTATCTGAAGGATTTCCCGAACGCCAAACCGCAGGCCACCCAGCAGAAGTTCGGCAGCACCGGCGTGACCTACGCCACCTTCATGAGATTCGACGCCCCGGCAAGCAAGGACCATGGCGCGGAATCGATGGAGGTGCATTTCACCTCGCCCGCGAGCGGCAATTTTGCCTATTACATCGCTCGCGATCTCGGCTTCGCCAAGGACAAGCAGCCCACGCAGCAGGAGATGATCCAGCGCGTGACCGATAAATACGGCAAGCCCACCGCGATCGGAGACGGCAGGCTGTATTATTTCTACAAGGGCGGAAAAACCGTCTCCGTGAAGCAGAAGTATACACCCGAGGGCGCCGTGACCGCGCTCAACGACCCAATCAGCCCGAAAGCCGCCGTCGCGCTCAACGATTCAAACGGCCGGGGCAGTTGCGTCGCGGTGCTGAAGCATGTTCAGGCGGAGCCGGAGAAATCGCTCGATCAGCTTGCCAAGGACGCGAAGAACGCCAACTGCGACGCGCTTCTCGACATTGCATTGTCTTCCGGCAGCGCGAAGGATCGCGTCGGCAAGGCCGTCTTCACCCTGATCGACTTCAAGCGCATCGCAAGCGCGGCGAAGATCGACAACGAGGCGCTCGCGGCCGAGAAAAACGCACCGCAGAAAGCCTCGTCGGGCGGCTCCCCGAAGCTCTGAGCTTTCACCAATCCATCAGCAGGATGTGATGCGCGGCAAGCGGCTGCCGCCTTCGCGGCATTCGCGCGATCTCCTATGATGCCATTCCATCCGGGAGACGATCATGAAGCATCTCTATGCCGCCATCCTGCTGCTTGCCTCGTTGGGCGTCGCTCACGCGCAAACGCCCGCCGCGAATGACACGCCGCAGAAGGAGCCTTACGGCATCGGGCTGGAGGGCTATCCGTACCCCTACCCCGTTCATCTGTTGCCGCTGGTCAATGAAGGCGAACAGGTGCGGATGGCCTATATGGATGTCGCGGCGACCAGCCCGAATGGCCGCACCGTGGTCCTGCTGCACGGGCGCAATTTCCCGTCGAGCTACTGGGCGCCCGTCATCAAGGTGCTGAGCAACAACGGCTACCGCGTCGTGGTGCCGGACCAGATCGGTTTCGGCAAATCCTCCAAGCCGACCTTCGACCTGCATTTCGACACGCTGGCGCGCAACACCATCGCGCTGCTCGATCATTTACAGATTCCAAGGGCCGATATTGTCGCCCACTCGCTCGGCGGCATGCTGGCGGTGCGCATCTCACGCGCCTACCCTGATCGCGTCGATCACCTTATTCTCACCAACCCGATCGGACTCGAGGATTACCGGCTCTATGTGCCGCCGACTCCGACCGAGAAAATCCTGGCGCATGAAGACAAGCTCACCGCCGAGGCCTACCGCAAACAGCTCGTCAACAATTACTCGCTGAAACTGCCGCCTGAGCAGATCACGCCCTTCATCGATGCGCGCTTCGGCATCAAGCAGAGTCCTGAATATCCGCGCTGGCTGCGCGCCTTTGTGAATTCGGCGCAGATGATCTACCGCGAGCCGGTGGCGCATGAAATTCCGCTCATCACCGAACCGACGCTCTTCATCATGGGCGAGGACGATCACAACGCGCCGGGCAAGCCGAACGCGCCCGAGGCGCTGCGGCCGAAGATGGGCCACAACGCCGACCTCGCCCGCGCACTGGCAGCGAAAATGCCGCATGGCCGTGCGGAGATCATTCCCCATGCCGGGCATCTGGCTTTTCTGGAGGAGCCGGAAAAGTTCAACAAGCTGATGCTGGATTTCCTGGCATCGAAATAATCGGGGCGGGAAATTCCCGCCCCTTCATCTCAATAATAGTAATAGCGGCGGCGCCAATGGCGATGACGCCAGTGCCGGCGGCGCCAATGCCTCCTGTGCCAGCCCCAGTGACGGCGGCGATGCCAGTGATGACGGTGCCAGTGACGATGATGCCAACGCACCTTCTCCACCTTCGCGCCCTCGACATCCTGCGACGTCGCAACAGCGGGCTCGGCCTCGGTCTCGGTCTCGGGACTTGGCGGCTCTTTCGTGAGCGGCGATGGCGTCGGCGTCATGGCCTGCGCCGCACGCGCTGTCACGACCGCGCCTGCGGCCATGCCCAAAGCGATCTTCAGGAAGTCACGTCTTTCCATGTTCAATCCCTTCTCGTTGCCTCCAGCAGCCAGCCTCGCCGCTGCGGGATGAACGTCACCTGAATTGAACAAGTTCCCCAATCAGCGGATTTTACCCGACAACCGCATGACGAAGACCAGAACCTCCGCTACCGCTCTGTAGAGTTCAGCCGGAATCTCGTCGCCGATCTCGACATTGGAGAGCGCGCCCGCCAGCACTTCATTCTCCTGAATGGCAACATCGTGTTCGCTGGCGACTTCGATGATCTTTTTCGCGATCTCGCCCTTGCCCTTGGCGACGACGCGCGGCGCGCCCTTGCGATCGTAATGCAGCGCAACCGCAAGCGTGTTCTGGATCGGAGTCGTTGTCGTCGTCATAGCGCGCGATCCAGAAAATGCCCGCTCGGCGCGGACTGCGCGGGCGGCACGCCGCTGCCGATCACGATATCGCCCGGCGTCAGCTCGGCCTCGCGCAGGGCCGCCGAAAGCTGCGGCGCTTCGGCGCGCAGACGCGCGGTCGTCGCACTGCGCTCCGCCCACATCCGTACCGATGTCCGCTCTCCCGCGAGCGACACTTGCGCATGCACCGGGCCGGCCGGTTCGAGATCGATGGAGAAACGCGCGCGCCAGACCCGGCTCGGCGCTTCGGCCGACGCATTCTCGCCACCGCCATCGCGCGAGATTTCAAATTGCGCCACCGTCGTGCCCTGCGGGGTCGCGAACGGAACCTCGAAATTCCAGCGCGCCGTCGGATCGAATTTGGCGTGCGTGGTCTGATCCGGCAATGACGCGATCTGCAACAGCGTCTGGCGCGCGAGCGCGGCATCGGTGTCATCGAGCAGGCGATGCGCCACGGCATCCGCCGGTGTACGATGGTCGATCGTCGGCGGCACGGCGGGTTGCGCGGATGTCGCCGCACCACGGAACGGCGGCGGCACGCCATCCGCATCCGCCGCGACCGCATGGCCTGCCGCTGCGGACTGCGCGAGTGACGCGCCCTCCTCCGCAAGCAAGGACGCCACCGCATCCTGCACGCCTTTCGGGAACGCACGCAAAATCATTTGTAGAGAATCAGCTGGCGCCGCCACTGTGCTTTTGCCCGAAAGCAAGGCTGAAGCATCGCGCACAGGAAACGTCGGATCGCCCAGATCCTCGACTTCAACTTCGCTCGTGACCTGCACCACCGCGCCGGGCAGCATGATCTCTTCCGTCTCTGCTACGGGCACGGCTGCGGGCGCGATCGAAGGTGCCGCGATCTCGGCCTGCGCGCGCGCCTGCCCTTGCTGCGCGAATTGCCCGGGTACGGCGGCTTCATCCAGCGGCGGCTGTGCGGCGTCGCCAAGCCACGAGCCGAGGATCTGCCTGAACACGATCAGCGCGGCCTTGAGGTCCGGTGCAGCCGTTGCGTTCGTCGAAACACTCGCGGGCGCGGCCACCGCCTGTTTCTGCGATTGTTCGTAGAACAGCCCGGACTGCCGGAATGCGGTCGCGATGTCGTCGCCGCTCAAATTCTCGCTCAGCGCCGGGCGGCCTGCGAGCAGCGAATGCGCCGCCTGCTGCAACACATCTGGCACCTGGCTGGAGGTTGCCGCCACCGTGAGATTGGCGAACAGCGGCGACAGGCTGCCCTGCTGTCCTGCGGCGGCCTGCAATGCCTTGGCAACCGCGACGACTTCAAGCGGCGTCAGCGGCCGGGTGACGGAGACACCTTGCGCATCGCTCGGAACCGAAGGTGCGCTCGGCGCAATGGAGGGGCTGACGAGCGTTGCAGGCTGCGCGGAAGAGGATGTGTCAGGCGTCGCCTGAGGCACAATCTGCAACCGCACGCCTTGCGGGGTCTGCGACACCGCGAGTTGCAAGGTCTGCCCGGCCTGCAACGGTACTTCGGACGCCACCTCGATCGACAGCGAGGCGACGGCGATGCGCACGAAATCGTTTGCCAGCACCTGCAGCACCTTGGCGTCGATCACGCTGCCGGGTTGCAGCGTCACCGAAGGCGAGACTGCATCGGCGGCAATCACCGGCGTGATCGGATTGATGCTGATGGCCATGAACGCTCCGCGAGTTCGGAGCCCACGGTATCGTCGCGTCGTTAATCTCTCGTTAACTAGCGCCCCGGCATCTAGCGCGGAACCGCCTCCAGCACCTTCACGGCGGCATCGAAATCGCGCCGCCGCTGGGCACGGCGCTGCGTTACGTCCTCGTCCGCGCCCCATTGCTGGCTGTTCCAGTCCTCATCGACATGCGCCGCGGCCCAGACCTCATCCGGCGTCAGCGCCTTGCGATATAATGCGAGCGCCAGCAGCGCCGATCCGGTGATCGTCGTCACCACATGCATCGCAGTGACCGCCCAAGGGGTTTCGGGCAAAGCCTGACGTGCCGCTTTAACTGCGGGCTCCGGCTGCTTCACATGCATCACGCCCTCGGCGAGGATGAAATGCGCCCCCAGTTCATCGGCCAGCCAGCGCAGTGCCGGGTCCCAATGTTCGGCTTGCCGGGCAATGAGTTCCTCGGGAAAGCTCGCGCGATAGAACAAGAGATCAGTGTCGAAATATTTCGCGATGTCGTCGCGCACCGCCGCCACGTCGTCCGCAACGCCGTCGATGGTGCTGTTCGCCAGTCGCGTCACCGGCATCGACAGCGGGTCGATGGAATCCGTCTGCGCGCCCCACTCCGCCGCCATCGCCTCGGCCAACTCGCGCACAGGAGCACTCAGGAACCGCTTGCCGGGCGTGCGCACCGGCTTGCCGTCGAGCGTGACGGCGAAGCCTTCCGGGGTTTCGGCAACAGCCGCGCTCTCGTAGAAACGCTTGCGCAGCGGCGTCGTTGAGGATTTGCGCGAGGCTTCCCGCGGATCGAGCGGCGAATGGCCCTGTGCCTCGTCGAACAACTCACGCATATTGCGAACTTCTCTTTCTCTTATCGCTGGTGGGCACAGTTGCGGGCATAGGCCGAGCGCTGGCCGGGGCCAAGGCCCATCGCGGCGCCCTCATCGAGGCAGCGCGACATCCGCTGGCCGAAGGAATCCCGCTTCTGCGGCTTGAGCACCTGTTTCGGCGGCTTGCCTTCCTGCACGTAGCCGGGCGTCGTGTTCTGCAACGCGAACGGCGGCGGAGAATTCATGGTCGGCACCTGCGGCACCGTGATGGCCGGTGGCGGCGGTGGAGCCGGTGGCGGCGGAAGCACCGCTCTGCCGCTGGGGGTGGTGTAGATCTGCGCGAACGCAGTTGCGCCAAGCGGCGCGATGCATAACAGACAGACGACAACCAGCTTGCGCATGGAACACCCTACTCTTCCGGCGCATCCTCGATCGGGTCGAACCTGTCAGCCTCGAGCCCGAGCAGATTCCACGATTGCAGCATATGCGGCGGCAGCGGCGCGGTGACGTCGATCACGCCGCCGCGCGGATGCGGGATAACGATGCGGCGCGCCAAAAGATGCAGCCGCTTCTGTAACCCGCCCGGAAGCTGCCAGTTCTCCTTGTTGAAATATTTAGGATCGCCCACGATGGCGTGATCGATATGCGCCATATGGGCGCGCAACTGATGCGTGCGGCCGGTGACGGGTTTGAGCGACACCCAGGCGAGCTTCTGGGCGGAGGCCTCGACCACCGCATAATAAGTCACGGCATGGGCGGCGCCCTCATCGCCATGCTCTGCGATGCGCATGATCGAATCTTCCTCATTCTCTTCCTTGGCGAGATAGGTCGAAATCCGTCCCTGCTTCGGCTTCGGCACGCCCGCGACCAGAGCCCAGTAGATCTTGCGCGCCGAGCGATGGCGGAACGAGCCGGTCAGCACCGACGCCGCGAAGCGCGTCTTTGCGATCAGGAGGCAGCCGGAGGTTTCACGGTCGAGCCGGTGCACGAGGCGCGGACGCTGGCCCTTGGCATCGCGCATCACTTCCAGCATGCCATCGACATGACGCGACAGGCCCGAGCCGCCCTGCACGGCCAAGCCCGCGGGCTTGTTCAGTACCATCACGTCGGCGTCCTCGAACAGGATCATCTTGCGCAATTCTTCGAGCGTCTTGGTCGCGGCCTCGGAGAGGTTGCCGCCCGTCTTCGGCGCGTCGAGCTTCAGCGGCGGAATGCGAACGCTCTGGCCTTCCTCAAGACGATCCTTGCTGTCGGCGCGCTTGCCGTTGACGCGCAATTCACCCTTCCGGACGATGCGCTGGATATGGGAGAACGACAGGCCCGGAAACCGCGCCTCAAGAAAACGATCAACCCGCATGTTGTTCTCGTCGGCGGTGACGACAACGGTCTGCACCTTGGTCGGCAAAGGTGGCGCGGGCTTCTTCTCCTCCCGCACCTCGGGAAACGCCTCGTGCGCGGCCTTCGCCGGGCGGCGTGGCTTCTGATCGCCAAACCGCGCACCCGGCTTGTCGAACGAGCGCTGGGTCGGCCCGCGCTTGTCCGAGCCCTTTTTGGCGAAAGACGGCTTGGCGCGCTTGTCGCCACGCTTCTCGCCTTTCTTGGCCTCGCGTACCGATTTCTTTTCCAGGGGTTTGCGGAAACGCCGGCTCATGACGATTTGTCTTTTCTCAGTTTCGCCCAGTAATCGAGGCGCTTGCGAATCTCGCGCTCAAAGCCGCGCTCGGGCGGATTGTAGAAGGTCTGGCGGCCAAGCGCCTCCGGGAAATAGTCCTGCCCGGAAAAACCTTCCGGCGTGTCATGGTCGTATTCGTAGCCTTCGCCGTAGTTTTCGGCCTTCATCAGCTTGGTCGGCGCATTGAGGATGTGCTTGGGGGGCAACAGCGAACCCGCCTGTTTCGCCGTGCGCATCGCCGCGCCGAAGGCCTTGTAGGAGGCATTCGATTTCGGCGCGGTCGCGACATACACGACTGCTTGGGCGATGGCGAGTTCGCCTTCGGGCGAGCCGAGAAAGTCATAGGCATCCTTGGCGGCGTTGGCGACGACCAGCGCCTGCGGGTCCGCCATGCCGATGTCTTCTACCGCCATTCGCACCACGCGCCGCGCGAGAAACAGCGGGTCTTCGCCCGCATCGAGCATCCGTGCGAGATAATAGAGAGCGGCATCGGGGTCGGAGCCGCGCACCGATTTATGCAAGGCCGAGATCAGGTTGTAATGACCGTCGGCGGACTTGTCGTAGATCGGCGCGCGCCGCTGCAGGATCTCCTGCAACTGCGCCGCATTGAATACCTCGTCGGCACGGGCGGCGCGCCAGACTTCTTCCGCCAGCGTCAGCGCCGCGCGCCCATCGCCGTCCGCCATCCGCACCAGCACAGCGCGCGCCTCGGAATCGAGCGGCAACGCCCGGCCCTCGATTTCTTCGGCCCGTGCATAGAGCTTTTCGATCGCGGCATCGTCGAGCGAATGAAACACCAGCACGCGCGCCCGCGACAGCAGCGCCGCGTTGAGCTCGAACGACGGATTTTCCGTGGTCGCGCCGACCAGCACCACCGTGCCGTCTTCCATCACCGGCAGGAATGAATCCTGCTGCGCGCGATTGAAGCGATGCACCTCATCGACGAACAACAATGTGCCCTTGCCGGTTTCGCGACGCGCGCGCGCGGCGTCGAACACCTTCTTCAGATCCGCGACGCCGGAAAACACCGCCGAGATCTGCTCGAAATGCAGTTCGGTGGCGTCCGCCAACAGTCGCGCCACGGTGGTCTTGCCGGTGCCAGGCGGGCCCCAGAACACCAGCGAGCCGAGCGTGCGCGTTTCCAGCATGCGCGTCAGCGCGCCATCCGGCCCGAGAATGTGGTCCTGCCCCACGACATCGGCGAGCGCATGCGGACGCAATTTCTCCGGCAGCGGACGCGGCGCGTCCTGCTCCAGCCCTGCGGCGGCAAAGAGATTCGCAGATGGCGCGGCGCGCTTTGCGTTCATGAAGAACCTGCCTGCTCTCCCGGCCCCGCCGTTATCCGCCCAACGTGACGTTGATGCGCTGGCCGCCGCGAATGATGGTAATGCGCCAGAGCCGCGCCGGTTCGCTGGTCACCTGCTCCAGATCGCTGGTTTTGGCGATGGTCTTGCCGTTCACGGCGGTGATGATGTCGCCCTTCTGGAAGCCTACATTCGAGGCCAGCGCATTGTCGGCCACCGCGGTGACGACCACGCCTTCGACATTGGAATCCAGCCGCAACTCATCGGCAAGCGCCGGCGAGATATTGGCGACCCGCGCGCCTTGGAACGGCGAACGCGACTTCAGTTCGATTTCATCGCGACCGGTGTCGGGCGCGACCTCCAGCGGCACCTTGAGCTTGATGACGACGTTCTGCCGCCGCACGTCCACCTGCGCCGTGCCGCCAAGCGGCCGGGTGGCGAAGCGATAGTCGAACCCGTTGGGGTCATCGACGTTCTGGCCGTCGATCGACACAATGAGATCGGAAACCTTCATGCCCGCCTTCGCTGCCGGGCTGTTCGGGGCAATGTTCGTCACCAGCGCTCCACTCGGGCGCGGCAGGCCGAGCGTTTCGGCGATTTCGGGCGTCACGGCCTGCAACCGCGCGCCGAGCCACGGACGCCGCACGGCCTTGCCGCCGCTCTTGGCGGACGCGACCACCACGCGCACCATGTTCGCCGGGATCGCGAAGCCGATGCCTTGCGAGCCGCCCGAGCGCGAGAAGATCGCGGTGTTGAGGCCGACGAGCTTGCCCTGCATGTCCACCAGCGCGCCGCCGGAATTGCCGGGGTTGATCGCCGCATCGGTCTGGATGAAGAACTGATAATCGGTGATGCCGACCTGCGTGCGCGCCAGTGCCGAGACAATGCCGTGTGTCACCGTCTGGCCGACGCCGAACGGGTTGCCGATCGCGAGCACCACGTCACCCACCTGCAATTCATCGGAATTGGCGAGATCGAGCGTCGGGAATTTCTCGTGCGTTCCCTTGAGGCGCAGCACCGCAAGGTCGGTGCGGCTGTCCTTCAATACGATCTCGGCCTCGAACTCGCGCTTGTCGGACAACGACACCTTGACCTGATCCGCGCCCTCGATGACGTGATTGTTCGTCACGACGAGGCCGGAGGAATCCACCAGCACGCCCGAGCCGAGCGAGCGCTGCATCTGCTCCTGCTGGCCGCCGGGCACGCCGAAGAAGCGGCGGAAAATCGGATCGTCCAGAAGCGGATTGCGGTTCTGCACGATCTTGGCGGCATACACATTCACCACCGCAGGCTGCACATGCTGCACGATCGGCGCATAGGACAACCGCAACTGATTCATCGAGGACGGCACCACCCGGTCCTGCGCGACAACGGGTGCGGCCGCGAGGGTCGCGAATGAAAGGACAGCCAAACCGAAGATGCGAGAAACAATCATGCATGAATTCCGCTGTGAAAGAGCATCGATATAATGGGGCTACGCACGGGAGGCGAGCCGGAGAATCCGTCACGCCGCACGTTTGCGGGCGATTTTTGGTTTTTGCGAGGCTGCGCTGGCTGCCGCCAGCCGGGCCTTGTGCTCGATGCCCCAAGCCCGCAGGGCATCGATGACCGGGCGAAGCCGCTGGCCGGTCTGCGACAGCGCATATTCCACGCGTGGCGGCACTTCCGGATAGACCGTGCGGGTAATCAGCCCGTCCTCCTCCAGCGCCCGCAACTGCTTGGTGAGCATCCGCTGGGTGATGCCCGGCATTTTCCGGCGCAGTTCGCCGAACCGGAGCAAACCCTCCTGCAAGTGAAACAGGATCACGCCCTTCCACTTGCCATCGATCAGCCCCAGCGTGACCTCGACCGCGCAGCCTGCTTCGCCGCGACCGCTCCCTTGGTCGTTCCCTTGGCCGTTCTTGCGCTTCATCATGAGCCTTTCCGCATTCCGGCAAAGCCGGACGCGAATTCCATGGTATCAATTATGGTACTATCTCACATCCTCGACAGTACTTGCAAATAACGTCCCGACGGCTCCTTATGGTGCACATTCAGGACCAAAGGAGACGCGGAATGAAGGCCGTCGGACACCAGCAACCCTTGCCGATCGAGGACGAGCGCTCCCTGCTCGACTGCGACGTGCCGAAGCCCGAACCCGGGCCGCGTGACATCCGCGTCGCAATCAAGGCGGTGTCGGTCAATCCGATCGACACGAAGGTGCGCAAGCGTGCCACCCCACCCGCGGGCGAATACAAAATCCTGGGCTACGACGCCGCGGGCATCGTCGACACCGTCGGCTCCGAGGTGACGCTATTCCAGCCGGGCGACGAGGTGTTCTATGCCGGTTCACTCGTCCGTCAGGGCACCAATGCCGAATTCCATGTCGTCGATGAACGCATCGTCGGGCGCAAGCCGCGCACGTTGTCGTTCGCCGAGGCAGCCGCCCTGCCGCTGACCTCGATCACCGCATGGGAGTTGATGTTCGACCGGATGGGCATTGCACAGGGCAAGGCCGACAACCGCACGCTGCTCATCATCGGCGGAGCCGGCGGCGTCGGCTCGATCATGATCCAGCTCGCGCGCAAGCTGACCGGCCTCACCGTGATCGCCACCGCCTCCCGGCCGGAAACGATCGAGTGGTGCCTCGATCTCGGCGCGCATCATGTCGTCGATCATTCCCAGCCGATGAAGGAGCAGATCGAGAAGCTGAACCTGCCGCCGGTCGCGTGGATGGCATCGCTGACCGCGACCGACCAGCATTTCAAGGCGATGGCCGATATCCTCGCGCCACAGGGCGTGATCGGCCTGATCGACGATCCGCCGCCGCTCGACATCACCCTCATCAAGTTCAAGGCAGGCTCGCTGCGCTGGGAATCGATGTTCACGCGCTCGACGTTCCAGACGCCCGACATGGTCGCGCAGCACCACCTGCTCAACCGGGTTGCCGACATGATCGACGCCGGCGAAATCAAGACCACGCTCGACAAGGTGTTCGGCAAGATCACCGCTTCGAACCTGCGGGCCGCCCACGCCACCATTGAAAGCGGCAAGTCCATCGGTAAGATCGTGCTGGAGGGATGGTAGACGCCAAAACGGGGGCTACATGAAAATCGTAAAGCTGATCGCAGCTGCGGCAATTCTCGCGCTTTCCACGTCTGTTTCATTCGCGCAGGCACTGGAAAAGAAAAGCATCGCACTCGGCGTCGGCGGCAAGCCCCTGCTCTATTACCTGCCGCTGACGCTGGCCGAGCGGCTGGGTTACTTCAAGGAAGCCGGGCTCGACGTTCAGATCAACGATTTCGGCGGCGGCGCCAAATCGTTGCAGGCGCTGATCGGTGGCTCGCTCGATGTGGTCACCGGCGCCTATGAACACACCATCCGCATGCAGGCCAAGGGGCAGGACATTCGCGCCGTCATCGTGCTCGGGCGTTATCCGGGCATCGTGCTGGCCGTCCGCAAGGACAAGACCGCGAATTTCAAATCAATCGCCGACCTGAAAGGCACGAATATCGGCATTACCGCGCCGGGCTCATCGACGCACAGTCTCGTGCAATACCTCATGATCAAGAACGGCCTGAGCCCGCACGATGCCTCCTTCATCGGCGTCGGCAGCGGCGCGCAGGCGGTCGCGGCGGTTCAGAACAAGCAGGTCGACGCTATCTCGCATCTCGACCCGGTCATCACCAAGCTGGAGCAGACCGGCGACATCAAGGTCATTGTCGATACGCGGACAACCAAAGGCACCATGGATGTGTTCGGCGCGACCAACCCGGCCGCCGTGCTCTACATGAAGAAGGACTTCATCGACAAAAACCCGAAGACGGTGCAGGCGCTGGTCAACGTCTTCAAGAAAACGCTGACGTGGCTCTCCAAGGCGACGCCGGAGCAGATCGCAGAGGTCGTGCCGCACGAATACTGGCTCGGCGACAAGGCGCTTTATCTCAAGGCACTGGAGAACTCGCGCGAGAGCTATTCGATCGACGGCTCCATGTCGCGCAAGGACATGGAAACATCGCTCGACCTGATCGCCAAGACCGATCCGGGCTTCAAGGCATCCTCGGTCAAGCTCGAGAACACCTTCGACGACCGCTTCCTGAAAGCGGCCCCTTAAACGGTCTGCACATCGATCAGGCGATCGTCGGCACCAGTCCGCCTTCGGCGCGCAGCGCAGCGCCGTTGGTGATCGAGGCTTCGCGCGAAGCGACATACACAACCATGTTGGCGACCTCGTCCACGGTCGCGAACCGCTGGATCAGCGACGATGGGCGGTGCTCCCTGATGAAGCTCGCCGCCGCCGTCTCGACCGATTGGCCGTTCTGCTTGGCGAGATCCGCCACGAATGTCTCCACGCCCTCCGACATCGTCGGCCCCGGCATCACCGCATTCACCGTAACAGCGGTGCCCTTGGTCATCTCGGCCAATCCGCGCGAGACCGACAATTGCGCGGTCTTGGTCATGCCGTAATGGATCATCTCTTTCGGGATCATGATCGCGGATTCGGAGGCGATGAAAACAATCCGTCCCCAGTTCTTCTCCAGCATGCCCGGCATATAGGCCCGCGACAGCCGCACGCCCGACATCACGTTGACGTTAAAGAACCGATGCCAGTCCTCGTCGGGAATATCGAAGAACGGCTTCGGCTCGAAAATGCCGGCATTGTTGATGAGAATATCGACCTGTGGCACGGCCTTCACGAGAGCCGCGCAGCCCTCCGCCGTCGACACGTCAGCCGCAACGCCGCGCACCTTCGCCGACGGTGCAATCTTGCCGATGGACGCGATAGCCTGATCGACCTTGGCCTGGCTGCGGCCATTGACGATGACATCGGCCCCTGCTCCCGCAAGGCCCTTAGCGATGGCGTGACCGATGCCGCCGGTCGAACCGGTGACAAGCGCTGTGGTGCCGGACAAATCGATTTTCATGAGAATCTCCTTTGGCTGACACCGATATGGTCACACCCCGTGACGGACGCCATCATCCTTCGCAGAAAAGTGTCGGTGGCGGCACGCACAAAAAAGCGGCGCCGAAGCGCCGCTGATTGTTCTCGTCGTCAGGTGAATCGGGCCCGGCTTACGCCGCCTCGGACTCGGCCTTCTCCTGCACCGGGCCGGAATCCTGGCCCTTGGCATCGACGTCGCGGTCGACGAACTCGATCACCGCCATCGGGGCATTGTCGCCGTAGCGGAAGCCGGCCTTGATGATGCGGGTGTAGCCGCCTTGGCGGTCCTTGTAACGGGCAGCCAGCACGTCGAACAGCTTCTTGACCTGATCGTGGTCGCGCAGCTCGCTGATGGCCTGACGGCGCAGCGCGAGGCCACCCTTCTTGCCCAGCGTGACGAGCTTCTCGACGATCGGGCGAAGCTCCTTCGCCTTCGGCAGCGTGGTGACGATCTGCTCGTGCTTGATGAGCGCCGCTGCCATGTTGGCAAACATCGCCTTGCGGTGTTCCGCCGTGCGGTTGAGCTTACGATGAACTTTTCCGTGACGCATAATCTTGATCCTCAATCTATCCGACGGCGTGTCGGCGTTTCTCAGGTGGGCTTCCTGCGTTCGCCCGCGAAATCATGGCCGGATGGTCCGGCCATGACGATGGTCTCAGTAGTGATCCTCGAAGCGCTTGGCCAGCTCGTCGATGTTCTCCGGCGGCCAGCCGGGCACTTCCATGCCGAGGTGCAGACCCATCTGGGCCAGCACTTCCTTGATCTCGTTCAGCGACTTGCGGCCGAAGTTCGGGGTGCGGAGCATCTCCGCTTCCGACTTCTGCACGAGGTCGCCGATGTAGACGATATTGTCGTTCTTCTGGCAGTTGGCCGAGCGAACCGACAGTTCGAGCTCGTCCACCTTCTTGAGGAAGGCCGGGTTGAAGGCGAGATCCGGAATGATCTCCTGCACCACTTCCTTGCGCGGCTCTTCGAAGTTGACGAACACGTTGAGCTGATCCTGCAGGATGCGCGCGGAATAAGCGAGCGCGTCCTCCGGCGAAATCGCGCCGTTGGTCTCGATGGTCAGCGTCAGCTTGTCGTAGTCGAGGATCTGACCCTCGCGGGTGTTCTCGACCTTGTAGGACACCTTGCGGACCGGTGAGAACAGGCTGTCGACCGGGATCAGGCCGATCGGCGCGTCTTCCGGACGGTTGCGGTCGGCGGCGACGTAGCCCTTGCCGGTATTGATGGTGAACTCCATGCGGATTTCAGCGCCATCGTCCAGCGTGCAGAGCTGAAGCTCGGGGTTGAGGACGACGACGTCGCCCACGGTCTGGATGTCACCGGCGGTGACAACGCCCGGACCCTGCTTCTTGATCACCATGCGCTTGGGGCCTTCGCCCTGCATCTTGACCGAGATGTCCTTGATGTTGAGCACGATGTCGGTGACGTCCTCGCGCACACCGGCGATCGAGGAGAACTCGTGCAACACGCCGTCGATGTGAACCGACTGCACCGCCGCACCCTGCAGCGAGGACAGCAACACGCGGCGCAGCGCGTTGCCGAGCGTCTGGCCGAAGCCACGCTCCAGCGGCTCAGCCACCACGGTGGCGAAGCGAGTCGCGTCGGCGCCCGGCGTAACCTGGAGCTTGTTCGGACGGATAAGTTCTTGCCAATTTTTCTGGATCGTCACGTTTTCACCCCTGACATTCCGGAGCTCTGGCCCCGGCGTTGGAGAGCGCGGCTTATTCCGCGCGGCATCAATTCAAGACGGCCGCGGACAACTCGCCCGCGACCGGTAAGTCACATCAGACGCGGCGGCGCTTGCGCGGCCGGCAACCATTGTGCGGGATCGTCGTCACGTCCCGGATCGAGGTGACGGTGAAGCCCGCCGCCTGCAAGGCACGCAGCGCCGACTCACGGCCCGAACCCGGACCAGCAACCTCGACTTCGAGCGTGCGCATGCCGTGTTCCTGCGCCTTCTTGGAAACGTCCTCCGCGGCAACCTGCGCCGCATACGGGGTCGACTTGCGCGATCCCTTGAAACCCATCGTGCCTGCCGACGACCAGGCAATGGTGTTGCCCTGCGCGTCGGTGATGGTGATCGTGGTGTTGTTGAACGAGGAGTTCACATGCGCAATGCCAGAGGCAATGTTCTTGCGCTCACGACGGCGGACGCGCCCAGCTTCTTTAGCCATTTCAGTTCCTTTTCAAGATCTCAACGCCGCCGTAATGCCAGCGGCTACACCGAACGGCGCGAGACGAGACAGCCTCACGCCGCAGATTCGTTTGCTTACTTCTTCTTGCCGGCGATCGCCTTCGCCGGACCCTTGCGGGTGCGGGCGTTGGTGTGCGTGCGCTGACCGCGCACCGGCAGGCCGCGGCGATGACGCAGGCCGCGATAGCAGCCGAGGTCCATCAGGCGCTTGATGTTCATGCCGACTTCGCGGCGAAGGTCGCCCTCGACGAGATAGTCGCGGTCGATCATTTCACGAATCTGCAGGACTTCGGCGTCGCTCAACTGCGACACACGACGGTCGAGCGGAATCTTGACCTTCTCCATGATGTCGGCGGCATTCTTCTGACCGATGCCATGGATGTACTGAAGCGCGATGATGACGCGCTTGTTGGTCGGGATATTGACGCCTGCGATACGGGCCACGGTCTTCACTCCTGTCGCCACCCTCGGGCGGCTGCTTTCTTATTTAGTCGGGGCGCCTGCTGGCTGTTTGGATTCGGACGACCGAATTCCCAAAAGCAAACACGACGCCCTGCCCTTTTCAACTTTGGGGCCCGGCATCGTCTGAAACCTATCCGACTGGATGCTGGGTATTAAAGGATTCACCGCCGTTTCGTCAACCGTTTGGCGGGCTTGGAACGGCGTTTGGCGACCTTTTTCGCCGCCTTCCGGCCCCGTCCGGCTACCGCCTTGGCGGCTCGGCCGGTCCGGTTCCCGGCGGCCTTGGCTGCCTTCTTCTTGCCGCCTCCACGGGTTGCGGAGGAGGATTTAGATACCTTTTTGGCGGCCTTACCGGTGGCTTTCTTGGCGGCCTTCTTGGTCGCCTTCTTAACCACCCGCCTGGCCTTGGATTTAGCCTTGGACTTGACCTTGGCCTTAGCCCCCTTGGAGGATGTCTTCTTGGCCGCTTTCGGGGCCTTGGACGGGCTTGCGGCCCGCTTGGCGGCAACCTTCCGCTTGGCCGCCTGGGTCGTCTCGTCAGCCTTGGTGACCGCCGCGAGCACGCGCTCGATTTCGGCGGTGACCTCCTCGATCGGCATCATGCCGTCGATGGTGATGAGCTTGCGCTTGTCGGAATAGTGATGGACCAGCGGCTCGGTCTGCTCGCGATAGTTCGCAAGCCGCTTCGAAAGCACTTCCGGCGTGTCGTCAGCGCGGACGCTCTCGCCCCGCTCCAGCATCTCGGCGACGCGCTTCTCGACGCGAGCCAGCAGCGCGCTTTCGTTGACGCGCAACTCGATCACGGCGTCGAGCTTGAGCTTCTTCTTTTTCAGGAGAGCATCGAGCGCTTCCGCCTGCGGCACAGTGCGCGGGAAGCCGTCGAGAATGAATCCGTTTTTGGCGTCATCCTGCTCGATCCGGTCGGCGATGATGCTGACCACCACCTCGTCCGGCACCAATCCACCGCTGGCCATGATGTCTTTCGCGATCAGACCCGTCGGGGTCTGCGCGGCGACGGCTGCGCGCAGCATGTCTCCGGTGGAGAGTTGAACGATGCCGTGTCTTTGAACCAGTCGTTGTGCCTGTGTTCCCTTGCCCGCCCCCGGCGGCCCGAGAAGGATGAGTCTCATTTACGGCGGCCCCTCAGCTTCGATTTGCGGATCAAGCCTTCATACTGGTGAGCCAGCATGTAGCCTTGTACCTGCGCGACCGTATCCATCGTCACGCTGACGACGATCAGGAGCGAGGTGCCGCCAAGATAGAACGGCACCGACGCATACGAGATCAGAATTTCCGGCACGAGACAGACGGCGGCAAGATAAATCGCGCCGATCACCGTGATGCGGGACAGCACGTAATCGATATATTCCGCCGTGCGTTCACCCGGACGGATGCCGGGAATGAAGCCGCCGTGCTTCTTCAGATTGTCGGCCGTCTCGGTCGGGTTGAACACGATGGCCGTGTAGAAGAACGTAAAGAAGACGATCAGCGCCAGATACAGGATCAGGAACAGCGGACGCCCGTGGCCGAGCTGCGTCGTGAGCCACTGAAACCATTCCGGTCCCTTGCCCGCGTTGAAGCTCGCGATCGTGGTCGGCAGCAAGAGCAGCGACGACGCGAAGATCGGCGGAATCACGCCCGAGGTGTTGAGCTTGAGCGGCAGATGCGAGGACTGCCCCTCGAACATCCGGTTGCCGACCTGACGCTTCGGATACTGGATCAGGAGGCGGCGCTGCGCGCGTTCGACGAACACGATCACCGCGATGACGACCACGGCCATGATCAGGATCGCGAGAATCACCACCGTCGACAGCGCGCCCTGACGGCCGAGCTCGAGGGTGTTGGCGATCGCCGTCGGCAATTCGGCGACGATGCCCGCCATGATGATCAGCGAGATGCCGTTGCCGATGCCGCGCGAGGTCACCTGCTCGCCGAGCCACATCAGGAACATGGTGCCACCGGTCAGCGTCACCGCCGTCGAGAGCAAGAAGAACATGCCCGGATTGGACACGACATTGCCCGCGCCCTGCAAACCGATCGCGATACCGTAGGCCTGGAAGGCCGCGAGCACCACCGTGAGGTAGCGCGTGTACTGGTTGATGATCTTGCGGCCGGCCTCGCCTTCCTTCTTCAGCGCCTCGAGCTGCGGCGAAACCGTCTGCAGGAGCTGAATGATAATGGAGGCCGAGATGTAGGGCATGATGTTCAGCGCGAACACGGCCATGCGGTCGATGCCGCCGCCAGAGAACATGTTGAACACGCCGAGAATGCCGCCCGCCTGCGACTTGAACACCTGACTCCAGACGCTCGGATCGATGCCCGGCAGCGGGATGTAAGTGCCCAGCCGATAAACAACGAGCGCACCCAGCGTAAACCAGATGCGCTTCTTGAGTTCGTCGGCTTTTGCAAACGAGGAGAAATTGAGATTGGCTGCGAGCTGTTCCGCTGCGGAGACCATTGAGTATCGGTCCTTTCACTTCATGACCGGCTTTCGCCCGCCATCGCCGTCTTGAGGTCAGTCAAGAGGTAGCAACGCAAATGCCCGGCGCAATGCCGGGCATGATTCTTTAGGAAGCCTTCGCCTTCTTACCCTTCTTGGCGGCAGCCTTCTGGGCAGCCTCATCCTTCGCCGGAGCGAGGATCTTCACCGAACCGCCGGCCTTCTCGACCGCCTCGATCGCCGACTTGGTGGCGCCGTGGACTTCGACGGTGATCTTGGACTTCAGTTCGCCACGGCCCAGCAGCCGAACGCCCCCCTTGGAGCGGCGCAGCACGCCGGACTTCACCAGCGACTCGGCGTTGATGGTGCCCTTGGCGTCGAGCTTCTTGGCGTCGATGGCTTCCTGCAGACGGTCCAGGTTCACTTCCGACAGTTCGATGCGGAAGATGTTGTTGAACCCGCGCTTCGGCAGGCGGCGATGCAACGGCATCTGGCCGCCTTCAAAGCCCTTGATGCGCACGCCCGAACGCGCGGTCTGGCCCTTGCCGCCGCGGCCGGATTGCTTGCCCTTGCCGGAGCCAATGCCACGGCCGACGCGCATGCGCTTCTTGCGCGAGCCTTCGTTGTCGGCGATCTCATTGAGCTTCATTGTCTTGTTCCTTACTTCTCGTCGACGACGCGAACGAGGTGCTGAACCTTCGCGATCATGCCACGCACGGAAGGCGTATCCTGCAACTCCGAGACGCGGCCGATCTTGTTGAGGCGCAGACCGATCAGGGTCTCGCGCTGTGCTTTTTGACGGCGGATCGCGCTGCCGGTCTGTTCGACCTTGATGGTTTTTGCGGCCTTGGCCATTGTCCTAAACTCCAATCAGCGTCCGGTTAGTCCGCAGATGCCTCGGCATCGCCGCCGACGCGGCGCGCCTGAAGCGCGGAAACCTTGATGTTGCGGCGGTTGGCCACCGAGCGCGGCGAATCCTGGTGCTTCAGCGCGTCGAAGGTGGCGCGAACCATGTTGTAGGGGTTCGACGAACCGACCGACTTGGCGACGACGTCCTGGATGCCGAGCGTCTCGAATACGGCGCGCATCGGGCCGCCGGCGATGATGCCGGTACCGGCAGGTGCTGCACGCAGGTAGACGCGGCCGGCGCCGTGACGGCCAGCGATGTCGTGATGCAGCGTGCGGCCCTCGCGCAATGCGACGCGGGTCAGGTTGCGCTTGGCCGAGTCGGTTGCCTTGCGGATCGCCTCCGGCACTTCGCGAGCCTTGCCGTGGCCGAAGCCGACGCGGCCCTTCTGGTCGCCGATGACGACGAGTGCAGCAAAGCCGAAGCGCTTGCCGCCCTTCACCACCTTGGCGACGCGATTGATGTGGACGAGCTTGTCCACGAACTCGCTGTCGCGCTCTTCCCGATCCCGACCGCCCCGTTCGCGTCCACCGCGTTCGCGTTCAGCTGCCATTGTTCTGTCCAATCCTTGAGAGGCTCAAGCCTCTGTCCTTTGAAACCAAAATTAGAAGCTCAGCCCGCTTTCGCGAGCCGCATCAGCCAGAGCCTTGACGCGACCGTGGTAGAGATAGCCACCACGATCGAAAATGACTTCCTTCACACCGTTCTTCACGGCGCGCTCCGCGAGGAGCTTGCCGACAGCCTTCGCCGCATCGATGTCGGCGCCGGTCTTGCCGGTGTCGCGCATCGTCTTTTCCAGCGAAGAAGCGGACGCGAGCGTCTCGCCCTTCAGGTCGTCGATGACCTGAGCGTAGATGTGCTTCGACGAGCGAAACACCGAGAGGCGCGGACGGCCGCCAGCATTGCGGCGCAGGGAATTGCGCACGCGCTGCTTGCGCCGGGCATTCGTGACCTTGAGTTTCGACATGACCGGCTCCGTTACTTCTTCTTGCCTTCCTTGCGGAAGATAAATTCGTTGGCGTACTTCACGCCCTTGCCCTTGTAAGGCTCAGGCGGGCGATAGCCGCGAATCTCGGCCGCAACCTGGCCGACGCGCTGGCTGTCGTTGCCGACGATGGTGATTTCCGTGGGCTTCGGCACCGTGATCGTGATGCCTTCCGGGATCGGATAAATCACGTCATGGCTGTAACCGAGCGAGAGCTGCAGGTTCTTGCCCTGCAAAGCCGCGCGGTAGCCGACGCCGGTGATTTCCAGCTTCTTCTCGAAACCCTTGGTGACGCCCTCGACGAGGTTCGCGATCTGGGCACGCGCGGTGCCGTACAGCGACTGCGCGCGCTTGGTCTCGAAGCGCGGTGCGACGCGGATCACGTTGTCCTTCAGTTCCACCGACACGTCGTCGTGCACGGTGAACTGCAGAGCGCCTTTCGGGCCCTTCACCTTGACGGTCTGACCGTCGATATTCGCGGTGACGCCCGAGGCGATCGCGACGGGCCGTTTGCCTACGCGTGACATCTTCTATCCTTCCTCAGAACACCGTGAAGAGAATTTCGCCACCCACGTTCGCGTCGCGCGCGGCGTGGTCGGCCATGATTCCCTTCGGCGTCGACAGCACCGAAATGCCCAGGCCGTTCTTGACGCGCGGCAGGTTCTTCACCGACGCGTAAACCCGGCGGCCCGGCTTCGACACGCGCTCGATCTCCTTGATGACCGGCTCGCCGTCGAAATACTTCAGCTCGATCTCAAGCTCGTTGTGGCCGCTCTTGTGCTCGACGCTGGCGTAGCCGCGGATGTAACCCTCGGACTTCAGCACTTCGAGAACGTTGGCGCGCATCTTCGAGCCCGGGGTCGAAACCTTGGACTTGGAGCGCATCTGCGCGTTGCGGATGCGGGTGATGAGATCGCTGATCGGATCGTGCGTTGACATGCGCCCCTCCTTACCAGCTCGACTTGACGAGACCCGGGATCAGGCCCCGGGAACCGAAGTCACGGATCGCGATGCGGCTCATCTTGGTCTTGCGATAGACCGCATGAGGCCGGCCGCTGATCTCGCAGCGATTCTTGATGCGGGTCGCAGACGAATTGCGCGGCATCTCGGCAAGCTTGATGGTTGCGGCAAAGCGCTCTTCCATCGGCTTCGTCTTGTCGGAGATGATCGCCTTCAGCCGCGCGCGCTTGGCGGCGGCATTCTTCGTCATCTTCTGACGCCGGTTATTCTTCTCGATCGAACTCTTCTTAGCCATTCGATAGTCTCCATACCTTTCCGCGTCTGAAACGCCTGGCTCAGCGTCTCACTGCCGGAACGGGAAATTGAATGCGGTCAACAGCGCCCTCGCCTGCTCGTCGTTGGCGGCGGTGGTGCAAACCGTGATGTCCATGCCCCAGGTCTCGCCCGACTTGTCGTAGTCGATTTCCGGGAACACGATGTGCTCTTTCAGGCCGAGCGAATAGTTGCCGCGGCCGTCGAAGCTCTTGGGGTTGAGGCCACGGAAGTCGCGCACGCGCGGCAGGGCCACGTTGATGAGGCGGTCGATGAATTCGTACATCTTCGCCTTGCGCAGCGTGACCTTGGCGCCGATGGCCTGGCCTTCGCGCAGCTTGAAGGTCGCGATCGCCTTGCGCGAATGGGTGACGACCGGCTTCTGACCGGCGATCAGGGCGAGATCATTCGCTGCCAGCTCGACCTTCTTGCGGTCGTTGACGGCCTCGCCGATGCCCATGTTGAGCACGACCTTCTCAAGGCGCGGAACCTGCATCGCGTTGGTGAGGCCGAATTGCTCGGTCAGCTTGCCGCGGATGTCGCGGTCATACACCGTGCGCAGGCGCGGAATATATGCATTCTCAGCCATCGATCTCAGCTCCCGAGCTCTTGGCGATGCGCACCTTGGTGCCATCCTTCTGAATCTTGAAACCGACGCGGGTCGGCTTGCCGTCCTTGCCGACGAGCGCGATGTTCGACAGGTGGATCGGGCTCTCCTTGGAGATGATGCCGCCCTCCTGCTGCTGCGTCTGCTTCTGGTGACGCTTCACCAGATTGACGCCACGAACCAGCGCGCGGCCTTCCGACGGACGCACTTCAAACACTTCGCCGGTACGACCCTTGTCGCGGCCGGTCAGAACGACAACCTTGTCGCCTTTGCGGATCTTGGCGGCCATTACAGCACCTCCGGCGCGAGCGAGATGATCTTCATGTGGTTCTTGGCGCGCAGCTCGCGCGGCACGGGCCCGAAGATACGGGTGCCGACCGGCTCGGACTGGTTGTTCACCAGCACGGCGGCGTTGCGGTCAAAACGGATCACCGAACCGTCGGCGCGGCGAATGTCCTTCGCAACACGCACGACCACGGCCTTCATCACGTCGCCCTTCTTCACCTTTCCGCGCGGAATGGCTTCCTTGATGGACACGACGATGATGTCGCCAACGGTGGCGTAACGGCGCTTGGAGCCTCCAAGCACCTTGATGCACATGACACGGCGCGCGCCGGAATTATCGGCCACGTCGAGGTTGGTCTGCATCTGAATCATTGATGCACCTCGTCCTCTTTCTATGCGCTAGAGCGCTTAACAGCACGATCCCGAAATCGGTTTTCGTGCCTATTTCAAACGGTTTGCCCGAAAGCCATCCGGCGGATGCCGGACGTTTCTCAAGCGGTTTTCTTCTCTTCGCCCCGGACAACCGTCCAGCGCTTCAACTTCGAGAGCGGCTTGCTCTCCTCGATCCAGACCGTGTCGCCCGCCTTGAACTGATTGTTCTCGTCGTGCGCATGGTAGTTCTTGGACCGGCGAATGGTCTTCTTGTAGATCGGATGGGTGAAGCGGCGGTCGACACGCACGACAACTGTCTTGTCCTGCTTGTCGCTGACGACGACGCCCTGGAGAGTACGCTTCGGCATCTGGCTCGCCCCTTACTTCTTCTTGCTGTCCGCGGCGCGTTTCTGCGCAGCGATGGTCTTGATGCGTGCGATCTCGCGGCGGGCTTCGCGCAGGCGCGAGGTGTTCTCGAGCTGGCCGGTCGCCCGCTGGAAGCGCAGGTTGAACCGCTCCTTCTTCAGATTGAGGATCGCATCCTCCATCTGGTCGGCGCTCATCGCACGGACGTCTTCAGCTTTGTGTGCCATCTCGTTACTCCGCGATGCGCGCAACGAAGCGCGTCTTGATCGGAAGCTTGGCGGCAGCGAGCGACAGCGCCTCACGCGCGATCTGGTCGTTGACACCATCGATCTCGAACAGGATACGGCCCGGCTTCACCCGCGCCACCCACAATTCCGGCGAACCCTTGCCCGAGCCCATGCGGACTTCGGCAGGCTTCTTCGACACCGGAAGATCGGGGAACACGCGGATCCACACGCGACCGACACGCTTCATGTGACGGGTCAGCGCGCGGCGCGCGGCTTCGATCTGGCGCGCAGTGATGCGCTCCGGCGCCATCGCCTTCAGGCCGAACTGGCCGAAGGACAACGTCGCGCCCGACGAGGCGACGCCGTGGATACGGCCCTTATGCGCCTTGCGGAACTTCGTCTTCTTGGGTTGCATCATGGCTTTACGCCCTCAAACCTTCTTCTTTATGCGATCAAGCAGCGTCGCGACGCGAACGGCTGTCACCGCCGCTGGTGTCGTTCAGGCGCTTGTCCTGTGCCATCGGATCGTGCTCGAGGATCTCGCCCTTGAAGAGCCAGACCTTCACGCCGCAGGTGCCGAACGTGGTGAATGCGGTCGCCACGCCGTAATCAATGTCCGCGCGCAGCGTGTGCAGCGGCACGCGGCCTTCACGATACCATTCCATGCGCGCGATTTCCGCGCCGCCGAGACGGCCCGAGCAATTGATACGAATGCCCTGGGCGCCAAGACGCATCGCCGACTGAACCGCACGCTTCATCGCACGGCGGAACGCCACGCGACGCTCGAGCTGCTGGGCAATCGATTCGGCCACCAGCGTCGCGTCGAGTTCCGGCTTGCGGATTTCGACGATGTTGATGACGACGTCGGACTGGGTGATTTCCGCGACCTTCTTCTTCAGCTTGTCGATGTCGGCGCCCTTCTTGCCGATCACCACGCCGGGGCGCGCCGAGTAAACCGAAACGCGGCACTTCTTGTGCGGGCGCTCGATCACGATGCGCGCCACGGCCGCCTGCTTCAGTTCCTTCATTAGCACTTCGCGAATGCGCACGTCCTCGTGGAGGAGCTTGGCGTATTCGCCCTTGCCGGCGAACCAACGGGAATCCCAGGTCCGGTTGATGCCGAGACGCAGCCCGATTGGATTGATCTTCTGACCCATCGTTTTCTCCTGCGCCTTAGGCGCTCGCCTCGGCTTCGACCTGACGAACAACGATCGTCAACTGCGAGAACGGTTTATAGACACGGCCCGAACGGCCACGGCCGCGCGGTGCGAAACGCTTCATGACGATGCCGTTGCCGACATGCGCCTCAGCCACGACCAGCGCGTCGACATCGAGATCGTGATTGTTCTCGGCGTTGGCGATTGCCGATTCCAGGCACTTCTTGACGTCACCGGCGATCCGCTTGCGCGAGAACTGCAGGTCGGCGAGCGCGGAAGCAGCCTTCTTGCCGCGGATCAACTGCGCGACAAGGTTGAGCTTCTGCGGGCTCACGCGAAGCATGCGGGCAACCGCCTTTGCTTCATTCTCCGAAAGGGCGCGTTCGCGCTTTGGTTTGCTCATGACTTAGTCCTCAAGCCTTCTTGGCTTTCTTATCGCCCGAATGGCCATGGAAAGTGCGGGTCGGCGAGAACTCGCCGAACTTGTGGCCGACCATTTCCTCGTTCACGGCGACCGGAACGTGCTTCTGGCCGTTGTAGACGCCGAAGGTCAGACCCACGAACTGCGGCAGGATCGTCGAGCGACGGCTCCAGATCTTGATGACGTCGTGACGGCCGCTCGCGCGCGCTGCATCTGCCTTCTTGAGCAGAGAGCCTTCAACGAACGGGCCTTTCCAGACTGAACGTACCATGTCCGGCGATCCTTACTTCTTCTTCCGCTTGTGGCGGCTGATGAGAATGAACTTGTTGGTCGACTTGTTCGTGCGGGTCTTCTTGCCCTTGGTCGGCTTGCCCCACGGGGTGACCGGGTGACGGCCGCCCGAGGTGCGGCCTTCGCCGCCGCCGTGCGGATGGTCGATCGGGTTCATGACGACGCCGCGGTTGTGCGGGCGACGGCCCATCCAACGCTTGCGGCCCGCCTTGCCGATCGAGGTATTCATGTGGTCCGGGTTCGACACCGCACCGATGGTCGCGGTGCAGCGGCCATGGACCATGCGCTGCTCGCCCGAGTTCAGGCGCAGGATGACGTAGTCGTGGTCGCGACCGACGATCTGGGCGTAGGTACCCGCCGAGCGCGCCATCTGGCCGCCCTTGCCGATCTTCATCTCGACGTTGTGGACAATCGTTCCGACCGGCATGTTGCCCATCGGCATGACGTTGCCCGGCTTCACGTCGACGTAGTTGCCGGCGATCACGGTGTCGCCCACGGCCAGGCGCTGCGGCGCCAGGATGTAGGACTGCTCGCCGTCGGCGTACTTGATCAGCGCGATGAACGCGGTGCGGTTCGGATCGTATTCGAGCCGTTCCACGGTCGCGGCGACATCGACCTTGGTGCGCTTGAAGTCGACCAGACGATAGGTCTTCTTGTGACCGCCGCCACGGAAACGCACGGTGATGCGGCCGGTGTTGCCACGGCCACCGTTCGAATGCTTGCCCTCGGTGAGCACCTTGACCGGCTTGCCCTTATAGAGGGCCGAGCGGTCGACCATCACCAATTGGCGCTGGCCGGGCGTCGTGGGGTTGAATGTTTTCAATGCCATCGTCGTAAACCTTACAGTCCGGTGGTCACGTCGATGCGGTGGCCCTCTTCGAGGGTCACGACAGCGCGCTTGGTATCCGACTGAGAGCCGAACTGGCCGCGGAAGACCTTGGTCTTGCCCTTGCGGACCAGCGTATTGACGCCCTTCACCTTGACGTCGAACAGCTTCTCAACCGCTTCCTTGATCTGCGGCTTGGTCGCCTTCGCGGCAACCTTGAACACAACCTTGTTGTGCTCGGACGCCGCCGTCGCCTTCTCGGTGATCACCGGAGCGACGATGATGTCGTAATGGCGCGAGTCCTGAGTGCTCATTTGAAGCGCGCCTCCAACGCGTCCACCGCGGCCTTCGTCAGCACCAGCTTCTGACGGCGCAGGATGTCATAGACGTTGATGCCCTGGATCGGCAGCACGTCGATGTGCGGAATGTTGCGGGCAGCCTGTGCAAAGCCGTTGTTCACTTCGGCGCCGTCGACGATCAGCGCGCTGGTCAGGCCGAGGCCCGAGAAGTGAGCGATCAGCGCCTTGGTCTTGGCGTCCTTCAGTTCGGCGTTGTCGATCACGACGAGACCGCCGTCCTTCGCCTTCGCCGACAAAGCGTGACGCAGGCCGAGTGCACGAACCTTCTTCGGCAGATCATGCGCATGGCTGCGCACGACGGGACCGAATGCGCGGCCACCGCCACGGAACTGCGGCACGCGGGCCGAGCCGTGACGAGCACCGCCGGTGCCCTTCTGCTTGTACATCTTCTTGCCGGTGCGCCAGACTTCCGCACGGCCCTTGGCCTTGTGCGTACCGGCCTGACGCTTGGCGAGCTGCCAGTTGACGACGCGCTGGATGATGTCCTTGCGCGGCTCGAGACCGAAGATCTCGTCCGACAGGTTCACCGAACCGGCAGCCTTGCCCTCAAGAGTTGTGACGTTCAGTTCCATCACGCGCCCTCCCCGGCAGTCGCTTCTGCAGCAGGAGCAGCCTTCTCGCCGCCTTCGGCGAGCTTGAACTTGCCCGGCTTCGCAGCTTCCTTCGGAAGCGGCTTCTTCACGGCATCGCGCACGGTGATCCAGCCGCCCTTCGAACCGGGAACGGCGCCCTCGACGAGCAGCAGGCCGCGCTCGACATCGGTCTGGACCACGCGCAGGTTCAGCGTGGTGATGCGATCGACACCCATATGACCGGGCATCTTCTTGTTCTTGAAGGTCTTGCCCGGGTCCTGACGGCCACCGGTCGAACCGATCGAACGGTGCGAAACCGAGACGCCGTGGGTGGCGCGCAGACCGCCGAAATTCCAGCGCTTCATGCCGCCCGCGAAGCCCTTACCGACCGAAGTGCCGGTGACATCGACGAACTGGCCGGCAACGAAGTGATCGGCAGTGATTTCAGCACCAACCGGGATCACCGCATCGTCGCTGACGCGGAATTCCACGACCTTGCGCTTGGGCTCGACCTTGGCGACCGCGAACTGTCCGCGTTCGGCCTTCGGCATGTAAACGGACTTGCGAGCGCCCGAACCGAGCTGCAGCGCGGTATAGCCGTTCTTGTCCTTGGTGCGGTGGCCGACAACCTGACAGTTGCCCAGCTTCAGCACGGTCACAGGAATATGTTCGCCGGCCTCAGTAAAGACCCGCGTCATCCCGACCTTTTGTGCGATCACTCCGGAGCGCATCGGCGTGCTTCCTATTCTTTCTGTCCGACAGGCGGACTAACGTACAAGTTTCAGAGCTTGATCTCGACATCGACGCCAGCGGCGAGGTCGAGCTTCATCAAAGCATCGACCGTCTGCGGCGTCGGATCGACGATATCGAGAAGACGCTTGTGAGTGCGCATCTCGAACTGCTCGCGGCTTTTCTTATCGACGTGAGGCGAACGGTTCACGGTGAACTTCTCGATGCGGGTCGGTAGCGGAATCGGTCCGCGAACCTGAGCACCGGTGCGTTTTGCCGTGTTCACGATCTCGCGGGTCGACGTATCGAGAATCCGATGGTCGAACGCCTTGAGACGAATGCGAATATTCTGGCCGTTCATTGCCGTTTCTTTCTTGCCCGTCACGACCGGTCAGTCCGGTCATCCACGTCGGTATTCAAAGGGGTCGTGAATGCCCGGCCTTCCGGCCGGGCATGACGACGGATCGTTTCTTACTCGATGATGCTTGCGACGACGCCTGCACCAACGGTGCGGCCGCCTTCGCGGATCGCGAAGCGAAGCTTCTCTTCCATCGCGATCGGCACGATCAGGTGCACTTCCATCGCGATGTTGTCGCCCGGCATCACCATCTCGGTGCCTTCCGGCAGGTGAACCACGCCCGTCACGTCGGTCGTGCGGAAGTAGAACTGCGGACGGTAGTTGGTGAAGAACGGGGTGTGACGGCCGCCCTCTTCCTTGGTGAGGATGTAGGCCTCGGCCTTGAACTTGGTGTGCGGCTTGACCGAACCCGGCTTGCAGAGCACCTGACCGCGCTCGACTTCCTCGCGCTTGGTGCCGCGCAGCAGCGCGCCGATGTTGTCGCCAGCCTGGCCCTGATCGAGCAGCTTGCGGAACATTTCAACGCCGGTGACGGTGGTCTTCTGGGTCGGCTTCAGACCGACGATCTCGATTTCCTCGCCGACCTTGACGACGCCGCGCTCCACGCGGCCGGTGACGACGGTGCCGCGGCCCGAGATCGAGAACACGTCTTCAACCGGCATCAGGAACGGCTGGTCGATCGGACGCTCCGGCTGCGGAATGTACTCGTCGACATTCTTCATCAGCTCGAGGATGGCTTCCTTGCCGAGCTTGGCATCGCTGTCTTCCAGCGCGGCCAGAGCCGAACCCTTGACGATCGGAATCTTGTCGCCCGGGAAGTTGTACTTCGAGAGCAGTTCGCGAACTTCGAGTTCGACGAGCTCGAGAAGCTCCGGATCGTCGACCATGTCGCACTTGTTGAGGAACACGACGAGCGCCGGAACGCCGACCTGACGGGCAAGCAGGATGTGCTCGCGGGTCTGCGGCATCGGGCCGTCAGCGGCCGACACGACGAGGATCGCGCCGTCCATCTGGGCAGCGCCGGTGATCATGTTCTTCACGTAGTCGGCGTGGCCGGGGCAGTCGACGTGCGCGTAGTGGCGGTTCGGCGTCTCGTATTCGACGTGAGCGGTCGAGATCGTGATGCCGCGGGCCTTTTCTTCCGGCGCCTTGTCGATCTGATCGTAAGCCGTGAACGTAGCGCCACCAGCTTCGGCCAGAACCTTCGTAATCGCCGCAGTCAGCGACGTCTTGCCATGGTCGACGTGACCGATGGTGCCGATGTTGCAGTGGGGTTTCTTACGTTCAAATTTCTCTTTAGCCATGACACTCTCCGTTCAGACTTTGGCTTTCACCAAAGACAATCAGGCAAACTTCTTCTGGACTTCAGCCGACACGTTGGCCGGCGCTTCAGCGTAGTGATCGAATTGCATCGTGAAGGTCGCGCGACCCTGGCTCATCGAGCGCAGGTTGTTCACGTAACCGAACATGTTCATGAGCGGCACCATCGCGTTGATGACGTTGGCGTTGCCGCGCATATCCTGACCCTGGATCTGGCCACGGCGGGAGTTGAGGTCGCCGATCACAGAACCCGTGTAATCTTCCGGCGTCACCACCTCGACCTTCATGATCGGCTCGAGCAGGACGGACTTGCCCTTCTGCAGAGCCTCACGGAAAGCCGCGCGCGAGGCGATTTCGAACGCCAGCGCCGAGGAGTCGACGTCGTGGTACTTGCCGTCCACGAGCTGAACCTTGACGTCCACCACCGGGAAGCCGGCGACCACGCCCGAATTCATCACGCTGTTGAGACCCTTTTCGACGCCGGGGATGTATTCCTTCGGCACCGCGCCGCCGACGATCTTCGATTCGAACTCATAGCCAGCGCCCGGCTCGTTCGGCTCGACGACGAGCGACACTTCGGCGAACTGACCCGTACCGCCGGTCTGCTTCTTGTGGGTGTACTTGACCTCGGCCTTCTTGGTGATCTTCTCGCGGAACGCCACCTGCGGCGCGCCGATGTTGGCGTCGACCTTATAGGTGCGGCGAAGAATATCGACCTTGATGTCGAGGTGGAGTTCGCCCATGCCCTTGAGAATGGTCTGGCCGGATTCCTGATCGGTCGACACGCGGAAGGACGGGTCCTCAGCAGCGAGCTTCGCCAGAGCGACGCCGAGCTTTTCCTGATCGGCCTTCGACTTCGGCTCGATCGCGATCTCGATCACCGGCTCGGGGAATTCCATCTTTTCAAGGATGACCTGATGGTCCGGGTCGCACAGCGTGTCGCCGGTGCGCGCTTCCTTGAGGCCAGCCAGAGCGACGATGTCGCCCGCATAGGCTTCCTTGATGTCTTCGCGGTTGTTCGCATGCATCAGCAACATGCGGCCGATACGCTCTTTCTTCTCGCGGGTCGAGTTCACGACGCCGGTGCCGCTGGTCAGAATGCCCGAATAGATACGGCAGAAGGTGATGGTGCCGACGAACGGGTCGTCCATGATCTTGAACGCGAGGAGCGACATCGGCTCCTTGTCGTCCGCATGGCGCAGAACCTCGTTGCCGCTCTCGTCCACGCCCTTGATCGCGGGCACGTCGAGCGGCGACGGCAGATAGGCGACCACGGCGTCGAGCAGCGGCTGCACGCCCTTGTTCTTGAACGCGGTGCCGCAGAGCACCGGATAGAACGCGCCGGTGATCACCGCCTTGCGGATCAGCTTCTTCAGCGTCGCCTCGTCCGGCTCATTGCCGTCGAGATAGGCAGCCATGGCGTCGTCGTCGAGCTCGACGGCGGCTTCAACCAGCTTCTCGCGATATTCCTTCGCCTTGTCGGCGAGGTCGGCCGGGATCGCCTCGACGTCGTACATCGAGCCGAGCGAGTCCTGATTGTAGACCAGCGCCTGCATGCGAACGAGGTCGATCATGCCCTTGAAGTTGTTCTCGGAGCCGATCGGCAACTGGATCGCGATCGGCTTGGCGCCGAGACGGTCAACGATGTCGGACAGGCACTTGTAGAAGTCGGCGCCGGTCTTATCCATCTTGTTGCAGAAAACGATGCGCGGAACCTTGTACTTGTCACCCTGACGCCAGACGGTCTCGGTCTGCGGCTCGACGCCCTGGTTGGAGTCGAGAACGCAAACGGCGCCGTCGAGCACGCGCAGCGAACGCTCGACTTCAATGGTGAAGTCGACGTGGCCGGGGGTGTCGATGATGTTCAGGCGCTTGCCATCCCAGAACGCGGTGGTCGCGGCCGAGGTGATCGTGATGCCACGCTCCTGCTCCTGCGCCATCCAGTCCATCGTCGCGGCACCTTCGTGCACTTCGCCGATCTTGTGGCTCTTGCCGGTGTAATAGAGGATGCGCTCGGTCGTCGTGGTCTTGCCAGCGTCGATATGCGCCATGATACCGAAATTACGGTAGTCCTCGATGGCATGTTGGCGGGGCATGGGCCTGTCCTTAAATTTCCGTTCGGGTCGCCGTTACCAGCGATAGTGCGAGAAGGCGCGGTTGGCTTCCGCCATCTTGTGCACGTCTTCACGCTTCTTCACGGCGTTGCCGCGGTTGTTGGCTGCATCGAGCAATTCCGCCGAGAGACGCTCGGTCATGGTCTTCTCGTTGCGGCCGCGCGCGGCCGAAATGATCCAGCGCAGGCCGAGAGCCTGACGGCGGGTGGAGCGGACTTCGACCGGCACCTGATAGGTCGCACCACCGACGCGGCGCGAGCGCACTTCGATGGTCGGCATCACGTTGTCGAGCGCCTGCTCGAACACGGTCAGCGGAGCCTGCTTGGTCTTCTGCTCGATGATGTCGAACGCACCATAGACGATGCTTTCGGCGGCAGACTTCTTGCCGTCGTACATGATCGAATTCATGAACTTCGAGACGATGACGTTCCCGAACTTCGGATCCGGATTGACTTCGCGCTTTTCGGCGGAGTGGCGACGAGACATGGTTTCCGCTCCTGCTTACTTCGGACGCTTCGCGCCGTACTTCGAACGGCGCTGCTTGCGGTTCTTGACGCCCTGCGTATCGAGGACGCCGCGGAGGATGTGGTAGCGAACGCCGGGCAAGTCCTTGACGCGGCCGCCGCGGATCATGACCACCGAGTGCTCCTGAAGGTTGTGACCTTCACCCGGAATGTAGCCGATGACCTCGAAGCCGTTGGTCAGGCGCACCTTGGCAACCTTACGAAGCGCCGAGTTCGGCTTCTTCGGCGTGGTCGTGTAGACGCGCGTGCAAACACCACGCTTCTGCGGCGACTGCTGCAGCGCTGGCACCTTCTTACGCGACTTCTGCGCTTCGCGCGGATTTGCGATCAGCTGGTTGATCGTCGGCATATTCGCCTTCACCCTTGTTCGCGCGGAGCTTGCGGCCCCGCAAATTCGTTCGGGGCAACCGCCCCACTCTCTCCACCCCGACGCCAACCATTCGCGCAAAACGAAATCGCGCCAACCGATCATCACTGACCGGAAAGCGCTGAAACGCCACAGAGGACCACAGCTCGCTTCAGACTCTCGCCCGAAGTCCACCTAGGTCATGCATCCAAAGCCAATCTCAGAAGCCAATCGCCCGAGAGACTGATTTTCGTCTTGGCATTGCCTGGTTAGTACCGACAGCGTTTGAGCGTCATGGGTCGAGGTTGGTGCCGTTTCATGCCGGAGCCAAAGCCCGCAGGATGAAAGGTGGTCCGTTCCGACACAGGGAAGCTCACCGCCTGTCGTGAAGTGGCCGGTTTGTATAAGCCATGCATGGCCAAGTCAAGGCGAAAGGTAATGTAAAAAGCCCGCGCCATTCCGGCACTTCTGTCATCCGGACAAGATGCGCGCGAATGATGGAGTCTGGCTGCGCGAGAATCGCACCCACCGCGATTCCCCTAGGCCAAAGAACCACCTCAGCACGCGCTTTGCGCGCTGGGCGCTTTACTTAACCTATTGATTTAAAATGGTTAGGTATAATAATACAGTAATAAATTATGATCCCTGCCCCAGCCCGGCCTATAAATCTGACGGCAAGTCCCGGCGCTCAGTTCCGCGACATCCGACGGCGCAGGATACGGAGCGCCGTGATCGGGATTTCGACCAGGAACGGAACGGGGTCGTCCCAGGCCATGGTCGCCCATGCGACCGGCCGACGGAAACTCGCCAGATAGGCCGGCAAGCCGCCGCGCCATTGCCCTTGGCGGATCAGCGACAGGACCGCCGGGGCGTCACGGAGGACGTGCATCCAGCGATAGTCTTTGGCGTCTGTCGAAGCCGGAGGCTGTTCTCCGTGGGCCATGCGATAAAGCATGGTGACGAAATCGGTGCCCGCCGCCTCCCCGAGCCCGATCCAGGCCCAGACCCGCGTGTTGACGTCGAGCGGCTTGAACTGGCCGTCGCGGGCATCGAACTTGAAGTCGATCTCGACCAGCCCTTCATAACGGGCCGCGCGCAACAGCTTCTCCGCGACGTCGCGAATCCGCGGCTCGTCCACGATCTCGATAAAACAACTGATCCCGAAGTCCGACGGATACTGCCGTGTCCGGCGAACCGTCATTTCCGCGACAGGCTCGCCGGCCGACCAGACGCCCGCATAGGAATACTGTTCGTGGCCCTCGCCCGGAATGTAATCCTGCACCACCACGCCCGACGCACCGGAATGCGTGGCCGCATCACGATAAAGCGTGTCCAGTTCCTCGCGCGTGTCCGCGCGCCAGACCTTGTCCTGCGTGAAACTGTTGCGCGCCTCGCGTTGCGCGGGCTTGAGCAGGACCGGAAACGCGGGCTCAAGCGCTGCGAGATCCGCCGCGCTGTCGACCCGGTAGCTGCGGGGAAACGGAATTCCGACCTGCGTGGCAAGCCCGGCCAGGAGCTTCTTGTCGCCAAGCTGCTTCAGGTCGTCCCATTTCAGCGACACCACACGAAACGCCTTTTGCAGCGCATCCCGGTTCTCGGCGATCAGCTTCACATCGCCGTCCGCGCAGGGAATAAGCAGCCAGTCCTTCAGGCCGCGCTTTGCTGCAAGATCGAGCAGCCATTGCGCGGCGCCGGGCGCCTGCGCGCCGGACCACGAGAAACTCTCCCGCACGTAGCGCGAGAAGCGCGGCAGCGGGTGATCGTCGCTCACATAAATAACGGGAATGCCCTTGCGGCCGAGCGTGCGCGCGGCCGCCAATGCGCCGTGAACGCCGCCGAGAAGAACAACACCAGCCGGAGGAAGAGCCGCGCTCATCGCTCCCTCGAAAACGGACCGAGCGCGCGGATTCGCTCTTCCCAATAAGGGCTCGCGGTCGCCAGCACGTTGTAGCCGTAATTGACGGCCCGCTTGATCCGGTCGAGCGGAGAGACATCCGTCAATTGTTCGAAGCGGCCCGTGGCCGGATCGTAGCAGAACAGCTTGAACGGCGTGTGGTCGAGAATATGCCGCGAAATGGTGTGGTTGCGGTCGTTGCCATGCTCCTCGCAGATCATGACGCAATCACCGGAAAGCATTTTCTCACCGCCCGCGATGGCCGCGATCTCGACGCCCTCGACATCGAGCTTGGCGACGTAGCGTCCTTTCGGATCGAGCTTCATTCGCTCCATCAAGGAATCGAGCGTAATCACGGGAACTTCCTCGCCCGCGTCCGAACCGCCGACGATAGACAATGCCTCGTGCTTGCGGCCCGACAGATGCGCGACGCCTTCCGTGGCCCCGATCGCCGCTTTCACCGGCGTGAACCGCCCGCCATTGCGGGATGCGTTACGTGACAGCCATGTGAAATTGGCCGACGACGGCTCGATCGCGATCGAATGATGTGAGCCATACGGACGACTCGATGTGAGCACCGACCAGTAGCCGAAATTCGCGCCGCCATCGATCAGCATGTAATCGGCATCAGCGATGCCTTTGAAAAACATCTCGATATCGAATTCGTAACGATAGCGGGAGAACAGCAACAGGCTCCAATAGCCATCGCAGAACGGGAAGGAAAATATCGCATCCTTGTTCAGGCGCACCTCGATCGGCTGCTCGGCCGACAACGTGCGCAGCCCCTGGCACCCCGCCGCAAAGCCGCGGAAATACCAAGCAGAGCTGATTGCAGCTCCCGCCTGCATCGCACCGATCAGCAGCCGCTCACGCGCACCTGCCCCGGCGACATCGCCGGTGGCGCGGTCGAACGTCAGGACAGAGTTGAAGCTGTGCTCGGGAGCAATGGAATTCATGGCAGGAAAAATATCCAAATCAGGCCGCTGATGATTTCCGGTCCAGTCAGATCCGGCATTTGATAGTCCGGTCAGGACTTTAACGCGATGAACGCAGATACTGGGCGATCAAGCGGCCGGCATCGTTAATTGTGTCAGATTCCACCTTCCAAGGTTACTCCTTGATAGATGCCTGCGGCCCCCGTCAATTGGAAGGAATGTTTTAGTGAGTGGTTAATCTTTCAGCACCGCATTGCAAAAACACCGGGCCGCCTTGATGCTTCCCGCCTGCGCCCTGTTTTTTCACCAATTCAAAAGGCGCGAAGCTCCCCCTGATCTCGATCATCGGGGTAAATCAGCAACCTTACTCGTCGTCTTCCTCGTCTTCTTCGTCCTCTTCGTCACTCTCACCCGCATCGTGATGCGGCTGGTGCATCTGGTCGTCCCAGAGCCGACGATAGAGACCATTCTTGCCGATCAATTCCGCGTGCGATCCCCGCTCCACTACCCGGCCGTCGCGCAACACGATGATCTCGTCCATTTCGACCACCGAGGTCAGACGATGGGTCGACCAGATCATGGTGCGGCCCTCTGCCGCCTTGAGCAGCGTGCGGTTGATCGCGGCCTCGGTGGTCTGGTCGAGCGCCGAGGTCGCCTCGTCCAGCAACAGCACCGAAGGATTTCGCACCATCGCGCGCGCGATCGCGATGCGCTGGCGCTGGCCGCCGGACAGGGTGTCGCCGCGCTCGCCCACCAGCGTGTCATACCCCTCCGGCAGCGAAGCGATATGGCTATGGATTTCCGCTGTCTTCGCCGCGGCTTCCACCTCGGCGTCGGTCGCATCCTGCTTGCCGAGCCGGATGTTCTCGCGGATCGACATGTTGAACAGCATGTTCTCCTGAAAGACGACGGCCATATGCGAGCGCAGCGAATCCCGCGTCACCTTGCGGATGTCGACGCCGTCGATGGCGACGCGTCCCTCGGTCGGCTCGTAAAGCCGCAGGATCAGGTTGAGCAGCGTGCTCTTGCCCGAGCCGCTTGGGCCGACGATGGCGATGTGCTTGCCGGCCTTGAGCCTCAACGTCAGACCGTCCAGCACCTTGGTATCGGTGCCCTCATAGCTGAAGCTGACGCGCTCGAAGGCGATATCGTTCATCACCGGCGGCATTTCCGGCGCGCCCGGCCGGTCCGCACCCCGCATCGGCTCGTCGAGCAATTCCTCCATGTGCTGCACGGAAGCGGCCGAGGAGATCGCCAGCGGGATGAAATGCATCAGATGCGCGATGTTGTAGGAAATCTCCCAGAACGCGCTCTCGAAGGTGACGAAGGTGCCGACCGTGATCTGGCCCTTGGTGGCGAGATACGCGCCGATGCCGAGCACGACGAGATGCAGCAGCAGCACGGAGACGGTGACGGTGCGCTCCACCATCGAGGACAGGAAGGTGGCCTCCGCAATGGAGCGCCGCGCATTGAGGTTGCGGAACGTGAACCAGCCGAACGCCTTGCGCTGCAAGCCGAACGCCTTCACCACGAGCTGGGTGCCGATGTTTTCCTGGACCACGCCGAGGATCGCGGATTCGTTGACCTTTTGATCGTAATTGGCCTGCACCGCCTTCGGCGTCAGGATTCGCGGGCCAACCAGCGTCACCGGGAAAATCAGCAGCGCCACCACCGCAAGTTGCCAATTCAGCCAGATCATCAGGCCGATGCCGGCGATCAGTTCGAACAGCGGCAGCAGCGCGCTGTTGGCAAGCGATTTGATCGAGCTTTCATAACCCGCCATGTCCACCGAGAAGCGCGACAGGATTTCGCCGCGCTTGGTGCGACCGAAGAAGGACGCCGGAAGGCTCTGCAGATGATTGAACAGCCGGGTGCGGACATCGGAGATCACCGCTGCGGACAGGCGCGCGTCCCATAGCTCGTACCAGACTGCCACGATCGAGGTGAGAATGCCTGCGGTCGCCAGCACAATGAGGATCACATAGAGCGCGTGGAAGTCCTCCTCCCCGAGCGCATCGTCGATCAGGTATTTCAGGCTGAGCGGCATGATAACGTTGAACAACGTCTCCACGAACAGCCCGATGCCGACGAACACAAGCCAGCGCTTGTAGTTGCGCATCAACGGCCATGTGAAGCGATAGATCGTCGCGAATGCGCCCGCGGCTTCGCTCGCGGTAAAGGCGACGAGATCCTCGTCATCGTCGTCGTCAATGTCGACCGCGACCGGCTCCGGAATGGGCTCTGGACGCACGGCCTCCTCGGCGGCGCGCTTGTCGGCAACGGACTCCGGGTCGGTGCTATCCGGCGGTAGCGACATCGAAAGGATTTGCCCAGTGCGCGATTTTTATGCGCGGTTTCGGTACGGACGATCAGGCGAAGGCCGGCCGCCTCGACGGCCGGCTTTCGCGGACCATACGCGATCAGTCGTCGTCCGCAATCTTGTCGAAGAAAGAATAACGCAGGCTGTCGGAGTCCGCGTACCAGTCGCCCGGCCCCCTGCCCGCCTTGAGGGTGGCCTCCCAGACCTGATCGGTCCGGTCGTCACGATGCGCGGACAGGTCGAAACCATTGCCGAAGAACAACTCCGACCACTCCCACCAGGTGCCGAGCTTCTTGACGCCGCGCAGGAGGTCGTAGCGATCGATCAGCGCGGGAGCCATGTCGCTCGTCACCGAACCGAACACGAATCCGGTCTTGACCACGCGGTTGATCTCGCGGATGCCCTTCACGACCTGCTTGGGCGAAAGATGGCACAGGCTGGTCTCGAACACGAAGTCGAACGAGTCGGCCTTGAACGGCAGCTTGGTCACGGAGCCGAGCTTGTTGTATTTCCGCAGTGCCTTCGGCGTCTTGGCATGAATGAAACGATTGTTCTCGACGCCCCAGGCATCGACGCCACGCTCGCGCAGCGCGCCGACCAGTTCGCCGCTCGCCGAGCCCGCGACCAGCAGCCGGTAACCCTTCTTGGGCCGCCACACGATCCGGATCATCTCCATCAGGTAATCGGGATCGGTGAACTTCTGCCAGACTTCCGAATAAGGCCCGGCATTGCGATAGTTTTCGAAATAGGCGCGGTCGATCTTGTCGGACGGCACGTTGCCGGTTTCGCCGCGCTCGTAGCGCAGCTTCATCATCTCGGTGGTGATGATGTCGGTCGCGGCGTCAGAGGAATCGAGCAGGCCGTTGAGGGTCGAGTCGAACAGATAGTCGCCGACCACGACAAAGCCCGGATGCTCGTAAGGCTCGGGCCGATGGTTGGTCATCACGTCGCGCACCGGCAGGCCGCCGGGAATGCAGTTCACCGACGACAGCCAGCGGTGAATCTTGCCCTCGATGAAATGCGGGCGGGCCTTGCCGAACGAGGCCGGCAGCGATTTGAGCGCGGCGTCGATCAGCTCTTCATCGGAGAGGTTGGCGTAAGCCAGTGCATCCGAACCCGCGATCAGCCAGTTCAGCACGCCGTTGCGGCCGACATCGTGGCGCGCGCCCTCGACGTAAACACAGCAGCCGCCGAAGGCTTCCGACATCCACCACGCGCCCGGCACCTTGTCACCCCAGAACGGCGTATCGAACAGGATCGACACCCGCAGGTAGTGCGCGGGCCGGTCGAAATAGGCGATATGCCGCACCATCGAATGGCGTAGCAACTCCCCTTCCCAGCGCATCGTCGCCAGCCACGAATGCGGCAGGCACATCACCACCAGGTCGAATTCCTTCGTCACCGGCGCCTTGCCGTTCATCATCTCGACGGCGTACTTGCCGGAATCGTTCTTGCCGACCTTGAGCACGCGATGGTTGAGATTGATCTCGGCGTCGATCTCGCTGCGCAGGCTGTGGATCAACTGCTCGTTGCCGTTCTGGATCGAGTACAGGCCGATATAGCCCTCAATATCCATCACGTAGTTCTTCAAGGCGTTGAGGCCGTTGGTGTTGTGGCTCTCGGTCGCGATATCGGAGCGCGCCATCACCTTGATGAAGCGCTTGGCGATGGGATCGGCCACCTCCTCGTCGAGCACATCTTCCGCGCTCTTGAACGCCCAGGGATGTTCATTGTCGTGCGCGCCGACGCCTTCGTAATATTCGATCGGCGAGACCAGGCTGGTGCAGCGCTTGCGGAAATTCGCGATCGCGTTCGCAGTCTCGGGACCATATTTGCGGCGCATGCCCGGAATGTCGTCAAGCAGTTCGCCATCGAGCTGGATCTGCTCGGCATCCATCGGCACGGTCTGCAATCCGAAATGCTGGATCAGTTCGCGCAGCGGATCGGGACCCGTCATCGAGTAGTCGTAGATTTCGGCGACCCCCGCCTCATAGATCGCGGCCGACGAATCGAATTTGCCTGTCTGGATTTTGCCGCCGAGACGGTTCGAGGCCTCAAAGATCGAAACCCGGCACAACGGCCCAAGTTTCTTCTTGAGGTACCAGGCCGACATCAAGCCGCCCGGCCCACCCCCGATAATCGCAAGATTGATCATTTCTTTGCTGTTCGCCCCGCCATCGGCCGGTCGTTGCGCCAGCCTAACGTCAAAATATACAAAGCCTTTTTCCCCTGAAAGGTAGATGAACAAAACCGGGCTCGGCAATCAAAACCGCCCCGGTCCATCAAAAGAATAGGCTCTTTTTCGGTGCGATCCTTGCGCACAGGCAACGAACAGGCCTGTCCCATCCTCATGAGCCGGGGAACCAGAGACAAGCCGCCACAGCTTGTCAGCGCACTGCAGCAAAAAGGCCGCCCGAAGGCGGCCTTTTCAAGAGGTGAGTAAAGCGAACCGTCACTCCACCGGCGGCAAAGCCAGCGGTTCGGCTTCCGGCGCGGCCGGAGGCGTTGCGATCGCCGCCTGCTTCTCGCGCTCGTCCAGGATCAGCTTGTCGCGCTTGGTCGCGACTTCGCGGATCTTGGCCATCGAGGCGCCGGTGCCCGCCGGGATCAGGCGGCCAACGATGACGTTCTCCTTGAGGCCCTCGAGCGGGTCCACCTTGCCGTTGACGGCGGCTTCGGTGAGGACGCGGGTGGTCTCCTGGAACGACGCCGCCGAGAAGAACGAGCGGGTCTGCAGCGACGCCTTGGTGATGCCGAGCAGCACCGGGGTTCCGGTCGCGGGCTTCTTGCCCTCTTCCTTCGCCTTGGCGTTGTTCTGGTCGAACTCGATCTTGTCGACCTGCTCGCCCGAGATCATGTCGGTGTCGCCCTGGTCGGTGATCTCCACCTTCTGCAGCATCTGACGGACAATCACTTCGATGTGCTTGTCGTTGATGAGCACGCCCTGGAGCCGGTAGACCTCCTGGATTTCGTTGACCAGATAGGCAGCGAGTTCCTCGATGCCCTTGATCGCCAGAATGTCGTGCGGCGCCGGATTGCCCTCGACGATGAAATCGCCCTTTTCGACGATGTCGCCGTCCTGCAGGTGGATGTGCTTGCCCTTCGGGATCAGGTACTCGCGCGGCTCCTCGGTCTTGTCGGTCGGCTCGATCGAGAGACGGCGCTTGTTCTTGTAATCCCGTCCGAAGCGGATCGTGCCGGCGATCTCCGCGATGATCGCGGCGTCCTTCGGCTTGCGGGCTTCGAACAGTTCGGCCACGCGCGGCAGACCGCCCGTGATGTCGCGGGTCTTGGCGCTCTCGGTCGAGATACGCGCAAGGATGTCGCCCGGCTTCACCGTCGCGCCGACGTCCACCGACAGAATGGCGTCAACCGACAGCATGTAGCGGGCGTCGCCGCCGCGCGCGAGCTTCAGCACCTTGCCGTCCTTGCCCTTGACCACGATGGCCGGACGCAGGTCCGCACCACGATTGGTCGAGCGCCAGTCGATGACGATACGCTTGGCGATACCGGTCGACTCGTCGAGCGTTTCGGAGATCGACTGGCCTTCGACCAGATCCTCGAACCCGATGGTGCCCTCGACTTCGGTGAGAATGGGACGGGTATAGGGGTCCCACTCCGCGATGCGCTGGCCACGCTTGACCGTATCGCCCTCGTCGACCCACATGCGCGAGCCGTACTGGATACGATGGGTCGCACGCTCGGTGCCGTCGGCATCGACGATCGCAACGACCATGTTGCGGACCATCGCAACCTTGGCGCCTTCCGAGTTGGTGGCGATCGCCTTGTTCCTGATGACGATCTTGCCGTCGAAGTTCGACTCCACGAACGACTGCTGGTTGATCTGCGCAGCGCCGCCGATGTGGAACGTACGCATCGTGAGCTGCGTGCCCGGCTCACCGATCGACTGCGCGGCGATGACGCCGACAGCTTCACCGTGGTTGACCGGGGTGCCGCGCGCGAGGTCGCGGCCGTAGCACATGGCGCAGATGCCGTTGACCAGTTCGCAGGTCAGTGCGGAGCGGATTTTCACCTCCTGCACACCAGCGCGCTGGATGGCATCGACGTGGCTCTCCTCCATCAGAGTGCCGCGCTTGACGACGACCCTGTTGGTCGACGGCTCGCGGATATCCTCGCCCGCGGTGCGGCCGAGGATGCGTGAGCCGAGCGAAGCCACCACGGTGCCGGCGTCCACGATCGCCCGCATCTTGATGCCGAGGTTGGTGCCGCAGTCGGTTGCATTGATGATGCAATCCTGCGCCACGTCCACGAGGCGACGGGTGAGGTAACCGGAGTTCGCGGTCTTCAACGCGGTGTCCGCGAGACCCTTACGGGCGCCGTGGGTCGAGTTGAAGTATTCGAGAACCGACAGACCTTCCTTGAAGTTGGAAATGATCGGCGTCTCGATGATCTCGCCCGACGGCTTGGCCATCAGACCGCGCATACCGGCCAGCTGGCGCATCTGCGCCGGCGAACCACGCGCACCGGAGTGAGCCATCATGTAGATCGAGTTGATCTGAGCCTCGCCGCCCTTCGGATTCTTCTTCACCGACGAGATTTCCTTCATCATCTCGTCAGCGATCTTCTCCGTAGCCTTGGACCAGGCGTCGACCACCTTGTTGTACTTTTCGCCCTGAGTGATCAGGCCGTCGTTGTACTGCTGCTCGAATTCCTTCGCCATCGAGCGGGTGTCGTCGACGACCTTCCACTTGCCGTGCGGCACGACCATGTCGTCCTTGCCGAACGAGATGCCCGCCTTGAAGGCGTTGTGGAAGCCGAGCGCCATGATGCGGTCGCAGAAGATCACGGTCTCCTTCTGACCGCAGTGACGATACACCGTGTCGATCACGCCGGAGATTTCGCGCTTCGTCATCAGCTTGTTGACGGCGTCGAACGGAACCTTCGGATGCTTCGGCAGAACCTGGCCGAGCATGACGCGGCCGGCGGTGGTCTCGTAGATCTTCGAGATCGGCTTGTTGTCCTCACCGACCCCGTTCCACCGATACTTGATCTTGGTATGCAGGTGGATGACCTTCGAGAACAGCGCGTGCTCGATCTCCGCCATGTCACGGTAGATCTTGCCTTCGCCGGCGAGGCCCTCGCGCAGGATCGAGAGATAATAAAGACCAAGCACGATGTCCTGCGACGGCACGATGATCGGCTGACCATTCGCCGGATGCAGGATGTTGTTGGTCGACATCATCAGGACGCGTGCTTCCAGCTGCGCTTCAAGCGACAGCGGAACGTGCACGGCCATCTGGTCGCCGTCGAAGTCGGCGTTGAACGCGGCGCAGACCAGCGGGTGAAGCTGGATCGCCTTGCCCTCGATCAGCGTCGGCTCGAATGCCTGAATGCCGAGGCGATGCAGCGTCGGCGCGCGGTTCAACAGCACCGGATGCTCGCGGATCACCTCGTCGAGGATATCCCAGACCTCGGGACGCTCCTTCTCGACGAGCTTCTTCGCCTGCTTCACCGTGGTGGACAGACCCTTGGCGTCGAGCCGCGAATAGATGAACGGCTTGAACAGTTCGAGCGCCATCTTCTTCGGCAGGCCGCACTGATGCAGCTTCAGCTCGGGGCCGACCACGATGACCGAACGGCCGGAATAGTCGACGCGTTTGCCGAGCAGGTTCTGGCGGAAACGGCCCTGCTTGCCCTTGAGCATGTCGGCGAGCGACTTCAGCGGACGCTTGTTGGCGCCGGTGATGACGCGACCGCGGCGGCCGTTGTCGAACAGCGCGTCCACAGCTTCCTGCAGCATGCGCTTTTCGTTGCGGATGATGATGTCCGGCGCGCGCAGCTCCATCAGCCGCTTCAAACGATTGTTGCGGTTGATGACGCGGCGGTACAGGTCGTTGAGGTCGGAGGTCGCGAAGCGGCCGCCGTCGAGCGGCACCAGCGGACGCAGGTCCGGCGGAATCACCGGCACGACCGTGAGGATCATCCACTCCGGCTTGTTGCCCGAGTTACGGAAAGCCTCGACGATCTTCAGGCGCTTGGCGAACTTCTTGTGCTTGATGTCGGAATCGGTCTCCGCCATGTCGGCGCGCAGCTGCGCCTCGAGCTTCTCGAGGTCGAGACCCCGCAGCAGCTCGCGGATCGCTTCCGCACCGATCATCGCGGTGAAAGAATCCTGGCCGTACTCGTCCTGCGCCTTCAGATACTCCTCTTCGGACAGCAGCTGACGGTCCTTGAGCGCGGTGAGACCCGGCTCAAGCACGACGTAATATTCGAAGTACAGAATCCGCTCGAGGTCCTTCAGCGTCATGTCGAGCAGAAGGCCGATACGGCTCGGCAGCGACTTCAGGAACCAGATGTGCGCAACCGGAGCGGCGAGCTCGATGTGACCCATGCGCTCGCGACGGACGCGCGACAGCGTGACTTCGACCGAGCACTTCTCGCAGATGATGCCCTTGTACTTCATCCGCTTGTACTTGCCGCACAAGCACTCGTAATCCTTGATCGGCCCGAAGATGCGCGCGCAGAACAGGCCGTCACGCTCAGGCTTGAACGTGCGGTAGTTGATGGTTTCCGGCTTTTTGATCTCGCCGTACGACCACGACAGAATCTTCTCCGGCGACGCGATCGAAATCCGGATCTGGTCGAAGACCTGGGCCGGCGTCGTCGGGTTGAAAAGATTCATAATCTCTTGGTTCATCGTCTTCTCCTTGCGTGCCGATCGTCACCGGCAGCGAATTCGAGAATATCTCGTCAGCTCGCGCGCCTCACATCCTGAGAGAGCGAGGCGCGAATGCCCGGCCGCAAGGCCGGGCAGATAATTTCCGTTACTCGGCCGCCTCGGACGTCGGCGCCGGGCCCATCTTGGAATTGTGCAGGTCGACGTTGAGGCCGAGCGAGCGCATTTCCTTGACCAGCACGTTGAACGATTCGGGGATACCCGCCTCGAAGGTGTCGTCGCCACGCACGATGGCCTCGTACACCTTGGTGCGGCCCGCGACGTCGTCCGACTTCACGGTCAGCATTTCCTGCAGCGTGTAGGCCGCGCCGTAAGCTTCGAGCGCCCAGACTTCCATTTCGCCGAAACGCTGGCCGCCGAACTGCGCCTTGCCGCCCAACGGCTGCTGGGTGACGAGCGAGTACGGACCGATCGAACGCGCGTGGATCTTGTCGTCCACGAGATGGTGCAGCTTGAGCATGTAGATGTAGCCCACCGTCACCTTGCGATCGAACTGGTCGCCGGTACGTCCATCGTACACGGTCGACTGGCCCGACTTGTCGACGCCGGCAAGCTCCAGCATGTCCTCGATGTCTTTTTCCTTGGCACCGTCGAACACCGGCGTTGCAATCGGCACGCCCGGCTTGAGGTTGCGGCCCAACTCGAGGAGTTCATTGTCGTTCAGCGACTTCACGACTTCGTCGTCGCCATAGACCTCCTTCAGGGTGCTCTTCAGCGCCTTGGTGTCGGACTTGCCGTCGCCCTTGGCGAGATAGGCATCGACCGCCTGCCCGATCCGCTTGCCGAGACCGGCACACGCCCAACCGAGATGCGTCTCCAGAATCTGACCGACGTTCATGCGCGAAGGCACGCCCAGCGGGTTGAGCACGATGTCGGCATGGGTGCCGTCCTCAAGGAACGGCATGTCCTCGATCGGAACGATCTTGGAAACGACGCCCTTGTTGCCGTGACGACCGGCCATCTTGTCGCCCGGCTGGATCTTGCGCTTCACCGCGACGAAGACCTTGACCATCTTCATCACGCCCGGCGGCAGTTCGTCGCCGCGCTGCAGCTTCTCGACCTTGTCGAGGAAGCGCTGTTCAAGGCCCTTCTTCGATTCGTCGTACTGCTTCCGCATGGCCTCGATTTCGGCCATCAGCTTGTCGTTCGGCGAAGCGAATGCCCACCACTGCGAGCGCGGATACTCTTCGAGCACCGCACGGGTGATCTTGGTGTCCTTCTTGAAGCCCTTCGGGCCAGCGATGCCCTGACGGTTCTCGAGAAGGTCCGCGAGGCGGCCGTAGACGTTGCGGTCGAGGATCGCCTGTTCGTCATCGCGGTCCTTGGCGAGACGCTCGATCTCTTCCCGCTCGATCGCCAGCGCACGTTCGTCCTTGTCGACGCCATGACGGTTGAACACACGCACTTCGACGATGGTGCCCTGCACGCCCGGAGGCACGCGGAGCGAAGTATCGCGAACGTCGGACGCCTTTTCACCGAAGATGGCGCGCAGCAGCTTTTCTTCCGGCGTCATCGGGCTTTCGCCCTTCGGCGTGATCTTGCCGACGAGGATGTCGCCAGCGCGAACTTCCGCACCGATGTAGACGATGCCGGCTTCGTCGAGGTTCTTCAGCGCTTCCTCCGAGACGTTCGGAATGTCGCGGGTGATTTCCTCGGGGCCGAGCTTGGTGTCGCGGGCCATGACTTCGAATTCCTCGATGTGGATCGAGGTGAAGACGTCATCCTTGACGATCCGCTCGGACAAGAGGATCGAGTCTTCGAAGTTGTAGCCATTCCACGGCATGAACGCGACGAGCACGTTGCGGCCGAGCGCGAGCTCACCGAGATCGGTCGACGGACCGTCAGCGATGATGTCGCCCTTCTTCACCACGTCGCCCACCTTCACCAGCGGGCGCTGGTTGATACAGGTCGACTGGTTGGAACGCTGGAACTTCATCAGGCGGTAGATGTCGACGCCCGACTTGGTCGGATCGAGATCTTCGGTCGCGCGGATGACGATACGGGTCGCGTCGATCTGGTCGATCACGCCGGTACGGCGCGCCGCGATCGCAGCGCCCGAGTCACGCGCAACCACGCCTTCCATGCCGGTGCCGACGAACGGCGCTTCGGCGCGCACCAGCGGCACGGCCTGACGCTGCATGTTCGAGCCCATCAGCGCGCGGTTGGCGTCGTCGTTCTCGAGGAACGGGATCAGCGCCGCGGCGACCGAGACGAGCTGCTTCGGCGACACGTCCATGTAGTCGACGCGATCCGGCGTGAGCTGGATCACTTCGCCCGCATGACGGCAGATGACGAGGTCTTCGGTGAAGCGGCCACGGTTATCGAGCGGCACGTTGGCCTGCGCGACGCGGTAGCGGCCTTCTTCCATCGCCGAGAGGTACACGACCTCGTCGGTGACGCGACCGTCCTTCACCTTACGATAAGGCGTCTCGACGAAACCATACTTGTTCACGCGCGCGAACGTCGCGAGCGAGTTGATGAGGCCGATGTTCGGACCTTCCGGCGTCTCGATCGGGCAGATACGGCCGTAGTGCGTCGGATGCACGTCGCGCACTTCGAAGCCGGCGCGCTCGCGGGTAAGACCGCCCGGTCCAAGTGCCGAGAGACGGCGCTTGTGGGTAATCTCCGACAGCGGGTTGGTCTGGTCCATGAACTGCGAGAGCTGCGACGAGCCGAAGAACTCGCGCACCGCGGCAGCGGCAGGCTTCGCGTTGATGAGGTCCTGCGGCATCACGGTGTCGATATCGACGCTCGACATGCGCTCCTTGATGGCTCGCTCCATGCGCAACAGGCCGACGCGATACTGATTTTCCATCAGCTCGCCGACCGAACGCACGCGGCGGTTGCCGAGATGGTCGATGTCGTCGATCTCGCCCTTGCCGTCGCGCAGGTCCACCAGCGTCTTGATGACGGAAAGGATGTCTTCCTTGCGCAGCGTGCGATGGGTATCCGGCGCATCCAGCTCAAGGCGCATGTTCATCTTCACGCGGCCCACGGCCGAGAGGTCGTAGCGCTCGGAATCGAAGAACAGCGACTGGAACATGTTTTGCGCGGATTCGAGCGTCGGCGGCTCGCCCGGACGCATCACGCGGTAGATGTCGAACAGCGCGTCCTCGCGCGTGACGTTCTTGTCGGCGGAGAGCGTGTTGCGGATGTAGGGGCCGACATTGACGTGGTCGATGTCGAGGATCGGCAGATCCTTGTAGCCCTGCTCGATCAGCGCCTTCAGCGACTTCTCGGTGATCTCCTCGCCCGCTTCGGCGTAGATTTCGCCGGTCTTCGGGTTGACGAGGTCTTCGGCGAGGAACGTGCCGACGAGATCGGCGTCGCTCATGCGCAGCGCCTTGAGGCCCTTCTCCTGCAGGAGGCGGGCCTGGCGCACGGTGAGTTTCTTACCGGCTTCGAGCACAACCTTGCCCGAATCCGCATCGACGAGATCGGTCGCAGCCGAATAGCCGCGGAAACGATCAGCCGAGAACGGCACGCGCCAGCCATCCTTGGCGCGCTTGTACTGAATCTTCTTGTAGAAGGTCGACAGGATCTCTTCGCCGTCGAGGCCAAGGGCCAGCATCAGCGAGGTCACCGGAATCTTGCGGCGGCGGTCGATGCGCGCGAACACGATGTCCTTGGCGTCGAACTCGATGTCGAGCCACGAACCGCGATACGGAATCACGCGCGCTGCGAACAGCAGCTTGCCCGAAGAATGGGTCTTGCCCTTGTCGTGATCGAAGAACACGCCCGGCGAACGATGCATCTGCGAGACGATGACGCGCTCGGTGCCGTTGACGATGAAGGTGCCGTTCATCGTCATGAGCGGAATGTCGCCCATGTAGACGTCCTGCTCCTTGATGTCCTTCACCGACTTCGCGCCGGTTTCCTCGTCGATATCGAACACGATGAGGCGCAGCGTCACCTTCAGCGGCGCAGCGAAGGTCATGCCGCGCTGGCGGCACTCGTCGACGTCATACTTCGGCGCCTCGAACTCGTAGCGCACGAACTCGAGCTGTGAAGTGCCGGAGAAATCGTTGATCGGGAACACAGACCGGAACACAGCCTGCAGACCTTCGTCCAGCCGTCCGCCTTGAGGCTCGTCGACCATCAGGAACTGGTCGTAGGATGCCTTCTGAACCTCGATCAGGTTCGGCATCTCCGCGACTTCCTTGATGTGTCCGAAGAACTTGCGAACACGCTTGCGACCGGTGAAAGTTTGCTGCGACTGCGCCATCGTGGCCTCTCATTTCGCCGCCTTGCCGGCGGCATTCCCCGGACTGCGGCTGCGCACCGCTGTCCAGCTTGAATTTCGAAATCGTCCCGGTCGCGCGCGTTGCCGCGCCGCATCCCAAGACGCAAAATGACGTGCGAAACGCTCACCGCGTTTGCCCGTCAACCAGACCCTAAATTCTCGAACAGCCCGAAATAGCTTTCGCTCTCCGACGCCTTAGTCCCATGACCCCTGCTGGTCGGGACGCCTTTCGTGCTCCCACCTATCTGGTGGGTTTTTGCAGCTTTTCGAGGGGTACCTCCCCGAACCGCCACACATTGTCGTGTCCGGACCGGCTCCCGAAGGAACCGGCCCGAACAAGATTGTCGTCTTACTTGAGCTCGACCTTGGCGCCGACCTTCTCGAGGGTCGCCTTGATCTTCTCGGCTTCGTCCTTGGCAACGCCTTCCTTGAGCGGCTTCGGCGCGCCTTCGACGAGGTCCTTGGCTTCCTTGAGGCCCAGGCCGGTGATGGCGCGGACTTCCTTGATGACCTCGATCTTCTTGTCGCCGGCCGAAGCCAGAACGACCTGGAACTCGGTCTTTTCTTCAGCAGCAGCGGCACCACCGCCAGCGCCCGGAGCAGCAGCAACCGCAACAGCGGCGGCAGCGGAAACGCCCCACTTCTCTTCGAGGAGCTTCGCGAGCTCGGCAGCCTCGAGCACGGTGAGGCTCGAGAGGTCGTCCACGATCTTCTGCAAATCAGCCATTGTATCTTTCCTTCAGCGTATCAGTTCGAACCAGTTGAGATGGAGAATGGCATCACGCCGCTTCACCCTTTGAGGCATAGGCCTGAACAACGCGCGCGACCTTCGCCGCGGGAGCGTTGGCGAGCTGAGCGATCTTGGTTGCAGGCGCCACCAGGAGGCCGACAATCTTGCCGCGCAGTTCGTCGAGCGACGGCAGCGAGGCAAGCGCCTTCACCGCGTCGGTATTCAGGACAGTCGTTCCCATCGCGCCGCCAAGGATGACGAACTTCTCGTTCGTCTTGGCGAACTCGACGGCAATCTTCGGCGCTGCGACCGGATCGTTCGAAGTAGCGATCACGGTTGGCCCCTTCAGCAGGGAACCAATGGAGGCAACGTCCGTGCCCTCAAGAGCAATTTTGGCGAGACGGTTCTTCGAGACCTTCACCGAAGCGCCAGCCTGCTTCATCTGCGTGCGCAGAATCTGCATCTGGGCCACCGTGAGGCCGGAATAATGAGCGACGACCGCAACGCCCGTGGACTTGAAAGTCCCCTTCAGCGCGTCGACCGCCTCTTTTTTTGCCGCTCGTTCCACAGCAAGCTCTTTCCGGTTGGCGGCCTTTGCTCGGAAGCAGGACCGCCGGGTTGCACCGATCGCCCTGCCCAGCTCGGGTCTCGAGACACTCAATCAATCTCTCGACACGTCAGGGCCTGACGACATTGACAGCCTGCCCTCTCGTCCGGCCGCGAAGGCCTTCGGAGGTGTCGAGGTCGAACCAAACCCGCTGTCCACCGTTGTTGCACGGTGGAATGCAAAATCCGGTCTTCACCCGTCTGTGCAGGAAATTAAGCCAAGCCCTTCAAAAGAATAGGCAAGACACCCGCAGTCTTGGACAGGATTCGAAGCCGCCATCCATGAAGGAGCGCGGCCCCTGCCGCTTTCCAAATCCAGGCCGACAGTCGTTCTTTTCCGGGTCGAACAAGCCAAGCGGATTGATCGACGAGGAATGAACTCCTATTGATGGGTTTTTCGGAAAGCGAGCACGGACGCGCCAGCGACAGCCAGCACGCCCGGAAAGGAATGTTTAACGAGTCCCGGCTGCTTTGCCAAGTGGATTCTGGGTTCCGAAAGCAGGTTTCGGGCCAGTAAGAGCCGCTTCAGAGGCCTTCTCGGAAGACAATAATACCGCCTCCAAATTCCCCTCTCCAAAAGCAAAGGGCGGAGCGGATTTGATCCGCCCCGCCCTGCAATCTTGTAAGCAACCCCGATCAGGAGTTCAGGCTGCCCGGCTCAACCTTGACGCCCGGGCCCATGGTCGAGGACACCGCGACGCGCTGGATGTAGGTGCCCTTGGCACCCGCCGGCTTCGCCTTTGCAACTGCATCGGCGAGCGCCTTGATGTTCTGCACGAGCTTCTCTTCCGAGAACGACGCCTTGCCGACGCCGGCCTGGACGATGCCAGCCTTCTCGACACGGAATTCGACCGAGCCGCCCTTGGCGCCCTTCACGGCCGCCGCGACGTCCATGGTCACGGTACCGATCTTCGGGTTTGGCATCATGCCGCGCGGGCCGAGCACCTTACCGAGACGGCCGACCAGCGGCATCATGTCCGGGGTCGCAATGCAGCGATCGAACTCGATCTTGCCGCCCTGCACGATCTCGACGAGGTCTTCGGCACCGACAACGTCAGCGCCAGCAGCCTTGGCTTCGTCTGCCTTGGCGCCGCGTGCGAACACGCCGACGCGCAGCGTGCGGCCGGTGCCGTTCGGCAGCGTGACGACGCCACGCACCATCTGGTCGGCGTGACGCGGATCGACACCGAGATTGATCGCGATCTCGATGGTCTCGTCGAACTTCGCGTGCGCGCGTTCCTTGACGAGTTTGACGGCGTCCGCGATCGGGTAGAGCTTTTCGCGGTCGATGCCCTCGCGGGCCTTCACGAGCTTCTTTCCAACAGCCATGACTCGTTACCCCGCCACTTCCAGACCCATCGAACGGGCAGAGCCCTCGACCATCTTCATGGCCGACTCGACGGTGTCACAGTTGAGATCCTTCATCTTCTTCTCGGCGATCTCGCGCACCTGCGCCTTGGTCACCTTGCCGGCCTTGTCACGGCCCGGCGCCTTCGAGCCGGACTGGATCTTCGCTGCCTGCTTGAGGAAGAAGGACATCGGCGGCGTCTTCATCTCGAAGGTGAAGGAGCGGTCCGCGTAAATGGTGATGACCACCGGAATCGGGGTGTTCTTTTCCATCTTCTGGGTCTGCGCGTTGAACGCCTTGCAGAACTCCATGATGTTCAGGCCGCGCTGACCAAGCGCGGGACCGATCGGTGGCGACGGGTTCGCCGCACCGGCCGGCACCTGCAATTTCAGGTATCCGGTCACTTTCTTTGCCATGCTCAACTCCTTCAAATGGCCCGGACCATTCCGGGCCTTCTTGAGGAACCGTGGTCCGGTTTCGCAAGTGACTGGCGATCACCTGCCCCCTTCCACGGGTCTTGCGGAGCGGCGAACCGCTCCGATAACGATCAGACCTTCTCGACCTGACCGAATTCCAGTTCGACCGGCGTTGCGCGGCCGAAGATCGACACCGCGACCTTCACGCGCGAACGCGCATCATCCACTTCTTCCACCACGCCGGAGAACGACGCGAACGGACCATCCGCCACGCGGACATTCTCGCCGACTTCGAATGACACCGAGGTCTTCGGCCGCTCCACGCCTTCCTGCACCTGATGCAGGATGCGCATCGCTTCGGCTTCGGAAATCGGCATCGGCTTGTTTTCGGCGCCGAGGAAGCCCGTTACCTTCGGAGTGTTCTTGATAAGGTGGAACGCCTCGTCGGTCAGGTTCATCTTCACCAGCACGTAGCCGGGGAAGAACTTGCGCTCGGTATCGACCTTGCGGCCCCGGCGCACTTCGGTGACCTTCTCGGTCGGAACCAGCACCTGCTCGAACAGGTCCTCGAGGCCGCGTTGCTTGGCCTGCTCCCGAATGGATTCGGAGACCTTCTTCTCGAAGTTCGAGTAGGCGTGAACGATGTACCAGCGCATGCTCATGTGTCAGTTCCAGCCGTCGCTAGCGAATGCCGAGGACGAACGTAATCAACATCCGGATCACCTGATCCGTGACGAAAAAGAAGATCGACGCAACCGCCACCAGCACGAACACCATGATGGTCGTGATCATGGTCTCGCGGCGGGTCGGCCACACCACCTTGGACGTCTCGGAGCGGACCTCCTGCAGAAATTTGAACGGGCTGAACGCCATCGTCTCGGTATCCACTCGCGTCTGAATAAAGTGTCGGGCCAGATTGCTTGCTTTCCGGACAGACGTTCGCGATGCCCAACCCTCGTTTGAAGGATGAGCCGCCAAATAGGCTTGTCGCGGGCTCGATTGTCCGGGGAGATAAAGCCGCGCCGGATATCCGTTGAACGGGCCGACAGCAGGTAGCGCTATCTACTGCGGACCGGCCATCAGGTCAAGGTGCCAGCAACCCCTGCCTGCCCCCGGACAGGACCGTAAATCCCGCTGCGGCCTCATATTTCAGACAAAGCCGAATTGCCCGCCCTCCAGCCAGATGCAAGTCAGGCGGCCGGAGGAGAAGGCCCGCGTATCGATATTGATGCGATTGGGCCTGATTTCCGGTTCCGGCGCCGGGGTGTGGCCATGGATGATGAGCTTCTCGAACAGCCCCTCATGGTCAAGAAACTCATGCCGGATCCAGGTCCGGTCCACCGCCGATTGTGCCTCCAGTGGAATGCCCGGCCGGACCCCGGCGTGGACGAAATACAGGTCGCCCGCCGCATAGGACAAAACGAGATTGCGATAGAAATCGCGGTGGCTGCCCGGCATCGCGCGCTCAAGCGCATTGGCGAGGTGCAGGGCTTCGGTCGCATCCGGCGCCGGTGAAGACGCAATACCGTAGGACGCCAGCGTCTCACGTCCGCCAAGCCCGCCCCAGATCGGCATGATCTTCGGATTGTGCGGGAAATCCAGCACATAGGCCTCGTGATTGCCGCGCAGGAAGATGCAGCGCTCCCGGCGGCTAAGTTCGATCAGCGTATCGACCACACCGCGCGAATCCGGACCGCGATCAATGTAGTCGCCAATGAAGATTCTCAGCGCCTCAACGCCAGAGCGCGCGGCAAGATCGGCATCGATCGCGGCGAGCTTATCCCGCAGCGGACCCGCACAGCCGTGGATGTCGCCGATCGCGTAGATGCGCACACCCTCAGGCGCGCGAAATCCGGAAGGAATGGGCTGGGCTGAAACCGTCATGACAATTTTCCCGGTCCGCTGGCCGGCCAGTAAACCGTATAAAGAATTCCTGCGACGCAGATATCAACCCGGCATGAGGCATAAAAAATCCCGCATCGTTTGGCGGGAGATCGATGCAGATCAATGCCGCTGCATGTCTGAATCTGCATGTCCGATACTGGCAGGGGCGGCAGGACTCGAACCTGCGACCCTCGGTTTTGGAGACCGATGCTCTACCAACTGAGCTACACCCCTACAGGCGGCTTTCTATAGCCGACCGCTTTGCGTTCGTCACGCCCTTCTCGCCGGATATTTCCGACGCCTTTTCCGGCGGATAACGCAGCTTGACTCGCCCTGCCCCTGCTTCCTTAATAAATCCGGTCCATGAGGCCCTTCGCGAAATCAGGAACCGCGGCTTGAGACGCTTTTCCTCCATGCGCCGCATGTCCTTGGTCTACCGCCTCCTGTCGCTGGTGCTGGTCGCCTGCCTGCCGGGCCTCGCCGCCCTGATCTACTCCTCGCTCGATCTGCGCGACTCCCGCTATCAGGAGGTGAATGCGGAGGCTTTGCGCAACGCGCACTTCGCCGTGTCGGAGCTCGAGCAGATCTTCGAGGGCATCAAGGGCGTTCTGCACACGACCGGCCAGGCGTCGGAAGTTCGCAGCGGCGACTTCGCCGCCTGCCAGCAATATCTGGCACGTGTGCGGACCAAATTGCCGCCGCTGACCTCCATCGTCATCATCGAGCCAAACGGAGAACCCCGCTGCTTTAGTGAAGGCAGCGTTCCCGCCGTCAATCTCAGCGACCGCTATTATTTCCGCGAGGCCCTGACCACGCGCGAGTTTTCCGTCGGCGATTACACCATGAGCCGGTTGTCCGGCCGCCGCATCGTTCCGGTCGCGCTGCCGGCCGTGACCGGCGACCACATCGATTTCGTCGTCGGCGCCGGCGTCAATCTCGAATGGCTCGGCCGGCAATTGCGCGAACGGGGACTCGCGCCCGGGAGCGCCGTGACCGTGGCGGACCGCAACGGCATCATCGTCGCCCGCGAACCCAATCCGGAAAAATTCATCGGCACGAGCTTTCCGACGCAATACATGTACCTGCTCTCGGCTCTGCCCGGCACGGCGGACGTCCGCAGCCGCGACGGGACCGACCGCATCCTCGGCTACATACCCGCGCCCTACACATCGTTCGGACTCTATGTGTCGAGCGGCATCGCGCGCGCGGAAGCGCTGGGACCGATCGACCGCGCGCTCCGCAGCAGCGTTCTCTTGTTCGTGCTCGGCAGCACGGCTGCCTTCCTGCTGGCATGGCTCGTCGGCGAGGGCATCATCCGCCGCCCCCTGATGCAGATGGTCGCCACGGCGGAAAGCTGGCGGCGGGGACATGATGGCGTTCGCAACCGGCTCGACGGGCGCAACGACGAGATCGGCATGCTCGGCCAAACCTTCGACAGCCTGATGGACGAAAACGCACGGCGTGAGGAAGAGCGTGAGGAATCCGAGGCGCGGCGCGAAATTCTCGTCCACGAACTCGCGCACCGGGTCAAGAACACGCTCGCCACCGTGCAATCCATCGCCTCCATGAGCTTCCGCACCAATCAGGGGCCAGAGGCACTGCGCAATTTTCAGGAGCGGCTGCAGGCGCTGGTGCGCAGCCACGACCTTCTGACGCGACACAACTGGCAGCACGCCGATCTGCGCGAGGTTGCGGAAGCAGCGCTCGCGCCTGCGCGCGAAGATCTCGCGCACCGGTTTACGCTGTCAGGACCGCCGGTAGACCTGCGCTCAGCCATCGTGGTGCCGATCGCCATGATCTTTCATGAGTTGTGCACCAACTCGATGAAATACGGCGCGCTCTCCAACGATACCGGTCATGTCGAGCTGCGCTGGACCAAGGAGCCGAACGAGATCGGTAACCTCATCAGCCTGACCTGGAGCGAGCGCGGCGGACCGCCGGTGAAAGCGCCGGAGCAAGAAGGCTTCGGCACCCGTCTCATCACCAGCCTGACGCGGCAACTGGGCGGCGGATATGAGGTGCACTATGCCGTGTCCGGCATCGTCTGCGACATCCGCCTCGTGACGCGCCCGGACGCCACACCGGAGCAGGACTCCTGAGCGCCACTCACCTCACGCCGCAGCGCGCGCATGACGGCGGATCGATTGCGGCGGCTGTCCGAGCACACGCAGGAAAGCCCTGCGCATCCGTTCGCGATCGGCAAAGCCCGTCTCGTTTGCAATCACATCCATCGAATGACGGCCCTCCTCCATCATCAGACGCGCGGCCTCAACGCGCAGATGCTCGACGGCCTTGGCCGGAGACTGTCCGGTCTCGGCGCGGAATGCGCGGCTGAATTGCCGGGGACTGAGATGCGCGGCCTGCGCAAGTTCCTCGACCGACAATACGTTCCCAAGATGGCTCTTGGCGTAGTCGAGCGCGCTCTGGATGCGGTCTGATTTCGGCGCGAGTTCAAGCAACGTCGAAAACTGCGACTGGCCTCCCGTACGGCGATGATAGACGACGAGCTTGCGGGCCACTGACCGCGCCACCTCCGCACCGTGATCCTTCTCGATCATGGCGAGCGCAAGGTCGATGCCGGCCGTCATTCCAGCCGAGGTCCACACCGGCCCGTCCACGATATAGATGCGATCTTCCTCGACCGTGATCGCGGGATATCGTTGCCGAAGCTCTTGCGCGAAAGCCCAGTGCGTCGTGGCGCGGCGACCATCGAGTACCCCGGCCTCTGCCAGAACAAATGCGCCAATGCAGGGCGCCGCCACTCTGCGCGCCGTCCCCATCGAGCGCCGGACGAATTCCGCCATAGCGGGGGTGACAGGTTCGATTTGCGCGCCCGCGCCGATCACGACGGTATCGAAGGTCTCGTCGCCGAACGCTTCGGTCTCGATGCAGAAGCCGGCTGAAGAGCGTACGGGCCCACCGTTCTCCGACAGCAAGGTCAACCGATAGGCCGGTTCGCCCAACGTCATGTTGGCCACTTCAAACGCAGACACCACAGCAAACCCCATCGCCTGAAAGCCGGGGAATATCGCCAGCGCAACCTCGTGCATGGGAGCCACCTATGTCCTGAAAAGGTGTTTATATGACATTTAAGACGTCCAGAAAAGCAGGTATCCAATTCGGGAAGACACGGATTGGATCAACAGGAGACGTATCATGGCACTTTCAGCAAAAGGCACTGCACTCATCACCGGCGCATCATCCGGCATCGGTGCGATCTACGCGGAACGCCTCAGCCGCCGCGGCTACAATCTCATTCTGGTCGCGCGCCGGCGCGACAAACTAAATGCCCTCGCCAGCAAGATCGGCGCCGCGACTGGCCGCGCTGTCGAGGTCGTGACCGCCGATCTCGGCAAAAAAGACGACCTGCGGCGAATCGAGGGCCTGCTGCGGACCGACGCCAGCATCACCCTGCTGGTGAACAACGCAGGCATCGGCGCCACCGCGCCGCTGCTCGATTCCGACATCGACAAAATGGAGGAGATGATCAACCTCAATGCCACCGCGCTGACACGGCTCACCTATGCCGCCGTGCCCGGCTTCGTCGCTCGCGGCGGCGGCACGATCATCAACATAGCTTCGGTCGTCGCTATTGCGCCGGAATTGCTCAACGGAGTCTATGGCGCATCGAAGGCTTTCGTTCTCGCCTTCAGTCAGTCACTCCGCCACGAACTTCAGGATAAGAACATCCGCGTTCAGGCCGTGCTGCCCGGCGCAACAGCCACGGACTTCTGGGATGTTTCGGGACTTCCGCTCGAGAACGTACCCAGCGAATGGGTGATGCCGGCGGAGCGCATGGTCGACGCCGCGTTGTCTGGTCTCGACCAGAATGAATTCGCCACCATTCCCGCACTGCCCGACAATGCGGATCTGGAAGTGTATGAAGCGGCACGCCAGAAGTTGATGCCGAATCTCTCCGGCAAAGAGCCGGCAAAGCGGTACGCGGCTTAGGGGCTACAGACCGATCTGGCGGCGTCGTGAAGTGCAGGCGCCGTCAGATCATGAAACGTCACGCTCGTCCGCGGATCGCGCGCCAGACGAAGATCAGGATGCAGGCACCGATGAAACCGGCGATGAGATAACCGATCCATCCGCCCAGCGCGATGCCGAACAATCCCAAGAGAAAATTCGCCACCGCCGCGCCGACAATGCCGAGCACGATATTCATCAGGATGCCGGTGCCGGTCTTCATAAACATCTCGGCAAACCAGCCGGCCAGACCGCCAACGATGATGGCCGCAATCCAACCAATTTCAGCGCCTTGCATTGCCATGCTCCTTCAGTGTGTGAACGAGAATCCAAGCTTTTGCCGATGGATCGGCCTTGGCAATTCTCCGTACCTGCCGGTCCACAGCCAAGAATGCATACAACTGCGTCACGGCCCCGTGACGATTCCCCGACATTCGATCTCGCCACACTGGGCAACACCATCGCAGGTCTGGTGGGGCGACGCGGCTGGCGCGATCCTCACCGCGATCGGCGGCGCGATCAAGAACCGCTCAGCCGCATGATGGCGCGAGGGTGCCGCACGCGGCGCCCTCGTCTCCCAACCGGCAGGCCCTGCCATCGCTCCAATTATTGGCCGCGATTTTTAGGCGCTGACAACGCCAATACGCGGTTGCGCGCGCGATCCGAATCGAAGGCAATGCTCGAATATTCATTCGCGAGCCAGCCGCATGAAGTCGCTGATAACGGGCCTGGTCTTGTTGTTCCTTGGATTCCGGCGCGGCCTTCGCGACCCGGAATTCAGGGCCATCATGTTTCTACTGATCGTCGCCACCCTGATCGGAACATTGGTGTTTCGATCCGTAGAGGGGTGGTCCTGGCTTGATGCGGCCTATTTCAGCGTAGTGTCGCTCACGACCGTGGGCGACGCCAATCTGGCGCCAAGCGCCGCGGTGACGAAGATATTCGCCATGGCGTTTTCACTGGTGGGAATAGGCCTGATGCTGGCGTTCATCTCTCGCCTGACATCGTTCCGGGATGAGGCATCCACCGAAATCGACTGACCCGCCGCCATCCCAAATTGCTTTAACTTCAAATGGTTGAGTTTTCGCGGCGGCTGTTGAGGCCCGTCTGCAGCCGTGCTAGTTCATCACCAGCGCGGGTGTAGCTCAATGGTAGAGCAGCAGCCTTCCAAGCTGAATACGAGGGTTCGATTCCCTTCACCCGCTCCAATCGCACATGGCTTGGAAAAGTTGAGCGATCTTCCGGTTAACGCTGGATTTTTAAAGATTCAGACTCTGGGAAATAACCTGTCGCCTTGGTTGACTTTCCCCCGCCGCTTCCCCCATAAACGCCGCCGACCGGTTGTCCGTGAACGGGCACGCTTTTCAACGTCATTGTGGGCCATCTGACCGCTTCGCGGCGGAGCGATCCAATGACACTGAACTACCGGGGGAGTGTCCCGAGTGGCAAAGGGAGCTGACTGTAAATCAGCCGCCGTATGGCTTCGAAGGTTCGAGTCCTTCTTCCCCCACCATACTGAAAACGCTCGCGGAAAATAAATTTCCGCGAGCGTTTTTGTTGGGCTCCATGCGACCCCTTTGGCCGACGAAAGGGTTGCATGCGTGCAACCCCCTTACTGTCCCTTCTGCGCATGTTCCCGCAAAACGTCTGTACTCCTCAGCATCACACTATCGGCTTGCCGATTGCCTTGCAGGAACCCTCGTGAGACAAGCGCGCCATGGCCAGCCGCGATCCATCCTCCCGCTTCAAGGGCTCGAACCGCACGCCGCCGCGCGGACGCGGCGGACCGCCGCATCGGCGGAACCGGGAAGACCGCGACGGGCCGGCGATTCTCTATGGCTGGCACACCGTCACCCTGGCGCTGGCTAACCCGAAGCGGAAGATCCGCAAGCTGTTCGTCACGGAAAACGCGCTGCGCCGCCTTCAGGACGAAAACATCGATCTTAAGAAGCTGACGCCGGAAGTCGTGCGCCCGAGCGTGATCGACCAGCGGCTCGGGCCGGACGCCGTGCATCAGGGCCTGCTCGCGGAAGCCGATCCCCTGCCCGCGCTCGATATTTCCGAACTGCCGCAGGACGGCATCGTGCTGGTGCTCGACCAGATCACCGATCCGCACAATGTCGGCGCGATCCTGCGCTCGGCTGCGGCGTTCGCGGTGAAGGCGGTGGTGACGACGGCGCGCCACAGCCCGGAGGCCACCGGCGTGCTGGCGAAATCCGCCTCCGGCGCGCTGGAACTGGTGCCGGTGGTGATCGTGCAGAATCTGGCCCGCGCGCTCACCGAGATGAAGGAGCACGGCTTCCTCACCGTCGGGCTCGACAGCGAAGGCAGCACCAACCTCGCCGAGACGGAATTGCGCGCGCCCCTCGCGCTCGTGCTCGGCGCCGAAGGCAAAGGCTTGCGGCAGTTGACGCGGGAGACCTGCGGCACACTCGCGCGGCTCGACATGCCAGGCGAGATCAAGAGCCTGAACGTCTCCAACGCCACCGCGCTTGCGCTCTATATCGGCGCGTCGCGGCTTGGGTTGATGAAATAACTGGCTTGATCAAGTAACTGCCAAAAAGATTTCGCTCCCCTCCGCATCACGCGAAGAGGAGCGAAACCAGATCAGCCACGATCGATGGATTACATCTTGTTCGGATGCGCGTGAGCGTTGCCGCGCACGACCTTCTCACCGGCCGGATGGCCCGTGTAGTAGTAATGGGTGCGCGGCTTCACGCCGCGATTGTGCTGGCGGACATTCGTACGCTGGTAACGCGCGCGATGATGGTGACGCCAGCGGTAGCTGTACACACGCGGACCCTGGATATAGGCACCGTCATAGTAGTGATGCGAAGCGTGCGCGTACGGGCCACCATTGTAGCCGTAGTAATATGGCCGGCTGTAAGCCGCCCAGCCCGACACCGAGCGCTCCTGATAGGTCGGCACCGGCGCGATGTCGCCCGGACCGGTATAGGTCGGCCCCTGGTTGACGTAGTAGTACTGCGGGCCGGCATCGAGGTTCGGCAACTGCTCGCGGAACGTCACACCGCAACCGCTCGCGACATAACCGCAACCATAGGCCGTTGCGCCCGAAGTAAACAAACCGCCGCCGCAACCGTTGTAGCAAGCCATCGCCGGAACGGCGCTGACCATCGCCCCGATCATCGCGGCGAGACCCAGAACCTTGAAACGCATACGCACTCTCCTGTCGGTTATTTGTTGTGTCTTAATGTCTGAAGCGTGGGGTGACTTCCGGCGCGACAATGACCGGCGGCGGATAGGCTGGCACGGTCTGTTGCGGAGGTGCCGACTGCGCCGACCATGACTGATGATAACTTTCCGCAGGCTGCGGCAATTTGCGATTCGCCGAGGGTTGAATCTCAAGGCGGCCATAACCCGGACGGCGGCCGAGCGAAGGATAGTAGTGGCCGACGGGCGGGCCTTCGTAATAATCCCAGCCGCCATAGACCGTCGGCTGCACATGGACGCCACGCGAGAGCCCCCAGTCGCCTTCGACCATGGCGTACGTCGCATCGCGCCCGTTGATCATGACCGGGACGCCGGGCTTGCCCGGAACGGCGATCACGCCACCGCTATCCGCAAATGCAAGCACTGTGCTGCCGACCAGAACTGCGAGCGAGACGACGATACGCATCAGAACAACCTTCCGAATTCGCTTCAATCCTAATTCAGCCATGGCCGCCATAAGTTAAGAGGCAGGCGCAATCGCGCGGTAAGGCTAACGCGCAAGCATGATGTCGCGTTCAATTGCAGCAACCGGGAACTAAAATACGAATAAGATCAGCGGTTAACGAAAGGCAAATGCAGCGGACGCAGGCCCCTGCACAGCCGCCGGGCTTAACTTCGGCCCCGTTTGCGACATTCCCGCTGGCGTACGGATCACAGAACGCGAGGCCGTGACGGGCAATGTCGAACAGCACGAACCGTTCTGAATGGTGCCGGCGGAGAGGATCGAACTCCCGACCTTCGGTTTACAAAACCGCTGCACTACCGCTGTGCTACGCCGGCAACGGGCCAACAGCTATCAGCGCCGGGCGAGCCGGACAAGACCGCCCCGGCAGGCATGTCTCCCTTCCGGAACCGGCCCGGGAGGCCCTCATACACAAGCCTTCCACAGGTGCGCTGTGAATTGCGGGCAAAAGGTAAGGATGTGCCGAACCGCCTCATGGGTGTCCGACTTGGGAGTTATCGACAGCTCACCGCGTAGAGAGGGAGTAACCTGATGGCGTCTTCAGAATTTCCGGCCGACCGTTACGATGTGCTGATCGACGAGACCATTGCGAGTTGCGACGGCAACCTGCGCAGCGCCGTGCGCGCGCTCCTGATCGCCAATGAGCACCTCGAAACCGAAAACTCCCAGTTGAAGCATTACGTCGATATCTCAACCCGCATCGAAGCCGCGAATCAAGGCTACCTCAACTGAGGCCCCCCCGCCTCGGCGCCTGCGTTACATATACGACCACAGGCAGAGCGTGTTCGCGACCACCGCAACGGTCAAGGCGAGTGTAAGGGCACGATCCATCATGGCTGTTCGCTCGGCAGTCTGAGGGGCGAGAATCGCCCCAGTCGTTGCCGGGATTTGAAGGAGATTCGGGGGAAGAGTCCCATGCTTTGTTTTTTCGCGGGTGTCTTGCGGAAAAACCGGTTCCGAGTCCGTCTGCCGATTCTCGAAACAGAGCATTCCTCTCAATTCATCCAGACGATGCCGCCATTGAGTGTCGCCGCATAGGCGACCCATGCGAGATACGGCGCCAGCAACCACGCCGCGATACGATCCACCCGTACGCTCGCCACCATCGTCAGAGCGATTGCGGCAAGCAACAGCACGATATCGATCAGCGCCGCGCGCGTCGCATGCGCGCTGAAAAACAGCGGTGACCATGCCGCGTTGAGTGCCAGTTGAATGAGAAACAGCGCGATCGCCCAGTTGCGCGCCGATGATGGCGCGGCCTTCTCCCACAATCGCCACAGCGCCACCGCCATCAGGCTGTAGAGTGCTGTCCAGACAATCGGGAAAAGAGACGCTGGCGGCGTCCATGACGGCTTCGCCAGTTCATTGTACCAACCCGCGATCTGCGGCCGCGTCACGATGCCCTGCACGGCGGCGATGCCGAGGCACAGCACCAGACAGGCCGCAAGCCGAGTCGTCGTCCGGAACTGCATCGCAGGCCTCACCGTGTTAGCTTCTCCAACTCGGGAAACGGAGCATAGTTCGCCCCCGCGCAGATTTCGCCCGGCTTCTCGATCAGGCGGTCGAGACGGCCGTCGATGTAGACCACCGCACGCTCCTTCACCGGCGTATAGCTGCCCTCGAGATTCTTGGCGCTGTAGCGCAGGCAGGTAACGTAACGCTGCCGTCCGCCGACTTCGCGCTGCATCGGCTCCGCGATCGCCGCGCTGCGCACGTCGGTTGGATCGTTCAGATATGTGTGCAGGAATGCGAGCAGTTGGGGGCGATAATTCTTGGGAAACGGCTGATCGCTGACGCCGCGGTCAGCGGTATAAGTGACGCCATCGTAATCCGCGCTGCCGAACGCGCACCCGCCAAGCATCAGAACGATGGTCAATAGCGGCATGGCGCGACGCACTGCGCGGCGTGCCGCTGTCTCCCATTTGCAACGCAGATCGGGGAAGTCCATCGCGCAGAGATTCTCGGACATTGTGGCGTTGACACGACACCGCCACCCCGCTTGATTGCGGGCACGGTACAGGTGCCGGCGCAAGCCGGCGTAATAGGGAATTCGGTGCCGTCGCGCTGAGGGCATATTTCGCACACCTTCTCCGGCGCGGCAATTCCGAAGCTGCCCCCGCAACTGTCAGCGGTGAGCCGCTGTCCATCATGCCACTGAGCACGGCCCATGCCGGCTTGGGAAGGCGGACAGCAGCGACGATCCGCGAGCCAGGAGACCTGCCTGCGCCGGTCATCCATCCGTCGCGCGGGGCGTGCGAAGGAGCGGCTTCCGCAGCGGTGACATGACATGAACCGTTGCGGAGACATGCCTCTGGCCTTCTCCAGTCCCGATGTGAAGCCTCGCTTTCATATCATGCGCCTGGAAGCCTGATCGTTCTCCGCCTGCAAGATTTCGGTGGGGGCCGAACGTGACATTACATCAATCATCCTCGCGCAGGCGCATCTCGCCTGCTTTGCTCTCAGCATTGCTGGCGAGCGCAGCTTTCATTCCATCCGCACAGGCCCAGCAGACCGAACCGCCGCTGCCCGCGATTCAGGTGAGCCCGGCCCCGAAGAAGCCGAACCAGCATCTACCGAAAAACAGGAAGCGCGTGGATGCGAAGCCGAAGCCTGCCGAAGCATCTGCCGCTTCCGCCAATCTGCCGAACAACCTCGTGACCTCGCCGACCACGATCCCTACTCCGGTCAGCCAGATTGCCAGCTCGATCACCGTGATCACGGCAAAGGATATTCAGGACACACAGCGGCGAACCGTGCCGGATCTGCTCCAGACCGTTCCCGGTCTCAATGTTGCACCTAATGCTCCGGGCGGACTGACATCCGTTTTCATCCGCGGCGCAAACTCCTATCACACCAAGGTCCTCATCGACGGCATCGACGTGAGCGATCCATCGAGTCCCAATCGCGCGTTCGATTTCGGTCCGCTGACGACATTCGGCCTCGAACAGGTCGAAGTTCTTCGCGGCCCGCAGGGTGGCCTGTACGGATCGGACGCGATGGGCGGCGTCATCTCGATGACAACCAAGACCGGCAAGGGCGCGCCGCAATGGTCCACGCTGCTCGAAGGTGGATCGTTCGGGACGTTCAATCAGGCAACCTCGGTCAGCGGTTCGACCAGCGACACACGCTATGCTTTCACCACATCGCACATGCGGGTTGACTCGACACCGGTCGTACCACTCTCCAGCCTGCCTCCAGGACAGAAGCGCAACAACGACTTCTATGACAACCTGACCTTCCACGGCAAAGTCAGCCACGACTTCTCCGAGATGTTCTCGGTCAATGCCGTCGCCCGCTACACGGATGCTCACCTTCGGTATACGGAGAGCGATGGTTTCAATCCGGTGACGTTTGCAACCGTCCCCAACCCGATCCAGTCCCGGTCCGACAGCAAGCAGTTCAACGGCCTCGTCGAGGGCGTATTCAAATTACTCGACGGGCGCTTCAACAACCATGTTGGCGTGACCTACACCGACGTTCAGCGGAACACGACCGACCCTTATGGTCCTCCGTTTTATGGATCAGACACCCCAAACAGCAGCTACCATGGCGATCGTGCGAAGGTGTACTGGAGAAGCGATCTTGCGCTTGTGAGGGGACAGACGCTTGTCACCGGCGTGGAGCATGAAACCGAACGGGGGCGCATCGACCAGGCCGTCTTCAACATTCCCGTGGCTGCCGGCTCGATTCAAAACCTCGGCAGCTATGCCGAATTGCAATCCAATTTTTTCGACCGGCTTTTTATCGTGTCAAACGTGCGTCATGACCAGAACGACCATTTTGGCGGGCACGACACGTTCCGTGTTGCGCCGGCGATCGTCATTCCGGAAACCGGCACCAAGCTCAAGGCAAGCTATGGCACCGGCTTTCACGCGCCCTCAATCGATCAATTGTATTCAACCAACCCTGCTTTCGGCGTCGTCTCGAACCTCAACCTGAAGCCGGAGGAAAGCAAAGGCTACGATTACGGCTTCGAGCAAGCCCTGTTCAACAAGCGCTTACAGTTTGGCGGCACCTGGTATCATAACAGCTTCAACAACCTCATTGAGAGCTTCCAGCCAGTCCCGACCGACCCGACGCTCTTTTCATACGAAAACGTCGCACTCGCGACGACCCACGGCCTCGAAGCCTTCACCTCGTTCGCACTCACAGAATCCCTCACGCTTCGCGGCGACTACACCCACACGATTGCCACGGACGACACCAAGCACATCGCGTTAAAACGTCGTCCGGCCCATAAGTGGAGCGCGCAAGCCAAATGGGCGGCAACCGACAGACTGACGCTGACGGCGACCGCGCTTTGGATCAGTTCGTGGAGCGATGCCGACGCAACAGGTGCCACTGTGCGCGCGCCTGGCTATCAGCTCCTCAACCTCGCGGCGAACTACAAAGTCGATCAGAACTGGTCGGTGTTCGGACGCATCGATAACGTGCTCGATCGCCATTACCAAAATCCGCTCGGCTTCGAGAAAACCGGCATCGGCGTCTATGGCGGCCTGCGGTTCGTGACGAACTAAAAACAAAGCCGGTCCGTGGACGGGGGAATCCACGAACCGGCTCTCAATTCAGCGGACGCAGCCGGGGCAAGCCGCGCCGCTGTCGTCAATCAACCATGATGACGATGCTTCACGACCACGCGCTTGGTGTGGTGATGCGGACGCACATGGTGACGATGATGCTTCTTCACCATGTGGGCGTTGGCATTCGCCACCGACGGCTTCAGAACCTGAGAATGGGTGATCGTTTTTTGCGTCTTGATCACGGTCGCGGCCATCGCCGGCGCAACCATCACCGAGGCGGCAACAATGGCGGCTGAAATGATCTTCAACATGGCAAACTCCTGTTTCGGGATCAGAGCGCAATGGGCCGAATGGCCGAAGCGGTGATCGTGGCCCGATGATGAGCCGCGCGCACTGAACTCAAACTGAAGCCGCCAAACGGTTTCTGTTCATCTGCATGACATCTTGTTAATGTCGATTTCGTCCCGTCCGCGCCTGCGAGCGAGCCATCTTGCGGCGTTAACGCTGTTAAAGGGTCGCGGACGGAGCACATTTCCCCCAGTACCGCAGGAGGCAAAGACCGGATACACTTGAGGAATTCACGCCAATCCGGCCTGCGCCCTACGGGGTTAACCAGCCTTCATGACCGTCGAGAGCAAATACCAACGCATTGCCTTTGTCGCGAGCCCGGTGCTGGAAGCCCAGCGCGCGCTGGCGCAATTGTCGTCGGACTACGGCAATCGCGAAGTCGAGGATGCCGATGTCGTGGTGGCGCTCGGCGGCGACGGGCTGATGCTGCGCACGCTGCATGAGCGGATGCGCTCCGGTACGCCGATCTACGGCATGCATCGCGGCACCGTCGGCTTCCTGATGAACGAATACAGCCGCCACGGGCTGATCGAACGCCTGAATGCCGCGCGGCTGACCGTCATCAATCCGCTTTTGATGCGCGCGACTGACGCCGCAGGTGAAGTGCATGTGCACCACGCCATCAACGAAGTCGCCTTGTTTCGCCAGATCTATCAGGCCGCGCGGCTGCGCATCCTGATCGACGAGCAGGTGCGGATGCCCGAACTGATTTCGGACGGCATTCTCGTCGCCACGCCGGCCGGTTCGACCGCCTATAACTACTCGGCGCAGGGACCGATCATTCCCATCACGGCAAACCTTTTGGCGCTGACGCCGATCAACGCCTTCCGCCCACGGCGCTGGCGCGGCGCCCTGCTCGCAAGCTCCGCCCACATCACCATCGAGGTGCTGGAGGACGAGCGGCGTCCGGTGGCCGCGGTCGCCGACCATAATGAAGTGCGCTACGTCACCCGCGTCGAGGTGCTGACCGACAAGAGCATCTCGATCCGCATGCTGTTCGACCCCGGCCACAGCCTGGAAGAGCGTATCCTGAGTGAGCAGTTCGGCGTTTAACCGCAGGCAGATGCCTCGGACTGCGCGTTTATGCTTAACCGGGCGTTAACGGCCGCCAGCCTAGACTTTTCCCATATCGGCGTCCCTCTACGTGGCTGTGCATGTTCCGCATCGACTTCAACAAACTGCGGTTTCTCGTCTGCGACGACAACGCGCATATGCGGCGTATTCTGCGTACGCTGTTGCACTCGTTCGGCGCGCGCGAAGTCTATGAAGCCGAAGACGGCGCCACCGCGCTTGAAATGTACAGCCATTATGTCCCCGACATCGTCATCACCGACTGGTCGATGCCGATTTTCGACGGGCTCGAACTCGCGCAGATGATCCGCCAGCCGGACGGCGTCGGCAATCCGTATGCGCCGATCATCATGCTCACCGGCCATTCGGAGAAGCGTCGTGTCATGACCGCGCGTGACGCGGGCGTCACCGAATTCCTCGCCAAGCCGATCTCCGCCAAGGGGCTCTACCAGCGTATCCTGAACGTGGTGGCATCCCCCCGGCCCTTCATCCGCACCAAGAGCTATTTTGGCCCGGACCGGCGGCGCAACACCTCCAATACCTATATCGGTCTCGACCGCCGCAACGGCGGCAAGGCCGAAATCCTGCAGCAACCCTCGCTGCTGGATAAAGCCCGCAGCCCCGGATAGCGGCCATGGCCAAAGACAAAACCGGCAGCCTCAAGGTCGAAACCTTCGAAGCCCATCAGGTCATCACCCAGCCAAATCCGTTGCGCAAATTCGTGCGCCATGCGGATGATCGCGACACTGACGACCCGATCGCGCGCGCCGAGGAGGCGCTCGCCGGCCTGTCCGGTGAATTCAAGAGCTGGATGGACGAGGAATGCGCCCGCCTCGCGCACGCGTTCGAAGTGGTGGCGAAGGATGGCTTCACCAGCCAGAACCGGGAAGAGCTGTTCCGCGCAGCCCATGACATCAAGGGCGATGCCACCACGTTCGGCTATCCCAAAGCGGCGGTCGCCGCCGAAAGCCTCTGCCGCATTCTCGAACATGCGCCCGAACTCACTACGGTACCATCGGACCTGATCGCCCATCATGTTCACGCCATTCAGGCCATCGTGCGCGAACTGCCGAAGAGCAGTTCGAAAAAAGACACGGCGGATGAACTGAGCATCCGTTTGCGCAAATTGGCCGACGAATTCCTGATCGAGGCCAATCGCGACCGCCCCGAACACCTCGAAGCCGTGCTGGCGCCGAGCATCGTACCAGCGGACTAAACGCCCCCCACTTCCTCACCGGCAAACAAAAAGCGCCGCTCAACAGCGGCGCTTTTGCATGCTCGTATGAAGCACGATGTTGCTTTAGGCCGCGATGCGCTCGCGGACGATCTGGGCAATCTCGGCGTCCAGTCCCTCGATCACCGCATATTCGTCATTCGAGGCGGCATAATTCTCGTCCAGCGGCGCATAGTCGTCGAATTCGCTTTCATAGCTGAATTCGTTTTCGTCATCCAAACGCGGCGCAAGCGGCGGAGAATCCACGAAGACGATGTCCTCGTCATCCTCGGCCATCATCTCGTCGTAACTACAATCGTCTTCGACTGGCGCCGCGTCCTCGATCATCTGCACGAACCGCTGGGCGTCGATCTGTGTCGCCGTCTCATCGCAGAACAGCCGAGCATCCTCGCGCGCTGCCTCGACCGCGAAGCGCCGCAGCAGCACCAGCAGCGGATCGTGCGCCGACGCCACTTCGCTCTCGCATTGCGTCAACACACGCTCGACCATGCGGCGTTGCAACCGCACAATACCGTCCTGCCTATCGACGAAGCCAATCTCCAGAATCGCTGCGACCGCGGCGCGGAATGCCGGAACGGTCGAGGCCGGGAAACCCGCCTTCGTCAGCAGCGCGTCCAGCCCTGCCCCGCGGCTATAGGCCAACGCGGCGACACGACGCGGCGGCAGGCCGCTCAGCTCGACAAGCGCTGCTTCAAACAGACCGGCATTGCCCGACAACAACGCGCGCAGCACGAGGCCTGCGTTGAGCTGGCCGCTTTCGCGCAGATGATGGATGAGATTTGCCAGCTCCTCGCCCTGCGACAGGCTTGCGATATCGAGCAGCGAGCGTTCCGTCGCTTCCGCCGCAAGGCGGCTGGCGCGGTCTGGCGTGATCCAGTCGCGCGCTGCGGCAAAGCGGGCCAGCGTCGCCGACACCTTGGCCGCCAGCGCAAGGCGCACCGACGCAGGCAAATTCTCACGCTGCAAAAGCTGTTCGCGGATCACGGCGAGATCGCCATGGCGCTCGACGATCCGCTCCAGCGAGAACGGCGCCAGCGTCACGCCGGGATTTTCAATCAGTTCGAGCACCGCCGCCGCATCGCCGACTTCCGCGAGCGCGGCAGCCACCGACACCGGCAACTCCGCGCGCCGCGCCACCGCGCACTGCACCTGCGGGCAACCGGTGGCGACGAGATCGACCAGATCGGCATCGATCAGCAGCGGCGAGAATTCGAGAACGGGCAATGCGATATCGGGCTGGTCAGCCGCGAGTGCCGCGACGATGGCGGGCGGCGCATCGGCCTCGGCCGCGAACACCTCCGACATCGCCTGCCGCACCAGCGGCGAGGCATCGTCGAGCAGCATCAGCAGCGCGCCTTCGGCGGCGATGCGATCGTCCTGCGATAAATCTGAAATGAGCCAGGCGCGGGCCAATGCCCGTGTCGCCTCGGCGCGCTCCCCGACGGGAGCGGTACGAACCCAACTGATAAACTGCCGAACGATCATGGGTGTTCCGGCTTACGCAACTTTGCTGACTGCGTCGGGAATACGACGCTACTGTCAGAAAGCGTAAACCATGACACTTAAGAAACAGTTCACCATAAACGGCTGCGGCCGTTGAGTTTTTGTTAACTCCCTCCGCTCACCCCGCAAACACGCCCTTCGGATCGCTGAACAGATTGAATTGCGACTGATCGGGATTAGCCGCGGCGGGCGCCTCCGCGTTGGCCTGCGAACCGGCACCCCACAACTGGCGCACCGTCAAAGACAAAGGCTCGGCGCGATCGCCGGCCTGAAACAGCGAATGGAATGTTGGCCCCATCTGCCGTGTCGTCATGGACGCGCCGCTGCCCTGCGGGAAGCTCGACAGGTACGCCATGTTGTCCATGGCAGGCGACGAGCCGCCCGCCGAGGCAACCGCGAAACGCGCCATCGGAGAATTCGCCGCGCGGGCAAAGCGTGTATTGATGTCCGAATAGACTTCCGACACGCTGCGCGCGCTGCCGTCGCGATTGTAGAAGATCGAACGGTTGGCGGCGGCCGCATTCGGAAACATCGCGGGTGCGGACGCGCTCGGATTGCTTTGCGCGCTGGAAATCAGCTTCGTCGCGCCGCCGACGCCCATGAAGTGCGCCATGTAAAGTTCGCCGTCGGTCGGGCGCCGTCCAAGTTCGCCGGAGAGCTTGAAGCTATTGGCCTGCGTCAGCGCGCCCGCCATCGCCGCGTTGGCAGCGGGGTCGTCGCGCAGCCTGAGGATCTGGTCGCGCGTCGCCGGATCGCTGACGGAATAAGTGCCGGACGGTGATTGCGAGATCGCATTGGCGTAATTGCCGTAGCCGAACGCGGCCCCCGCCTGCTTCACGGTGGCGAGCCAGGTCTGCTCGATAAACTGGTAAAGCCCGCGCGCCGACGAGGTGGATGCCTGCGCCTTCGGGTCGAGGTTGGATTCGATCTTGGCGGTGGAAATCAGGTAATCGAAGCTCGCGCCGGTCGCATCTGCGGCCTGCTTGATGGCGCCCGCGATTTTCGCGCGCGCAGAATCAATGACTGACGACGCAGTCGTGCTGTCGATTGCCATGTGTCCCGCTCCCCGGTGACACGTCTGAATGTCGCGGGCGCTTCCCAACACCCGCCGGACCTTCCGGTCCATCTGCACCCTGGGCGATTATGGTTAATGGAGGGTTAACGGCGCGGGCAAGCGCAAGCCGAAGCGCAGCGTGACGGGGTGCTATTTGTAGACCTTGCCGGGATCGAACGCCTTATCGGCATCGACGAACACGAGCTTCGCGCCGCCATTCTCGTTCTTCACCGCGCGATAGAAACAGGAGTGCCGGCCGGTGTGGCAGGCCGCACCGGACTGCTCGACGCGAATCCACACCGCATCCTGATCGCAATCCATCCGCATCTCGACGACGCGCTGGACATGACCCGACGTCTCACCTTTGCGCCATAACTTCTTGCGCGAGCGGCTGTAGTACCAGGCGTCGCCGGTCTCGATGGTCCTGCGCAACGCCTCGTCGTTCATGTGGGCGACCATCAGCACGTCGCCCGAGCGGGCGTCGGTCGCCACGCACGTCACGAGTCCGGACGCGTCGAAGCGCGGAGCGAACGAAAGCCCCTCTTCAAGCTCTGCGTTGTGGCCTGATTGCGTCGTCACTTGCGAACAACATTCTAAGGTTCGTGAAAAACTTCAAGCGCCTGAAAATGGCGCGCTAATGCCCCGCACCATATGAAGAAAACGGTTCTGCTCATCCGGATTGTCATAGAACATTCCGGTAAAGCGCGACGTCACCGTCTTGGCGCCGTGCTTGGCGATGCCGCGCACCGACATGCAGGTATGCTCCGCCTCGAGCAGCACCGCGACGCCGCGCGGCTGCAACACCTTGTCGAGCGCCGCCGCGATCTGGGCGGTGAGATGCTCCTGCGTCTGCAGCCGATGCGCGAAGGCATCGACGAGGCGCGCAATCTTCGACAGCCCGACGACGCGGTCGACCGGCGTATAGGCGATGTGCGCCTTGCCGTAGAACGGCATGACGTGATGCTCGCAATGCGAATGGAATTCGATGTCGCGGATCAGCACGAAATCATCGTAGCCCGCGGTCTCGCCGAAGGTGCGGTTCAGCACCTCGGCCGGGCACTGGTGGTAGCCCTGAAACAGTTCGTCATAAGCCTCGACCATGCGGCGGGGCGTGTCGAGCAGGCCCTCGCGGTCGGGATTTTCACCGATATAGGCGAGCAGCGTCTTCACCGCCTGCTCGGCCGCGTCGCGCGAGGGACGCGGCTGATCCGGGTTAATCCCCGCCTGATCGATCTCGGAAGCAGGAACTTCGATTTTGTCCACCTTGCCGCGTAGCGGCTTGATGACAGCATCCATCGTGGCTCTCCGTTCGACCGGCCCTCATTGCCAAAGACGGGGCCGGAGTGTCACCGGGTCGCCAGAGGCCCTGTGGGACCGTCGGACGCCTTGCGTGAGTTTAGAAGGCTGCCGGAAGCCAAATCGTGACTTTCCGGGGCAGCCGGTCAATTCGACAGGTTTATTCCTGCGATCCAGCCATTATATAGGACAGCAGGACTGCGAGCCAAGGCTCCAGATGGCCCTTTTGGGCGGGCGCAGCCCACAGGTACTTTCATGATAAACGACATCTACAACAAGAAAATCATCGAGCTGGCCGGCAATATTCCACGGCTCGGCCGCCTTCCCCATCCCGATGCCTCGGCGACGGCCCACTCCAAGCTGTGCGGCTCGACGGTGAAGATCGACCTCAACATGAAGGACGGCGTCGTCACCGATTTCGGCCATGACGTGAAAGCCTGCGCGCTGGGTCAGGCCTCCTCCTCGATCATGGCGCGCCACATTGTCGGCTCGAGCGCCAATGAACTGCGCCAGTTGCGCGACACCGTGACCAAGATGCTGAAGGACAATGGCGCGCCGCCGGACGGCAAATGGGCCGACATCGCGGTGCTGGAGCCGGTGCGGGACTACAAGGCCCGCCATGCCTCGACGCTGCTGACATTCGACGCCGTGGTCGACGCGATCGACCAGATCGAGAATAAAGAGAAGGCGTCAGGCGCGCTCAACGCCGACACGGCTCCCGCCGAATAATCGGACTGCCGCCCGCATCATTGCGCAGGCGCGGCTCCGCCGGTCGGCGGCAGCGCTTCTGCCGTCTTGGTCGGCGCCATCGTCGCGGGCATGGTCGCCACGCGATCCTGAATCGGCTTGGTCACGACAGGCTTGCCCACCGTCGCCGTGTGCGGCGGCTCAAGCTTCGGCACGTCCGCCACCACCGGCTCGTCGGTCACGAGGTTACCCAACCGCAATTCGTCGCGCGACAATTCATGCAGCGGCTCCCACGGCGGCACGCTCAAGGCCAGCGTCAGCAGATCGCCGGTGCCCCCCATGTCGAACGTATATTTCGCAAGCCGCCCGACATCGCGTTCGACGATCATCAGATCCTGCGCGGTGTAGGTTGCGGCCTTCGCGTCATTGGCGCGGTCGCCCATCCAGATCTGGTGGACACGGACATGCGCCTCCGGCGGCACGTTGCGGGTCTTGCCCGACAGCAGCAGGAATACGCACATCGATTCACAATAGGCGTCCGGCTCGATCGCACGGACCTTGCCGTTCAACCCGTCCTTCTCAATCACCTGACCGACGGTGGTGAAAAGGCCCGCCTTGCGCCACACCCGGCCAAGCGCCAGCGCATCGAGCACCGAACCGCCGCTGGAGTTCAGCACCACGGTCGCGGACGACAGATCGTGACCGGTTGCGATCTTCTCGAACAATGCAGGCGTGTCGGTGGTGATGACGCCGACCGCCTCGATCCAGTCGCGACAATCCGGCGCGCACTGATCTTTCGGCGCCGCGTGCCAGACAAACGTCATCGGCTGGCGGCGCGGCTCGACCGTTTCCGGCTCATGGGGCGCATCTGCTGCGTGGGAGGTCTTCGCGGATGGCGACGATTGAGCAGCGCCGGAAGCATGTGCGGTTTCCTCACGCGCGGCGAGGCCGAACAGCGCAACCAAGAGGGCTGCGGCGCCAATCCGCGCCCAGCCGCTAAACGTGAGCGACCCCACTTCCATTCCCTTCCATGCCCGAGCCGGGCAACGGCCCAGAGCCGAAGCGTGACACGAATCCTGTCACACGAGCATTATGAAAATCGTAACGGTGCCGCAGCGCAGCGTCCATGAAACATTCGGCGCGTTGCATTCAAACCCGCGCGATGCTGTGAAACTGTGGCGGAAAAACCAGTATAGTTCCTGGAACCGGAACTAACCTCTAACCCAGACCAAGCTCATGCCTTTCAAATTGTCCTGCGGCTGCCGTGCCTGCGACATGGCGAAGAACGCGCCGCGCAATGCGGGACGCGGCATGATCTGGTTATATCGGTCCACGCTCTCGCCACTGATCGGATTCAACTGCCGCCATGTTCCGACCTGCTCGGCCTATGGCGATGAAGCCATCGGCCGGTTCGGATTGTGGGCGGGCGGCTGGATGACGCTGGCCCGCTTGCTACGTTGCCAGCCGTGGGGCACGTCGGGCCTCGACTTCGTGCCCAAGCAGAGACCCGCGAATGCACGCTGGTATCTGCCGTGGCGTTACGCGCGCTGGCGCGGCGTCAACGATAAGCACGAATGAATGTGCTGGCGGACGCAGCTACCGCTTTTGTTTTCACGACACTTTTTTGTGTGGGGCATTTGGCGATCGGGTCATGGAACTGACCGCAGCCATCGCTATTGTTTGGAGTTAGACAAATTCGAACCCGGCGGGGTTTGGATACATACGTCACCAGCATCGAGGGATGCATGACCGAGCATGATCCATCCAAATCGGGCAAGCCAGGCCCGGATCGCAGGACCGTCCTCCAGACCATCGGTGCCGCCGGCATCGCAACTGCCACGAACTGGCCAACCCCAAGCAAGGCTGACATGACACCGACGAAGACAACCGTCTCGCCGGGTTATGCCGTTGAGACGAAACTGACCATCAACGGCAAACCCTATTCCGCCACCATCGACCCGCGCACCACGCTGCTCGATTTCCTGCGCGAGCACGTCCACCTCACCGGCACCAAGAAGGGCTGCGATCACGGCCAGTGTGGCGCATGCACCGTGCATGTCGATGGCCGCCGCGTGAATTCCTGCCTGACCTTCGCCGCCGCTCTCACTGAGCGCGAAGTCACCACCATCGAAGGCCTCGGCGAGCCCGGCAACCTGCACCCGATGCAGGCCGCCTTCGTCGAGCACGATGGCTACCAGTGCGGCTACTGCACGTCCGGTCAGATCATGTCCGCCGTCGCGTTGATGAAAGAACCGTGCGGTCCGTCCGATGCCGACGTGCGTGAACTCATGAGCGGCAATATCTGCCGTTGCGGCGCGTACCAGAACATCGTCGCCGCGATCCAGCAGGTCCGGCAAGGTACGTAAGGAGACGGCAGATGCACATGTTCCAACTGCGCCGCGCCGACGATGTGGATGCCGCGATCAAAGCCGCCTCTACCGCGCAAACCGCGCAACAGGGAGCCGATATCCGTTTCCTCGCCGGCGGCACCACACTTATCGACCTGATGAAGCTGAATGTCGAAACACCGCAGCAGGTCATCGACATCAATCATTTGCCGCTGGACAAGATCGAACCTACCGCCGATGGCGGGTTGAAGATCGGCGCGACCGTCCGCAACGCCGACCTCGCGCATGACGAGCGCGTGGTGCGCGATTATCCGGTGCTGTCGCAGGCGCTGCTATCGGGCGCATCGGCACAATTGCGCAACATGGCGACGACGGCCGGCAACCTCCTGCAACGCACGCGATGTGTCTATTTCCGCGACGAGCACATGGCCTGCAACAAGCGCAATCCCGGATCGGGCTGCGCGGCCATCAACGGCTTCAACCGCACGCTCGCCATTCTCGGCACCAGCGACCAGTGCATCGCCAGCAACCCATCCGACATGAATGTCGCGCTGATGGCGCTCGACGCCACCATCCACATTCGCGGGCCGCAGGGCGAGCGGAACGTGCCGATCGCGGAGTTCTTCCTGCTGCCGGGCAACACGCCCGACAAGGAGACCGTGATGCAGCCCGGCGACCTCATCACCCATGTGACGTTGCCCGCGCCGCCAAAGGGATCGCGCTCGCTGTATCTGAAGCTGCGCGACCGCGTATCGTATGAGTTCGCCCTCGCCTCCGCCGCTGTTGTGATGACAGTCACGAACGGCAAGATCGAGACCGCGCAGTTCGCGATGGGCGGCGTCGGCACGCGGCCATGGCGCAACGCGGATGCGGAAAAAACACTCATCGGCAAAGCGCCGGACAAGGCGACATTCCGCGCTGCCGCCGAGGCCTTCCTGAAAGATGCGAAACCGCAGAGCCAGAACGGCTTCAAGGTCGAACTGGCGAAGCGTTGCCTCGTTCACACCCTCGACGCCGCAGCAAAGCTGGCCTAAGCCAATAGCGAGATTGCACCATGAATTATGTGGACCCCGGCAAGGTGATCGGCTCCCCGCTCAATCGCGTGGACGGACCGAAGAAAGTCACCGGCACAGCCATCTACACCTCCGACCACCATTTCGACGGCATGCTCTATGCCGTTCCGGTCCGCGCCACTGTCGCGGCGGGCATGATTAAGACCCTCGACACGACCACCGCCGAAAAGATGCCGGGCGTGCGGCTCGTGCTGCATTCCGGCAATATCGGCAAGCTCAACCGGCCAACCGCCAAAAACGGCATGATCGACGAGAGGCGCCCCCCGCTCGCCGACAATGAAGTGCGCTATTACGGCCAGTACGTTGCCGCCATCATCGCCGACACCTTCGAGCAGGCCACCGCAGCCGCCGATACCATCAAGGTCACGTATGACGCCAAACCCTTCAACGTGAAGGATGAACTGGAGCCTTCGAAATGGACCACGGACAGCCAGCGCGGAGACGTGGAGAAGGCGTTCGCGGATGCGCCGGTCAAGATCGATGAAACCTACGTCACGCCGACCGAGACCCATTCCGTCATCGAACTGCACGCCTCGGTCGTGACGTATGAGAACGGTGTGTTCACGCTGTATGAGCCAAGTCAGGCAGTCGTGAACCATCGCCAGGTCGCAGCCGCGGTGCTGGGCGAACCCACCGACAACATTCGGGTGGTCGCGCGTTTCATCGGCTCGGGCTTCGGTAGCAAATTGTGGCCGTGGGCCCACAGTTTTATTGCTGCCGCAGCGGCGAAGAAACTCAAGAAGCCAATCAAGCTTGTGCTGACCCGCAAGATGAATTTTGAGTCCGCCGGTCACCGGCCAGTGACGCAGCAGCACATCAAGCTTGCCGCGACGGCCGACGGCAAGCTCGTCTGCCTCAGTCACGACTCCATCAACCACACATCGATGTCGGACGATTACGGCGAGAACTGCGGCGAGGCGACGCCCTTCCTCTATTCCACGCCGAACCTGCGCGTCCGGTCCTCGGCCGCCAAACGCAATGTCGGCACGCCGACATCGATGCGCGGCCCCGGCGCGGTGCCAGGATTGTTCGCACTGGAGTCGGCGGTCGATGAACTCGCGATCAAGCTGAAGATCGATCCGGTTCAATTCCGCATCATGAACGAGCCGAAGGTGGACGAGAGCAGCGGCCTGCCCTTCTCGTCGCGCCACATGGTCGAATGCCTGCAGACCGGCGCGGACAAGTTCGGCTGGAGCAAGCGCACGCCCGGCATCGGCTCGATGACCAAGAACGGAAAAATCCTCGGCTGGGGCGTGGCGGGCGCTTCATGGATCGCACTGCGGATGCCGACCGAGGCCGCTGTCGAACTGAAATCGGACGGCACCGTGCGCGTCACCTGCGCGACGCAGGACATCGGCACCGGCACCTATACGGCGGCGGCGCAGATCGTCAGCGCCGAAGCCGGCGTGCCCACCGACAAGATCGAGGTCGTGCTCGGCGACACCGACCTGCCGCCCGGTCCGTTTTCCGGCGGCTCGGCGGCGACCGCATCCGTTATTCCGGCGATGCTTCAGGCCGTGCGGGAGGCGCAGCAATCCATCATCGACCTCGCGGTGAAAACGCCGAACTCGCCATCCGCCAGCCACAAGCCGCGCGACCTTACGTTCAAGGACGGCAAGGTAGTCGCCGCCAACACCACGGTTGGCGCGGCGGACGGCGGCGGATTGCCGTTCGCCCGCGTGCTGGAAATGGCCGGCAAGGCATCGGTCAAGGGGCACGGCAAGAGCGAGGGCGGATTCAACGATCCGCTGAAGAAGAAGTACTCGCTGCATTCCTTCGGCGCGCAGTTCGCCGAGGTGAGCTGGCAGCCGGAATTGGCGCGGCTGAAAGTCGAGCGTGTCGTCACCGTGATCGACGGCGGCCGCGTCATCAACATGAAGACGGCGTCCAACCAGATCGAAGGCGCCGTCGTCATGGGAGTCGGCATGGCGCTGTTCGAGCACACCTGGTACGACCCGCAGAATGGCGCTGCGATCAACAGCAACCTCGCCGATTATGTCATGGCGACACACGCCGACGCACCGCGGATCGACGTGTCGTTCGTCGAACATCCCGACACGATCTTCAACGAACTCGGCGCGCGCGGCCTTGGTGAAATCGGCCTTGCGGGCATCGCGGCGGCGATCACCAATGCCGTCCATCACGCCACCGGCGTGCGGGTCCGCAAACTGCCGGTGATGATCGAGGATTTGCTGACGGCGTAAGGCGCTCAAACGCCTTTGCCCACGGCGATTCCGCTGCTATATCCCTCTCCTACCGCTTACCTGCGCTCGTTCGCAGGAGTGAGCAACAGGAGAGATTAATGTCTGATAAAGAAGCCCCCGCGTCCGGATTCCAGTTCGGCCTCGCCAACCTCAAAGCGGTCGAAAATCCCGACATGATTGCCGTTACCTTCCCCGACGGGGCAAAACGCGAATTCCCCAAAGGCACCACCGGTTTTGAGATCGCCAAGGGCATCTCGCCCTCGCTCGCCAAGCGCACCGTGGCGATGGCGCTCGATGGTGTCGTATCCGACCTTACCGACGGAATCGAACACGATACGAAAATCGAATTCATCAACCGCGACGACCCGCGCGCGCTGGAACTGATCCGGCACGATGCCGCGCACGTGCTGGCGGAAGCCGTGCAAACGCTATGGCCGGGCACGCAGGTGACCATCGGCCCGGTGATCGACAACGGCTTCTATTACGACTTCTTCCGCAACGAGCCGTTCACGCCCGAGGACTTCGCCGCGATCGAAAAGAAGATGCGCGAGATCATCGCGCGTGACAAACCCTTCACCAAGGAAGTGTGGACGCGCGAACAGACCAAGCAGGTGTTCAGCGACAACGGCGAGATGTTCAAAGTCGAACTGCTCGATGCCATTCCAGCCGATCAGCAGATCAAGATCTACAAGCAGGGCGACTGGTTCGATCTGTGCCGCGGGCCGCACATGACCTCCGTCGGCAAGGTCGGCAACGCCTTCAAGCTGATGAAGGTCGCGGGCGCGTACTGGCGCGGCGATTCCAACAACCCGATGCTGACGCGCATCTATGGCACCGCGTTCGCGAGCCAACAGGATCTCGACGCCTACCTCAAGCAGCTTGAGGAAGCCGAGAAACGCGACCATCGCCGTCTCGGGCGCGAGATGGACCTGTTCCATTTTCAGGAGGAAGGCCCCGGCGTCGTGTTCTGGCACGCGAAGGGCTGGACGCTGTTTCAGGCGATCATCGCCTACATGCGCCGCCGCCTCGCTGCCGACTACGACGAGGTCAACGCGCCGCAGATGCTCGACAAGTCGCTGTGGGAGACTTCCGGCCACTGGGAATGGTATCGCGAGAACATGTTCGCGGCGCAGTCCGCCGGCGATGAAGCAGAAGACAAGCGCTGGTTCGCGATCAAGCCGATGAACTGCCCCGGCCATGTGCTGATCTTCAAGCACGGCCTGAAGAGCTATCGCGAACTGCCGATCCGCCTGGCCGAATTCGGCGTCGTACACCGCTACGAGCCCTCGGGCGCGATGCACGGGCTGATGCGCGTGCGTGGCTTCACGCAGGACGATGCACACATCTTCTGCACCGAGGACCAGCTCGCGGACGAGTGCCTCAAGATCAACGACCTGATCCTGTCGACCTACGCCGATTTCGGCTTCGAGGGTGAACTCACGGTCAAGCTCTCGACGCGCCCCGACAAGCGTGTCGGCACCGATGCCGCGTGGGACCACGCCGAAAGCGTGATGACCAAGGTGCTGGCGCAGATCGAGGCCAAATCTGGCAACCGCATCAAGACCTCGATCAATCCGGGCGAAGGCGCGTTCTACGGCCCGAAATTCGAATACGTGCTGCGCGACGCCATCGGCCGCGAATGGCAGTGCGGCACCACGCAGGTGGACTTCAACCTGCCGGAGCGGTTCGGCGCGTTCTACATCGACGAGCATTCCAACAAGGTCGCACCCGTGATGGTGCATCGCGCGATCTGCGGCTCGCTGGAACGCTTCACCGGCATCCTGATCGAGCATTTCGCCGGTCACTTCCCGCTCTGGCTCGCGCCGGTGCAGGCCGTCATCACCACCATCACTTCGGATGGTGACGATTATGCCCGCGAGGTGTTCGAGGCTTGCCGCGCGGCTGGCCTGCGGGTCGAGATCGATCTGCGCAACGAGAAGATCAACTACAAGGTCCGCGAGCATTCGCTGGCGAAGATCCCGGCGCTGCTGGTCGTCGGCAAGAAGGAGGCTGAGACGCGCGCCGTCTCGATCCGCCGCCTCGGCCGCGAAGGCCAGACCGTGTTGCCGCTCGACGAGGCATTGCAGGCGCTGACCGCCGAGGCCACGCCGCCGGATGTGAAGCGCGCGAAGGGGCTTGCTTAAAGTCTATCTAAACTTCATGCCGGTGCCCGCCCTTGTGCCGGGCATCGGCGTCTTCCTATCTGTTGGCCACAAGACAGACCTGAAAGACAGACATGCCAGACGCACTTGAACTTCTGAAAACCCGCCGCTCGCTGAAGCCGATGGAGATGACCGGCCCCGGCCCCTCTGCGGCCGAACTCGACACCATCCTCACCATCGGCTCCCGCGTGCCCGATCACGGCAAGCTGTCGCCATGGCGCTTCATCGTATTCGAGGGCGACGGCCGCACGCGCGCAGGCGAGATTTTCGCGAAACTGTTCGCGCAGAAGAACCCGCAGGCGACGCCCGACCAGATCGAGAAGGAGCGCACCCGGTTCTCGCAGGCCCCGCTCGTGATCGCGGTGGTTAGCAAGACCATCGAGCACTTCAAGGTGCCCGCGTGGGAGCAGGAATTATCGGCCGGCGCCAGCGCCATGAACATCGTTCACGCCGCGACCGCGCTTGGTTACGTCTGCGACTGGGTGACGGGCTGGATGGCGTTCGACCGCGACGCGATGGATGCGCTCGGCCTTGCGCCGAACGAGAAGATCGCGGGCTTCATCCACATCGGCAAGCCGACCAAAACGATCGAGGATCGCCCTCGCCCGCCGCTCGGCGAGATCGTGACGCGGTTCTAGTCCTCACGCGGCCGCAGCGGCCCCTTTTGCCTTCGTGCGTCCCTGTCCGAACCTGTCGAGCAATCCTGCGATGTCCACACCGGGCTTTGCGGCGCTGAACAGGAATCCCTGAACCTCGGTGCAGCCCATCGCACGCAGGCGCTCGAGCTGGTCCTCGGTCTCGACGCCTTCCGCCGTCGTGGAGATGTTCAGGCTCTGGCCGAGGCCAGAGATTGCCTTCACGATCGCCACGCAATCCTCCCGCTCGGCAAGGTCGCGCACGAAGGAGCGGTCGATCTTGATCTTGTCGAACGGGAAGCTGCGCAGATAACTCAGTGACGAATAACCCGTGCCGAAATCATCCATCGAGATGCGCACGCCGAGGCTGCGGAGCTGATGCAGCATCGCGAGGTTCGCCTCTGTCTCCGCAAGAAACAGCGATTCAGTGATTTCCAGCTCCAGCCGCGTCGGCGCAAGGCCGGAATGCGCAAGTGCCGCGATCACGGTCTGCACCAGATTGCGGCTTCTGAACTGAATCGGCGACAGGTTCACCGCCACCTTTATATCCGCAGGCCATTTCGCGGCCTCGGTGCAGGCTTCGCGTAGCACCCATTCGCCAAGCGTGACGATCAGGCCGATATCCTCCGCCACTGGAATGAACTCCGCCGGCGAGACCATGCCGCGCTCCGGATGACGCCAGCGAATGAGTGACTCGAACGCGACAATACGGTTGGCCGCAACATCGACCAGCGGCTGATAATGCAATTCGAACTCGCCATTGGCCAGCGCGTGGCGCAGATCGAATTCGAGCGCGCGGCGGGTCTGCGCCTGACGGTCCATTTCCTGCTCGAAGAAGCAATGCGCGCCGCCGCCTTCCGACTTGGCGCGGTAAAGCGCCATGTCCGCGTTGCGCAGCAGATCGTCTCCGGTCACGCCGTCGCCCGGCGACATCGCGATGCCGACGCTGGCGCCGATCACAAGCTCCAGCCCGTCCACGGCATAAGGCGCACTCACGTCGGCAATCAATATTGCCGAAAGATCGTTGAGATCGCGGGGCATCGGGTTGCGTTTCACGACCATCGCGAATTCGTCGCCGCCGAGGCGCGCCACCAGCGAATCCGCCGGTATCACCGCCTGCAGCCGCTCCGCCACCATCTTCAGCAGGCGGTCGCCCACCGGATGCCCGAACGAGTCGTTCACATTCTTGAACATGTCGAGATCGATGCACAGCACGCCGATGCGTTCATCGCTGCCATCGCTCCGCTCCAGCGCCTGATCGAGATGCTCGCGAAACTTCACGCGGTTCGGCAGGCCGGTGAGATTGTCATGATGCGCCATATAGGCGATGCGCGCCTCCGCCCTGCGCCGCTCGGTGATGTCCACCGCCGTCACCAGAAAGCCATCCTTCCCCTCGAACGGCACGCGACGACCGAATGTCAAAACCTCGATCTCGGAGCCATCGGCCTTCATATGTCGCCAGTTGTGGGTCGACTGATAGATGTCGCCGACCTCGTCCAGCACGCTTGCATGGGCCTGCCGTTCGTCCTCCGGCCAGATGTCGAGAAGATTCATCCCCAGGAAGGTGGCGCGGTCATATCCATAGTGCCGGATGGCCGCATCGTTGACGTTGAGGAAATTCTTGGTTTGCGCGTCGAATACCCACATCGGCATCGGATTGGCGTCGAACAGCAGGCGGAACGATCTTTCGCGGCGCTTCAGATCCGTAATGTCTGTCAGGATGACCGACAGCATGTCGCCGACCGGCGCGACATTCAGTTTCAAGGTGAAACCATCCCCCTCGACTTCGATCTGCACATTCGCCGCGGCACCCGTCGCTTCCGCGAGTTGCGCCAGCACGTTGGTGAATGACAACAGATGCGTTCCCGCGCTCAGCCGCAACCAACGCAATTCGTCGGAAGGCAGCCGCAACAGCCGCGCCGCGCCTTGATTGAGATGCACGATCTGAAAATCGACCGGATGTCCTTCGGCGTCGCGAATGGCCGCAAGCGACAGCACACCGTCATCGGTGGCGCAGAACACCGCATCCAGCAGGTCGAAATCGAGACCGCGCGTATGAACATAGATGCTGGTGAGCACGTCGCCCCAGCGGGACGCCATCGGCAGCGCGAGAACGTCATAGGCCTGCACCTTGCCGTGACGCACGCAATGGGCGGTGGCGAGATAAGGCTTCTGATTATGCTGCGCCGAGGCGCAAGCCTCCGCCAGCGTCAGCGCGCAGTCCGGCGGCAGCATGGCCAGCGGCGTGTGCTGAACTTCGCTTTCAAGCCATGCATCGACCTCGCGCCCGGCGCGCAGAATTTCGATATCGCCGCCCTGCCCCCTGAGCAGCGCCATGTTATCGGCGATGCGGCCCAAGCCGCCCAGCGTCACATCTTCAAAAGGCGGCAGCAGGCGCCCCGGCTTCAATGCGGCGCGCCATTTTCGCTCCAGCACCGACAGATCGCTGAACAAATCGGACCCGGAAATATTTTCGTTCGAAATACCGATGGTACTCACAACGTATCCTCGCGCACTAACGCAGCTTCTTCACGCGCGCGCATCCAATGCCGTGCCAATTAAAGCGGCGTAAATCCCTCGCATTCGCACGCGACGGCAACAGGAAAACTTGTTTGATGGTTAGTCCGAATTAGAAACTATGACAGTTTGTCATAATCAGCGCGTCAGCACTTCGACTTCGCCGTCGACGCCGTTCTTCACTTCGAAGTCGCGCTCGAACACCTTGCCGTCATTCTTGGCGATGGCTTTGTATTCGCCCTCGGCCAGCATCACGCGTGGAAACGCGCCGATCGATTCCTTGATGACGTCGCCTGCTGGCGTTAGCACCGACCATGCGGTGTTCGCCAGCGCCTCGCCGCCCTTCTCGCCGACGAGCTTGAGCGTGATGACGGCGGCCCGATGCGTGACGACGACATCGGTGAGCTTCGCGGCCTGCACGCGAATGTCGGAACGGACGATCGAATTGGCGTCCCCATAGGTCGAGACGAGATAATAGATTCCGGCAGGCAGCATCAGCACATCGCCCGCCGCGACGTTCTGCGCGATCGGAGAGCGGTCGCCGGTACCGATCTCGAACTGGCTGCCCTTGTAGATCGAGAAGACGATCTGGCCTTGCGGGATTTTCGACGTGCCGACACGGCCTTCGATCCGCAAGCCGCCTGCCGCAAGATCGAACGTCTCGCGCGTGGTCTCTTCCTGTCTGATCGTCACCGGCCGCACGTCGCTGACGAGACCAAGACTGACGTGAATCACATAGCCGCCCGGCGGCAGCGGAATCACCGGTGCCGCGGCGCGCTCCTCGCGGATGAGATGCATCGCGCCATTCGGGCCGAGCTTGTCGGAATAGATACGCCAGATCAGCCCGCCATTGATCGCGGGCATGTCCTTGCCAAAACGTGCAGACAAAGTGAGCGTGCCTTGCGGCGTGGCCTGAACCGCCGGGGCCGGCGGCAACAGCGGCGGCTGGGTGAGCTGGGCCGGCAAATCGGCAGGAGACAAACCGGACGGCGGCGCGAGGCTGATGGCAGGCGCCGACGGCTCCGCCTGCGGAATGCTGCCGGGGGGAACCGGCGCCGGCTGATCGCCGGGAAACTGCGCATGAGCGGATTCGACGAGCATCAGGCCGGACAGGACGACAGCCACACAGGCGCACGCAAGGCGCGCCATGCGCCTTGAGACAAGACTGCCATGCCGGAATGTCATCATGCGTAGCTTTTTCCCTGAAAAGGCGGCGAATTCAAGCCTCCAGACCCGCCCAAGGGGCGGCGGAAATGGCTCTGGGACAGAACATATCTGGATAAAAGGTCCCGCTTCAGTCACATTCCGGCAATAACCACCGCATGTTCTCCATCCGGCCTGTCCGGGGCGGGAAAACCGCACCGGAGGGCACCATCCATCATCGGGAGGCCCCGGGTTGCTCGAAGTCTTCAAAGGGATCGGCCAGGCCATCGGGTCCAACGATAAGGACGCGGCCCCTGCTCCGCGCCGGCCCAAAATCGGTCTCGCGCTCGGCGGCGGCGCGGCGCGCGGCTTCGCCCATATCGGAATCCTGCGCACCCTGATCGCCAACGGCATCGTCCCCGACATCATTGTCGGCACCTCGATCGGCGCGGTGGTCGGCGGTTCCTATGCGGCGGGCCATCTCGACACGTTCGAGGAATGGGCGCGGCATCTCGGCCCGCGCAGCGTGTTCAGCTATCTCGACATCCGTCTGAACGGCTCCGGCCTGATCGGTGGCGACAAGCTCGCAGCCCAACTCGACACCACGTTCGGCCGGATCACCATCGAGGAATTGCCGCTGAAATACGTAGCGGTCGCGACCGAGGTGAAAACCGGTCACGAGATCTGGCTCAACCACGGCAGGCTGGTCGATGCGATGCGCGCCTCCTACGCGCTGCCCGGCATTTTCGCTTCGATCCTGATTGGCGATCGCTGGCTGGTGGACGGCGCACTGGTCAATCCAGTGCCGGTGTCCGCGGCGCGCGCGATGGGCGCCGAGATCGTGATCGCCTGCAACGTCTCCACCGACATCACCGGCCACGGCACCATCGTCGCACACGGCACGCCGGAAGACGCTGTGGCGCCCGAGCCTGCTCCGGAAAAAAAGCGATTCGGATTCTTCTCCGCTGAGAAGACCATGAAGCGCGAGTTCTTCGGCGCGCCCGGCCGCCCCGGCATCTCCACCGTGATGGTGGACGCCTTCAACATCATGCAGGACCGCATCACCCGCGCACGTCTCGCGGGCGACCCCCCCGACGTACTGATCTCTCCGCGCGTCGGACGGATCGGATGGTTCGATTTCCATCGTGCCGAGGAATGCATCGCGCACGGCGAACGCGCCGCCGAACGCGCCATCGAATCGATTCAGGAAGCGATCAACATGCTCACACCGACGGCAAGCCAGCCGCCGGGCACAGCGCAACTCGCACCGTGACGTGAGACCTCAGGCCGTCTTGATATAGTCGCGCAGCGCTTCCTGCTCGCGCTCGTATTCCTTGACGCGCCACTTCACGATGTCGCCGATCGAAATCAGGCCGACGACGCGCTCGTTCTCCACCACCGGCAGATGACGGAATTTGCCGTTCGTCATCTTTTCCATGATCGAGGCGGCGGTGTCGGCGCGGCGGCAGGTCACGACCTTGCGCGTCATGACTTCGCTGACGGGCATCGCCAGCACGCTCGCGCCATGCTTGCCGAGCACACGCACAACGTCACGTTCAGACAGGATGCCTTCGATGTGATGATCCTTCATCACCAGCACCGCACCGACATGACGCTCGGTCAAGACACGGATAGCATCGGACAGCTTGGCGTCTGCCTCGATGCTTATGACTTCGAATCCCTTGGTGCCGAGAATTGCCTGAACCGTCATTGCCAGCGCCTCCCATAAAGTGATGCGATCGCATTCTGAACCGTGCGATCTCGTCCAGCCGGGAACAACTCACTCAGCGGCGATTTGGTTGCATCACCGGCGAAGTGCGGTCCGGCATTGATCGAATGATGGATCAATGCAGGGAGGGCTGCAAGGAAAAGAAAAATCGAATCAGACGTCGCGGGAGGAAAGATTTTCCTCAGGTGAAATATCGGCCGGTGACTCGCTGCCGCCGCGCGGCACGGGATCGAACAGCGAGAACAACAAAAGGCCGGCCAGGAAGCCGCCGACATGCGCCTGCCATGCGATACTTTGCCCCTGAGTACCGATCTCGATGGCGCCAAGCCCGGTAAACAGGTTCAGGACGAACCAGATTCCGAGAAAGGCGAGCACCCGTCCGTTGCGCAGCGCCCGCGACAAGGGCAACGCCGGGATGCGCGCGGCCGCATCGGCATCGGGGGTGCGACGAAATGACAGGAAGCTGCCGCGCTGGAATGCAAAACGCAGCGAGGCGGCCATGGTGCCGGACACAGCGGCGGATGCGCCGATCATCGGCGCCAGCTCATGGGCATGCGTCAGCAGGTGCGCCAATGCCCCGGCCACCGCGGTAATGGCGAGGAAGACGAAAAACCGCACCCCGCCGAAGCGCCGCGCCAGCGCACTGCCGAACGGCAGCATCCACAGCATGTTGAACCCGATATGAGTGAGGTCCGCGTGCAGCAGCGAATAAGTGAGGAAGCTCCAGATACTTGCACCGATTCCGCCCGGAATCTGCTCGGCCATCAGGGTGGTTTCGTAGCGCGCGGGCACGAAGCCAAACACCCAGATGACTTCCTGATCCAGCGACGCAGGCAGCAGCATCCGCGCGATATGAATCCCAAACAGGATCGCGAGCAGAAGCGTCATCGGACGCGGCAGCGTCAGAATGGGTTCGCGGGAGTGTTCGGGGGGTGCCAGCAATGGTCTCATCCAGGGCCGCCCGGACCGGGAACGGATCGGGCCAGCCAGTCCCTGACATACGGCTTTTGCCCCGCAGCGCAAGCCGCCTGTGTCCATCCTGGGTGAAAAAGCGGTCATCCCGCGCCGAAAATGAAAAAGGGAGGACCGGACAGGTCCTCCCTTGATCGATGACAGCCTTTCGCGAAGGAAATCCCCACCCCTCCCCGCGCGATGGCCGGTCTTATAGCCACCCGTTATTCAACTTGTATTCGACCGTCTGGACCCGGCGGCAGCTCTTGGGAAAAGCTGCTGCCGTATGGAGTAGATGCATACTACCCGGTTCCCTTGCGGCCTCAACTTCATAGTTAAATTTACCTTAACGCCACAAACCGGGGCTTAACCTCCCCCGGTTTCGCCCTTCGGCATGGACGCTGCACCGATCCTTGCGCACAACAACCAAGGGCCGCGCAGCGTGCGGGCTCGGGACACAACTGTCCCGTGTCTGGACCTGCCGGGTGGGTGATTAACGTGAAGCATCCGTCGAACCGGGAATTCTTCGCATACTGGGACAAGGCCCGAGGCACATCGGCCGCCCCGGACCGCAGCAGCCTTGCGCCTGAGCCCGTGCGGCATCTGCTCGGCGACATCTTCGTGCTCGCCTACGATCCCGCCGCCGGATATCCGTTCCGTGTCGCGGGCACGCGGATTTGCGCCCGGCTCGGCCGCGACGTTAAGGGCGAAAGCTTCTCGTCGCTGTTCACGGGCGAGGCGCACCGGGAGATCGAGGATCTTCTCGGCATCGTCGCCGAGGAAACCATGCCGACGGTCGCGGGCGTCACAGCGGCGACGAGCGAGGGCGGCCTCGTGCATTTCGAACTGCTGCTCCTGCCCTTCAGCCCCCGTGCCCATACCCCGCTTAGTCTCACCGGCCAGATGGCAGCGCTGACGGAAGCCCCCGGCACACTGTCGCAGTTCGGCCTGACCTCCTGGCGCCATCTCGAACCCGAGATTCAACCGCGCGGGCCGCGTATGCTGCGCAAGCTCGAAATCGCGCGCGGCTTCATGGTCTATGAGGGCCTGCGGTAGAGGCGTATCGCCTTTTCGACCCGATCGTTTCGCTTTCAGTGGAAGCGCTCGCCGCGGTCAAGCTGGGCGAGGATTTGCGCCGATCTCTTGGCGCGTGTCTCGGGGCGCTTCGCCGTGTGAAGCCGATAGTAGATCGAATAGAGATTCTTGCGATCCAGCGTCTGGAAGAACGCCTTGGCGGCGGGCATCGTCTCCAGCGCATCCAGAAAATCTTGCGGGATGGTCATGGCCGCTGACCCTGCATAGGCGCTGTCCCATCGGCCATCCGCCTTTGCAGCTTCGATATGGGTCAATCCGGCAGGCATCATCCGCCCTTCCGCGATAAGCCTCATCGCATGTTCGCGGTTCTTGGCGGACCAATTCGACTTTGGCTTCCTCGGCGTCAGGCGCTGCAAATACGAAGCCTCGTCCAGCGGCAACTTCTGTCCATCGATCCAACCGAAGCGGATCGCTTCGATCACGCAGTCAGTCCACGTCACTGACCGCCTGCCCGATTTAGCCTTGAAGATATGCACCCAAAGTTCGCCGCTATGCTGGAAGTGGCTCATCAGCCACTCGCCCAGCTCTGCGGCATCCTGAAATGCAATCGGCTTCCGTTCGTTCTTGGCCATTCCTCCGGTTAGCAGAACCGGCAATACGCCGGAAGGGAAGCCGCATTAACTCGAAGCCATTGATTTCATTGGAGCGAGTGCGCCAAACCACCCCCGCCGCCCCCATTGGCCGCCTTTCAGCGGCGCCCATCGCTGCATTGGACGACACCGGTATAAGCTGCAAATCCTGCGATCCCCAGCGATGGAAGCTTCGAGCCCGGCTTTTGGGGTTCCGGATGCCCTTCGATGGCGAGGATGGTCAAACACCGACAGACAGTTCAGCCGGCGGCAAGCCCGAAGCCTGACGCTGATACATAGCCTCGTACAGGCTTTCCAGATCGGCCGTGAACCGTTTGATGTCGAATAATGGGCTTGTCCGAACATACTCGACAAGCCTCTTGCGAATGCCGTCGAGCCGGTCAGCGTCCGTCGCAAGAGCGACGGCGCGTTCGACGTATTCTTCCCGCGAGAACGTCACAAGTCCGTCCTGAAGGCCGACCGTGGTTAGGATGCTTGCCGCCACACGCCCCGCGAACGCCTCGCCCTGAAGCGTCAGGACAGGCAGGCCGGCCAAGAGGGCGTCGCTGGTCGTGGTGTGAGCGTTGTACGGCAGAGTGTCGAGAAACAAGTCCGCAAGCCTGTGCCTGGCAAGATGGCGTGGAAGGTCGGCTCTGGGAGCGAAGACAAGGCGGTTTGGATTAATTCCGCGCGCCGACGCTTCCCGTCGTAAGTTTTGCGCGACGACGTCGCTGTTTTTCAATAGCCATAGGACGCTGCCCGGAACGCGGCGCAGGATCGTCATCCAATCAGTAAAAGTACCCGGATTGATCTTGTTGTTGTTGTTGAAGGAGCAAAACACAAACCCAGCATCAGGCAGGCCGTGGTCCCGCCTGAATACAGGATCGTTTGGGATAACGCGCGTTGTCGTGTCGTTCACCTGATAACAATTCGGCAGATAGGCCAAATGCTCCGCGAAGTTTGCGCGCTGCGCCGGCGGCACGACGATCTTGTCGGCGATCAGATAGTCGATGAAGCTGGCGCCCATTGTTGAAGGATAACCGAGATACGCAACTTGGATCGGCGCGACCCGCGCCGCAAAGATGTCCGAGCGAGGCTCTTGAGCGTAGCCGTTCAAGTCGATCGCGATGTCGATCTGCTGTGCGCGCACGATCTGCACGCAGCTTTCAATCGAGACGCGCGGGCCCAGCTCGAACCATCCGTCGAACGATTTTCGAACGCGGTTCGTTATATCTCCGAACCTCGCAGGGCCAACGGGAAAACCGATAACGTCGAACTTCGACCGGTCATGCAGCTCGAACAGCCTTGCGATTAGAAAAGAGGTCGCGTGGTCGCCGAAATCGGAAGAGAAATAGCCGATCCGGATTTTGCCGGTACGAGCGCCGCTCTTCAGCGGCGCGGTTGATGCCGTAGAATACATCAAGTCGGCGTAAGCGCGTGATGCCTTCAGATGCATCGCCGGTTCATCGAATGCATATAGAAAGTGCGTCGGCGCAGATGGGTAACGCCCCTCTGCGATTCCGCGCCTCATTTCGCGGACATCTTCTTCTCGATGGCTCCAATCACAAAGCATCGCCGCAACGCCAAATCGATCGCCGCGCAAAAAGCGCTGATGTGGGTCTAGCGATAACGCTCGCTCGAAATTCGGAAGCGCTCTCTCAAAGTCTTTCATCGCCAAGAAAGCGCCGCCGCGCCCGGCCCATGCGTCGGCGAGGCCCGGCGAAATCTCGATCGCCCGGTCAAACGCGCTGACCGCTTCGGCGTAAGATTTGTGAGAAGAAACGAGGGCGTTTCCGAGCCCCGCCCACGCACTCGCAAGCTTCGGATTTTGGGAAAGCAGCCGCTCGAAGATGGGGAAAGCTTCGTCAAAGCGTTGCGCTTGAGCGAGTGCGGTTGCGCGCCCCAGCGCGGCATCTTCGCTCTGCGGGTCTGCCGACAGAAGACGATCATAGACCGCCAGCGCTTCGTCAAAACGGCAAAGGCGACGCAGAGCATTCCCGCGCGTCAGTTGCGCATCGATCGATGAAGGATCGATTTTCAGCGCATCGTCAGTGACCTTAATCGCTTCCGAATAGCGGCCGAGCCGCCCCAGCGCGAAGCCGAGCGTGTTCAGAACGTCAGCGCTTGGCGGCCCGACCGCGACCGCTTGTTCAGCCCTTTCGCGCCCCTCATCGAAGTGCCCCTGATGCACCAAGACTGCAGCGAGGTTCGCCAGCGACGGGCCGTGTGCCGGCACGATTTTAAGGGTCGCTCTGAAATAGCGATCAGCGTTCGCAAGGTCGCCTCGATCGAGACAGTCCAACGCGGTAAAAAAATTCTGTTTCGCTAAATCTTCCCCAGACATAGCCCACTTTTACGGCTCCACCAGGCGATTTCAAAGGTCCTAAAACGCAAAAGCCCCCGTCCTCGAAAGGGAAACGGGGCTAGTTCGGGGATGGGGCCGGTTCGTTCGAAGACAACATTCATGAAGCGGCATACCACAAGCCCGTCCGGCCATAGATCGGACCGTTTCCGATCTGGGCTGCGGCATAAGCGACTACGCTGTCGCCTCACACGCAGAGCACGGCAGCGAATAACATAAAATATATCAATATGTTAGTGGTAAAACTTTTTAACTCCGCATTAACCCTGACGCCCGTATGGTTCGCTCTTACCGTGTCCGGGCGTGGCGATGGCGTTGGTACAAAGACATTTTCAGCCACAGGCTGAGGAACGGCGGCACTTCCAGCGGGTGAAAATTCACCTGCTTGGCCGGTACATGCTGTCCGATCGCCGCGAATACCCCTGTCAGGCCATCAACATGTCCCCCGGCGGCCTCGCGCTGCTGGCGCCGGGCATCGGCAATCTCGGCGAACGGGTCGTCGCCTATCTCGATCATATCGGCCGCGTCGAAGGCAAGATCACCCGCCTGCTCGACAACGGCTTCGCCATGACCGTGAGCGCCACGCCGCGCAAGCGCGAGAAGCTCGCCGCCCAGCTCACTTGGCTCGCCAACCGTGAAATCCTCAATCTGCCCGAGGATCGCCGCCACGATCGTATCGTGCCGCGCAACGCGATGGGCTGGCTCAGGCTCGAAGGCGGCGGCGAGATGCAATGCCGCATCATCGACCTGTCGCTCTCCGGCGCGGCGTTGTCCGGCCAGATGCGCCCCGAAGTCGGCAGCCACGTCATGCTCGGCCGCGTCGCCGCGCGCGTCGTCCGTCATCTCGAGGAAGGCTTCGCCATCGAGTTCAATCACCCGCAGGTGCTTGAAACCGTCGAGGACAACGTCACCGCACGGGACTAGATCTTCCCTGCTCCGCAGGATGCATCCGGATGATTCCTGTCCGGGGGCGCTGTGCCTTATTGTCGGCCGAATAAACATGTACTAGAAATACATATTATATTCGCGCGCCGCCCTATGGAGCGCGGCCTGACATGCCCCGGAGGATGCGATGGGCTTTCCTTCCTTCTTCGCCGATGTTCCGACGATCACGCTGCGTGATCCTCTGGCCATCTTTCTCGGCGCCTCGGATGATGGCGTCATCACCTACACCTACGCCGATGCCGTAAAACTCGCGGGCCATTCCTGCCCAACCGTCGCCGGCGCGTACCTGATGATGCGCGCCGGCCTTCGCGCGCTCTATGGCGACGAGATGCCCGCGCGCGGCGGCATCGAGGTGTATCTGCGCGACCCGCGCGATGAGGGCACCACCGGCGTCATTGCCGCCGTCGCGACGCTCCTCACCGGAGCCGCCCCCGAAACAGGCTTCGGCGGCATCGGCGCAAAAAGCCGTTTCGCGCGCCGTGACCTTCAGCATTTCGAAGCCCCGATCGACGGCCTGATAGCCCTGCGCCGCACGGATAACGGGCGCGGCGTCACGCTCGATCTCAACACCGGCGCGGTGCCGTCAGCTCCCGAGATGCAGGCGGTGTTTCCGCGAGTCATTGCCGAGCAGGCCAGCGAGGATGAGCAGGCACGCTTCGCGGCGCTCTGGCAGGATCGCGTCGAGCGGATGCTGATCCGGCACGCCGACGATCCGGCGCTGGTGCAGGTCGATGAGTGGACGGCCGCAGCCGCCTGAGGTGCCTCGCCGTTCGCTGGCTATTGTCCGCGTGCAGCCGCGATCACCTGAGGCGCGAGCCAAGCCGCGAACGCCGCATGGCCCTGCGCATTGAAATGCTGGCCATCGGGGTCACGCGTATTTTTCGGCGCGATCTGTCCGAGATGGCCGAGCATGATCACCTTGATGTGGCGGGCCGCCAGACGGTGTTTGATCTCCGCGATGTTGCCTTGCCGTGAGGCTCCCTCTCCGCGCCGCGCATCGTTGCCGCCCGGCTGGAGAATGACGATCGACGTTCCGTTCGGCACGGCGGAATTCAGCCGCGCCAGCATTCCGCTCGTGGTGTCGCCGGGAATTCCCGCGTTGGCGACATGCGCGGACACGCCCTTGGCCGCGAGCAGTCTTTGCAGTTGCGCCGGATAAGCCTGCGACGAGGGCACGCCTCCGTTGGTGCGTCCCCGTCCCGAACCGTAGGTGTTGCTCGCGCCCAGTGCGACAATATTCACTTCCGCTCCCTGCGCGGCGGTCGCAAACAGCGCCGCCGCCGCGGCCACTCCCAAAACCCAGCCCTTCATGGACGGTCTCCCTCTTCCCCGCCGCGAACGCTATGCCGCGCCGGAAAAGCCGTAAAGGCCGTAAAGGCGCTCAACCGGCGGCAGCTTTTGCTTCCTCAAGCGCAAGCGCCGAATGCGCATAGGCCCCACCGGCGCGCATTTCGGCAGCGACCCAGATGGCTTCCATCAGCTCCTGTCGCGTCGCGCCATGGCGTAATGCAGCCTTGGTGTGGCCCTTGATGCAGTAAGGACATTGCGTGACGTGCGCCACGGCCACGGCAATGATCTGCTTCATCTTCACCGGCAGCGCGCCTTCGGCGAACACCTTCTGGCTGAAAGCCTGAAAGGCAGCCTCGGTGTCAGGGGTCAGCTCGCGGCGCATCTTTCCGAACTCAGTGGTCGAGGTTGGGTACATTCCATCGGACATCGATATTTCTCCTGTGTGGCAATCCTGTGCGAGCGTCATCGTAGACCCTCGCCCCATGCAGCCCCAAAGAATTAAGCCGCAGCAGCGCATCGCTTTTGCCGATGCATGAAGCCTGTTGAATCGATGGACCTGAACCGCGCATCAAGGCATGCGCATGCAAGCCGCTTCGCGTCAGCGTCACCGCCGGGTAAAGCCGTGCGGTTAGCGCTTTCTCACCATTGTCACCGGACGGGGCACTCATCGCCTCGGAAAATCCGGCCCCAGCTACTTTCGGACCACTCTTCAAGCTCTCGCGAAGGCTCCGTTCCCTTGGGCGAGGCGTGAGAATTCAATCGCTTGAGAGACAATCGATACAATTTGAATCAAATCCCGATCGTTCAAATTTGAGCTTTATTTGAATCGACATTGATTTAAACAAGCCTTTGATTTGACGATCATTTCAGTCAATTGCCGCGACGTGATTTAGCGGCGGCGCAAAGCCTCGCTGCCACAGTGGCCCCAACAAAAAAACGGGGGCCACAATGGTTTCAATTCGTGGATGGGGCGTATGTCTGGCGGTCGCCGCCGGGCTGACAGGTTTTTCCAGTGCTTCGCAGGCAGCCAGCCGGATCGCTCCGGCCGCGCCGCAGAGTCACGTTCTTTATGCAAGCCTCGGCGACACCGCCCGCGCGCCGATCGGCTGGGTCGAGTTCTGCGCCGAGAACGCCGCCGACTGCAAGGGCGGCGCCACGCAGGCCCGCGACATCGTCATGACCCAGACCGCATGGAAGGATCTCGTGCGCGTCAATCGCTGGGTCAACGAGAACGTCAAGCCGATGACCGACATGGAGCATTGGGGCGTGGTCGAAAAGTGGTCGTATCCGACCGACGGCTACGGCGATTGCGAAGATTACGTGCTGATGAAGCGCAAGATGCTGATCGATGCCGGCTGGCCGCGCGAAGCGCTGCTTGTGACGGTGGTGCGCGACCGCAAGGGCGAAGGCCATGCCGTTCTCACGGTGAAGTCCGACAAGGGCGAGTTCGTTCTCGACAACCAGAACGAGGACGTCGTGGCCTGGACCGACACCGGCTACCGCTTTGTCAAACGCCAGTCGCAAACCGACCCGAATGTGTGGGTCTCGCTTGGCGACAACCGCCCGGCTGTCGTCACCGCCACGTCAACAAACTGAGGTTCCTACTCGCGTCCCGGTCACATCCCCACCCCTCCCCGTCCGAGACCGGTTCGCGCGCGGCCAGCTTCTTCCCCGGAAGCTGGCCGCAACCTTTTTGGCGCTCACAAATCCTGGGGCGCGGCTCGCGTTCAGCCGATCGTCTTCAATCGATTTTCTTGAGACTCGCCTTGAAGCGCCTGCTGTTCTTGACGTAATGCGGCGCGGCGCGCGTCAGCACCTTAACCTGCTCGTCGTTCAGCGTCCGCACCACGCGCGCGGGGGAACCGACGATCAATGAGCGCTCGGGAAATTCCTTGCCTTCCGGCACCAGCGCGCCGGCGCCGACGACGCTTTCCTTGCCGATCTTCGCGCCGTTCATCACGATCGCGCCCATGCCGACCAGCGCACCCTCACCGATGGTGCAGCCATGCAGGATGGCGTTGTGGCCGACCGAGACGTTCTTCCCCATCGTGATCGGAAAACCCGGATCGGTGTGGAAGGTGCAGTTGTCTTGCACGCTCGAGCCCTCGCCGATGTCGATCAGTTCGTTGTCGCCGCGGATCACGCAGCCGAACCAGACGCTCGCGCCTTTCTGCAACCGGACATTGCCGATCACCTCGGCGGAATCTGCGATGAAATAGTCGCCGTCGGCGGGAAGTTGCGGCCTGACGCCGTCGAGTTCGTAGGTGGCCATTCTTGTCTCCTTAGCGAGACGACCATGCCACGAACGAAAAACGGATGCGAGGCTCGCCTACGCGACGATCCCGGTCGCCTGCAAGAACATGACGACGCAGGTGCCTGACATCAGGCTCCAGATACCGGCGATCACGGTTGCAACCATCACAAACACGATGCGGCGATTTTCGATCCGCCGCCCGCGAATAGTGTTGCGCATAATGATAAAGGGCGCCGCGAACACCAGAAACGGCACGGTCATCACCGCGCGCGGCGCGGCACTCCGTTCCAGAATGCCGAAACCTGCGGGGCGGTCCACGAAGGCCTGATAGCCGCTTGCCAGCGCGCCCGCGAAGGCAAACCCGATCATCAGTGAGAAGAAGGAATTCAGGGTGTCCGGCGACATCGTGAGGCCCCGCGCTAGAGGTGGTCTCCGCTTTCGCAGAACCCTGCCGCCGCCGCCACTTTATACTTAAGAAAGGGTTAATTTCGCGGACCGCCCCTTTCCGGGATATCCGCAAAAACGCCGCGCGAGAGCCCTTACAGGCCTCGCCATCGCCACATAAGCCGCTCTATGACATGACCATATTCGCCGCGACGTCCGCGATTCGAAACGCTCTGGAACCCGCTCCACCATGGCTGCCCCTCTGCCGCCCCGCGCCCGCAAACGCCACAACCCCTATTTTCCCATCCTCGCCTCCATCGTGATCGGCTCCGCCGCTCTCGCCTCCGTCATCTACCTGCTCCAGCCGACCTGGCAGCCACAACAATCCGCCAGCGAACCCGATACGCTGCCGATCACGATCGGCCACACGCTGTTCAACGTGCCGACGGCGGCGATCCGGGTGAGATTGCAGAAGCGCACCGGCCCGCAGGAGCGCGTCGATCTCTCCTTCCTCTATCCTTCACTCAAGCCGCCAACGGCGCAGAAGCACATCACCGCCGCCGAGGCCGAAGCGGAAGCCGCATCGAAGGCCGAGCCGATCGACCGTATTTTCGTTTCCATCATCGCCCATCACGACGCGGTATCGCCGGCGGAGCGCACCAAGACGATCTATCCGCGCTATCTGGAATCGGATGCCTCGACCGTCGAGGACACGCTGATGATGCAAGCCTTCCGCGCCGGCACGCCTTACGCGGGTGAAGACCTGTTCATGGCCGACGGCGAAAGTTTCACCGCGCGCTGCTCGCGCGATGCGCAGACGCCAGGCATGTGCCTGAGCGAACGCCGGATCGGCGACGCCGACCTGAACTTCCGCTTCCCGCGCGCATGGCTCGCCCACTGGCGCGATGTCGCGGACGCGATGGACAAACTCGCCGACCAGCTTCAGGGGCCGGGGAAGTAATCTCCCGCAAACGAAAATGGCCGGCTTACGCCGGCCATCGCATCGTTTCATGATGAGAAAAACTCAATCCTCTTCGACGAGGTCGTCCTCGAGGATCGCCATCTGGAACTGATACGAGCGATCATCATCCTCGTCATCGACGAACAGCACGCCGATGAATTCCTCGCCGATGTAAACCTCGGCGGAGTCGTCCTTTTTCGGACGCGGTACGACGCGGACCTTCGGATTGCCGAACGTGCGCTTGAGATAAGCGTCGAGCTTTCTGACTTCGGTAACGTCCACGGCAGTCTCCAATGATGATTATGTCTGCCACGCGCGCCTAAGCCTAACGCGAAGCCTTCCGCACGCCAATAGCGCAGCGTGCCCCATGAGCCAATAGCGCAACGCGCGTTTCGATAAAAGTGCAGAGAAGGCTTTACAGACCGTTCGCGTTGAGCATCTGGTCCATCGTGCGCGACGGCTCGGAACACCCGGCCTCGCCCACGACGCGCGCAGGCACGCCTGCGACCGTGACGTTGTTCGGCACCGGCTTGACGACGACCGAGCCCGCCGCGATGCGCGCGCAATGCCCGATCTCGATATTGCCGAGAATCTTCGCACCCGCGCCGATCATCACGCCGCGGCGGATTTTCGGATGGCGATCCTCGTTCTCCTTGCCGGTGCCCCCAAGCGTGACATCGTGCAGGATTGAGACGTCGTCCTCGATCACCGCCGTCTCGCCAACAACAAAACCCGTCGCATGATCGAGGAAAATACCGCGCCCGATCTGCGCCGCCGGATTGATGTCGGTCTGGAATACCGACGACGACTGACTCTGAATGTAATAGGCGAAATCCTTGCGGCCCTGCTTGTAGAGCCAGTGCGCAAGCCGATGCGCCTGAATGGCGTGGAAGCCCTTGAAGTACAGCAGCGGATCGATGAAGCGCGACGTCGCGGGGTCGCGGTCGTAGACGGCGACGAGATCAGCGCGGAAGGCGTTGCCAATATCGGGATCGTCGCGAAGCGCTTCGTTGTAGGCCTGCCGGATCAAGCCCGCCGAAAGGGCTGCATGATCAAGACGCTCGGAAATGCGATGCACCACCGCAGCTTCCAGCCGGTCGTGATGCAGCACCGACGAATAGATGAAGGTGGCAAGCTCTGGCTCGCGGCGCGCGACTTCCTCGGCCTCGTCGCGAATCCGCGTCCAGACCGGGTCGACCGTCGAAAGGGCGGCTTTCGGATCCACGTTAACTTTGGCCATAGGCATCTTCCAGATTCCGGGCTCGGGAGATTACCACATAATAGGCGCTGCGGAGGCTGCAATCCCACCCTTGTGGCAATACGGATAATATTCTGCCTCAGCCTTGCCGGGCCAGAAAGGCCAAGACACCCTCTTTGTAAACGCGGTCGCCCACCGCCCGCATGTGATCGCGGTCCGGAATATCAAGCACTTCGGCGTGGGTCATGATCTGGTGCAGCTTCTGCGCCGAGCCACCGACATCGTCCTTGGTGCCCACCGCGATCAGCGTCGGCAATGTGATCGAAGCCGCCTGCTCCGGCGTCAGCCATTGCCGCGAACCGCGCAGGCACGCCACCAGCGCGCGCCTGTCGGAGCGAGTCTGATCGGCGAAAGCGCGGAACATGCGGCCCATCGGATCGGTCACGTCCTCGAGCGACGGCGCTTCCAGCGCCACCGCCACGTCCTCGCCGGGACCGCCGCCCTCAATCAGGCCATAGCCGAGGCCACCGATGATCAGCGAGCGCAGACGCTCGGGATGATGCAGCGCCACCCTGCACGAAATGCGCGAGCCGAGCGAATAGCCCATGATGTCAGCGCGTTCGATGTTGAGATGATCCATCAGCGCGCGCACATCGCCCGCCATGATGTCGAGCGAATACTCCGCGCGATCGTAGAGCTTGGATGACGCGCCATGCCCGCGATTGTCGAGCGCGACGACGCGCCGTCCCGCTTTGGTCAGCGCCGAGACCCAGCCAGGGTAGACCCAATTGGTACCCGCCGTCGAACCGAAGCCGTGGACGAGAACGATGGGCTCGCCCTCGCCTTCATCGATAAAAGCGATCTCGACGGAGCCGTTGTGAAAGCTCAGCATGAACACATTCCATTGCAGGGGAACCAGACGGCCGCCGTTCTAACCGCGTCGCGGCGGCTTTGCCAGTGCTTGACGCCCGGCAATTTATGCAGATGTGGCCTGCGTCAGCGCGATTGCATCGCGGGCTTTTTTGCGTTTGCGGCGAGCGAGCCACGCAAAGGTCAGCCGCTCGGTGGTGGATTTGATGGAAGCGAGAAAACCGAGCAGCGCGATCAGCGCGGCGAACACCCACCAGGCGAGATTGAATGCGCCGGTGGCGAGCAGCAGCGCGCCGCGCCCGATCAGCTTTATGATCGCACGCGTCTCCTTGCCCTTGGACTCCGCAAGCCTTGCGGCGCGCGCCACATCCTGCGGGCCATCGGCGATACGCAGCACATCGAGCGTGCCTCTGGTGCCGATCTTCTCGCTGACGCGGCCGGTATCTTTGGCGAGACGCACCAGAGCGCCTGCCTTCTCGGCCTTGAACGCCGCCTTCAGCGCGCCGACGCTTTGCGCGGGCCGCGTGAACGAGGCGTGCTGAACGGCCTGCGTGAGCGCGGGCGTATCGACCGCATTGCGCACCGCGCGCCCGGTCCACTCCGTCAATCCCGCGCCGAGGCGGCCGACCTTACGCGCATCCTTCACCAGCGTCAGTCCGGCGCGCAGGGGTGCCGCACCCACAACCGAAACATAAGTCGCCGCTGTCACCGCGATGCCGACGCTTGCCAGCCCCAGCACGAGCCGGTCGGCATCCTCGCCCATCGCCAGCCGCTTGCCCTCGCGCACCACGTCGCGCACGTCGCCGAGCACGAACAAATCTCCCGCCAGAGTGCCCGAGAGGCTCGCCCCGTCATCGCCCTCGCCAGTCACAAGTCCGTGCACGAATCGCCCCGCGACCGCCTGTGTCGAATTGTGCGCCGCAAGTGCGGTGCTGACGCGCTCTTGCATGTCCGGTGCAACACCTATGCCCTTGCCCTGGGCCAGTGACACAAAGCTGTCGGCAAGTTCCGGGTCGTCCGCATCAAGCGCCTGCCGGATTTGCCGGGCGATAGCGGATTGCCGCGCAGCCTCGCTTCCCTCGTGCAGCGCTGATTCAACACGGATATCCGACAATTGCGCAGGGTCGTCCTGCGCCATGAGAATGGCGGCAGCCGTGTGCGCCCGCGGCATCAGCAACGCGAATGCCGCCGCGCAGAGAGCCACGCATCCAATTGCCGCAGTGGTTTTCCGGTATTGCATGCACAAATCCCTGCGTCTGGTGCCCGACCCTATGGCGATTTTGCGGCGAAAATTTCACCTGATGGAAGCCGTGCACCAAAAGAAGGCCCTCCGAAAGAAGGGCTTTCCGCAGCAGCAAATAGCGTATGGAGTCGACCCCGGCGTCCACGCATCAGTTCGTTATTTTCTGTTGCGAATTCTGTCGTTGTCCGCGTTGAACCTCTGGCATACCGCGTACACCGGGGGTAATAGGTTGCCCGCTCGCTGATGAACCCGAAACTACGAACAAAACCGCTTTCGACTTCCGCACGGTAAATCCCAAGGTAGATCTCATGGCCGACCACATCGTTCCACACTTCCATAATGGCCAAGGGGTGAGCGTGATCGAAATCGGCTCGCGGGAGTTCATGTGCATCGGCGCCAACCCGCCGTTCGATCATCCGCATGTCTTCCTCGATCTCGGCAATGACGACGAGATCATCTGCCCGTACTGCTCGACGCTGTACCGCTTCGCGGGCGATCTCGCGCCCGGTGCGGCGCGGCCGCCCCAGTGCGTGGTGGAAGACAAGGTCGTCTGATCTGCCGTGGCGCCGGCCCGCACGCTTGCCATCGCAGGCGCCGGAATCGGAGGCCTGACGGCTGCGCTGGCGCTCAACCGCATCGGCTACCGCATCATCCTGTTCGAGCGTGAGGCACACCTCACGGAAACCGGCGCGGGTCTTCAGCTTTCGCCGAACGCCAGCCGCATCCTGATCGATCTCGGTCTCGAGCAACGATTGTCCGCGGCCGCGGTCGCGCCGGACGCCATCAGCATCATCAATGCGCGAAGCGGCCGGGAAACCGTCCGCATTCCGCTCGGCGAAAAAATTCGCGCGCGTCATGGCGCGCCCTACTGGCTCTTGCATCGTCCCGACCTGCAGGCCGCGCTTCTGGCGCAGGTCGAAGCCACACCGGGCATCGAATTGCGACTCGGCTGGCAGTTCGATGACGTCTCGAACGACACAAACGGCGTTACCGTCACGCAACGCCGCAGCATGTCGCGGCGGCAGGATCATGTCCAAGCCCTGATCGGCGCCGATGGTGCGTGGTCCGCCGTGCGGCGGCAGGTTTTCCCCGAGGTTCGCGCGCAATTCAGCGGCCGGATCGCATGGCGGGGCATGATCGACGCCACGCGCGTGCCGGATGGATTCGATCGGCGCCGTGTGCAACTGCGGATGGGCTCCGACGCGCATCTCGTCGCCTACCCGATGGCGGGGGCGGGTCACGTCAATCTCGTCGCCATCGTCAACGATCAATGGCGCAGGCCCGGCTGGAACGAGATCGGCGATCCCACGGAGATCGTCCGGCATTTCGCGGCATGGCACGGCGGCGCCCGCGCGATGATCGAAGCCGTCACGAACTGGCGCAAATGGGCGCTGTTCGAAGTGCCCGGCGGCGCATTCGCGAAAGATCATATCGTCATGCTCGGAGACGCGGCCCATGCGATGCTGCCGTTCGCCGCGCAGGGCGCCGCGATGGCGATCGAGGACGCGGCCGTGCTCGCACGCTGCATCAAAGCGCAACCTGACGACCTGCCCGCCGCATTCCGCAATTATGAAAGCCTGCGGCGCGGGCGCATCGCGCGAGTGCAGCGCACGTCACGCCGCAACGGACAGATCTATCACCTCAAGGGCGCGCCAAGAATCGCGCGCGACCGCACCATGCAATTACTCGGCGGCGCGCGGCTGCTCGCGCGGCAGGACTGGCTCTACGGCTGGCGCGCGTAAAGGCTCAATGCCTTAATGCTTTTTACGATGCTTCTGCTTGGTCTCGGGCGCAACTGGCTGCGCCGGCTTCTCGACCGGGAGCGGACCGCAATTCAGCTTCTGCCGGTTCTCGTCGATCTGTTCGAGCTCGCCGCGCGCCGTCACATATTCGCTCTGATACGCAAGGCCCGACATCAGCGCGCCGGCGAAGCCGGTCTCCGCCTTCGCCATCAGTCCTTTCAGTTCCGCGACACGCGCGCCGACCTGTTTGTGCGCGGTGTTCAACTGGTCGCAGTTGTAGAGCGCGTAGTGAGAAGGATCGACGAAGAAGCTCGCCGCCTGCGCGAGGCCGCATGAGCCGAACAGAAGGGCGGCGGCAAGATACAATTGAGTGCGATGGAACATGCGTTCGGTCATCCGGGAGAATTTTCAGGCGCAACCTAGCCGATGCGGCCTCACCCCGCCAGCCGCGCGGTAAGCTTGCTTTTCACATCCGGCCATTCGGAATCGAGAATCGAGAACATCACGGTGTTGCGAACGCGCCCGTCCGGCATGATCCGCTCGTTACGCAGGATGCCCTCCTCCTTCGCGCCGAGCCGCGCGATCGCCGCGCGGGATTTCGCGTTCAACTCGTCGGTCTGGAACTGCACCCGGACGCAGTTCAGCGTCTCGAACGCATAGGTCAGCATCAAGAGCTTCATTTCGGTGTTGATGCGCTGGTATGAGGCCGAAATCCAGGTATGCCCGATCTCCACCGTCCGGTTGGCGCGGTCGAGCTTCCAGAACCGCGTCGAGCCGATCGGCTCACCGGTGGCGATGGTCTCGATCACATAAGGAATAACCGTGCCCGCCTTCGCGCCATCCAGCGCCGGCTTCATGTAGGCGGCGACCGTTTCCTCCGACGGCACGAAGGTGACCTTGAGAGTCCACAGCTCGCCGTCGGAGGCCGCGCGCACGAGTGCCGCCGCATCGGCTTCGTGCATCACGCGCAGACGAACACGGGAGCCGATGAGATCAGGGGCTGTCGGAGCGGTCATATGATCCAAGGATTTAAATGAAGGACATTGGTGCGGTCGGCGGGAATCGAACCCGCACGACGTTGCCATCGAGGGATTTTAAGTCCCTTGCGTCTACCAGTTCCGCCACGACCGCACGCTTTCTTTTCAAATACTTAGACATGAAAATCAACGGGCTCCGCGCAAAACATCCAGCGTGTTTTGCGATTTGCACGCGCCGGACACTCTCGCGCGGCTTTCCGGCGCCTGATTCCGGACGGCGAATCTGCCCGGACCCCCCATAAGCGGCAAGGACGGGATCGATCCGACCTGGGCTATCGAGCGCGGCAGCGGCCACAAGATCGCAAGCAATATCAATCGTGGCGGGGCCGCATACCGCCTGCCGCCATCGAGGCTGGTGGCCGTGACCGGAAAGAGAGAGGCTTATTAACGCCTCGTCAGATCAACGGCGGACTGGTATTTCCTATCGGAAGAACCCGCATGGCGGCCAAGGTATTTTCCTTGAACAATTTTTATTTTGCCATTGTCGCTCTCTACTCCGCGTCACTGTTGGCGCTCACATGCTTTCATGGAGCATCCAGACACGAGAGAAAAATCGGCATCTGCTTTCTGACTGCAACGTCGATCGCGATCCTGGCAGCCCGATTCCGAATCATAGTCTCCCCCATTCTTCTCAACCCGGACGAGGCGCTTTTCGCCGCCGGCGCAATGCGGACAACTTACGGGTGGACCACATGGGGAATCCTGGACCCCACAACTTCCGGCCCCCTGAATTCAATGGTCCTGACCTGGCCTTATATTTTCGGCGGCGACGCCACACTTTTTTCCGGCCGCGTGACCGCGACCGCTCTTTCGGTGGGAGCGATATATTTTCTATATCGCTTGGCCAGACTCCTGTTGCCGCCCGCGCCCTCAATCGCCGCGGTCGCGCCGGCAGCTCTTTTTTACGTTATTATTCTGTATCCGGATTTCACGCAGTTCTCGAGCGAGCATCTTCCTGTCTTCCTGATCTGCGGCGCGCTCTATTTCGTTGCGCAATTCATGCAAGATCGCCGCCTGGCGAGTTTGTATTTCGCCGCGATCATGACCGGCGCGATCCCTTTCGCAAAACTTCAGGGCGGCGTCTGGGCATGCTTCATTTGTCTCGCCATTGCCGCCGCCTGCCTGCTCGAACGCAGCGACACAAGAACCAACTGCAAAAGACTGGCCGTCGTATTTGCCGGCGGAGTATCCACCGCCGTGGTTTTACTTCTGCCCGCCTATCTGGCAGGCAACTTCGATGATTTCATCAAAAGCGCCCTTATCGAACAGTATCATCGGCTGCCGATCGTCGATCCGAACTATTCGGCCGTTAAATTCCTGCGGAGTGTAGCTCCCCTCCACCGCGCTTACCTGATCGCCGGCATCACACTTGCCGCTTGCGGGGTTTTCCTCGTCGCAAAATACAAGAATGCGCGGACGCCGCCACGGTTGTTGCTATTTTTGGCGATCCTCGCCGGTTTGAGCGTGCCCATAGCGGTCATCACCGTCGTCACACCCGAAAAAGCTTTCCCTCACTACTTGCAATTCATGATCCCATCGATCGTTCTGCTCATGATCGCCGGGATCTCCGTTCTTTCGTTCCTTGAACAGCGGTCGCGACCGCTATGGAGCCTGTCGCCGCTCCTTGTTCTGGTGTCGATCATCTCGATGTTGACCGCGACAAAGGCGCAATATTTATATCTGCGCGATGTAACCATTCGCAGCTCGCAGAATCTCTCCTCGGACCTGTTGCACTCACCCGAGATTCTTTCCTGGCTTTCCGCAAATCGGGACGATTCCATCGTGTGCTGGGGTTGGAATCCAAAGTGCTATCTGGACACGAACATCCGTCCCGCCACGCGCGACATGACGAACGAAGTCCAGTTGTATGATCTTCCATTGCGGCCATATTTCAGAGAGCGATTTTTGCGGGACTTCGACAAATCGTCAGCAACCTTCCTGATCGATTTCGTGGGTCCGCACTATTTCGGATTTAACGATCCGTCGTCGGAAGGCGTCCAATCTTTTCCAGAACTCGCGACAAGATTGCAGTCAGAGTTTCAATCGATCAGCACAGCTTCGGACAAAACATGCCCGGCTTTCTTCGTGATAAAATCACGACTGAAGGAGTTTTATAAATCCCGCGTGCCGTTCGACAGGATAGACGGCCCATCCCATCCGGGCTTTCCGCCCACCGCCGTAGATGACAATGCTGTCTTCGAAGAATGCCGGAGTTTCTGGCTGCTGCCCAAAAACCAGGGCGGCGAGCTGGATATTGCTTTCGTAAAGCCATCCCGGCTCAGGCGGATAGGTATCCTCAATACGAATAACGGCTCGCTCCACAACGCTGCGGCCAACCATGTGATGGTCTCGATTCGAAACGGGGCCGATATCCTGGCAACCCACGTCCTTACGGTGAACCGATACCCGAAATGGACCTACGTGACATTTCCCGATTTCCATAAAGAGGCCGACGGGATGACGATCCGCATCATTTCATGGCATGGCGAGGGTGGCGGGTTGAACGAGGTCAAGGCGTTTACTGATTGAACCCGCGAGAATTTCCCGGTTATGCCGCGCCGTCGCGGATCGGCGGCTGGAATGACAGCCCGGTGTCCCAGGGGAAGAAAATCCAGGTGTCCTGCGAGACTTCGGTAATGAAGGTATCGACCAGCGGCTTGCCCATCGGCTTGGCATAGACGGCGGCGATATGCGCCTTCGGCGCGATCCGGCGAACCACCCGCGCGGTCTTGCCGGTGTCGACCAGATCGTCGACGATCAGCAGGCCCTTGCCGCCCTCTCCGCCGAGCTTCACCACCGCATCCGACAGCCCCTTCAAGATCTGCATCTCGCCCTGCGTGGTGTGGTCGTAGCTCGCCACGCACAGCGTATCGATCACCCGCATGCCGATCTCGCGCGCCACGATTGCCGCCGGCACAAGGCCGCCGCGCGTCACCGCCACCAGCGCCTGAAATGGCCCCGCGCCGTTGAGCCGCCACGCCAGCGCGCGGGCGTCGCGATGAAACTGATCCCATGACACAGGAAACGGTTTACGCGCACTCTCTTCATTCATCGTGCGACTCCGGGCTGTTCTTCACGCCCGCTCACTGCGCCGGATTCCGCGCACCATTCAGCGTGGTCAGCATCGCCTTCACATCTCCCATCGCCGCATCGAGTTTGACCTGATCGCGCGCGCGCACCACGACGTTGGTGTTCGGTTTCCCGTTATCGTCGATGTAGGGATAGCTGCCGATGCTGGTGTCGGGATGGGCGCTCGCGATCTCACGCAGCGGTGAGCCGATATCACCCTCCTTGGCGTCGGCGCGCACCGAATCCGACAGCATGCGCCGGCCGACGCGCAGCTTCGGCGCAACGATGTCCATCATCGCCTGCATGATCGAGGGGACGCCGGCCATGACGACGACATTGCCAATCTTGAATCCTGGGGCGAGGATCGTCGCACTTTCGATCAATTCCGCGCTGTCGGGAATCCGCGCCATCCGCAGCCGCGCCTCGTTCAGAGTATCGCCGAAGCGCTCCTTGAACCGCGCCACCACGCCGGGATGATGATCGATGCCGACGCCGAACGCCTTCGCCACACTGTCGGCGGTGATGTCGTCGTGCGTCGGACCGATACCACCGGTGGTGAATACGTAATCGTAGCGCTGGCGCAGCGCGTTCAGCGCCGCAATAATGTCGTCCTCGTCGTCGGCGACCACGCGGACCTCTTTCAGGTCGATGCCGAGATTGGTCAGGTATTCGGCGATGAAGCCGATGTTCTTGTCCTTGGTCCGTCCGGAGAGAATTTCATCGCCGATTACCAGAATGCCGGCCGTGACGATCTCGGTCATCTTGCATTGTCCTCAACGGAGCCGCCAAAACCGCGGCTGACTTTTTCGGCATCATCCTGCCGCAAAGTTCAGCAGGTCAACACCCGCCTCCCGGGCAATGCGGCATCCGACGCCCATAATCCATGCATAACCGGCTGGCCCGATGCTTGCTACCATGACTTTACGTCATCCAGTCCTCTTTGCCAGCGCGAAAGAGATACCGGTCACATGGCAGTTGCGTTCGATGAAATGAATGGGCCGACGGGAATACGGCCCGCCTATGACAAGCTTGCGCAATGGCTGGGGGAAACCCCGCCCGAGGCCCTGCAATACCGCCGCGAGGAAGCCGAACTCCTGTTTCGCCGGATCGGCATCACCTTCGCGGTTTACGGCGACAATGAATCCACCGAGCGACTGATCCCCTTCGACGTGATCCCCCGCGTGCTGTCCGCGAAGGAATGGGGCCATCTGGAAAAAGGATTGAAGCAGCGCGTCAAGGCGCTGAACATGTTCCTCAGCGACATCTATCACGCGCGCGACATCCTGCGCGCGGGCGTTATTCCCGACGACCTGATTTTCCAGAATCCGGTATTTCGTCCGGAGATGAACGGTCAGGACGTGCCGCACGACATCTATGTGCATGCCGCGGGCATCGACGTCAGCCGCACCGACGACAACGACTTCATCGTGCTGGAAGACAATGCCCGCACGCCCTCCGGCGTCTCCTACATGCTGGAGAACCGCGAGATCATGATGCGGCTGTTCCCGGATCTGTTTTCGCGGCATCGCATTGCGCCGGTCGAACGCTATCCGGACGAATTGCTCGCCGCACTGGGCTCGGTCGCACCGGACACCGCTTCCACCGAGCCCACCATCGCCCTGCTCACGCCGGGCATCTACAATTCGGCCTATTACGAACACTCGTTCCTCGCCGACAAGCTCGGCGTCGAACTGGTCGAAGACCGCGATCTCATCGTCAAGAACGATGAAGTCTTCATGCGCACCACCGAAGGACCGAAACGGGTCGATGTGATCTACCGGCGGCTCGACGATGACTTTCTCGACCCCCTCACCTTTCGTCCCGATTCCGCGCTCGGCGTACCGGGCCTGATGTCGGCCTATATGGCGGGCAACATCACGCTGGCGAACGCGGTCGGCACCGGCATCGCCGACGACAAGGCAATCTACAGCTACATGCCGCAGATCGTGAAATTCTATCTCGACGAGGAACCTGTCCTGAAGAATGTGCCGACCTGGCGCTGCCGCGAGCGGGACGACCTCAGGCATGTGCTCGACAATCTGCATGATCTCGTGGTCAAGGAGGTTCATGGCTCCGGCGGTTACGGCATGCTGATCGGTCCTGCCGCCACGAAATCCGCAATCGAGGATTTTCGCGCCAGGCTGATGCGCGACCCGGACAATTTCATCGCGCAGCCGACGTTGGCGCTGTCCACCTGTCCAACCTGCACCGACAGCGGCCTCGCGCCGCGCCATGTCGATCTGCGGCCCTTCGTCCTCACCGGCAAGGACGACGTCACCGTCGTGCCGGGCGGCCTCACCCGCGTCGCGCTAAAGGAAGGCTCGCTGGTGGTGAACTCGAGTCAGGGCGGCGGCACCAAGGACACCTGGGTGCTCGATGAATGAGCCGGTCGCCACCGTCAATATCATTCCGGGGCGCGGACGGCACCTGCCGGACGCGAGCCCGGAATCCCGAACTGTAACGACCGGATTCCGGGTTCGTGCGCGCTTCGCGCTCACGCCCTGGAATGACGCGCAGGTATCCCATGCTTTCGCGCACCGCTGAAAATCTCTATTGGCTCGCGCGATATGCCGAACGTGCGGATTATCTCGCCCGCACCATTGAGGCGACGCTGCGCGCCACGGCGCTGCCGGATGCTTATGTCGGCAACACCAACGAATGGGAATCGGCGCTGCTCACCGCCGGCATCCGCGACGATTTCTATGCGAATTACGATGAAGCCACCGAAAAGAACGTCGTCGAATTCATCTCGTTTTCACGCCACAACCCGTCCTCGATCCGCAACTGTATCGAAAATGCCCGCCTGAACGCGCGCGCGGTGCGCACCGCGCTCACCATCGAGATGTGGGACACCGTCAACTCCGCATGGATCGATCTGCAGAATTCATCGCAGGGCGACATCCCGTCGCGCGAACGGCTCACCGCCTTCCTGCGCTTCGTGCAGGAACTGTCACTGCGCTTCGACGGCTCCGCCTATCGTACCATGCTGCGCAACGACGCCTATTTCTTCTCCCGCCTCGGCCTGCACATCGAACGCGCGGATAACACCGCACGCATACTCGATGTGAAATACCATCTGCTGCTGCCGGAGGAAGAGCATGTCGGCGGCCCGCTCGATTATTATCAATGGACCTCGATCCTGCGCTCGGTCTCCGCGTTGACCGCCTATCACTGGGTCTATCGCGAGGCACTCAAGCCATGGCTGATCGCCGACCTGCTCATCCTGAACCATATGCTGCCGCGATCGCTGGCAAGCTGTTACGGTAACCTCGTGCGCAATCTTGACCGCCTCGGCGTCGCCTACGGCCATCAGGGCCCGGCGCAGCGTCATGCGCGCTGTATCCTCAACCGCTTCGAGCACAGCCACATGGACGATATTTTCCAGCGCGGCCTGCACGAATTCATCCAGGAGTTCATCGCCGATAACAATCGCCTCGGCGACATCGTCTCAAAACAATATCTGCTATCCGCCTGAAAGAGCACATGCGCCTGCGCATCTCGCATTCGACGACCTACACGTTTGATCCGCCGGTCACCGGCCTCATTCAGGTGATGCGGCTGACCCCCAGCAATCACGATGGCCAGTATGTCGCGAGCTGGCGCATCGACACCTCGGCGGATGCGCGCCTCAACATGCATCGCGACGCCTTCGGCAACGTCACCCATGTGCTGACCCATGGCGCGCTGCCGCAACTCACCATCGACGTCAGCGGCACGGTCGACACCCAAGACACCGGCGGCATTCTGAAGGGAACGGAAGAACGCTTTCCGCCCGGCCTGTTCCTGCGCTCCACGCCTCTGACCGAAAGCGACGAGGCACTCACGACCCTTGCGCGGGATCTTCGCACGGAAAACGGCGGTTCGCTCGACTTTTGCCACGCGCTGCGGCATCGGCTCCATCGCGAGATGACATTCGACACCGACCCGACCCATCCCGGCACGACGGCAGCCGATGCATTCGCGCTCAAGCGCGGCGTCTGTCAGGACTACGCCCACATCTTCGTTGCCTGCGCCCGCAGCGGCGGCGTACCCGCACGTTACATTTCCGGCCACTTCCGGCGCGCGGATGGCGTCGTCGAGCAGGAGGCCGGACATGCATGGGCGGAAGCCCATATCGAAGGGCTGGGCTGGGTCGGATTCGATCCCGCCAACGGCATTTCGACCACCGACTCTCATGTCCGCGTTGCACTCGGGCTCGATTATCTCGGCGCCGCCCCAATCCGGGGCACGCGCTATGGCGGCGCCAAAGAGACGCTCAGCGTCGCAATCCGGGTCGATCAGGCGAGCCGCCAGAGCCAGAGCTAGATCGTTCCATTTCTGCAAACGTGACCTGCACTGATCTTGGGACGAAGCGGCGGACGGCCCGGCAGATGGTTGCTCCCTCTCGCGGCGTTGCGTAAAAACGGGCCGCACGCGCGGAGATCTGAATGACCTATTGTTGCGGAATTCTGGTGAAAGAAGGCCTCGTGATGATGGCCGATACCCGCACCAATGCCGGGCTCGACAACATTTCAACTTTCCGAAAACTGCATGTATTCGAAAATCCCGGCGAGCGCGTCATGGCGGTCGCCTCCGCCGGAAACCTCGCGATCAGCCAATCGGTTCTCTCGACGCTCGCGGAAGGAGTCGAGAATCCCATCACTGGCGAGGCCGAAACCCTGATGAACGCGCCGAGTCTGTTCCAGGCGGCGCAGCGCCTTGGCCGCGCCATCCGCAGCGTCAGCCGCACCGAGGGCGCGGCGCTGATGGCCGAGGACATCAATTTCGATGTCTCGTTCCTGCTCGGCGGCCAGATCAAGGGCGAACGGATGCGCCTGTTCATGGTGTACCCGGCCGGCAATTTCATCGAATGCACCACCGACACGCCCTATCTCCAGATCGGCGAGCACAAATACGGCAAGCCGGTGCTGGACCGCGCCATTACCTACGATGTCGAGTTGTACGACGCGCTGAAGATCGCCCTGATCTCGATGGACTCGACCATGCGCTCCAATCTCGGCGTCAGCCCGCCGATCGACATCCTGGTGCTTCGCCCGGATGTCTGCGAGGCCGAACTCAATATGCGGATCGAGTATGACGATCCCTATTTTTCCAATCTGCGGACGAAATGGAGTGAGGCCTTGCGCGCCGCGCACCAGAGCATTCCACGCCCGCCTTACGTGCGGAAGAAAAACTGACGGCGTCGCTCCCGCGAAGGCGGGAGCCCAGACTTTCAATAACGAATGGGTCTTCGCCTTCGCGGGGACGATCTTAGAAAATATTGGGAAGGAAAATCATGTCGCACACTAAAGTCGCTCTCGTCACCGGCGCCAGCGCGGGTATCGGCAAGGCTTGCGCGCTCGCGCTGATCAAGGCGGGATTCACGGTGGTGCTGACGGCGCGCCGCAAGGACAAGCTTGATGAGGCCGCCGCCGAAGGGATGAAGCTCGGCACCTGCCTCGCGGTGCCGTCCGACATGACCGACCCCGCCTCCATCGCCGCGCTCTTTGCGACTGTGAAAGACAAATTCGGACGGCTTGACCTGTTGTTCAACAATGCGGGCGTCGGGGCGCCTGCGGTGCCACTGGAGGATCTGCCGTTCGATAAATGGCAGGCGGTGGTGAATACCAACCTCACCGCGCCGTTCCTGTGCACGCAGCACGCCTTCCGCATGATGAAAGAACAATCCCCGCGCGGCGGGCGCATCATCAACAACGGTTCGATTTCGGCCTATTCGCCGCGCCCGTTCACCGTCGCCTACACCGCCACCAAGCACGCCATCACCGGCCTCACCAAATCGATCGCGCTCGATGGCCGCGCCTACGACATCGCGGGCGGGCAGATCGACATCGGCAATGCCGCGACCGATCTCACCACGCGGATGGCCGATGGCATCCTGCAGCCGAACGGCCAGACCATGGTCGAGCCGCGCATGGATGTGCAGAACGTCGCCGATGCCCTCGTGTTCATGGCGACGCGCACGCTGGAGGCCAACGTGCTCTTCATGAACGTCATGGCGACCAAGATGCCGTTCGTGGGCCGCGGGTAACTCTGACCACCTAGTGCAGCCTGAACACGCCATCCACCGCCTTCAGCTCCGCAGGCTTGATGAGCTTTGAGTGCGCGACCGTCACGGAGAACAGCGGCCCCTCGAGCTTGGCCTGCCAGAAGGCGAGAAAATCCTTCAGCGCGGGGAAGTTGGGAAACAGGTCGTAGTCCTGCCAGACATAGGATTGCAGCAGCCAGCGATGATCCGGGCGGCGATAGAGAATTTCCGCCGTGGTCAGGCCGTAGCCTTTCAACTGTTTGAGAAAATCGGAACTGACCGCTCCGCCTGATGCCGCCTTCTGCAACGCCATGCCAACCTCCATAACGGAGTGCATCCGGGAAGCGGCGGGCCGCCGATGGGCGCGCAGGACGTTGTTTCGAAAGGACCGGTTTCGAAAACCCGCCCCAGCGTCTGTCTTCGGGCCCGTGCCGCCTCCTGGAGCACAGGTGAAAATCTGACGCATGAACTTGCCCGATCTCAAGCCTAAAGATTGAATAAACTGTTAATTATCAAGGCGCTAGCAGCAACACCGGGCGGGTGCTGACAAAGGCGGTCAGCCAAAGAGATGAGCAAGATAGAACGCGGCCGCCGCCGCGAGGCCGCCGACCAGCAAGGTCTGGAAACCGGATTTCACCACGCTGATCCCGGTCAGCTTGCCCTTGATGCTGCCGAAGGTGATTAACGCAACGCCCGTGCACAAGATCGAGTACAGCAGCGCCGTGTGAAGGTCGCCGGTGATCATGTAGGGCACCAGCGGGACGAGACCGCCGATAAGATATGAGACCGCGATCGTCGCGGCACTGATCGGCGCGCGCTTTGGATCGGGCTTCTCGAGGCCGAGTTCGAAACGCATCATGAAGTCGACCCAGCGTTTCTTGTCCGCGGCCAGCGCCGCAACCACCGAGTCCAGCGCCGCGCCTGTGAGGCCATAGGCACTGAAGATGTCACGCACCTCGGTGACCTCCGCCTCGCGCATGTTGTCGACTTCCCAGGCCTCGCGGCGCTCTTCCGAGGCGAAGTGCTCCTGATCGGTCCGGGCGGCGAGATAGCCGCCGAGCCCCATCGCGATGGCGCCGGCCACAATTTCCGCGAGACCCGCGGTGACGATGATCTGCGTCGAAGTCACCGCCGCCGACAAACCGGCAGCCAGCGCGAACGGCACCGTCAGACCGTCGGCCATGCCGATCACCACATCGCGGACGCTTTCGGAGCCAAGAAAGTGACGTTCGACATGAGGGGTGGCAGGCATGGGCGCATCTCCGGATGTAAGGCGCCCAAGCTATATTAGAAACATTCTAAGTTGGAAGAGTATCTTGGTTCCCTGGCGCCCCCTCGCCATTAACGATTTCTGGCAGCCGTCGTTTGTGAGTGCCAGAAAATTTGCTAAGGCCCTCTTGCCCGCAGCAAGGGGGCCGACTATCTCCCGGCAATGTCAGCCATGGCACTCCATGAGGCTGACTGCCAATTCAAAGATAGATAGCAATTCCAATATCTTAGGAGGACTGCATGAAATTCCGTCCGCTTCACGACCGCGTCGTGGTCAAGCGCATCGACGCTGAGGAGAAAACCAAGGGCGGCATCATCATTCCCGACAACGCGAAGGAAAAGCCGTCGCAGGGCGAGATCGTCGCCGTCGGTCCGGGTGGCCGCGACGAAGCCGGCAAGCTGATCCCGATCGACCTCAAGGTCGGCGATGTCGTGCTGTTCGGCAAATGGTCGGGCACCGAAGTGAAAATCGATGGTCAGGACGTCCTGATCATGAAGGAAAGCGACATCATGGGCGTCATCACCGACGCCGGTTCGAAGAAGAAAGCCGCCTGAGCACGTCTCCCCTCTCATTAAAGGAAGCAATCCATGTCAGCCAAAGAAGTGAAATTCGGCGTTGACGCGCGCGACAAGATGCTGCGCGGCGTCGACATCCTCGCCAACGCCGTCAAGGTGACGCTCGGCCCGAAGGGCCGCAACGTCGTGCTCGACAAGTCGTTCGGCGCACCCCGCATCACCAAGGACGGCGTCACCGTCGCCAAGGACATCGAGCTTGAGGACAAGTTCGAGAACATGGGCGCGCAGATGGTGCGCGAAGTGGCCTCGAAGTCGGCGGACCTCGCCGGCGACGGCACCACCACCGCCACCGTGCTCGCCCAGGCGATCGTGAAGGAGGGCGCGAAGTCCGTCGCCGCCGGCATGAACCCGATGGATCTGAAGCGCGGCATCGACCTCGCCGTCGAAGCCGTCGTCGCGGACCTGCAGAAGAACTCCAAGAAGGTCACCTCGAACGAGGAGATCGCCCAGGTCGGCACCATCTCGGCCAACGGCGACAAGGAAATCGGCGATTTCCTCGCCAAGGCGATGGCCAAGGTCGGCAACGAAGGCGTCATCACCGTTGAGGAAGCCAAGTCGCTCGACACCGAACTCGACGTCGTCGAGGGCATGCAGTTCGACCGCGGCTACATCTCGCCTTACTTCGTCACCAACGCCGACAAGATGCGCGTTGAATTTGACGACGCCTACATCCTCATCAACGAGAAGAAGCTGTCCTCGCTGAACGAGATGCTGCCGCTGCTCGAAGCTGTCGTGCAGACCGGCAAGCCGCTCGTCATCGTCGCGGAAGATGTCGAAGGCGAAGCTCTCGCCACCCTCGTCGTCAACCGTCTGCGTGGCGGCCTCAAGGTTGCCGCCGTCAAGGCGCCGGGCTTCGGCGACCGCCGCAAGGCCATGCTGCAGGACATCGCGATCCTGACCGGCGGCCAGGCGATCTCGGAAGACCTCGGCATCAAGATGGAAAACGTGACCCTGCAGATGCTCGGCCGCGCCAAGAAGGTGATGATCGACAAGGAGAACACCACCATCGTCAACGGCGCCGGCAAGAAGGCCGACATCGAGGCCCGCGTTGCGCAGATCCGCGCGCAGATCGAGGAGACCACCTCGGACTACGACCGCGAGAAGCTACAGGAGCGTCTGGCCAAGCTCGCGGGCGGCGTCGCGGTGATCCGCGTCGGCGGCGCGACCGAAGTCGAAGTGAAGGAGCGCAAGGATCGCGTTGATGACGCGATGCATGCGACCCGCGCTGCGGTGGAAGAAGGCATCCTGCCGGGCGGCGGCGTCGCCCTGCTCCGCGCCTCCGAGCAGCTCAAGCGCATCAAGACCCAGAACGACGACCAGAAGACCGGCGTCGAGATCGTGCGCAAGGCGTTGTCGGCTCCGGCCCGCCAGATCGCGATCAACGCAGGCGAGGACGGCAGCGTCATCGTCGGCAAGGTGCTCGAGAAGGATCAGTATGCGTACGGCTTCGACTCGCAGACCGGCGAATACGGCAACCTCGTCTCCAAGGGCATCATCGACCCGACCAAGGTCGTGCGCGCCGCGATCCAGAACGCAGCGTCCGTCGCTTCGCTCCTGATCACCACGGAGGCGATGATCGCCGAACTGCCGAAGAAGAACGCACCGGCTGCGGGCGGCATGCCCGGCGGCGGCATGGGCGGCATGGACTTCTAAGAATCCACTCCCACCAAAACGCAAAGGGCGCGGTGCAAACCGCGCCCTTTTTGTTTTCCCGCTCAGTCTCGCTCAGCACTTACAAAATGCAAAACCCCGGCAGCGATACCGGGGCTTTTTATTGCCTAACCACTGCTTTTCAGGAGACGGCGCGGCTTCTACGCCAGCCCTATCGCAGGCTCTTGCAGCGAACTGACCGGAATGTTGACGTCGCATACGAGCCCGGTGGGCTCGAAAATCAGACGCGCCTCGCCCTGAAGCTGGCCCGGCAAGGCCTGCTCGATGAAGCGACTGCCAAAACTTCTATCCTTCGGCTCGACGACCGCCGGCCCGCCGCTTTCGCGCCATACGAGCTTGAAACGCTCCGCTTTGGCATCGACCTTCCACGCGATCGACACGCGTCCTTCCGGCACCGACAACGCGCCATATTTGACAGCATTGGTGCTTAACTCGTGAACCACCATCGACAGCGCCACTGCCGGGCCGGATGAGACGACGATGTTGTCTCCGCTGATCGTAAACTGCTTGAGGCCGTCGGTCTGAAACGCAAGAATCGCGTTTTCGATTAGGGTGCGGCACCCTGCCCCCGTCCAGCTCTCGCGGATCAGGAGATCGTACGACACGCCAAGCGCCGCGAGGCGGCTCGCGATCGTCTTCGCGGCTGCCTCGAGGGATGACGCATCGCGCAGGCTTTGCGAGGCGATGGCCGACGCAATTGCCAGCATGTTCTTGACGCGATGATGAAGCTCTCCAATCAGCACGGCTTGCAATCTCGCCGCAACATCATGAGCGTGAGCTTCGACCCCTGCCTCAATCAGCAGTTGCCGAAGCTGGTCGTTTTCGCTTTCGAGGTCACGCAGCGGCGCAAGATGTTCCACAGCACTCATGAAGCATCCCGTTGGGCAAAATGCCCCTTACGATTTTCGCATCGCGGCCCGTGCCGGGCGCGGATTGAGTTCGGCGATCTTGAGAGTTGCCTCTGCCTGGGTGGCGTGGGGGCCGGTGACGAACGTTCCGCTTATCTTGGTGGTGTACCACCCCGACACGACGCCAAGCCGCAGCGCTTCCTCCGGTTTGACGTACCGTGACTGCAGTTCTTTCGTGGTCATATCAAGCATTGAAATTCCTCACGTCCCCGCCGGACGTCTGGATGAAGTTTCAGAATCAATCGTTTGCGGAAAACAATCGAATCTCGAAATGAAATTCAGCCTTCGCTGTCGAGCCGGGCGAAGTCCCGGAGAACAGAAGCCACTAGATCACGGTGGCGCGTGTCCTGCGCACTCAATGACGTGTAGTAGAGATTCAGAACGTATCGCGCCTTCGCTGCTGCTTCGGACCACGACGCCACAGGTGCATCGAGCAGTTCCATCTCGATATGCAATTGCCGTTCGCGCAAATTGGCTGCATGGGCTTCGGCCTCGACAACAATGCGGCGCAGGTCCGTGGCTTTTTGCGCGGCCATGCCGCGGTGGGAATCGAGTTCGACCGGATCATCGGGCATTTGAGGCCACCGCGTCGCGATGCTGTGCATCGGCAAGAGCCACCGAACTGATCGAGAGCATTTCCATCGAACTCTGGTGCGGCGGCGCGCCCGGCACCATGATCATCGTCGCGGTGCGCCGGTAGCAGGGAAACGACAGACCCTCGATCATTTCCTCGTCGGTCACGACCTCATAAGCGCCAGCCGGAAGCAAGCGCTCAATACCCTTGATACGCACCGGATGATTGAAGGTGACCGTCTCCCGCCGCGTCCTCATGGTCATGAGAAGCACCCTGCAGCAACGCGATAGTCTGGCATACGTTAACTGTGCGCCTTTCCGAGGGGAATAGCCATGGGTTTATTTCAGGCAAATCGCGGCAGTTCGCGCGAATAAGGCAGCGGCGACATTGTAACTGGCGAATTGATGGCCACGTTGAGTCAACGCTTGGAGACTTCTTCAGGTGTGTTTTAAAGGATAGCTCAATGTCGAATTCACCAGTCGTCGCTGCCGATGCTCCGAAGCCTGCTATCGCGCCGGATCAGGCCAAACCTGCGATGCCTCAGCAGAACCAGGAAAACAAGAGCGAGGCCACGCCCGCGCAACAGAAGTAACATCTGCGGCAAAGTGAATTGACGGCGAAGGCTCGGCAGATTGCCGAGCCTTTTTTGCTTGGAAAGCCTGCTCATCCTCTCGCGCGTTTCCGTACCATTGCGGCCCGGAATCCGGCCGATTCCGTCCAAAACCACAACCATGGCGCTTTGGCCTCACTTGGTCTAAGACAACGCCGCTCAATCCGCCGGGCGGATTTCTTAAAAGCACGCGGCGCGGCCCCATAAATGAGGCCCCTGTTCAATGTTCCCCCGGCCAAACCAAGATCGGCCATTACGTGACATTCCCGACGATAAGTTCGCCGCTCGCCCGGGCCCTGGCGGAGCGCAACTACGACAAGCTCACTCCCGTGCAGACCGCCGTCCTTGCGGATGACGCGGCCGATCGCGACCTTCTTGTGTCCGCGCAAACCGGCTCGGGCAAGACAGTCGCCTACGGGCTGGCAATTGCAAAAAATCTTCTGGGCGATGCCGAGCGGTTTCCGCGCGCCGAGGCCCCTCTTGCCCTGATCGTCGCGCCGACGCGCGAACTCGCCCTGCAGGTCCATCGCGAACTGACGTGGCTTTATCACTATGCGGACGCGCGCATTGTCTCCTGCGTCGGAGGCATGGACCCGCGCCGGGAACAGCGCGAGCTTGCCGAGGGCGCTCACATCGTGGTCGGCACGCCGGGACGGTTGTGCGATCATCTGCGTCGCGGCCGTCTCGACATCTCGGAGCTGAAGGCTGTCGTGCTCGACGAGGCCGACGAAATGCTCGATCTCGGCTTTCGCGAGGATATGGAGTTCATCCTCGAGACCACGCCGGAGACTCGCCGCACATTATTGTTCTCGGCGACTTTTCCACGCGGGATCATCACGCTGGCGAAGCAGTATCAGCAGCAGGCCTTTCGCGTCGAGGTCGCGGGCGACGAAGGCGGCCATGCCGATATCGACTATCGCGCCATCAGGATCGCGGCGAGTGATGTCGAGCATGCGACCGTCAACGTCTTGCGATTTTTTGAATCGCCAAGCGCTCTGGTGTTCTGCAACACCAGAAATGCAGTCAAGCATTTGCAGGTCGCTCTCATGGAGCGCGGCTTCTCTGTGGTCGCCCTCTCCGGAGAACTGACACAGAACGAGCGCACACAGGCGCTTCAGGCGTTGCGGGATGGCCGAGCGCGCGTCTGCGTCGCCACCGATGTCGCCGCACGCGGCATCGATCTGCCGAACCTCGATCTTGTCATCCATGCGGACCTTCCGAACGACGCCGAAGTCTTACAGCATCGTTCCGGCCGCACCGGGCGTGCCGGCCGCAAGGGCGTGAGCGTCCTTTTAGTGCCGCCCGCGCGCAGGCGGCGCGCGGATATTCTGCTCAATCTCGCAAACATCGATGTCGACTGGAGCATGGCGCCGACCGCCGATGAAATCCGCGAACTCGATCAGAAGCGCATGCTGCAGGATGATTTGTTCGCACAGGAAGTGACCGCCGATGATCTGAACCTCGCGCGCGCCTTGCTCGCCGAGCGGTCGCCCGAGGATATTGCCGCCGCACTGGCGCGGTTGTACCGGGCGCGGCTTCCTTCGCCGGAGGACATTCTCGATCCCGGCCAAAATGCTGGCCGGTCCCGTGACGAGCGCGGCCGGACCAAGGACGATCGATCATCGCGCGACGACGATCGCGGCACCGGATCACGGTCGAAGACGAAGAAACCTTCAGCCCGCCACGGCATGGCGGAAGGCAGCGTGTGGTTTCGCGCCGCTATCGGGCGCAAAAAGAACGCGGAAGCGCGCTGGCTTTTGCCGATGATTTGCCGCCGGGGCGGCATCGACAAGCAGGACATCGGCCGCATTCTGATTGGCGAAACCAGCACCGAGTTTGAAATTTCGGAGCGGGCTGCAGAATCGTTTGCTGCCAAAATCCGGCGCCCCGACAAGGAAGACAACATCCGCATCGAACCAATGGGAGATGCCCCTCGGGATCATGCACCGGCCGAAAAGCGGCCACATAAGCCACGGCGCGACGGCGATGGCACTGACCACCGGGAGCGCCAGAACGACAAAGCGCGTGATGAGAGAGGCGCGAGGCACCACGGCCAATCCCACAGCGAAAAGGGTTCGGGATTTCACAAGGAAGCAAATTTCAAGAAGAAAAAGCAGCGCAAGGACAAGTCCGGCTATGCCGAACAACCGCAGCGTGATAGCGCCCCACCTGCGAAACGCGCCTTCGGGAAAAAGGCAACGAAAAAGCATCGCGGCTGATGCTTGCGTGCTGCCCAGGAGCTTCGACTTGCTTTAAAGAATGCCGGTCCGTTCACCTGTTGGTAGCTTGCCCGCTTCGATGAAGGCGCGCGTCGTCTCGCCCCTACTCCTCCGCGTGCTTCAATATCCCCTTCAATAGCCCCGGAAACCGCGCGTTGAGGTCCGCCTCGCGCACGGTGTTCTGATGCTCCACGCCCTGCTTGATGGTGTGGATCAGCCCGGCCTCGCGCAGCACGCGGAAGTGATTGGAGAGCGTCGATTTCGCCATCTCCGGGCACGGCGCCGCCGCCGAGCACGACAGGCTGCAATTCTTCTTCTCCAGCAATGACTTGACGATGCGCAGCCGCATCGGATCGGCCAGCGCCGCGAGCACGCCTTCGAGCGTGATGTCGTCTTTCGAGGGGTGAACGAACCGTGCCATGAAAAAAATATAGGCGCCCTCTTGAACTGGTTCAATAGTTCAATATTTCCGAACTATTGGAATTCAACGCAGAGGACACTTCCATGAGCAAGACACTGCAAGGCAAGGTGGCGCTGGTCACCGGGGCATCCAAGGGCATCGGCGCCGAAATCGCGCTGAAGTTCGCCGAGCAAGGCGCATCCGTCGCCGTGAACTATTCGTCGAGCAAAAAAGGCGCGGACGATGTGGTGGCGAAGATCACTTCCAAGGGCGGCAAGGCGGTCGCCGTCCACGGCAACCTCTCCGACCCGAAGGCCGCGAAAGCGGTGGTCGCGGAGACCGTGAAGGCGCTCGGGCCGATCGATGTTCTCGTCAACAATGCCGGCATTTACGAAATGGCGCCGCTCGAAGGCATCACGCCCGAACACTTCCACAAGCAGTTCGATCTGAACGTGCTCGGCCTTCTGCTGGTGTCGCAGGAGGCGGCGGCGCATTTCAATCCGAACGGCGGCAGCATCGTCAACATCTCGTCCGGCGTCTCGACGCTGACGCCTCCGGGCTCGGCGGTCTACACCGCGACCAAGGCTTCGGTGGATGCGATCACAGCCGTGCTGGCGAAGGAGCTGGCCCCGCGCAAGATCCGCGTCAATTCGGTCAACCCCGGCATGATCATCACCGAAGGCGTGAAGGCCGCGGGATACGATCAGGGCGACATGCGCCAGTGGATCGAGTCGATCACCCCGCTCGGCCGCGTCGGCAAGGTGGATGAGATCGCCAACACCGTCGCCTTCTTCGCCTCCGAGGGCGCGTCCTACATCACCGGCGAAACACTCCACGTCACCGGTGGCCCGCGCTAAGCCGGCACGTCAACCAAACAAAAGCCCCGGCAGTGCTGCCGGGGCTTTTCGTGCGCCCTACCGCGTCGTGCCGAGGTAGCGAAACAGCGTATCGCGCCACCAGTCGGATTCGACGACCTCGAGCATCGCCACGTTGAGCCGCTTGCGCAGCGGGCTGTTGGCGCGCAGGGCGATCGCGTAACGCTGCGGCTCCAGCATCAGGTCCGTCAGATCGACGGACGACAGACCCTGCTGCCGGATCACCCAGGCCAGCAGCGGACGGTCATAGACCAATGCGTCGATCTTGCCCGCGCGCAGCGCCTTCAGCCCATCCTGCGGCGAGGGCCACAGTGAATGCACGATGCGCAGCCGCGACAGCCCGGTTTCCGATGAGGTACCCGCGGGTACGCCGACCTTGATCGACGACAGGTCGGCCACGGAGTTCACCATGCCGTGCAGCCGCTTCGTCGTCAGCGTCGAGGTGATGCCCGCGGTGAACACCGCAATCGCGATCACTGACGTCACCATCCAGATCATTGCGATGATACGACCGGGCAATGTCATCGGCACGATGCCGCCCGCCGCGCGCTGCGTCATCGTATGCGTGGACCACCACACGCCGGATGAGAGGCCGCGCACCGCGCCGCCGCTAAAGCCGTCATTGGCCTTGCGCTCGAACAGCCAGATCAGGATGCCCGCGCCCACCGCGAGGCCAAGCAGGGTCAGCGCCGCCTGCACGAAGCTCCAGGACGTGAGCGAGCGGATCACCGGCATCCAGTTCGAGATCCGGTCCGCCTGCACGGCGACGCCGGTGCCCGCGTAGAAATAGGATGTCGTGAAATCCAGCGTCTGTTCGCGCTCGGCCGTGATGCTGATCGCGGAAATGGCGGCATCGAACTTCCCCGCTTTCACGCCGTCGAGGAGCGCCGGCACCGTCTCGGCCTCGACAAAACGGTAATTCCACTTCAGCCGGTCGGCGAGATGCTGCCACAGCTCGATGCTGATGCCGCTCCAGTGCCCGTTCTCGTCCTTCATCGCGAAAGGCGGCGCAACCTTGGTGCCGATGACGAGTTCGCCACCCGTGGCAGAGGGCGGCGTCTGGCTCAGGCAAGGCGTTGCGGTTAACGCGCCCAGCCCGGCAGGCAGCAGCGCAAGCCACAGCACCATGGCAAACCCGCGGCTGAAAATTCCGCCCCGCCGTACAATGTTCAATGTCAAGCTGCCCTGCCCCAAGATCGATTTGCGCGATGTTACGGGAACCGCGCGGGCCTGCCAATGCGGCTTGACTTGCGAAAATGACGCGCGGCGCGCTCTCCTGCCCGACGGCACCGCCGCAAACACCGCAACAATTTTAATGACCGGCGCTCATGCGCATCGCCCCCACGGGAGCAGACTTGCTAATGCGCCTTCGCATATTTGCGGGCGAAGTCCCGCGAAGCCCTGGCCTGGCAGACGGCGGCAAGGCCGAGATACAGCGTGCCTTCGTTTTGCTTCGCGATCCGCTCGCAGCCGGTCAGCTTCTTTTTATATGCCGCCTTCACGCCGCGGCTTGCCTTTCCGAGAAACAGAGGCTCGCACTTGTCGCGCACGATATCGGACAATGCATTGTCGCCGCTTGAGCCAAGCTGGCAGATTTCAAGAGTTTTGTACGCGCGCTCGCAATCCGGCGCGGACTTCACAACGGCTTCGACGGCGTTGGCATAACCACCCGCCTGCGTGATAGCAGCGTCGGTGATCGGGCATTGTTCGGTGGCGAGTGTGGGGGAAGTGGAAATGGCGGTTGCGATGAAAAGCACTGCGAGCGTAACCACCTTAAGCATTGGCCGAACAACAAATTTTATATGGGTTTATGGATCGTAATATTCGACGCTCCATACAGTCGATTATAAAACTCCCAAGCGTATCGATCAGTCATACCCGCGATAAAATCGCAAATCACACGCCTCCGTGCGGCACCACCTGAAGCAGCGTACAATCCCTGATAGTCATCTGGCAGCAGCAAGTACCCTTTAGAGTCATCGATAGCCTCAAATATTTTATTAATAATATCTTTTCCACGATACTCGACCAACTTAACACGAGGAGACATGATAATCGCCTCATACGTAATGTTCTTCAGCACCTCTACGGTCTTGAATGTATCTAGATCCAAACGAGCGCGATGCAATTGAGGAAAAGAATCGTGAGGGACAATCTCGACTCCATCCATAAAGGCTTGAACCAGCGCGGACGTTAATTTGACCCTCTCAAACCCATTCTCCGCGATCCGTTCAGATAATCGCTTTACTTGAGCGGAAGTATATAATTTCTTCTGCTCCCAGGAGACTCTCCTATCTTTAAGGAACTGCTTCTCCTCGTCTCCAATTTCGAACATATCGGAGAACACAGCAAACAAGTGGGCTATTACTTCTTGCTCGTCAAACGCACCCGCTGCAGCCAGGTTGTAACTTTTCCCAATCCTTTGCTTTATTTTCCTGACTACGTTCGATACCAAGCGGTGATCGAGCGTAAAAAGATCAAGAGGCGTCAGAAACTTGGCCTTAAAACAATCCTCAAGATCATAGGTCGAATACGCGATATCATCTGAGATATCCATGATCGAGCATTCGATTGTTTTAAAATCCTTCGAATTCTCATCGCCAACCGTCGCCTTTTTAATCGCAGCTACCAAGTCTTTTTCGTCGGCGTAGTATCCCTTGATTGGATCGCCTAGCTTACGATCGTCGCTTCTTGAAGGAATACAATGATCATACTTCAGCACCGACGCTAGAGAACGGTATGTAAGATTGAGCCCGCAGCGGAGGTCTCTGCCATCATCACCAATCGGGACAAATTCATCATCAATTTTTTCTAAAACTTCTTTTTTCTCGATCTTTGCAAGGATATGGAGCGTTTGTGCATTTCCTTCAAAGCCCCCGTGATCCTGCATCAATTCATCAAGTGCTTCCTCACCATTATGACCAAAAGGCGGATGGCCTAAATCATGCGCGAGCGCCGCGAACTCAGTCAGATCTGGATCAATTTTTTGCTCTTCGAAATACGGACTCGTTGCATTTAGTTTTATCGCAAGCGACTTCGAAATTTGAGCAACTTCCAAACTATGCGTTAGTCTGTTTCGAAAAAAATCAGAATCATTTCCAGGGAACACTTGCGTCTTTCCCTGAAGCCTTCGGAAACTCGGAGAATGAATCAATCGAGCGATGTCTCTTCGAAATGGAGACCTAAAAGGTTCTGATATATCGCCCTTGGAAACGCTGGCTACGCGGCCATAATCTTTATCAGTATAAAATTCGCTCATTTCTTATCTTTGTGTTTCTCCAAAAATTGTCCGGCAGAACCTGAACGCACATAAGAGTCTCTTACCTTCGTAATAATTCCTGTTTTTGCGGCCTCCCGTATTGAGCCTAGCTCACGCCAAACGGTTGCCCGAGCAGAGCGGAAGTCGCCAGAAGATTTAGGTTTGGTTGGAATTTGACCAGAAGATTTTGCCATCAAGTTTTCTTTCTCGGTCGAGTAACTGATTCCTATCAAAATAGACTAAGCACCATAATTGTCCACCGACTTGACATTTTCTTTTATAAGACTATATTCCTACTTATCCCGCCTCACTTGAGGGGCGTTTCGCGATCGTCACAAACGCGAGGCGGGATGCGGTGGCTGCGCACGGTGTTCGATGCGCGGGCGATTGATAGGGCGCGGGGCAGCAATGTTCCGGGCCTTTTTTGTTGCCCGTGCTGACGACGGCATCGCGCGCGGACGGCCCAAGGCGTGTCATCCCGGCGCATCGGCTTCGCGCCAGGGGCAGGACAACGTTGCCACGTCTCGTACAGAGGATGGCGAAAGAGTCCATAAGTCCCCGCATCGGTGGTGTACTCAGCACCGGCCACCGGGGGTCATCACGCAACAAGCCGTTAAAACCATTGCGTGCGGAACGCCGGATGATGCGGCGTAACCGTGGTGACTACGCTCGTGTGCTTTTCACTTTTTGCACGCGAGGCTGCGGATGCGTTCGCGCATCCGGCGTTCCGCGCGCCCTCTTGAAAGGGGGTGACGGTTGAACGGTGACGGCGCCCCCGCGCCTTCAAGAACAGGGGCGATTACGCACGTCTGAAGGACCTCAACGCAGCCATGAATTTTTGCAGGGAACGACATCATGCCTCATTCGTTCGCGTCAGGTGCCCCTCCGGGCGCGAAGGAGGCACATGCTCGTTCACATCCAGATCCTGAGATTTCTCGCCGCCGCCGCCGTGGTGGCGTTTCATGTCTGGGGCATCGCGCCGGACCACATTGATGTACCGGCGGACACGCCCTCGCTCGGCCTCTGGCATTTCGGGCATGGCGTCGATCTGTTCTTCGTGATCTCCGGCTTCATCATCTATTACGCGACGCAGACCTCCATCGCGCGCGGCAAGGAGCTTTCGCCTTCCGCCTTCCTGCGCCGCCGCGTCGAGCGCATCGTGCCGCTCTATGCGTTCGCCATCCTCGCGATGACCGCGCTTGCGGTTCTTCTCCCCGCCACGTTCGGCACGCCGGATTGGTACAGTCCAAGCCACGTGCTGAAGTCGCTCGCCTTTATCTCCTTCACCGACGGCCAGATGCCCGTGGTATTTGTCGGCTGGTCGCTCGAATACGAGATGTTTTTCTATCTCACGCTCGCGCTGTTGATGATGCTGACGCTGGATGCATGGCGCGCCGTCGTGGTGGCGTTCTGCGGCCTCGCGATGATCGGCCAGATTCCCGGCGTCGCGGATGCGCTCGGCCATTATACCTTCTTCACCGATCCGCTGATTCTGGAATTCATCTTCGGCGTGCTTGCCGGCATCCTGTTCATGAACGGGATGAGCGGAGAGCGGCACACCGGCGCGATGCTGTTCACCGCTGGCTGCGCCATAGCCGTGCTGCTGGTGAAGGACCCGGCGAACCGCGCGCTGGTCTATGGCCTGCCGTCCGTTGCGCTGGTGGGCATCGCGGCGTGGATCAGCCGCCTGCGCACCAGCGCATCACGGCTGGAGCGCGTTTGCGAGCGGCTCGGCGATGCGTCGTTCTCGATTTACCTGATACAGGCGCCGCTGGTGGTGTTCGCGGCGCAGGGCATGGCCGCACTGTTTCCGCAAATTCATCCGCTGTCGCTCGTTGCATCGGCGAGCGCTCTCGTGATCGCAGCGGGCCTTGCACTCAACATCGTGCTGGAGCGCCCCCTGCTCGCGCTGTGCCGCCGCATCGGCAGGCCGCGCACGGCAAAAAACATCATGCAGCTTGCGCCATCCGCACGATAAGGGACCAACATGAAATTTTGTTCACGGAGCCTGCGTCGTCGTCTCGCCATGCTTAGTTCATGCAGCAGTCATCGCACATCAGAAACAATGGCCATGGTGATGATTCATATCGCGCCACGACCTTTCCTTTCGTCCACCCAAGGAGATTCACTCATGAAGACGATTGCTTCCGGATTTGGCGCCGCCCTTGTCCTCGGCTTTGCCGCGTTCGCGGCTCCGGCATCCGCTGCACCGGTAGCCGTGCCTGCCCCCGGCCTTTCCGCTATCGCGCATCCTGCCGTAACGAAGGCCTATGTGGAACGCCGTGTCGTCCGCCGCGGTCCGCACTGCACCGTGCGCAAGATCGTGCGCCGTGGTCCGTATGGCCGCCGCGTCGTCACCACCAAGCGCGTCTGCTACTGATCGCAGCCCCAAAAAAAAGAACGCCACGCATTTCGCGTGGCGTTCTTCATGGGTAGCGAACACAAATTCAATCGTCATCATCATCGTCGTCGTCGCGCTGGCGCGGCGGTGGGTCATAATACCGCTTCGCCGTGCGTGCATTGCGCGCGCGCGAACTTTGCGGATAGAACACCGCATAACAGGCCGGACTGAGCCGTGGCCCCGCTTGCTGCAGGCAGTTCGCAATGCGATCCGCATCCGGGATGTAGCGTCCGCACAGCCTGAAGACATCGGGCGTGCAGGCTTCACGATCGGCCGCCGTTCCCTGCTGTGCCACAGCCCACGAGGGCGCGCATATCAGCATCGAGGCAACCGTCCATCCGGCAACACGGCGAGATCCCAGTCCGAAACCCATGGCGTTCTCCCAAAGCTTGCGACGTTGAGTGCCCTGCCCGACATCGGACCAGCTAACCATGCCGTCCGTCGTCATGAAAAGCCCCACCCTGTGCAAAGTTCCGCACGACGCAGAACTGCGGCGCATTGGTTTGGAGATGCCCCGGCGCAAAATAAATTCAGGATTGAAAATGGTAACGGCCACGAATGGGCCAGGCTGCGCGTACATCCGGCGCTCGCCCGGGGCAGATCAGCGATCCGCCTGTTTTTCGTGGCCGTCTCGGCGATGGTGCGGGAGGAGCAGCGACATCGCCGTTATGATGGAGATGGGGACTCAAACCGGATATTCAAGAGGCCCAACGGCTGCAAGGAACCGCATGGCAAAACAAGGCAGAATTTACATCGGAATCGGCGGCTGGACCTTCGCGCCCTGGCGCGGCGTGTTCTATCCGGAGAAGCTCGCCCAGTCCAAGGAGCTCGGCTACGCCGCCTCCAAACTGACCTCGATCGAAATCAACGGTACCTATTATGGTTCGCAGAAGCCGGCCAGCTTCCGCAAATGGGCCGCCGAAGTGCCGAACGGTTTCGTCTTCTCTCTCAAGGGGCCACGCTTCGCCACCAATCGCCGCGTGCTCGCGGAAGCGGGTGATTCCATCAAGCGGTTCTATGATTCCGGCGTGCTTGAACTCGGCGACAAGCTCGGCCCGGTGCTGTGGCAATTCATGCCGACCAAACAATTCGACGAGGCCGATTTCGGCGCATTCCTCGAACTGCTGCCGCGCGACATCGATGGCCGCAAGTTGCGCCATGTGGTCGAGGTTCGCCACGAGAGCTTCCAGAACGAGGCCTTCGTCGCGCTGCTTAGAAAATTCTCGGTCCCGGTCGTCTACGCCGATCACGCGACTTATCCGGCGATTGCCGACATCACCGGCGATTTCGTCTATGCCCGCCTGCAAACCGGGCAGGACAGCGTGAAGACCGCATATCCGCCAAAGCAACTCACCCAATGGGCACAGAGGCTTCAAACATGGGCCGGCGGCGGCGAGTCGGACGATCTGCCGCGTGTTGGCAACAAGCCCGCGAAGAAAGAGCCGCGCGACGTGTTCGCCTACATCATCCACGGCGGAAAGGTGCATGCGCCAGCCGGGGCGATGGAGTTGATCAGCCATGTGAGCGGCAAATAAGAAAACCAAAGCCATGGCAAAGACAAAAAAGATTTTCACCATCGGCTATGAACAGGTCAGCTCCCGCGCGGTTCTCGACAAGCTTGAGCAGGCCGGCGTCAAGCTGCTGGTCGATGTGCGCGCCATCACATCGTCACGCCGCGCGGGATTTTCCAAAAACCAGTTGGCTGCGAGCCTCTATGAGCGCGGCATCGGTTACATCCACTTGCGCGGATTGGGCACGCCGAAGCAAGGCCGCGAGGCAAGACGCAAGGGCGACGCCGCGACGATGAAGACAATATACGACGCGCACCTGAAAACGCTGCAGGCAGAAAGGGAAATGGACGAGCTCGCTCATCTCGTCAAAACGTCCGGCCCGGTGTGCCTGCTCTGTTTCGAGCGCGACCACACCAACTGCCACCGCCATTTCATCGCCGAGATCATTGAAAAGCGCGATCACGTCACCACGGAAAATCTTGTTGCGCCGCAACTTTAGATTCTTTCATCCGTTCCGTAGGCGTTCTCGCCATGCCTCTGGACGGCGGCGGCGCCTGCCGGTTTACTGGTCTCCGTATTTTCACGTAGTCAGTTTCAAAATAGCCCCAGAGTTCAGGGCATGCGCTGCGTTCGCGGTCTCACCGTTGCGTGGATTGGCGTAACCTCGGTTCTTGCAGGGCCGGTGATGGCTGGCTCTTTACCCGACGACTGGTTCGCTGCGCCGCCGCCCAGCAGCCGGGATGCGACCATTCTTTATTTCACTGGCGCCGACCTGTGGCACCAAGGCAGCTCTGCTTATGGCGGCGCAGTATGGTCACCCGCCGGGCTGAACAGGGATGGCTTCACGCTGAAGACGCTCCTCGCGGGCGGAGACTACCTCTATCAGTCTGCGGGAACGGATATACGGGGCGCTGATGTGGTGGCCTCCATTCTGCCAGGCTATCGCTTCAAGCGTGGCAACCTCGAAATCAAGATGTACGCCGGTCTCGACATCCAGCATCACTGGACGCTGCCCTCCGATCCATCGAACAAGCTGCGCGGTACGCACACAGGTGTACGCTTCAATATCGACACGTGGTGGGAGCCTCTCCCGGCCCGGATGATGGTCGCCACCACGCTGACCGGTTCGACCATCGGCAACAATTACGGCGTCCGCGCCGCCACCGGATGGCGCATGTTCGAGCGCCTCTGGTTCGGCCCGGAGATCGAGACCTCGGGTGATCGTACCTACCGGCAATATCGGGCGGGCGCACATGTCACCTCGCTGCAATTCGGCGGCTTCGAATGGGTCTTCGGCGCGGGCTATGTTCGCGACAACGACAGACGCTCGGGAATGTACGGCCGTTTCAGTCTTCTGACGCGGCGATAAACCTCAGCCGCGCGCGTCGCAGGCCCAGGCGCGGATCACGCATTCCTTGCCACCATAGGCGTAACACTTCTTACTGGCCGCATTTAGCGCACTCGAAATCCGCGGCTCCACGGCATAGCCGAACGCACCGCAAGGATTTTTCATGTCGATGGCGAGCGCCGCACAGGCGCGCCGCATCGTGATGACGGTGCAGTCGCCCTTGCATTGCTTACGGGCGGCGGCGATCGCAGCGTTCTGGTGTTTGTAACCGAAAGCCTGTCCATAGGCGCCACACTTGCCGACAGCAAGCGCGCCCGCAGCATAGGATGGCGCAGCAAATACGCCGCAGATCAGGATTGCAGCAAAAAACAATCCGGCAAGATGCCGGATCAAGGTGCAAATCATATCGCTTCCCCCAAGCGGAAGCGACGTTACCGGGAACCGGTTTCAACTTGGTGAATGAAGCCTCACCGTTTCGTCAGCAATCTCGCCAACACATCGAGGGTGTCGACATCGAGGAATGCGCTGACGCCAGTCGCCGGGACCTCAACAACCATTTCGGCATACTTCTGAATGACATGGCGCGCGCCGATGTCGCCTTCGAGCGCCAGCAACTCCTTGAATAATTTACGCGACCACAACACGGGGTTGCCACGGCGGCCATCCGCCACCGGAATTGTTATCAGACCGTCGCGCTCGGGCGCGTAAGCCTCGATCAACCGGTCAATCAACCCGCTACCAACAAGCGGCATATCGCCAAGACAGACAATGGCCGCACCACTGGAGGCGGGGACTGCGTTAATGCCGGTCTTCAGCGACGTTGCGAGTCCGTCGGCATAATCCGGATTGTGCACGAACCTCACATCGAGGCCCTGCAAGGCCTGTTCGACACGCTCGTGCTGATGGCCGGTCACCACCACAACGGATTCCGCACGCGAGGCCAAGGCCTGTTCGACCGCGATATGCACCAGCGGCTTGCCGCCAATCTCGGCGAGCAGCTTGTTGGGCCCACCCATCCGGGTCGAGCGGCCCGCAGCGAGAATAACGGCAGTCACATCGGTTTCGATCACTGCCTTCTCCGGCTCGCGAGACTGGGGCCGCGAAATGATTTCCATTAGCAGGCCTCCCACACCCATCGCCGTGATTTCCTCGCGCGTCACCTTGAGGTTGGCGAGAAGCCGCATCAGCACCCAGTCAAAGCCGTTCTCCTTCGGCGAGCGCGCGCAGCCAGGCGCACCAAGCACCGGCACATTGCCGATCCGCGCCACCAGAAGCAGATTGCCCGGATCAACCGGCATGCCGAAATGCTCGACCTCGCCACCGGCATTCTCGACCGCCGATGGAATAATGTCGCGACGGTCCGCAATGGCGGATGCGCCGAAAATCAGGACAAGCTCCGAGCCAAGGCTCAGCAACTCTTCAACCACCGCCTTGAGTGCGGGCTCGCTGTGCTGGACACGCCGCTCGGCGATGATCGAGGCGCCGGCGCGGGCGAGCCGCTCTCTCGTCACCTGCACCGTCTTGTCGATTACCTTGGGCGCGAGGCCAGGCAGCATCGTCGACACCACGCCAACCCGCTTGACCGCGAATGGCATGATCTTGATCTGGCGCTGCCGCGCGGCTTCCACAGCCTTGTCGTAAATGCCCTGCTCGATTCCAAAGGGAATAAGTTTCACAGTCGCGATCATCTCGCCCTCAGCGACGGCCTTGAACGCCGGCAGCGTGGCGAAGGTGATCGATTCATCGACACGGTTGAGCTGATCGACGGCATCACGGTCGATCACAAGGATTCCAGGATGCGCGGCGAACAGATTGCAACGGCCGGTAAATGCCTTCTCGACGTGAATACCCTCGCCCGCGATTACCCGCGCGATGCCTGCGGCAGCGATATCTTCCGATACATCGCCATCCTCAAGGCGTGCCACCACGATTTGCTTGATCCCGGCCTGTTCGAGCGCCTTGGCTTCGACTGGCGTAATCAGCGTGCCTTTCTTCAGAACAAAGGAGCTCTGCCGGATCGCATGAACGGCGACACCACCGATGGCTTCCTTGGGCGAAACGGGTCCGAATTTCATGCTGGAGCACTCACACGTGCGGTATTGATACTCGATGTCGGCAAACGCAAGGCGGCAGTGATCTGCGCCATCACCGCCACGGCAATCTCGGCCGGCGAAACCGCGCCGATATCCATGCCGATCGGCGAGCGGATGCGGGACAGTGAATTGTCGGTCTCCCCCGCCGCCTTCAGACGGTCGAGCCGCCTTCCGTGGGTTTTGCGGGAGCCAAGCGCGCCGATATAGAAACAGTCTCTCTCGAGCGCATGCAGCAGCGCGAAATCGTCGATCTTGGGATCGTGCGTTACGGCCGCCACCGCGGTGTACCGGTCGATGTTCATCGGCGGCAGCACCGTCTCAGGCCAATCCGCGATCACGCGCAAATCGGGAAAGCGCTCGGGCGAAGCAAACGCGGTACGCGGGTCGACGACGCAAACATCGTAGCCGAGAGATTGCGCCAGCGGCGCAAGAGTTTGGCTGATGTGAACGGCGCCGATGATGACGAGGCGCGCTGTCGGCGCATAGATGTTCAGGAACAGATTCTCGCCATCGACCTGGATCAGCTCGCTTCGGCCCATGCGCAGATGCTTGTCGAGTTCGACATGCAGCGGGTCTTTCCCAACATCGGCCGCCTTGACGAGCCGCTGTTCTCCAGTCGCGATATTTGTGATCACGACGACAGGACGGCGCGCCATTCGCTCGGCATTCAGTTGCGCCAGGGTGTCCTGCTTCACGATCAGCCCTTCGCTTCGATCTTCTCGACGAACACACGAATGGTCCCGCCGCACGACAAGCCGACCTTCCATGCCGTCTCGTCAGCGACGCCGAATTCAAGCAGCTTCGGCGTGCCGCTCTCGATCACGTCGAGCGCCTCGGTAATCACCGCGCCTTCGACACATCCGCCCGACACCGAACCCAGAAACACGCCATCGTCCTTGATAACAAGGTTGGAGCCCGCCGGACGCGGCGCCGACCCCCAGGTCTGCACCACGGTTGCCAGTGCGGCGCCATGGCCGGCAACGACCCAGCCCTCCGCTGCCTGTAACAGATCCTCATCTCGATCCAACATGATCCGTCCTGCACAAACTTCGGAATATTCCTGTATAAATCCCGCGATGGCCGATCCGGATTTCGAGCATTCGAAAGACCCGATTATACATGCCTTAAGCCGGATTTGGCACCTCACTCTACGCCCATTTGGCCTGCGCGCTTTCGTCCTGTGAAATAAGCCTGGATTTCTATTATGCCAATGATCGACGCCGATGGCTGCCTGCTCAATGTCTCCGTCGAAGGCCGCGACGGCGGCCCCACACTGATGCTCTCCAATCCGCTCGGGACAACGCTACAGGTCTGGGAGCCGCAGATGGCAGCCCTGACCCGATTCTTTCGCGTCATCCGGTACGACCGGCGCGGTCATGGCAAATCGGGCACGCCCCCCGGCCCCTACACCGTCGCGGATTTCGGCCGGGATGCGCTGGCTATCCTCGACGACCTCAACATCGCACGTACGCATTGGTGCGGCCTCTCGATCGGCGGCGCGGTCGGACAATGGTTCGCGGCGAACGCACCGGAGCGGATCGATCGTCTGGTGCTTGCCGACACCACCTGCCACGTTTCCGACCCGGCGCCCTGGCAGGCCCGCATCAAGACCGTGACTGAAAAGGGCCTCGACGCGATCGCCGATGGCGTCATGGCCGGATGGTTCACCGAGGAATTTCGCGAACGTGACCCGCAAACGGTCAACCGCATCCGCACCATGCTGAGCTCCAATTCGATCGCCGGTTACACGGCAAGTTGCGGTGCGCTGATCGGGCTCGATTTGCGAGAAGCCCTGCCGCGCATCAAGGCGCAGACGCTGGTCATTGCCGGGCGTTATGACGCATCATCGCCATTGCAAATGGCGGCCACGATCCGCGCGGGCATTCCGGGTGCAAGTCTTACGATCCTCGAGGCCGCACACCTGTCCAACGTCGAAGCCTCCTATGGCTTCAACGAAGCGCTGACCGGCTTTCTCACGCAGCGTTAGAGGACGAGATCACACTCGACGGCTGGCGACCGACATACGGCACGTCGGCACGTGTGCGCTCGTGCACGCCGCCCTCGACCAGCAGCACGATGCCTGCCGCAAGCAGCATCAAAAGCTCGGTGGCATGGAGCCGGATTGCGGCAGCCTCACCGACATAAGAAGCCGCAAGCATACTGCCGAAGCTGATGAGGCTGCCGAGCGTCAGCGCGAAGGCAAGCGCCTCCTCTGCACCGCGCCTGCGCCACAGCGCCTCGCGAATCACCAGAAACAGGAATGTGAGAAAAAAAGCCGCCACCAGAAATTTCGACAGCGCGAACAGCCAGGCGAAACGGACGAGCCCAAGCGCCGACCACGACAGATGATCACTCACGAACATCGCGGGGGCGATATTGGCGGGCTCATACATCCCGCGAACCGGCGACATCACGACCTTGAAGGCGGAGATGGTCCAGTTCGGAATGAAATAGCAAGCCAGCATCACACCGTTGAAAATGCCGAGCCGCCATCCCTTCATCGTCTCGCTCCTTCCGCACCGAAAAAGGGCGCACACTCGCGCAGTGCCACGCGAGCCTGAGAGCGGCAATCTAAACCGTCTGTTTACGTTAACGGGCTAGGCCATTGGCCCATACCAAGCAGAAAACCCCGCCAAAAGCGGGGTTTTCCTCAAGTTTTTCAGTGAAGTTGTCCACAGCCGGCTAGTGGCCGCCTTTTTGACCACTCTGCTGTTTGCCCTGTTGGGAACCCTGTTGCTGCTGCTGTTGCTGCTGGCCGGACTTCTGTCCGCCGCCCTGCTGCTGGCCGGGCTTCTGGTTCTGCTGAGACTGCTGGTTCTGGTTCGACATTGGATGATGTCCTCCTGTTGAACGCCCCGTGAAACGACCTCTCCCAAATCACGTTCCGCAGAATCTCCGGTTTCCCTTCAGCATGCCGTGATCCGGCCGGTTCCTTCCCAATCAAGCCGCAACCGTCCGTCGCAGTTGCCGCACCCGGTTCCCGCTGATAAAAATTGTCCCATTCCAACGTCTTGGCTGCCGGAGCCGGGAACGCCGAACCACAACGCCAACCGCGGCAGCCGATGGATTATTTCGCACAACAGCTCATCAACGGACTGGTACTCGGCTCGATCTACGGGCTGATCGCGATCGGCTACACAATGGTCTACGGCATCGTCGGCATGATCAATTTCGCCCACGGCGACATCTTCATGATCGGCGGCTTCATCGCCCTGATTTCATTCCTCGTGCTGGTGTCGCTTGGCATCACCGCCGTTCCCGTCGTGTTGCTGCTGGTCGTTCTCGTGGCGATGGCGACCACTGCACTGTACGGCTGGACGGTCGAGCGCATCGCCTACCGGCCGCTGCGTCATTCCTTTCGCCTCGCCCCAATGCTGTCGGCGATCGGCATGTCGTTCGTGCTGTCGAACTTTTCGCAGGTCGCGCAAGGCGCCCGCGTCAAGCCCGTGCCGCCGATCATCACCGGCGGCTATACGCTGTTCGAGCAGGACGGCTTTGTCGTCCGCCTGTCCAACATCCAGATCATCGTCGTTGTGACCACCGTGGTGCTGCTCGCGATCTTCTCGTGGATGGTGACACGCACGCGGCTCGGCCGCGACATGCGCGCCTGCGAGCAGGACCAGACCATGGCGGCGCTGCTCGGCGTCGATGTCGACCGGACGATCTCGATGACCTTCGTCATCGGCGCGGCGCTCGCCGCCGTCGCGGGCATGATGTACCTGCTCTATTACGGCGTGGTCGATTTCTACATGGGGTTTGTGGCGGGCATCAAAGCCTTCACCGCCGCCGTGCTTGGCGGCATCGGCTCGCTCCCCGGCGCCATGCTCGGCGGGCTTGCCATCGGACTCATCGAGACGCTCTGGTCCGCCTATTTCTCCTCCGAATATAAGGACGTCGCCGCCTTCTCGATCCTGATCGTCGTGCTCATCTTCCTGCCGACCGGCCTTCTCGGCCGTCCCGAAGTCGAAAAAGTCTGAGTACCGGCGTGACGGATCAGACATCCTCCACCCCAAAACCGAAACGCGCTCCACAGATGGGCGCCGCCTTCATCCTGAAGAAGTCGCTGCTCAGCGCGTTCGTCGCGCTGGTGCTGTTCTCGCTGATGATCGGCATCCGCACAGAAGCGGGACCGACCGGACAACTGATCTACTGGACGCGCTTCGGCGACCTCGCGATCATGGTCGTCCTCGTCTTTGCTGGCAGCATTCTCACCGAATTGTTCCGGCAGCGGTTCGCGGCGCGGCAGCACGCACCCCTTCTTCCGGAGAGCGCGAAACGCGGATTGTCCACGCTCGGTCGCCTCGTGGTGCCACTGTTGCTGGTATTCGCCTTCCTCGTGCCGGTGATCTTCTACAAACAACGCTACATGCTCGATCTCGGCATTCTGGTGATGACCTATGTGATGCTCGGCTGGGGATTGAACATCGTGGTCGGCCTCGCGGGCCTGCTCGATCTCGGCTACGTCGCCTTCTATGCCGTCGGCGCCTATTCTTACGCACTATTATCGACGACGTTCGGCTTGTCGTTCTGGATCTGCCTGCCGCTCGCCGGAATCCTCGCCGCATTCTGGGGCATGTTGCTGGGCTTCCCGGTGTTGCGGCTGCGCGGTGACTATCTCGCCATCGTGACGCTGGCGTTCGGTGAGATCATTCGCCTCGTGCTGTTGAACTGGCAGCACGTCACCGGCGGCCCCAACGGCATTTCCGGAATTCCGCGCCCAAGCTTGTTCGGCATTCCGCTGACGGCAGGCCCGAACGGCCTCGCCGCCCATCTCGGCATTCCGTTCTCGCCGACACACCGGCTCGTGCTGCTGTTCTATATCATCCTTGCGCTGGCGCTGCTGACCAACTGGGTCACGTTGCGCCTGCGCCGGCTGCCGATCGGCCGCGCATGGGAAGCCTTGCGCGAAGACGAGATTGCCTGCCGCTCGCTCGGCATCAACACCACCACCACCAAACTCACCGCTTTCGCCACTGGCGCGATGTTCGGCGGATTTGCGGGCGCGTTCTTCGCCACGCGCCAGGGCTTTATTAGCCCCGAGTCGTTCTCGTTTCAGGAATCAGCGCTGGTGCTGGCCATCGTCGTGCTTGGCGGCATGGGCTCCCAGCTTGGCGTCGTGCTCTCCTCGCTCGCGCTAATCGGCGGCTTTGAACTGTTCCGCGGCTTCGAGCAATTCCGCATGCTGGCATTCGGCGGCGCGATGGTGCTCTTGATGATCTGGCGGCCACGCGGCCTGATCGCTCATCGCGAACCGTCCCTGTTTCTCGCGACGCGCACCAAGGTTTCCTCCGACCTCGTCAAGGAGGGCCGATGAACGCGCCGGGCACCATCCTCGACGTCCAGCATCTGTCGATGCGTTTCGGCGGCATCATGGCTGTCAACGATCTGTCGTTCGAGGCACAACGCGGAGACATCACCGCGCTGATCGGTCCCAACGGCGCAGGCAAGACCACGGTGTTCAACTGCATCACCGGATTTTACAAGCCGACCACGGGCATGCTGCGTTTAACCCATGAGAATGGCCGCGCATTCCTGCTGGAGCGACTGCTCGATTATCGAGTCTCGAAGATCGCAAAGGTCGCCCGCACCTTCCAGAACATCCGCCTGTTCTCGGGCATGACGGCGCTCGAGAACTTGATGGTCGCGCAACACAACCGCCTGATGCGGGCATCCGGTTTCAGCTTTCTCGGCCTCATCGGCGCGCCCACTTTTCATACAGCCGAACGGCATGCCATCGAACTCGCGCGCCATTGGCTTGATCGCATCGGCCTCACCGCCCGCGCCGACGACGCGGCCGGAAATCTTCCCTATGGCGACCAGCGCAGGCTGGAAATCGCACGTGCGATGTGCGCAGAGCCAGCTCTCCTTTGCCTCGACGAACCCGCCGCCGGGTTGAACGCCCGCGAAGGCGAGGCATTGAGCGACCTGCTGCTGTCAATCCGCAAGGATCACGGGACATCGATCCTGCTGATCGAACACGACATGTCGGTGGTGATGGAGATTGCCGACCGCATCGTAGTGCTGGACTACGGCGTCAAGATTGCCGAAGGCACGCCACGCGAGATCCGTGACGATCCGAAGGTCATCGCAGCCTATCTCGGCGCCGACGAAAAAACCGCCATCGAAGTGATGGAGCAGGACGCATGAGCGATTCCCTGCTCCAAATTCGCAGTCTGCGCGCCGCGTACGGAAATATCGAAGCACTGAAGGGCATCGATATCGACGTGAAGCGTGGCGAGATCGTCGCGCTGATCGGCGCCAACGGTGCGGGTAAATCCACCTTGATGATGACGATCTTCGGCCGCCCGCGCGCCCGCGCGGGTGAAATCCTGTTCGACGGTGATGACATCACCCATACGCCGACGCACCAACTCGCGCGGCTGCGCATCGCGCAATCGCCAGAGGGACGGCGAATTTTTCCACGCATGAGCGTTGCCGAAAACCTGCAAATGGGCGCGGATGCTGCGGAAGCCAGCGAAAGCGAATGCGCTGCCGATCTGGAGCGTGTCCTCACTTTATTTCCGCGCCTCAAGGAACGACTGACCCAGCGCGGCGGCACGCTGTCGGGCGGTGAACAGCAGATGCTCGCGATTGGCCGCGCGCTGATGAGTCGTCCACGCCTCTTGATGCTGGACGAGCCTTCGCTTGGCCTCGCGCCGCTGATTACCCGCCAGATTTTCGACGCCATCCGCACGCTGAACCAGACGGATGGTCTCACCGTGCTGATCGTCGAGCAGAACGCAAACCATGCGCTGAAGCTCGCCCATCGCGGCTATGTCATGGTCAATGGCCTCATCACCATGTCAGGAGTGGCGAGCGAATTGCTGGAGCGGCCGGAGATCCGCGCAGCCTATCTCGAAGGCGGGCGGCACTGATGCACGATCTTTACGCCAATGAAGCCGGGTGGCAGTCGGTCATTCTTACCCTCATCCTCGGGGGCGGCGGCGCATGGCTCGCCGGAAGCGCCATCGCCCGGACCTGGCGCGGCGTCCATGTCGCGCTGCTCGCTGCCATCCCGATGGCAATGGCCGTGCGCTTCGTGCACTTCGCATTGTTCGAGGAAACGTTGTTTGCAATCCTGCCCTGGATTGCGGAAACGGCAGTCATGCTCGCCGTGATCTGCCTCGCTTTCCAGCACACCCGCGCCAGGCAGATGGTGCAGCAATATTACTGGCTTTATGAAGCCAGTGGCCCGCTTGGCTGGAAGCTGCGACAAGATGCACCGCAGCATGGCTCGTCGCATTAAAACTGCCTGCAACTGTCCCTCCGGCCAACTTTCATGGATGACTCGGCGGCTAATTCGTTCGAGTATCCACTCCCATTTCAGTTCTGATCTTCACCAAGGGATGACACGCATGACCCCTATTCGCTTGCTTGCCGTAACCTGTGCGGCTGCCTTGCTCGGCTTCTCCGCGCAGGCCATGGCACAAACCATTCCGGTCGCCGTCGCCGGCCCCATGACAGGCGGCGAATCCGCCTTCGGACGGCAATTGCGCAACGGCGCCGAACAGGCAGTCGCCGACATCAACGCATCCGGCGGCGTGCTGGGCAAGAAACTGGCACTGCAAGTCGGAGACGATGCCTGCGACCCGAAACAGGCCCGCTCGATCGCCGAAAAAATCGCCAACAATAGTTCGGTTTTCGTAGCCGGGCATTATTGCTCGTCCTCCTCGATCCCGGCCTCGGAAGTTTACGCCGACGGCAACGTCCTCCAGATCAGCCCAGCTTCGACCAATCCGGTGCTGACGGAGCGCAAATTGTGGAATGTGTTCCGGGTTTGCGGACGCGACGACCAGCAGGGCAGCGCGGCGGCGGCGTATCTGCTGAAGCACTATAAAGGCAAGAACATCGCCATCCTCAACGACAAGACCACCTACGGCAAGGGCCTCGCGGATGAGACCAAGAAAGCGCTCAATGCAGGCGGCATTCAGGAGAAAATGTTCGAGTCCTACAACAAGGGCGACAAGGACTTTAACTCCATCGTCTCTCGCCTGAAGCGCGAGAACATCGATCTCGTCTATGTCGGCGGCTACCATCAGGAAGCCGGATTGATCCTGCGCCAGATGCGCGACCAAGGCCTGAAGACCGTGATGATGGCGGGCGACGCCATGAACGATAAGGAATTCGCCTCCATTACCGGCCCGCTCGCAGCCGGCACGCTGTTTACCTTCGGTCCCGATCCGCGTAACCGGCCGGACGCGAAAGCTATCGTCGACAAGTTCAAGGCCAAGAACGTCGATCCGGAAGGCTACACGCTCTACACCTACGCTGCTTTCCAGGTCTGGTCGCAGGCGGCCGCCAAGGCCAACACCACCGACCCGCAGAAGGTCGCTACCGCCATCAAGGCCGGTGAGTGGAATACGGTGATCGGGCCGCTATCGTTCGATGCCAAGGGCGACATCAAGCAGACCGGTTACGTCGTCTATAAGTGGGACGACAAGGGTGGCTACGCCGAACTGCCAAACTAAACGCGCAGGCTCTCTCCTTCGGGAGAGAGCCTCACCCGATGCTTTGCAGCGCCGGGAAAGCTTCCAGCAACCAGACCCCGATATTCGACACCGCGCCAGTCAGGAATGCGATGCCGACGAGAACCATTAGCCCGCCCATGACACGCTCGACGGTCGGAAGATAACGCCTCAGCCGCGCGAGTGCTGACGACGAGCGTTCGATCAGAATTGCGGCGAGCATGAACGGAATTCCCAATCCGGCCGAATACACCGCAAGCAGCAGCGCGCCCTTTTGAACGGTATTCTCCGAGGCTGCGATCGACAGGATCGCGGCCAGCACCGGCCCAATGCAGGGCGTCCAGCCGAACGCGAAGGCAAGTCCCATCACATAGGCGCCCCATAACCCGACCGGCTTCGGGATCGGAATCCGTCCCTCACGCATCAGGAAGCGAATGCGTGTCAGGCCGAGGAAGTGCAGCCCCATCACGATGATGACGAGTCCGGCGACGATCGACAGTTCAGCCGACCAACGCCGCAGGGCTGAGCCGACCACACTCGCGCTGGCCCCGAGCCCGACGAATACCGTGGAAAAACCCAGCACGAACAGAAGTGCGCACAGCAGCACCGCGCGGCGCGACGCCGCAGGCTTCTCCTCGCTCGCGACATGTTCGACCGTGGCCCCCGTCAGGTACACGAGATAGGCCGGCACCAGAGGCAATACGCAGGGTGACAGGAAACTGACAAAGCCCGCGAACAAGGCTGTGGGGATGGAGATATTCTGAATCATGCGGCTAGTGTCCCGAATCCGAAGTTCGCCTCATCGTGCAGCACCTTCCGTCGCGAACTTCGAATTCGAAAGGACACTAGCAAATTTATGATTCTAGTGTGGTTTAGGTTCGAGAGGTTCACTTGAGGAGCACGCGGAGAAAACCAGCGAACCTCTCGAACCGCCACAGTAAATGCCTCCATCGCTCATCGAAGCGCAAGGCCTCACTTTTACGTGTGATCGTCTCCGCGCCCGTAACACGGGCGGATTGACCACATGCGATGGACGCGCTCATCTGGTGCCGGGAGACACCATGAAAAATCTGCTCACAGATATCGAAGGCATTAAAGTCGGCCACGCGCATAACGAGATTCTGGCGTCTGGCGCAACCGCGATCCTGTTCGACACGCCTGCGGTCGCGGCACTCGACATTCGCGGCGGCGGACCCGGCACGCGGGACAGCGCGCTGCTCGATCTCGCCAACACGGTGGAGCGGATCGATGGGCTGGCGCTGTCTGGTGGTTCGGCTTTCGGGTTGGAGACCGGCGGCGGCGTGCAGGCCTGCCTTGCCGAACAAGGGCGTGGTTTCGCCATCGGGGACGCGCGCGTGCCGATCGTGCCGGGTGCGGTGGTGTTCGACCTTTTGAATGGCGGCAACAAGAAATGGGGCCGCTTCTCTCCGTACCGCGATCTCGGCTTCGAGGCGGCAATGAGCGCCACGGACGGCACCTTCACGCTGGGCAATGCGGGTGCGGGATATGGCGCGACTACCGCGAATTTCAAAGGCGGCCTCGGCTCCGCGTCGGCGACTACGCTCGGCGGCATCGGCGTCGCAGCACTGGCCGTGGTCAACGCGGTCGGCACTGTCACTGTCGGCGACGGCCCCTGGTTCTGGTCCGCGCCCTTCGAGCAGAACGGCGAATTCGGCGGCCGCGGTCTGCCGCAGATCTTCACGCCTGACATGCTTGCGGCTCGCCTGAAGGGTGCCGATCGTGCCAACGCTGGCGAAAACACCACGCTTGTCGTCGTCGCAACCGATGCGGCCCTGACCAAACCGCAGGCCCGCCGGCTTGCGATCCTCGCGCAGACCGGCTTTGCGCGCGCGATCTATCCGGCCCATGCTCCGCTCGACGGCGACATTGTGTTCGCCGTCTCGCTCGGCGACAAACCGGTTGATCCACTTTACGGTCTGACGCAACTGGGGATGGAGGCAGCCAACGTAGTTGCGCGCGCCATTGCCCGTGGCGTTTACGAAGGTCGCGCCCTGCCCTTTGCGGACGCGCTTCCCGCATGGCGAGATCGTCACGCTTGATATTTGAATCATCGATACAACACTTCGCAATATTTGTTCTAAAACATATATTTCGTTTACATCTTAAATCGGAAGCCGTAAGAGACAATCCTTTTTGCGGAGTCGAACATGGCTTTCACCTTGCGTAGCATTTGCGCCGGACGGCAGCTTTATATCGCTGCCTCTGTGGCAGGCATCGGCATCGGAGCTATCGCCGCTATCGCATTGACGAGACTGCCGCCGCTCACAACCCACCGCATCACCACGCCACTCAACAGTGCCGCGACCATTGCACCCGACCCGATTGGAAGCCTGCCTGATCTACCCAAGCTCCTGACGTCCAAACCACCTCAAAAATGGACCATTCTTGGCGGCGCCCTGCTTGAAAGCGGCTTGCCTTCGCTCGCCGTCCCGGCTCTCGAACAGGCGGTTGCCGACGATCAGGCCAATACGTCTTTGCGCGCAGCCCTCGGCGAAGCTCTTGCACTCTCTGATAATGGGAAAATCAGCGAACGGGCACGAATCGAGTTTGAAGACGTCCTGCAGGCAAACCCGAACGATCTCGTGGCCCGCTTCTATATGGCGCACTGGATGCTGCAGAATGGCAAGCCCAAACCTGCACTCGTCAAGTTCGTCGGACTGATGCGTACCGTCGGAAACGATCCATTATGGTACGCGCGGCTGTGGCAAATCATGCCTGAAGCCGCCGAACAGGTTGGCGTCAGTCGACTCGCTCTCGAAGCGTTGTGCGTTGCAGGAATGTGAAACGAAAAACATCGTGGCCCGAAATATTTTATCGGGAGGAATGTTAAAAGATGTATTTTAAATATTGCTTTGAAACAATAACAGTGACAGGGTGCCTCTCATCAAATTCGATTTGGGGATCGATCATGAAACATCCTTCCACATCTTCGGGGGCCTGACAGGGAGCGTCCGGCAACCCTCCTCTCCCTGCCGGACGTTTCCTGTCGCTCTCGCCACAAAACATCTATTATAAATATATCTTAAAGGCTCGCCATGACTGCCTACGGACGACGCTTGCCTATCGCTACCTTCCTCTCTGCCGTTATCGCCTCGGGACTGACGATGTTCGTCTCTCCCGCCATCGCAGAAACCCGCCATTTCTCGATGACGATCGAGGACACCGTCCTCACACTGGTGGATAAGCAGACCTTCCACACATTCTCGTTCAACGGCCAAACACCGGGACCGTTGATTCACGTCAAAGAAGGCGACGATCTCGTCATCGACGTCGAGAACCAGACCACGCTGCCGCATACGATCCATTGGCACGGCATGTTTCAGCGCGGGAGCTGGAAGAACGACGGCGTTCCGGATACGACACAACCCGCGATCGCGCCCGGCGAAACTTTCACCTATCGCTTCAAGGCCGAACCTTCCGGCACGATGTGGTACCACTGCCACGTCAACGTGAATGAACATGTCGCGATGCGCGGCATGTGGGGACCTCTGATCGTCGATCCGAAAGATCCGCCCGCGATCGAGAAGGAAGTCACCAAAGACTACATCATGATGTTCTCAAGCTGGGTCTCCCAGTGGGCGAACAAGCCCGGCCAGGGCGGCATTCCTGGCGACGAGCCCGACTTCTTCACCGTCAACGGCAAGGCATTTCCCGATACCCAGCCACTGCGCATCAAGAAAGGCGACGTCATCCGGATTCGCCTGATCGGCGCCGGCGACGAAATGCACTCCATTCACATCCACGGGCATGACTTCGAAGTCTACGCCAAGGACGGACGGCCGCTCGCCAACCCCTATCTTGCCGACACTATCCTGTTCGGCCCCGGCGAACGCTACGACCTGATTCTGCGCGCCGACAATCCAGGCATCTGGATGGTTCACGATCACATCGATCGTCACACCGTAAACGGCAAGTCGCCGATGGGCGGCATCATGACCACCATCGAATACGAAGAAATCCCGGTGAAGGAACAGTCCTTCTACACCTGGAAGAACAAGCAATTCGTGCCCGACTTCTACTACGAGGAATCGCTGAAGAAGCCACTCGGCATGTACGAGAGCTCCGTGTTCAAGGGAGTACCGGCACCATAGTGCCGAACGAGGAAAATCAAGATGAAATACAAACTGCCTTGGGCAACCGCGGTGCTGACCGTGGCTCTGCTCAGCGGGGCTCATGCCGCCGACAAGCTCGACGCCAGTTGCGCCTCCTGCCACGCCCTCACCAAGCCGACCGATACGTCGCTCGAGCGGCTGATGTCCCGCAAGGGACCCGACCTCTGGTACGCCGGCAACAAATTCAATGCCGACTGGCTAGTGGCCTGGCTGCAGGATCCGAAGCCGATCCGTCCGGCGGGCTATCCTTATTTCAAGACGATCAAGGAAGGGCCTGACCACGATGTGCCGGATCCATCCAAAATCACTCCGCATCCCAAGCTCACGAAGGCCGCAGCGGAAAGTGCCGCTGCCGCGCTGATGGCACTGAAAGCGCCCGACCTCGTGCCTGCGGGCACCTTCAAGGGTGACACCGCCGGTGCGCGCATGGGCGCACTTGCCTTCACCAAGTTGCGTGGCTGCGTGACCTGCCATCAGGGCGAGAACGGGCAAGGCGGCTTCTCGGGGCCTGAACTCACCGATGCCGGCGCGCGGCTGCAGCCGGACTTCATCGCCGCCTACACCATCGATCCGCAGCGCTTCGATCCGCACATCTGGATGCCGACTCTCAGCCTGAAGGATCAGGACATCCAGCGGATCACCGCATACCTGTCGGTACAAGGCCGGGGAGACAAAAAATGAGCACCTTCGCGAACCATCCGGCTCCCGCTACACGGACATGGAAAAGCCTCGCGCTTATTCCTGCGCTTGCGGGCGCCGCCCTGCTTCTCACACCGGAAATCAGTCGCGCCGATCCGCCGATTGATCAGGTCTACAACGTCTATTGCGCACAGTGCCACGGTCTCAAGCGCAACGGCACTGGCGTCAATCTTCCCGGCCTCTCGGTTCGGCCGCGCGACCACACCGACAGTAAAGGCATGGGCGATACGCCTGACGACGAACTGTTCAAGGCGATCAAGGAAGGCGGCCTCGCGGTCAACAAGTCCGTGTTGATGCCGAGTTGGGGCGCGGTCCTCTCGGATAAACAGATCACCGAAATGGTGAAGTACCTCAGAACGGTTTGCCATTGCGGCAAGTGATCCCGCGCGCAACGACACAACGAAATCAGTTTCATAAAGGAGCATACGATGAACAGAACTTTACGGGCCACGCTGATGGCAGGCGGCGTGGTGGCGATGGCAGCCTGCGCGAGCGCCGTTGCCAGTGACGCCGAGGCCAAGACCGTCAAGGTCCATCTCACGGCCAAGGAGACCATGGTGCCGATCGACAATGAGGGCCACAAGGCGATCGGCTGGACCTATGACGGCCAGATTCCCGGCCCCGTGGTCCGCGCCACCGAAGGCGACACCATCGAGTTCACGCTGACCAACGATCCGGGCAACAAGAACTCGCATTCGATCGACTTTCACGCAGCACGCGCCGACGTGTTGACGGCCTTCGCTCCGATCAAGCCCGGCGAGACCAAGAGCTTCACGTTCACCGCCGACCATCCAGGCGCATTCTTCTACCATTGCGGCGCCGACCCGATGATCCAGCACATCGCGCGCGGCATGATCGGCGCGATCATTATCGACCCGAAAGATTCGAACGAGATGCCGAAGGCGGATCGCGAATACGTCCTGGTCGAGCACCAGACCTTCGATAATCCGGAGGACGTCAAGGGCATGATGGCCAACAACTGGCAGCACGACGCCTTCAACGCCGTTCCCTTCCAGTATGATCCGGTCCATGACGTGAACGCCACGCAGACGCTCGAGGCCAAGCCCGGCGAGCGCGTACGCATCTACCTGATCAACGCCGGCCCGAACGAATTCTCCGGCTTCCACCCGATCGCGGGCATCTGGGATCGCGTCTATCCGTCCGGCAATCCAAAGAACGTACTGGTCGGGATGCAAAACTACACCGTTGCTCCCGGCGATGCCGCGACCTTCGACATCATCTCACCGAAGGAAGGCGCTTATGCACTCGTGAACCACTCGATGCGTGCCGCGCTCTCCGGCTCTATTGCGGTGATCATGTTTAGCAACAAGGCCGATCCCTCGATGGGCCACGGCGACAAGATCCTTCCAAGAATGTAACTGCGTCCCTGGAAGGATCATGGCCCGGCGAGATCTCCGACCCTCCCGCCGGGCCTCTTTTTTGAACTTTTCGTTTGAACTTCGCAACACTCGGCGCGTTATCTCTCCGAGAGGAGAGCGCCAATGTCTTCGACCGCTATCCGCCGCATCATGTACGATCCGATCGATCGCGAATTGTGGGTCACATTCGTATCCGGCCGCCAGTACGTTTATTTCGATGTCCCGCCGGAGAAATTCTCTGCATTCAGTCACGCTGAGTCACGCGGTGGATTTTTCAACCGTGAAATCCGCGACCATTATGGCTGTCGCGAAATCCTCACTCCCCATCGTCAGGCGAGTTAACAAAACAGGTTCCCGATCCCTGCACGGCAGGCGGTAGCGTTCTGACGTCAAATCTGAACGGCATACGCTTCTTTCCGTAGAGTTTAAGGTTAGCTTCCGGTTTCAGTTGGCGCAGCTCTCTCGCCTCTCCACGGTGAGTTGCGTGTGCACATTGCGCACATCAACAGTGGAGCAAACGTCATGAAGAAAATCCTGATCCTCGCCATCGCCGCAACGGCTCTCGCCGCAACCCCGAGCTTTGCGAAAGGTGGCGGTATCGGCATCGGCGCAAACGTGCTGACCGGCAAAAGCGGCGTGCTTGGTCTGCTCAACGGGCGCAGCACCCTCGTCGTCAACACGGCGGCGACCACCGGCAAGGGTGGCGTGCTCGGCGCCGTGCTTGGCCGCGGCGGCATCCTCGGTGGCGGCCATGGCGGCGGTTGCGGCTGCGGTTACTGAGCGCGAGCCTACGATAACGCGGATGGGAGCTTCCCATCCGCACCTATATTTTGCGAGCAACGCTCCCCTTGCCGTCATCTGCCGCCGCGCTAACAAATGGCGAGAATTTCTTGGTGATCGACGATGACAGGATCAACGCATCGGCTTTGTCCCCGGAAATCAGAATGCCGCGCGCATAGGTCAGGTCGACCCCCAGCGCATAATCATTGCCCAGATCGTAGGAACCGCCGAACGCCACCGTCGCGGTCTGCGCATCGAACGGCGAATCGAGATAGCGCGTCGTCGCATATCCGGCAGCCGCACTCAGCGTCAGTTGAGGCGTCACCGTCCACGATAATTTGCCGGTATAGGCTGCATCGATAGTGATCGGCGAAATCGGGAACGTCGTCTCGTTGGCCCGCTTCCATGCCGTCAGATCCAGCGTCCACGCATCGCGACGCCAATGCAGATTGCTTTCATAAAGCAACGTCTTTACATTGCTAAAATCGGGATCGTGCCAGGTGCCGCGTAACTGCGACAACGATCCGGTAACGCTGAAATCCTTGTCGGCATATTTAGCGAATACGAACGGCTGGATCCGTTCGTTATCGCGTCGATAACCGAACACATCAAACTCCTGCGCGTAGCGGCGCATCGACAGATTGATTGAAGCCCCCACCTCGAACTTGCCGCGAACATAAGCCATGCCAGGAATGAGTGTCCCGCGCAGATATTGCTGCGCTTCGGGCAGGAAGTCCTGAAAGATGGCGTTGGTCTGGTTCAGGCTGGAGCGCGCGCCCTCACCCGTTGCGAACAGCTTGAATGAGCCGACTTTCGCTTCGCCTTTGATAGATTGGATAAGGTCCGACGAGCGCAGATTATAGGTAGTGACATCGGCAGTCGTCGTGACCGAACTGACGTTCAGATCGTCGCTCCCGAGCATGCCGCGCATGATGACCTTGCCGCTTAAGCCAGACGTCGCCTGCGGATTGGCGTATTGGGTCTGGCTCGCCTCCGCCGCAATCCCAAGACTCGTATCGCCATCCTTATGGGCCGCCGCCATGGAGGCATCGGTGCCGATGAAGGCAGAACCACCGATACCACTACCGTTGGAAAATTGAGGATTGGAATCGAACCCACCGCGCAGCCGCAAAGAGGCTGCGAATTCATCCTCCGCCAACGCAGGATGGATTGCCGCCACAATCAGACTTCCGCACAGCAACGCATTCCGCAACATGCCGCCCCGCCACGCCAACCTCATGGCGATTACGCAGTGGCTATCGTTAGCGAGACATGAAAATCGCCCGATGTCACGTATTGCTACGTAAGCATCGGGCGCACTGGTACCGCGTGTGTGTGCGTACGGGGTGGTGAGCTAGACGCGTATTCTACGCGCTAGACTTTGACAGACGAACTCGCCGCATTGGAGACCGCCTGAGACTGCGACTGGATCAGTTTCTCGATCAGATTGTAGGACGATGCCGCGCTGGATGAGCCAGCGCTCGATGCCGCGCTGGTCGAGGTGACCTTCGAGCCGTCGGCATAGGTCAGTGTCGTTGTCACCGATCCATCTGAATTGGTTGTCGTGGCGGTCGTGGCGCCGTCGATCGATTGCGACAGGGCATCGGCAAGGCCGCCGCCCCCACCGCCACCATGTCCACCGTGAGCGTGATGGCTGCCGCCGCTCTTTCTGGTCTGCAGCGCGCTTGTCAGCTCATTGATGCTGACGGAGCCATCTCCGTCCGTATCAAGTTTGGAGAACACGTTATCGGCCGCCGCGACATTGGTACCGCCTGCGCCGAGCTGCTGCTCGAATTCCGATTTGGAGATCGAACCATCGCCATTGACGTCGAGCTGCGAGAACAGGTCCTTCATCGCGTCAGATGACGACGCGGACGTAGTGCTCGCCGATGGAGACTGTGCCGCCAGCAGCGCGCTCCAGGTATCCGGCGACAACACCCCGCTCTGCCCCCAATTCGACGCGGTCGAGGACGCCGTCGAACCGGGCGTGCTGGACGTCAGACTGAAAGGATTCGAATTCTGGGTGACCCCGGTCGTCGGCTTCGACGCCGACGATTTCGACGACGTCAGCGACGACAACAGATCGAGCGCTGTGGACGCGGCACCCGCCAAAGCCAGATACATGGCCATACTCCCTCCGCCGCGCATGCGCGGCCCTGCAGGAGTTCCAGCAATTGTCGTGCCGGACCAAAATGCCCGAAAAATCGATATTTTTGGGTGAAACGGCACGCCGTCATCCGGCAAAAGCTGCCGCAAGGGGCAGAAAATGCCGTGCAGACCGGCCCTTAAAGGCCATTCCCGTTTTGCGCCGAGGCCTGAGGCATGATAGCGAAACGCCATCCGCCACATCCTCCGAAGCAAGCCCTCGTGCCATGTCCCAGCCGTCCGCACACCGTCCGCTGATTATCGCACCATCGGTCCTCGCCTCCGACTATGCCCGGCTGGGTGAGGAAGTCCGCGCCGTCGATACCGCCGGGGCCGACTGGCTGCACATGGACGTGATGGACGGCCATTTCGTGCCGAACATTTCCTATGGGCCGGACATCATCAAGGCGATGCGCCCTCACAGCAACAAGATCTTCGACGCGCATCTGATGATCGCGCCCTGCGACCCCTATCTCGAGGCCTTCGCCAAGGCGGGTTGCGACCACATCACGGTTCACGCCGAAGCAGGCCCCCATCTGCACCGCTCGCTGCAGGCGATCCGCGCACTCGGCAAAAAGGCCGGCGTCGCGCTCAACCCGGCGACGCCCGCAAATGCCATCGAATATGTGCTCGACCTCGTCGACATCGTGCTGGTGATGTCAGTCAATCCGGGCTTCGGGGGCCAGTCCTTCATTCCCGCCGTGCTGGAGAAGATCACCACCATTCGCGCGATGTGCGCCGGACGCCCGATCGACATCGAGGTGGACGGTGGTGTCACGGCAGGCAACGCCGCGCAGATCGCCGCTGCTGGCGCGAATGCGTTCGTCGCAGGCTCCTCGGTTTTCAAGGGCGGCACGTTCGACCATTACAAGGCCAACATTTCTGCGATCCGCACAGCCGCTGCCACTGCGCGGGGCGAAGCGATCTGATCGAAGCCGGGACAATCCGGCGCGATGCAGGCGCGACAACTGAAGACGATAGGACGTTTCGATGATTCCACGCTATTCCCGCCCCGAAATGACCTCCATCTGGGACCCGCAGACGCGCTTCCAGATCTGGTTCGAGATCGAGGCGCATGCTGCCGACGCGCTGGCCGAGATCGGCACGATCCCGAAGGAGGCAGCGAAGAAGGTCTGGGAAAAGGCCAAGGGCGTAACCTTCAATGTGGATCGCATCGACGAGATCGAGCGCGAGACCAAGCACGACGTCATCGCCTTCCTGACCCATCTGGCGGAAATCGTCGGCCCCGAAGCCCGCTTCGTGCATCAGGGCATGACCTCGTCGGACGTTCTCGACACTTGCCTGAACGTCCAGCTCGCGCGCGCCGCCGACTTGCTGATCGCCGATATCGACCGTGTGCTTGCGGCGCTCAAGACGCGGGCGTTCGAGCACAAGCTCACGCCGGTGATTGGCCGCTCGCACGGCATCCACGCCGAGCCGGTCACTTTCGGCCTCAAGCTCGCTTACGCTTATGCGGAATTCGATCGCAACCGCGCTCGCCTCGTCGCCGCGCGGAAGGAAATCGCAACCTGCGCCATCTCCGGCGCGGTCGGCACCTTCGCTCAAATCGATCCGCGCGTGGAGGCCCACGTCGCCAAGGCGATGGGACTGACCGTGGAGCCGATCTCGACCCAGGTCATTCCACGCGACCGCCACGCCATGTTCTTCGCAACCCTCGGCGTCGTGGCAGCATCGATGGAACGTCTCGCCATCGAAATCCGCCACATGCAGCGCACCGAAGTGCTGGAGGCCGAGGAATTCTTCTCGCAGGGGCAGAAAGGCTCCTCCGCGATGCCACACAAGCGCAACCCGGTACTGACGGAAAACCTCACCGGCCTGTCGCGCATGGTCCGCGCCTACGTTACGCCTGCGCTGGAGAACGTCGTGCTCTGGCATGAGCGCGACATCTCGCACTCCTCCGCCGAGCGGATGATGGGCCCCGACGCCACCGTGACGCTGGACTTCGGACTCAACCGCCTCGCCGGCGTGATCGAGAAGCTGCTGGTCTATCCTGAGAACATGCAGAAGAACCTCGACCGCCTCGGCGGCCTCGTCCACTCGCAGCGGCTGCTGCTGGCGCTCACTCAAAAGGGGGCCTCGCGCGAGGATGCTTACAAGCTCGTGCAGCGCAATGCGATGCCGGTCTGGCGCGGCGAAGGCGACTTCCAGTCACTTCTGAAACAGGATGAGGACGTTAAAAAGTACTTGTCCGACAAGGAGATCGAAGAGCAATTTGATCTCGCCTATCACTTTAAGCACGTCGACACGATCTTCAGCCGGGTGTTCGGAAAAGCCTGACGCGGCACGCGCCATGATCCCGTCCTGCGAGGCCTTCGATTTTCTGATCCTCCCCGGCCTGACCAATTCCGGGGTCGACCACTGGCAGTCGCATTGGTCGATGGCATTCCCGAATGCTTCGCGTGTGCTGCAGGACGACTGGGACACTCCGCAACTGGCCGACTGGCTGGCGCGGCTCGATCAGGCCGTCGCGCAAGGCAAGCGCCCCGCCGTCCTGATCGCTCACAGCCTCGGAGTCGCGCTCGCGGTGCACTGGCTCACCTCGCGCGCACCGGGGCGCGTGAAGGGTGCGTTCCTCGTCGCGCCCTCCGATGTGGGGTCGCCCGAGCACACGCCAGACGCGGTTCGGAATTTCGCACCGCTGCCGCGCAAGCCCCTTCCCGTGCCGACCATCACGGTTGCGAGCAGCAACGATCCGTTCGTGACGTTGGAGCGTGCCCGTGCGCTCGCCTCGGACTGGGACTCGGCTTTCCATGATGCCGGGGAACTTGGCCACATCAACGGAGCATCGCGCCTGGGGCTTTGGCCGCAGGGGCTGGTGCTACTCGGACGACTGCTCAACCGGGTTTGATGGCGCCTACTGCACCCTGCCGTCGACCATCCGCTCCAGCACACCGTCCTTCTTGATGAAGCGATGGTAGAGCGCTCCGAGGACATGCAGTGCGATCAGCGCCAGCAGCACATAAGCCGCATAGATGTGCCAATGCTCGAAGTCACCCGCATTCTGCCGGTTCTCGACCGTGAACTGCGGCACCCGGAACAGGCCGAAAAAATCCGCATAATCCGGCTTGTGCGCGCCTGAATGCGCCCAGCCGAGCATCACCACGACGAAGGTCAGCACATAGAGCGACCACTGGTTGAGGCGAGCGAACGCCCGCTCCCAGACCGGCGCACCGGCAGGCAACGCAGGCGTCGGATTAAAGACCTTCCAGATCAACCGCAGCGCCGTGAACAGCAGCACGAGATAACCGATATCGGCATGGATCGAGCGATAGAAAAAACGATCCGCCCGCGCCGGAAAATTGTTCATCCACCAGCCATAGGCGATCATGCCGATGATGGCGGCGCCGAGCACCCAATGGAATACCCGCGCCACCGCGCCCCAGGATCGTGTCGTGTTCAGCATCTTGTCCACCGCCGGTTAAACCGAGGAGAAGCCATAGAAGAAAGGCAGGAACAAGCGAGCTGCCGAGTAACGGCTTGGAATTACTCTAAATAAGAGTATAGCGTTATCCTGCACAGACTGACGCCATCCGCCTGTGCAACTCATTCCTAACCAACGACCAGCTATATTCTTTTCGTGTCGAAGCCGCCCGCCATCCTCGTATTCGATTCCGGCCTCGGCGGCCTGACGGTGCTGCGCGAAATCACCACGGCCCGCCCAGACGCCGCCTATACCTATGTGGCCGACGACGCCTTCTTCCCCTACGGCCGGCATGAGGAAAGCGCGATCATCGCGCGCGTCGTGCCGCTGATCGGCGACCTGATCGAGCGCCACACCCCCGATCTCGTCGTCATCGCCTGCAACACCGCCTCGACGCTGGTGATGGATCACCTGCGCAAGGCCTATTCCGTTCCCTTCGTCGGCACCGTGCCCGCGATCAAGCCCGCCTGCGCCTCCTCGAAGACGAAGCGGGTCTCCGTGCTCGGCACGCGCGGCACGGTGAAGCGCGAGTACACCAAGAAACTGATCGCCGATTTTGCGCACGATTGCGAGGTGACGCTCGTCGGCGCGGGAAACCTCGCCACGCTGGCGGAAGCCGCCTTGCGCGGCGAGAGCGTGAGCGACGACGCCGTTCTTACCGAGATCGCACCCTGCTTCATCGAGGGCTCTCCTCGCACCGATACCGTCGTGCTGGCCTGCACCCATTATCCGCTGCTGCTGGAGCAGATCCGGCGCATCGCGCCCTGGACGGTTGACTGGATCGATCCCTCGCCCGCCATCGCGCGGCGCGTCGAAAGCCTGCTCGACAAATCGGAGAGCGAAAATATTCCAGCCCCCGCCAAATTTTTATTCACGTCGGGCAAGTCTCCCTCGCCTGCACTGATGAGAGCGCTGCAACCGTTCTTCGGCGCACAGGCCCTGGATCACGCCTAAGTTCTTTTTCTTCCTTTCACCGCGCTGCTAGCCTTCATGCATCTGCCCCAGGAGAGGGCAGCACGAGGGAGAACGTCCATGTTGAAGGGTACGATACTTTGTTTTTCGATCGCGCTGGCCAGCATGAGCGTGGCCAATGCACAGACAGCTATGGCACCGGCTCCGGCGGCCTCGGCCATCAAACGCACGCCGTTGCAGGATGTTGATCTGCAAGGCAACTATCATGTGGTCGAGGCGATCGCGGAAATTGCCGCGGGAACCGCGAGTGCAGGCCGCCACACCCATCCCGGTTACGACGTCAGCTATGTGCTGGAGGGAGAAGGCACACTCATCGTCGACGGCAAGCCGGATCAGGCGCTGAAACCCGGCGTCGTCATCCAGGTGCCTCCCAATGCACCCCATGACGTCAAGGTGGCGCCCGGCAAACCCTTAAAATTGCTAGGGATTTACATTGTTGAGAAAGGCAAGCCGGTCGCTTCCCCGGCTCCCCTGAAGTAAAAATTCAGGCCGGATTTTCCCTGCCGCCAAGGCCTCAAACGTTTGACTTGGCGGCACTTTTTCCTTAAGAACACCCCTGCTCGCGGGCCGTTTCGGCCCGCGTTGTGTTTCGCGACCCGTGGTTTTCCCTGTCAGGCTTATGGGGACGACCTGTCGGTATCCGGGATTTCCCGGTTACACAGGAGGGCGCGTTTCCTCAAAACTCAAACCGCGCATGATCCCGAAAAGTGGATACCGGTTTTCGGACCAGATCATGCGCAACAACGCAAAGAGGACGCGATGACTAAGCGCAGTGAGGCGAAGTATAAAATCGATCGCCGTATGGGCCAGAACATCTGGGGCCGCCCGAAGAGCCCCGTCAATAAGCGCGAATACGGGCCCGGCCAGCACGGCCAGCGCCGCAAGGGCAAGCTCTCCGACTTCGGCACGCAGCTCCGCGCCAAGCAGAAGCTCAAGGGCTATTACGCCAACATTTCCGAGCGTCAGTTCTACGCCGTCTACGTCGAGGCGACCCGCCTCAAGGGCGACTCGGGCGAGAACCTGATCGGCCTGCTCGAGCGCCGCCTCGACGCCATCGTCTACCGCGCCAAGTTCGTGCCGACGATGTTCGCCGCGCGCCAGTTCATCAACCACGGCCACATCAAGGTGAACGGCAAGCGCGTCAACATCCCGAGCTACAAGGTCAAGGTCGGCGACGTCATCGAGGTGAAGGACGCCTCCAAGCAGCTCGCCACCGTGCTGGAAGCCAATCAGCTCGCTGAGCGTGACGTGCCGGACTTCATCGAAGTCGATCACGGCAAGCAGACCGCGAAGTTCACGCGCGTTCCGAACCTGTCGGAAGTTCCGTTCCCGGTTCAGATGGAGCCGCACCTCATCATCGAATTCTATTCGCGCTAATTTCCGCGCGAACTGCAAAATCAAAAGGCCGCCTCATCGGGCGGCCTTTTTCTTTGCGCCAATCGCCGGCGCGAAACATGAGTTGAGCAGAAACTAGCCCGCCGCCTGGCGTACCGAGACGCCCTTGTCGGAAAACATCTTCTGCAATTCGCCGTTCTGGAACATCTCGCGGACGATATCGCAGCCGCCAACGAATTCACCCTTCACATAAAGCTGGGGAATGGTCGGCCAGTTGGAATATTCCTTGATGCCGTTGCGCAGATCAGTCGAGTCGAGAACGTTCAGGCCCTTGTAGGGGACACCGACGTGATCGAGGATCTGGACGACCTGTCCTGAAAACCCGCACTGCGGAAACTGCGGCGTGCCCTTCATGAACAGCACGACATCGTTCGACTTCACTTCACTTTCGATAAATTGTTCGATGCTCATCGTCATATCCCTTGGCGCGGGTCCAGCCTCCGATGTCAGGATCACGGGCAGGCTGCCGCCTCGCCTATATATGTAGCCAGAATCGCATGTCCATCCAACGAAATCGCACCAAAAAGCGGGTTTTCTGCGGTCAGAACAGCGCATTTTCCCCAAATCACGCCGAAGTGTGCCGCGCCGGATAACAATCGCCCGTCGCGGGCGTAGATAAATTCATTCCGGAACTTAACTGCCAAAGCACTGTTTCCTTCCCCAAACCGGAGATTTTCGTGACAAATCGAGCTTCTGCCGCCTCCGGCGTGTCCGTTGCGTCGGCACTTCCCGAAACCTCCCTCTCCCGTACGCTTTCAAACGCCTATCGCACGGTTCGCGATGAAACCGAGCGGCGTGCGGCGCACCTGTCCGCCGAGGATCAACTCATCCAGTCGATGCCCGACGCGAGCCCGGCGAAATGGCATCGCGCCCACACCACATGGTTCTTCGAGCAATTTGTGCTCGGCCAGCATGTGCCGGGCTACAAGGTCTTTCATCCCGACTACGCCTTCCTGTTCAACTCCTACTACGTCAGCGCTGGCCCGCGTCACGCCCGCGCGCAGCGCGGCCACCTGACCCGGCCCGGCGTCGAGGCCGTCTCAGCCTATCGGCAATATGTCGATGCGCAGATGCTCGCTTTTCTCGAAAGCGCCGGCGAGGAGAAGCTGCGCGAGATCGCGCCGCTGATGGAGGTCGGTTTCAACCACGAGCAGCAGCATCAGGAGTTGATGCACACCGACATCCTCCATGCCTTCGCGCAGAATCCGATTCCACCCGTCTATGACGAGAACTGGTCGCTTCCCGCCTCCCATCGCGGCGGTGAGCCATGGTTCATGCTCAACGAAGGCATTCACACGATCGGCCATCAGGGCGACAGCTTCCATTTCGACAACGAAAAGCCGCCGCACCGGGTTCTGGTCGGTCCGGTGAAGATCGCGCGCAGCCTCGTCACTAACAAGGAATGGCTCGCCTTCATGAATGACGGCGGCTACCGCACCGCCACGCTGTGGTTGATGGATGGCTTTGCCGCTGTCGAGCGCGAGGAATGGAATGCCCCGGGCCATTGGCGCAAGATCGGGGGCGAGTGGCACATCATGACACTCGCCGGATTGAAGCCGGTCGATCCCGATGCCCCGGTGTGCCACGTCAGCTATTATGAGGCGGATGCGTTCGCCCGCTGGAGCGGCAAGCACCTGCCGACCGAAATGGAATGGGAAGTCGCGGCACGGGCCAGCCAGCTCAACGACACCTATGGCATCGTCTGGCAGTGGACACGCTCGTCCTACGCGCCCTATCCCGGCTACCGCGCCATCGAAGGCGCCCTTGGCGAATACAACGGCAAGTTCATGGTCAACCAGTACGTGCTGCGTGGCTCCTCGGTCGCAACCCCGGAGGGCCATGCACGCGTGAGCTACCGCAACTTCTTCTATCCGCATCATCGCTGGCAATTCACCGGATTGCGGCTTGCGGATTATGCCACCTGAGCGCAGCGCGCTTCACATTCATATCTGCAAACGGAGTAACGCATGAATATTCATGTATCCGCGCGAACTGAGCGTCGTGAACCCAGTTCTGTCGATCCGGCGTTCGCGCGGGATGCGATTTCCGGGCTGAGCCAATACCCTAAGAAAATTTCACCGAAATATTTCTACGACGAGATCGGATCGCATTTATTCGAGCGGATCACTCTGCTGCCGGAATACTACCCGACACGCACGGAGCTCCGCATTCTGCGCGAGCACGGGACGGATATCGCAGATTCGATTCCCGAAAACGCGGCGCTTGTGGAATTCGGGGCGGGCGCCACCACCAAGGTACGATTGTTGCTGGAAACTTGCGAGTTCGGCGCTTACGTGCCGGTGGACATTTCGGGCGATTTCCTCACGGAGCAAGCCAGGATACTCCGCTCGGATCATCCGCAACTCAAGGTCTATCCCGTAGCTGCTGATTTCACCACGGCCTTCCCGCTTCCCCACGAAATCCAGAATATGCCGAAGGTCGGATTTTTTCCCGGCTCGACCATCGGTAATTTCGACCCGACAGACGCCGAAGCCTTCCTGCGCAGCGCGCGGGCGATCCTTGGCCGTGGCGCGGCGATGATCATCGGCGTCGATCTTGAAAAAGACGAGGATACGCTGCACGCCGCTTATAACGACGCAACCGGCGTAACTGCGAAATTCAATCTCAACGTGCTGGAGCGAATGAATCGCGAGTTAGGTGCAAATTTCGATCCGGCGACCTTCGATCATCATGCACTCTACAATCACCATCTGCACCGCATCGAGATGCATCTGATCAGTCGGAAAGCCCACGCCGTCCGCATGCTGGGACGCACTTTTTCGTTCGGGGCTGACGAAAGCATCCACACCGAGTCGAGTTATAAATACAGCGTCACTCGCTTTCAGAAGCTGGCGCGCCGCGCCGGGTGGATGCCGGACAGGGTGTGGACTGACGCGCGGGACATGTTCTCGGTCCACGCGTTGCGCGCGGGTTAGGCTTCGGCGCGGTCCGCCCCGCCAAGCGAAATCGCTTCCCATACCCCCACAACGATCAGGACGATGGCGACCAGCGCCGCCAGCGTGAGCGGCGTGAGGTATGGCGCGACAGCGAACAGGAGCACCAGCAGCGTTATTCCGACCAGATGCGACAGTTGATAGATGCCGCGAATGACGTGCTTGAACAAAAGCGTGCCGAGAAGAAACAGCAGAGGCCCGCCAATGATGCTGAGCGAAGTCTTCGCATCCATGTGCCCCTGCGGATGCGCCAGCAGCACTTCGTCTCCCACCGCCGACACTACGATGCCGAGCACGATCGGCAGATGCAGATAGGTGTAGGCGATGCGCGCAAACCGGCCACTCTCTTCGGAATGACTGATCTGTTTCGCACCAGCCTCGACACCGAGATGGAAATAAACCCACCACATCGCGATGCTGCCGATCAGGCTGACCATGAAGGCCGCAATCGTCACCGCCGACCATGAAATCTCGGAGAAAGTCGCGCCGGTCACCACGATGGATTCGCCGAGAGCGATGATGATGAAGGACGCACAGCGCTCCGCCATGTGGCCGCCTTCGACATCCCAATCCTGAAAAGACGAGGCACCGAGCCCCGGCGTGCGAAAACGCATCGCGGGGCCCGCATATTCGATCGCCAGCGCGATACACCAAAAAATGGGACGTAGCGCACCCTCAACGAGGCCGCCCGCGATCCAGAACATGCCGCTGCAGGCGAGCCAGATCGCGATGCGCCACAGATTCCTCCGCATCGCGGTTTCCGACGCAGGCACGGCGAACGCGGAATACACCGTGCGGCCAAGCTGCATGGCAACGAAGGCCAGCGCGAAGGCAAGTCCCCTGCTCTCGAATGCTTTCGGAATCGAGGTCGAGAGCAACAGGCCCGCGATCATCATTGCGAATAGCATCAGCCGGGTCGGCGTGCGTTCGGGGTCAAGCCAGTTGGTGATCCAGGAGGTGTAAATCCACACCCACCACACCGCAAAGAACAGGATCAAAACCTGCAGGACGCCCAGCGGGGTGAAACGCGCGAGCAGCGTGTGCGAGATTTGGGTGATCGCGAACACGAAAACGAGGTCGAAGAACAGTTCGACATAGGTGACGCGGTGATGGCCGTGCGGGTTTTTCTGGCGCAGAAAAGAGCGTGGCGCGCTCATGGCCGCGAGCCCGTTCTCAGCGCGTTACTCCGGCACGCCCGTTTGCAGCGCCAGCGCATGCAGCACGCCGCCCATCTGACCCTTCAGTGACTGATAGACGATCTGGTGCTGCTGAACGCGAGACTTGCCGCGAAACGATTCCGAAATCACGGTTGCAGCGTAGTGATCGCCGTCTCCGGCGAGGTCGCGGATCGTGACTGTGGCATCGGGAATCGCCGCCTTGATCATGGTTTCGATATCCCGCGCGTCCATAGGCATTCCAGGGTCTCCTCTCCAGCCTGCAAGCTGTGCGTATCAGATATGCGTGATTCTAGCCCCATCAAGCCACCGCGTCACGCGGGCAATCGCCGCAACCGTCCCTATATCGCCAGCACCCACAGGAGAGTGCTCCATGAAAATCCCGGGTCCGGATCACCCCATCACCATCGCGCTGAACCCCCGGCGCGTGCGTATCACCGCCGGCGGCAAGGTGATCGCCGAGACGGCGAGAGCCCTTGTGCTTCAGGAAGCCTCCTATCCGGCGGTCCAGTACATTCCAAGGGCCGATGCCGACATGACGCTTCTGTCCGCCACCCATCACCACACCCATTGCCCTTACAAGGGCGCCGCCGGCTATTTTACCATCCATGCCGGCGGCGAGACGCTCGACAACGCGGTCTGGACCTATGAGACGCCGCATGATGCGGTGAAAGCCATCGCCAGCCATCTGGCGTTCTATCCCGACCGGGTGAAAATCGAGGAATTACCCGCCTGAGAATTGCCCGGAACTTGCCGCGCTGCTATCGGGGACCATGTCCGGACGAAATATCGCCCTCGACCGCGCCCGCACCGCCCTGACGGTGCTCGTCGTCATTCATCACGCGATCATCCCCTACACCTATTATGGGCATGCCGACGCGCAGACATGGCTCGGTTTCGACGGCATCGTTCTCGCCAACGACAGCTTCTTCATGGCGGCATTCTTTTTCCTGTCCGGCCTGTTCGTCTGGCCGAGCCTGCGCCGCAAATCGACAAGCCAGTTTCTGGCCGACCGGGCGCTGCGGCTGGCGCTGCCGTTCGCCGTGGCGGCACTGTTGCTGATGCCGCTCGCCTACTACGCGCTCGAACTGCGCCGCCCCGATCACCTCGGCTTTGCCGCGTTCTGGTGGAAGACAGTGACAGTCGGGCCGTGGCCGAGCGGGCCGGTCTGGTTCGTCTGGGTACTGCTGATGTTCGACGTGCTGGCGGCGACGATCTATCGGGTCGCCCCCGATAGCCCCGCCCCTATCAATCGCCTGTCGCTTTCAGGATATGCGCGGCCAGTGGTGTTTTTCATCGCCTTTGCCGCGGTGACGACGCTGGCTTATGTGCCGATGCGGCTTTGCTTCGGCCCCAGCAAATGGTTCGAGTTCGGGCCGCTATCGGTTCAGGCGAGCCGCGTCCTGCTCTATGCGGCCTGCTTCATGTTCGGTGCGGGTATTGGTTATGGCCATTCCGAACGTGGGCTTCTTGGTGAGGGCAATGCCTTGTCGCGGCAATGGGGCCGCTGGGCGTTGGCCGCGCTCGCGGCCTACAGCGCAATCGTGGCGCTGGTGTATTACCGGCGCGGTATCCTTCCCGATCCCGACATGCTGCCGGAATGGTGGGAGATCGCCTATGCCTTCGCATTTCCGCTATTCAGCGCGGCGATGACCTTCGCGGTGCTCGCGTGGTTCATGGGTTCGAAAAAATCCCGCGCGCCGCTGCTCGACGCCATGCAGCCCTCCGCCTACGGCATTTTCCTGATCCACTACGTTCCGGTGCTGTGGATGCAGCACTGGCTGCTCGGCAAGGACCTCTCAGCCTTCAGCAAGGCAGGACTGTCACTCGTGTTCGGATTGGGCGTGAGCTGGCTCGCAACGCTGGTCTTGCGCAGCCTGCCGGGCGCAAAGCGCGTGCTGTAGGCAAGCTCTTAGTCGCGGCCTGCCATGTAGTTCGGCAGCCAGCTTTCAAAGCCTTCCTGGAGCTTTGAGATCTCAATCGGCGCTTCGCCTTCGATCACGAGCGCATCGCCGCCGGTCTTGCCGATCTCGGCACACGGCACGCCGACCGCCTTGAGCTTGCTCATCACAGTCAGCAGATGATCGACCGGCACGGTCACGATGTAGCGCGCCTGATCCTCACCGAACCACCACGCATGCGGTAGCGTCTGCTCAGGTGCCGCATCCAGCATCGCGCCGATGCCGCTGGCCATTGCCATTTCCGCAAGCGCGACCAACAGGCCGCCGTCGGACACGTCGTGAACGGCGGTCGCGGTGCCGCTCTTGATCATGCCGCGCACCACGTCACCGTTGCGCTTCTCGGCGGCAAGATCGACCGGTGGCGGCGCGCCTTCTTCCCGGCCACAGATGTCGCGCAGATAAACCGACTGGCCGAGCCAGCCTTGGGTGTCGCCAATCAGAAGGATCGCCTCGCCCTTAGCCTTGAAGGCCAACGTCGCCGATTTCTGGAAATCGTCGAGCAAGCCGACACCGCCAATGGACGGCGTCGGGAGGATGCCACGCCCGTTGGTTTCGTTGTAAAGCGAGACGTTTCCGGACACGATCGGGAAATCGAGCGCCACGCAGGCCTGCGCAATGCCCTTCAGGCAGCCGACAAGCTGGCCCATGATCTCGGGCCGCTCCGGATTGCCGAAATTGAGGTTGTCGGTGATGGCAAGCGGCTTGCCGCCGACCGCCGTGATATTGCGCCAGGCTTCCGCCACCGCCTGCTTGCCGCCCTCAATGGGATCAGCCTCGCAATAACGCGGCGTCACGTCGACGGTGAGCGCAAGCGCCTTCGGGCCATCGAGCACGCGCACCACCGCCGCATCGCCACCTGGACGCTGCACGGTGTTGCCGCCGATGACATGATCGTATTGTTCCCACACCCAACGCTTCGAGCATAGTTCCGGCGTCGCGATCAGCTTCACCAGCGCGTCCGTCACAGGCATCGGCGCCTTCACGTCGCGCGCATGGATCATCGGCAGCGGCTCGCTCGCGACGTGCGGGCGATCGTAGAGCGGCGCTTCGGATTCCAGCTCCTTGATCGGCAGATCGGCCATCACGTCGCCACCGTGCTTGACGACAAAACGCTGGCTCGGCGTGGTGTAGCCGACGATGGCGAAGTCCAGCCCCCACTTTTTGAAGATCGCCTCGGCCTGTTTCTCCTTCTCGGGCTTGAGCACCATGAGCATGCGCTCCTGGCTCTCCGAGAGCATCATCTCGTAGGCGCTCATGCCGGTTTCGCGCGTCGGCACCGTATCAAGATCGAGATCGACGCCGAGGTCGCCCTTGGCACCCATCTCGACGGCGGAGCATGTGAGACCCGCAGCACCCATGTCCTGAATTGCAACGACGCAGCCTGCTTCCATGATCTCAAGGCAGGCTTCCAGCAACAGCTTTTCAGCGAACGGATCTCCGACCTGCACGGTCGGGCGCTTCTCGTCGCTGGCATCGTCGAACTCGGCTGACGCCATGGTCGCGCCATGGATGCCGTCGCGGCCCGTCTTCGAGCCGAGATAAACGATCGGCATGTTCACGCCGCTTGCCGCCGCATAGAAAATCTTGTCGGCTTCCGCGAGGCCGACCGCCATCGCGTTGACGAGGTTATTGCCGTCGTAGCGGGTATGGAAACGCATCTGCCCGCCGACCGTCGGCACACCAAACGAGTTGCCGTAACCGCCGACACCTGCAACCACTCCGGACACCAGATGCCGGGTCTTGGGATGCTCCGGTGCGCCAAACGACAACGCATTGAGGCAGGCAATAGGCCGCGCGCCCATCGTGAACACGTCGCGCAGGATGCCGCCGACGCCGGTGGTCGCGCCCTGATACGGCTCGATGTAGCTCGGGTGGTTGTGGCTCTCCATCTTGAAAACCACGGCGAGGCCATCACCGATATCGATCACGCCGGCGTTCTCGCCCGGTCCCTGGATCACCCACGGCGCCTTTGTCGGGAGGCCCCGCAGATGGATTCGCGAGGATTTGTATGAGCAATGCTCGTTCCACATCGCCGAGAAAATGCCGAGTTCGGTGAAGGTCGGCGTACGACCCAGCAATTTCAGGATGCGCTCGTACTCATCCGGCTTGAGGCCGTGAGACGCAATCAGCTCAGGCGTGATGGCAGGCTCGTTACGCAAAGGCTTGGTCACGCCGCTTTCTCCAGATGCGCGGCAAGGCCGGCGAACAGCCCGCGGCCATCGGTGCAGCCCATCACATCTTCAACATGGTTCTCGGGGTGCGGCATCATGCCGAGCACGTTGCCCTTCTCGCTGACGATGCCCGCGATGGACGCCGCCGCGCCGTTGAAATTATGCAGATCTCCGACATCGCCGCTGGCCGAACAGTAGCGATAGAGCACGCGGCCATCGCCTTCGAGACGCTTCAGCGTTTCGGTGTCGGCGGCGTAGTTGCCCTCGCCGTGCGCCACCGGCACGCGGATCACCTGCCCTGCATTGTAGCCGCGCGTGAACGGCGTATCCGAGCGCTCGACGCGCAGATGCACGTCGCGGCAGACGAATTGCAGCCGCGCATTGCGCATCAGGATGCCTGGCAGAAGCCCGCTCTCGCACAGAATTTGAAAACCGTTGCAGACGCCGAGCACGAGGCCGCCCTTGGCCGCGAAAACGCGCACCGCATCCATCACCGGCGAGCGCGCCGCGATCGCGCCGCAACGCAGATAATCGCCGTAGGAGAAGCCGCCAGGAATGACGACGAGATCGGTACCGGCTGGCAACTCAGTCTCGGCGTGCCAGACCATTTTCGGCTCATGGCCCGAGACGAGCTTCAGCGTGCGCGCCATGTCGCGCTCGCGATTGATGCCGGGAAAAACGAGAACGGCTGATTTCATCGGTCGGCTAGCCCAACACCTCGACGCGATAATTCTCGATCACCGTATTGGCGAGCAGCTTGTCGGCGGCAGCCTTCAGCGCGGCCTCGGCCTTCACCCTGTCGCCACCCTCGACCTCGATGTCGAAAACCTTGCCCTGCCGCACGCTGGCGATGCCATCGACGCCAAGCGATTTCAGCGCGCCTTCAATAGCCTTGCCCTGCGGATCGAGAATTCCGTTCTTCAGCGTAACCGTGACGCGCGCTTTCATTTTGTCCTCGTCATTCCGGACGAGCCGCGCAGCGGGTTGATCCGGAATCTCGTCAATAACTTCAGGATTCCGGGTCCGCGCGTGAAGCACGCGCGTTCCGGAATGACGTGTCTGAAATCAGCTCTTCACCAGCACCGGGCCGGAACCAGCCGGACGCTCGTTCTCGATCAGGATGCCGAGGCGCTTGGCGACTTCGGTATAGGCTTCAAGCAGTCCGCCGAGATCGCGGCGGAAGCGATCCTTGTCCATCTTCTCGTTCGACTTGATGTCCCACAGCCGGCACGAATCCGGCGAGATCTCGTCGGCGACGACGATGCGCATCATCTCGTTTTCGTAGAGGCGGCCGCATTCCATCTTGAAGTCGACGAGACGGATGCCGACGCCGAGGAATACGCCCGAGAGGAAATCGTTGACGCGAATGGCGAGCGCCATGATGTCGTCGATCTCCTGCGGCGTCGCCCAACCGAACGCGGTGATATGTTCTTCGGACACCATCGGATCGCCGAGCTGGTCGTTCTTGTAATAGAACTCGATGATCGAGCGCGGGAGCTGCGTGCCCTCCTCGATGCCGAGGCGCTGCGACAGCGAGCCTGCGGCGACATTGCGGACCACAACCTCAAGCGGCACGATCTCGACCTCCCGGATCAACTGCTCGCGCATATTGAGCCGCTTGATGAAATGCGTCGGCACGCCGATCTCGTTCAAATGCTGAAAAACGTATTCCGAGATCCGGTTGTTGAGGACGCCCTTGCCCTCGATGACCTGGTGTTTCTTGGCATTGAACGCGGTGGCGTCATCCTTGAAATGCTGAATCAGGGTGCCAGGCTCCGGTCCTTCATAAAGAACCTTGCCCTTGCCTTCGTAGATGCGACGCCGACGGCTCATTGGGATGTACCGAGTGTTGTTGAAATCCATGGATCGGGATGCTCCGAAACTCTACGCGACACGCGGCGGAGCTGCCGCGAAGCCCTTGATCCACGAAAACAAACCGCGAACCTAGACTCACGGGCAACCTAACCGATCGGTCCCCCTGTTACAACGCAACCCCGGCTATTTTCGGGGGTTTTACCGGCTTCTTATCGGCGTCCTGCGACCTTTCGGGACGTTGCGGGAACCACCCCCGCCTACAATATTCAAATGAGCTCCCAATTCCGGGATTCAACTGGCAGGTCAGATATATGTCGAGTTTCGATAAGCGCGAGGAAGGCTTTGAAAAGAAGTTTGCCGTCGACGAGGAACAAAAGTTCAAGGCGATCGCGCGGCGAAACAAGCTGCTTGGCCTGTGGGCGGCCGAAAAGCTCGGCCTGACCGGCGACACAGCCGCCTCCTATGCCAAGGAGGTCGTAGCCGCCGATTTCGAGGTCTCCGGCGACAGCGACGTGTTGGGCAAGGTCACCCGGGACCTTGCGGACAAGGGCGTTTCGGAACAGCAGATTCGCATGAAAATGGATGAACTGGCTGCCGTCGCAGTGGCCCAGATCAAGGCCGGGACGTAGTTTCGCCGCTCATTGATTCGTTATCCTTCGAGAGCGCGAAGGCGCGAGGGCAAAGCCCGAGCCTCGAAGGGTGACGAATCGGCCACCGCTCATTCCTCCTTGTAGCCGAGCGGCGCGTTATTACCGGTCGCGCCGTAATACTTGTACGGCAGGAACTTGCCAGACATCCCGATGCTGACTCGGTCGCCCTTCGGATCGGCCACGCGCTGCATCGTCATGTCGAAATCGATCGCCGACATGATGCCGTCGCCGAACTCCTCCTCGATCAGCGCCTTCCACGCGGGGCCGTTGATCATTACCAGTTCATAGAAGCGATAGATCAGCGGATCGGTCGGCGGCATCGGCACGCCTTCGCCGCGCATCGGCACTTCGTTGAGCAGCGCCTGCTCGACCTTCGAGAGACCGAACAGCTTCGCCGCGACCGCCGCCTGCGGCTTGGTCAGCTTCATCTGCCCGAGAATGGCGCCCACAATCAGCACGTCCGAGTGACCGCCGATCTCGGAGCAGATGTGCTTCCAGCTCCATCCATTCTCGCGCTTGATGTCGAGCAGTTTCTCGGTGAGATCGGATCGCTTCATGAGGCCTCCTGAAAATGTGGATGCCTCATTAAGAGCAACAGTCGTGCCAGCCGCTTTTCGCGGCAGGGAATGCGATTTCACGCGCCAAACGGGTCGCCTTGCTCAACGCCTGCGCCTGCCGCCGCAAAATTGGGCAATGAGAACGCCGCGCAGGAGGCGATCGCATCAGGCGCTTTCGAGACGTTTCAACTCCGCCTCAAGATCGCGCTCTATATCGGCAGCCCGCAGTGCGACCACGCGATAGCCCCGCTCGGCGAGCCATGCGCCCCGGGCAGCACGCTCGCGGACAACAGCGTCACCTTCCTCCGGGTGAACAATCTCAACCGCCATCCGCCGGGGAAACGAGACAAAATCGGGAATGTGGCGGCCGACCGGCGTTTGCCGCTTGAACTGCGCGGCGAAGCGGCGGTCCTTGGTCAGCGCCTGCCACAGGATGCGCTCGGCATCGGTCGGATTGCGGCGTAGGAGCCGCGCCAGTCCTCGCACGGAACTCGATCTACCCTCCGTTGCAGGGGAACCCTGCTCCGCCAACAGCGCCCGTAGCTGCGTGGCCTGAGTTCCATCGAGCACCCCACCCTTGGCCGGACCCTTGCGGCCCTCGGCAATCGCCATGACCACCCCATGCAGAGTGTGCATGTCCTGTTTACTCGGCTCCATCCTACTGAAAATATTACGTAAATTAACCAGCATCACATCGCGCTTCTCGGCCGGACGCAAAAATTCCACCTTGTCGAGTTCCGCGACCAGATTGTCGAAAAACGCCTGCATCTGATGCTGGGAAGCCGGCTCGGAGCGTTCTGGCATTGAAAATGGTATCATGCCACCGGACGCGAGCTTGAACCACTCGTATCCCATCAAAAGCACGGCCTGGGCCAGATTGAGCGAGGCAAATCCCGGATTGACCGGGAAGGTCACAATCCGGTTGGCGAGTGCGACCTCCTCGTTGGTCAAGCCTGAACGCTCTCGTCCGAAAAGGATGCCCGCTGTTATGTCCTGCGCCGTTCCCCCGACGATCTCGCGGGCAGCAGCGTCCGGTGCGACCACTGGCTTAGCCTGATCATGTGCGCGGGCGGTGGTGGCGAACAGCAGCGCGCAATCCGCCACCGCCGCCTCGACCGTCTCGAACAACTCCACCCGTTCCAGAATGTGATCGGCACCTGCCGCCGCCCGCTGGGCCGCCATGTTCGGCCAGCCGTCACGCGGCTTCACCAAACGTAAACGTGTCAGTCCGAAATTGCCCATGGCGCGCGCGGCCATGCCGATGTTCTCGCCAAGCTGCGGCTCCACCAGCACCACCACGGGGCCCGGCAGATCGGTGCGCGGCTTGGTCTTGTCGGTCCCCGACATGTCTTCGCTTTCCGATTCAATGGCTGAAGCGTCTGCATCAACCATCGAAGGTGGTGATTCAAGCCCTCAAGGTGCTGAATCAAGCCGTGAAGGCATTGAATCAACCCAATAAGATTTTGATTCAGAAGGCGAACAATCGGAATCAACGTCTGAAGACGATGATTCAAGCGCTTAAGAAGTTGAATCAACTTCTGAAGAAAGCGATTCAACGCCCGCCGGCGGCGGAAAATCGCCGGAAAACGGCGCCCGCTAGGCCTCAAATTCGATTGTAATCGGAATGGGTTACGGAACCCTTTTGAATCGCTGATTCCGCCCCGGCAAAGGCACGCTCCGGCACGACCTATCGCCTCCTGATACCGCCTCGAAAATCCCGTCCGGCATGCTGCTTTGAGCTGCCTTCCGCCGCCGTTCCGCGGGTGCTAAGAGGCGCGCATTCCTCGGTACCACACTCCAAAAACCTCAAAAAAGGCACGCATCCTCATGGCCAAAATCAAGGTAGCCAACCCGGTCGTCGAACTCGACGGCGATGAGATGACCCGGATCATCTGGCAGTACATCAAGGACAAGCTGATCAATCCCTTCCTCGATGTGAAGCTCGAATATTACGACCTCGGGATGGAATACCGCGACAAGACCAACGATCAGGTCACCATCGACGCGGCCAACGCGATCAAGAAGCACGGCGTCGGCGTCAAGTGCGCGACCATCACCCCGGACGAGGCCCGCGTGAAGGAATTCGGCCTCAAGGAGATGTGGAAGTCGCCGAACGGCACCATCCGCAACATCCTCGGCGGCGTCATCTTCCGTGAACCGATCATCTGCAAGAACGTGCCGCGCCTCGTGCCGGGCTGGACCAAGCCGATCATCATCGGCCGCCATGCCTTCGGCGATCAGTATCGCGCCACCGACATCAAATTCCCCGGCAAGGGCGTTCTGACGATGAAGTTCGTCGGCGAGGACGGCTCCGTGATCGAGCGCGAAGTCTTCAAGGCCCCGGGCGCCGGCGTCGCCATGAGCATGTACAATTTGGACGACTCTATCCGCGATTTCGCCCGCGCCTCGATGAATTATGGCCTGTCACGCGGCTATCCGGTGTACCTGTCGACCAAGAACACCATCCTCAAGGTGTATGACGGCCGCTTCAAGGACATCTTCCAGGAGATCTACGACGCCGAGTTCAAGTCGAAGTTCGAGGCCAAGGGTCTGACCTACGAGCACCGCCTGATCGATGACATGGTAGCCTCGGCGCTGAAATGGTCCGGCGGCTATGTCTGGGCCTGTAAGAACTACGACGGCGACGTTCAGTCCGACACCGTGGCGCAGGGCTACGGTTCGCTCGGCCTGATGACCTCGGTGCTGCTGACGCCAGACGGCAGCGTGGTGGAAGCCGAAGCCGCTCACGGCACGGTAACTCGCCACTACCGCGAGCACCAGAAGGGCAAGGAAACCTCGACCAACTCGATCGCGTCGATCTTTGCGTGGACGCAAGGGTTGGCCCACCGCGCCAAGCTCGACAACAACGCCGAACTGGCGAAGTTCGCCAAGACGCTGGAGAAGGTTTGCGTCGATACCGTCGAAAGCGGTTTCATGACCAAGGATCTGGCGCTGCTGGTCGGCCCCGACCAGAAGTGGCTTTCCACCACGGGCTTCCTCGACAAGGTCGCAGAGAACCTCACCAAGGCGATGGCTACCGCCTAACGCGGTTCAGGTACCCAAGGCAGGTTCACAAAATAAAAGGCGCGGATCACTCCGCGCCTTTTCCGTCATGAAAAAGTTTCGTGAATGAAATTGCTGAAACTCGCCGCCCGACCGGCGGTAACCGCGCGCTGCCGCAGCGCCGCATTGATTTCCGGTTTCCTCGACTCATAGAAAGGCATAAACGGTCCATAGGTATCTGGCGCGGTCACAAACGCGCCCTATTCTCCGGCCCCGGGCGAGATCATTGCGGCAAGACAACATCTCACTGGCCCCCGCCGACGCTGACCCGAACGATTCGCTACTGGCAGAAGCCGCCCAGTTACGCGCCTCGCCGACCTTCGCCACCGCCATGCGCGAATACACGGTCGCAATCGCCCGGTTTCGCGAGGCACCGCGCCTGATCAACAAGCTGATGGCTTCGGAAACACGCTTCCGTCTGACCGCTTATGTGTTCTGTTTTGCTGCCTATTATGAAAGACATGGCCCGCATGGCGGCGTCACCTACACCCAGTTGCTCGAACTATGTGCGCAGCGGGAGGAGCTCAGCCCACGTCTCCTCAAGACAACGCTGACCCTGCTGAAGCTGGCAGGCTTCATCAAAACATTGCGACACCCATCCGACCGCCGCTCGAAATCCTATCATCCGACGCCGCGCATGGTGGATTTCGTCAAGAGCTGGATGCCCCATGCGGTGAACGCCCTCGACGCCGTACAGCCGGACATGCGCCGCGCGCAGATGCTTGCGGAAGATCCGGATTTCATCCGGCGTTTCGCCGCCGCCGCCGGACACGAACATGCGACAGGCATCCCGCTGATCGACCGCATGCCCGAATTCACCTGCTTCTTCGGAAAGCGTGAGGGCGCCATCCCTGTAGTGCTAGCGGTCATGCTGTCCGATATTAACGGCACGCCGCTGCCGAGCCGGGCGCAGATCGCCAAACGTTTCGGGCTGTCGAAGACACAAGTATCGAACATGATCGCCGAGGGCAGCCGCCTCGGCTTTTTTGCCACCGACGAGACAGGAGCTCCACGCGCAACCACCTATCTGCGCGACAGCTACGGACGCTTTATTTCAATCGAACTCGCATTTTACGCACGGCACATGCGGCCGGCCTAAACAAGCCCGCCCTGCTTTACCTTTTTGAACAGAGGCAATTCAGGACGCCAGCGATGGCGCGTCCGCCTCACCGATTTGTGCGATCATCGCCTTGGCGATCTCATGCTCGCCCATGATGACCGAATTCGCACCGTGGTGCTTGAGGTGGGCGATCTCCTCTTCCGAATGCGCCCGCGCGATAATCGGCAATGTCGTGCTGATCGTGCGCGCCTTGGCGACGATCTGGCCTCCCTCGAACGCATCCGGGATCGCGACAAGCAGGCCGTGGGCGACATCCAGATTGGCCGCCTGCAGCATACCTGGCGCAGCCGCGTTGCCGCTAATGACCTCGACGCCCTCCTGCCGCAATCGCTCGACCGCGCCGGGATTATCCTCGATCACCAGGAAGGGCGTATTCGCCGCACGCAACGCCTTGCCGACCACGCTGCCAACCCGGCCGTACCCCACCAGAACGACATGGTTCGAGAGCCTGGTAACCGGCAATTCGACACGCGGCACTGCGGGTTTCTCGTCCGGCGGCAATGGTGGCGTATCCTTCTTCTCCGCCAGGATGCGATCGAGCACCGCGAACCAGAACGGATTAAGCATGATGCTGATGATCGACCCGGCGAGCACGAGGTCGCGCCCGCGCTCGGTCATCAGCGACAGACTGACGCCGAGACCGACAAGGATGAACGAGAATTCGCCGATCTGCGCGAGACTCGCCGAGATCGTCAGCGCCGTGGACTTGGAATATCCGAACACGCGCACGATGCCGTAAGCCGCGAGCGACTTGCCGAACAGAATGATGAACAGCGTCGCCAGAAGCGGCAGCGGCTCCTTCACAATGATCGAGGGATCGAACAGCATGCCGACGGAGACGAAGAATAGCACCGCGAACGCATCGCGTAGCGGCAGCGTTTCGCTGGCGGCGCGCTGGCTGAGTTCGGATTCGCTCAGGATCATGCCCGCGAAGAAAGCCCCCAGCGCGAACGACACATCGAACAGGATCGCCGCGCCGAAGGCTACGCCAAGTGAGATCGCGAACACCGCAAGACGGAACAATTCGCGCGAACCCGTATGCGCGACGTAATGCAGAAGCGCCGGAATGACGCGGCGGCCGACCACCAGCATCAGCGCCACGAACGCCGCGACCTTGCCGAGCGTCAGCGCGAGCGGCCACGCCAGCGAGACGATATCCATATCGCCTGCCGCATGGCCTTTCATGAATCCGGCCAGCGGCGGCAACATCACTAGCGTCAGAACGCAGGCGATATCCTCGACGATCAGCCAGCCCACCGCAATACGGCCACGCTCAGTATCGATCAGCCGCCGCTCCTGCATCGCGCGCAACAGCACGACGGTCGAAGCCGTCGAAAGCGCGATGCCGAACATGATGCCCTTGTCGCTGCTCCAGCCGAGAAGCCAGCCAAGGCCCCAGCCCATCACCGTGGCGGCCGAAATCTGGACAACCGCACCGGGCAGCGCGATCGCACGCACCGACCACAAATCCTTCAGGGAGAAATGAAGCCCGACGCCGAACATCAGGAGAATGATGCCGATTTCGGCAAGCTCATTAGCGATGTTCTGATCCGCAACATACCCAGGTGTGAAGGGCCCCATCACCACGCCCGCAAGCAGATAGCCCACGAGCGGCGAGATGCGGACGCGCTGGACCAGCGCGCCGAACACAAAAGCCAGTACAAGGCCAACGACAATCGTAGAGATCAGAGGAGTGTTATGATTCATGCGGCATTTTGCGGCATTCCCGAATGAGAGGCCAGAGCGTTGTCCGGCTACTCATCGCCGCAGTTTCGGCCGGATGAGCATGTGACAGCAACACGTCAACCGGCCTACAAAGCATACTGTTGATATGCCTCAACGCGTTATCATTCCGCCGCGCGATGATCTCTCATCATTTTACCAGCCGATTGGAGGTATTCATGATCAAGGATATCACCCTCAAGCTCGAAACCAACCCGGACCGCGACCGTTCACTCGATTATGCAGTGTCGATAGCCAAGGCTTTTAACGCGCATATCATCGCGATGGCATCCTGCGATCCGATCAGTTTTTCACAATACCCCATTCCATCAATACCAGACTCGGTGCTCTCGAACATCAGGGCGGAGAAGGAACGCGATGCACGCGCAGCCCTCGCGCGTTTCGAGGAAATCGCGAAGAGCCATGGCATTTCCTACGAACACGAAATCATCACCCACCGCCTGCCTCAATCGGCACAGGCATTCGCGGTAAAGGCTCGCCGCTCCGATCTCAGCGTCGTTCAGCAGACAGAACACGCCGACGACGACAACGAGATTATCATCGAGACCGCACTGTTCGATTCTGGCCGGCCTGTCCTGATTGTGCCGTACATCCAGAAAGAGGGGCTGAAACTCGATCATGTCGTATGTTGCTGGGACGGCAGTTCTACCGCCGCACGAGCGGTCAACGACGCCCTACCGCTCCTGACTCGGGCCAAAAATATCGACATCCTGATTATCGCCAACGAAAAGACGGAGGATTCCCGTCACCAGGCGAGCGGCGAAGGCATCGTGAAGCACCTCACCCGTCATGGACTGAACACCCGGTTGAAGATGCAGCACGCCCCCGACGTCAGCGTCGCCAACACGATCCTGTCCTACGTCGGCGAACACGGCAGCGATCTCATCGTCATGGGAGGCTACGGACATTCTCGCCTGCGCGAATTCGTCCTCGGCGGCGCGACGCGCAGCATTCTCACTTCAATGACGGCACCCGTCTTCATGTCACACTGAGGAAAATGACCGGCCATCCATCAGCGCTACGCGCGGCCTCCGAGCCATCAGGCCTTTCGGCTTGACCATATAGGCGCTGGCGTTCTCAAACGCCCTGCTCGATTACGGGCTTCGGCTTTGAAAGCGCCAGTGCGACCCCGGCCAGCGTAAGTACAATTGCACATATTTCGCGCCAGCCGATGCCATCACCCAGAAAGAGGGCTCCCGCGAGAATGCCGATCACAGGCACGGACAGCATCCCCACCGCCGCGGTCGTTGCGGGAAGACGGCGAATGGTCGCGAACCACGTCAGGTAACATGTCCCCATCGGCACAAGCGTCATGTAGGCCAGCATAAGGCCGCTGTCGATCCTGAGCGCTCCCATGTCCGGATGTTCGAATGCGAGGCCCAGTACGACCATTGGGAGAGATCCCAATCCTATCTGCCAGGCTACAAAGGAAATCGGTGCCACTGGCACAAGCCGGGCATTCAGAAGGCTGCCGAGTGCAAACAGAATAGCGGCGCCGAGTGCCAGAGCGACGCCGACGATCTTGTCGGATGCAAACCCAAGTGGGTGGTCTGAAAAGAGAACGAAGAGTCCTGCGAATCCCAAAATGAGTCCCGCCACGTCTCGCGGTTTCGGGCGCGAACCGAGAACGGGCCACGCAAGAAGCGTCGCCCAGATCGGCATTGTATAAACGAGAAGTGAAGCCTCGCTGATCGACAGCGTCGTCATCGAGATAGTGGTAAAACCCATCCAGGCAAAAACATTGGTGAATGAAGCAAGGAGCAGCGCCCCCCACGTCTTTCGCGGCACAGCCGAGCGTTCGCGGTTCGCCGCCGCAATCGCGAATAAGATGAGCGTCGCTACAACACCGGAAATCCCGCGCGCAAACAAAGGCGGCCAGTCACGCAGGATGATCTTCATGGCTGGCCAGTTCAGTCCCCAGCCAATCGCCGTACATGCGAGAAAAAGAAGTCCGCCCAATCGGGCCTGATGGGTGGATGCCTCTTTGTCCATTGATAGTTCCGAACGCGCCTGAAACGTCAGGCGCCCATCGCGGCCTCGATCGCCTTCAGCGCCGCATCGGCCTTCGAGCCGTCCGGCCCACCCGCCTGCGCCATGTCCGGCTTGCCGCCGCCGCCCTTGCCGCCCAGCACTTCGCTGGCTTTGCGCACGAGATCGACGGCGCTGAAGCGTGACGTCAAGTCAGGCGTCACGCCGACAACGACGCTGGCCTTGCCATCTTCACTGGTCGCCACCAGCGCGACGACACCGGAGCCGATCTGCTTCTTGCCCTGATCGGCGAGGCTCTTGAGATCCTTAACCTCGACACCCTGCACCGCGCGGGCAAGCAGTTTGACATCGCCGACACTGCGCACGTCCGAAGCAGCTGCCGCCCCGCCGGCGCTGCCTCCCCCGCCCATCGCGAGCTTCTTGCGCGCCTCAGAGAGATCGCGTTCAAGCTTCTTGCGCTCCTCGATCAGCGCCGCGACACGCACCGGCATGTCTTCGAGCGTGGTCTTCAATTCCGCGGCCGCTGTCTTCGCGGTCTGGATGCTGTGGTTGGCGGCCTGACGCGCGGCTCGGCCGGTCAGCGCCTCGATGCGGCGCACCCCGGAGGCCACCGCGCTTTCGCCGGTGATCGAAACAAGACCGATGTCGCCGGTGCGCCTCACATGCGTGCCGCCGCACAGTTCGACCGACCAGCCGAGCGCGTTGCCGCTCCCTTGCCCCATCGACACGACGCGCACTTCGTCGCCGTATTTCTCGCCGAACAGCGCCCGCGCGCCCGAGCTGCGGGCATCCTCGATGCCCATCAGCCGCGTCGTCACTTCGCCGTTCTCGAGCACGATATCGTTGGCGATGTCCTCAATGCGGCTCAATTCGTCCGGCGTGATCGGCTTGGTGTGCGCGAAGTCGAAGCGCAATCGCTCCGGCGATACCAGCGAGCCGCGCTGGGCGATATGGTCGCCGAGCACCTGACGCAGCGCTTCGTGCAGAAGATGCGTTGCCGAGTGGTTGGCACGGATCGCACCGCGACGCGCGTGATCGACTTCGAGCTGCAGCGGCGCGCCCTTCTTCAGGGTGCCCTGCTCAAGCTGGCCGATGTGAACGAACAGATCGCCAGCCTTCTTCTGCGTGTCGGTCACGCGGAAGCGCACACCGCCGTCGCCGGTGAGAACGCCGGTGTCGCCAACCTGACCGCCGGATTCGCCGTAGAACGGTGTCTGGTTCAGTACCACGGAGGCTGCATCGCCCGCCTTCAGGCTCTCAACGCTTGCGCCGTCCTTCACCAGCGCCGTCACGACGCCCTCGGCGATCTCGGTGTCGTAGCCGAGGAATTCAGTCGCGCCGAGTTCCTCGCGCAGCGGGAACCAGATCTTCTCCGCCGCGGTGTCGCCCGAGCCCGCCCACGACGCGCGCGCCTTCGCCTTCTGGCGTTCCATCGCGTCGGTGAAGGATGCGAGATCGACACCGATGCCGCGATTGCGCAGCGCGTCCTGCGTCAGATCGAGCGGGAAGCCGTAAGTGTCGTACAGCGTGAACGCCGTCTCGCCATCGAACATATCGCCCTTGTGCAGCGCCGCGCTCTTTTCATCGAGAATAGCAAGACCACGATCCAGCGTCTTGCGGAAGCGGGTCTCTTCGAGCTTCAGCGTTTCCTCGATCAGCGCTTCGGCACGCACCAGTTCGGGATACGCCTGCCCCATCTCGCGCACCAGCGCCCAGACGAGGCGATGCATCAGCGGATCCTTTGCGCCGAGCAACTGCGCATGACGCATCGCGCGACGCATGATCCGGCGCAGCACGTAACCGCGGCCTTCGTTCGAGGGCAGCACACCATCCGCAATCAGGAACGACGAGGCGCGCAGATGATCGGCGATCACACGCAGCGACGCCTTCTGCGCACCATGCGGATCGGCGCCGGTGAGATCGGAGATGGCACGGATCAACGCCACGAACAGGTCGATGTCGTAATTGTCGTGCTTGCCCTGCAGCACGGCGGCGATGCGCTCGAGGCCCATGCCGGTATCGATCGAGGGGTGCGGCAGCGGGTTGCGATTGCCCGGCGCGATCTGATCGAACTGCATGAAGACGAGATTCCAGATCTCGATGAAGCGGTCGCCATCTTCATCCGGCGATCCGGGAGGACCACCCGGCACCTTGTCGCCATGGTCGAAGAAGATTTCCGAGCACGGTCCGCAGGGGCCGGTGTCGCCCATCTGCCAGAAATTGTCGGAGGTCCCGATGCGAACAATCCTGGATTCGGGCAGCCCTGCGATCTTCTTCCACAGCCCGAATGCCTCGTCGTCCTCGGCATAGACCGTCACCAGAAGGCGATCCTTGGGAAGCGCAAAATCCTTGGTAATCAGCGTCCACGCCAGTTCGATCGCTCGATCCTTGAAATAGTTGCCGAACGAGAAGTTGCCCAGCATCTCGAAAAAGGTGTGGTGGCGAGCGGTGTAGCCGACATTGTCGAGGTCGTTGTGCTTGCCGCCGGCGCGGACGCATTTCTGCGAGGTGGTGGCGCGCTGGTAAGGGCGCTTCTCCAGACCCGTGAACACGTTCTTGAACTGCACCATGCCCGCATTGGTGAACATCAATGTCGGATCGTTGCGGGGAACCAGCGGCGAGGACGGGACGATCTCGTGCCCGTTTTTCGCGAAAAAATTGAGAAACCCAGACCTGATCTCGTTAACGCCGCTCATAACCGTCCAATCGACCTTGCGAATCCGTGCCGGACCATGCCGGGCAAAATGCAGATTTTCCAGCCGCTTTTAGACGGGGGATGCCATCCTTGTCCACAAAACGGGCGAAACCCGGCAAACCATCATTTAACGGAGGGATGACGGCAGACAGCCGCGTTGACAGTCCCAGAATCCCGTGTTTTGCTTTGCAGCATAACGACCCGCACACCGGGAGAGACTGGCCGCTTTGAAATGGAAAGCAGCCGGCGCCGAAGGAGCAACCGCCCCGGAAACTCTCAGGCAAAAGGACCGTGTGAGGGACGATACATCTGGAAAGAGATACGGCCGGAAACGGTGCGGTATCCGCCGACGGGATAATACTCTCAGGCACAGCGACAGGTGGGGCTTCGGCAGGGTTTCGGGACTTTTCCCGCAAACCCACAGGAGCAACCCATGCTGGCGCAACCCAACACCCCTTCCGAACTGAAAAACGTACCCCTGCACGCGCTGCACGTCTCTTGCGGCGGCAAAATGGTGCCATTCGCCGGCTATGAGATGCCGGTGCAATACGCGGCTGGGGTATTGAAAGAACACCTCCATACTCGCACTTCCGCCGGCCTGTTCGACGTCTCACACATGGGCCAGATCAGGCTCCGGCCGAAATCGGGCCGGATCGAGGATGCGGCAACGGCGCTGGAGCGTCTCGTTCCGCAGGACATTCTTGGCATCGCACCGGGGCGCCAGCGCTATGCGCTATTCACCAATGATGAGGGCGGTATCCTTGATGACCTGATGGTCGCTAATTTCGGCGACGAGTTGTTTCTGGTGGTGAACGCCGCCTGCAAGGCTGCCGACGAGGCGCATCTGCGCGACCATCTGGCCCGCGATTGCGAGATCATCCCCCTGCCCGACCGCGCACTTATCGCCCTGCAGGGCCCGAAGGCCGTGGACGTGCTGGCGAAGTTCGATGCCGCTATCGCGTCGATGCGCTTCATGGACAGCGGCCCGCGCACCCTGATGGGCATCCCCTGCTTCGTCTCGCGCTCGGGCTATACCGGCGAGGACGGTTTTGAGATTTCGGTCCCCGCCGCGGACGCCGAGCGGCTGGTGACGACGTTGCTCGCGGACGCCGCGGTGCTTCCCGTGGGTCTTGGCGCGCGCGACAGTCTGCGGCTCGAAGCTGGTCTCTGTCTTTACGGCCACGACATCGACACAACCACGACGCCGATTGAAGCGGCGCTTGAATGGTCGATCCAGAAAGCCCGCCGCAAGGGCGGCGCGCGCGAGGGCAGATTTCCCGGTGCAACCACCATCCTGCGCCAATTGGAAGAAGGCGCCCCGCGCCGTCGCGTCGGCCTGAAGGCGGAAGGACGTGCCCCGGTGCGTGAAGGCGCGCCTTTATTCGCCGACGCATCCTCCACCAACAAGATCGGCCGCGTCACATCCGGCGGTTTCGGCCCGAGCGTCAACGGGCCCGTCGCCATGGGCTATGTGCCCACCCCGCTCGCCACGCCGGGTACCGGACTGTTCACCGAAGTGCGCGGAAGCCGCCTGCCGATGCAGACCGCCAAACTGCCTTTCGTCGCTCCCACCTATCAACGCTGAGGAAATCCATGACCACGCTTTTCACTTCCGATCATGAATGGCTCCAGATCGACGGCGATACCGCAACCATCGGCATCACCGACTTCGCACAGAACCAGCTCGGCGACGTGGTGTTCGTCGAGCTGCCCAAGGCAGGCCGCACCCTGAAGAAGGCCGAAACCGCCGCGACCGTGGAGAGCGTGAAGGCGGCATCGGACGTCTACGCACCGGTGTCCGGCGAAGTCATCGAGTCCAACGACGCGCTCGCCGCCGATCCCTCGCTCATCAATTCCGACCCGCAGGGCAAGGCGTGGTTCTTCAAGCTTAAGCTCGCCGACAAGAGCGAACTGGACGGGCTAATGGATGAAGCGGCCTACAAGGCGCAGACGGAGTGACCCTTTTCGTCATGCCGGGACGCGCTCTGCATGACGAGACCAGACAGATTTCCTTCGAGGATATCCCATGACGATGCATCGCCCATCCAACGAGCCCGCCACCACCTTCGCCCGGCGCCATATCGGCCCTTCGCCGCGTGACATCGATGCGATGCTGAAGACGATTGGCGCATCGAGCCTCGACGCACTGATGGATGAGACGTTGCCAGCCAATATCCGGCTCAACCGTCCGCTCGATCTTCCGCCTGCCCTGAGCGAAGCCGACGCGCTCGCGCACATGCGCGAACTCGCGGGGCAGAACCGGGTTTTCACCTCGCTGATCGGACAAGGTTATTACGGCACGCAACTGCCCACGGTGATCCTGCGCAACATTCTGGAAAATCCGGCCTGGTATACTGCCTATACGCCGTATCAGCCGGAAATCAGCCAGGGCCGGCTGGAGGCATTGTTCAATTTCCAGACCATGATCTGCGACCTCACGGGGCTTGATGTCGCCAATGCTTCGCTGCTCGATGAGGCAACCGCGGCAGCCGAAGCGATGGCGCTGGCCGAACGCTCGAGCACCACAAAGAATCGCGCGTTCTTCGTTGACCACAACGTGCTCCCGCAAACGCTCGCGGTGCTGCGCACGCGCGCCGAGCCGCTCGGCTGGACGCTCATCGTCGGCGATCCCGCGCATGACCTCGACGGCGCGGACGTGTTTGGCGCGCTGTTGCAGTATCCCGGCATGGACGGCGCAATCCGCGATCTCCGCCCCGCCATTGCGGCGCTGCATGCCAAGGGCGGCATCGCCATCATCGCCGCCGACATTCTGGCGCTGACCTTGCTCGCCTCGCCCGGCGAACTTGGCGCCGACATCGCAATTGGCTCGACACAGCGCTTCGGCGTGCCGATGGGCTATGGCGGCCCGCACGCCGCCTACATGGCGGTGAAAGATGCGCTCAAACGCGCACTGCCCGGCCGCCTCGTCGGCCTGTCGGTGGATTCGCGCGGGCAGCCCGCCTATCGTCTCGCCTTGCAGACGCGCGAGCAGCATATCCGCCGCGAGAAGGCGACCTCCAACATCTGCACCGCGCAGGTGCTGCTCGCGATCATCTCCTCGATGTATGCGGTCTATCACGGCCCCGAAGGCCTCATCGACATCGCGCGGACCGTGCATCGCCGCGCGGCGACACTCGCCGGCGGACTGCGGCAGCTTGGCTTCACGCTTGCCAGCGACACCTTCTTCGACACCGTAACGGTAAAGGCGGAAGGCGCCCAGCGGGCCGAGATTCTATCCCTCGCAAAAGCCGAGCGGCTCAATCTGAGGATCGGAAAGAACGAAATCGGCATCGCGCTGGACGAGACCACCACGCCCGCGATCATCGAGGCGGTGTGGCGCGCATTCGGCGGCGCGCTCGACTACGCACAGGTCGAGCGTGAGACGCATGACGCACTTCCCTCCGCGCTCTTGCGCACCGCCCCGTTCCTCACCCATCCGGTGTTCCATGCCTATCGCTCGGAAACGGAACTGCTGCGCTATATGCGCAAGCTGTCCGACCGCGACCTCGCACTCGACCGCGCGATGATCCCGCTCGGCTCCTGCACCATGAAGCTGAACGCGACCACAGAGATGATTCCGCTGACGTGGCCCGAATTCGGCAACGTCCATCCCTTTGCCCCGAAAGAACAGGCCGCCGGCTATCATGCACTGTTCGCACGGCTGGAGACGTGGCTTGCGGAAATCACCGGCTATGACGCGGTGTCTCTACAGCCGAACTCCGGCGCCCAGGGCGAATATGCGGGCCTGCTCGCGATCCGCGCCTATCATGCCTCGCGCAATGAGCCACAGCGCGATGTCTGCCTGATCCCCGCGTCCGCGCACGGCACCAACCCGGCGTCGGCCAGCATGGCGGGTATGAAGGTGGTGGTTGTGGCCTGCGACACGCACGGCAATGTCGATGTCGCCGATTTGCGCAAGAAGGCGGAGGCGCATGCCGACACGCTCGCCGCGATCATGATCACATATCCCTCGACGCATGGCGTGTTCGAGGAAGCGATCCGCGAGATCTGCGATATCGTCCATGCCCATGGCGGGCAGGTCTATCTCGACGGCGCCAACCTCAACGCCCAGGTCGGCCTCGCCCGCCCCGGCGATTACGGCGCCGACGTGAGCCATCTCAACCTGCACAAGACCTTCTGCATTCCGCATGGCGGCGGCGGCCCCGGCATGGGGCCGATCGGCGTGAAGAAGCATCTCGCGCCGTTCCTGCCGCCGATCAGTCTTGAGACAGGCGCGGTCAGCGCTGCGCCCTACGGCTCGGCCTCGATCCTCACCATTTCCTATCTGTACATCCTGATGATGGGTGCGGACGGGCTGCGCCGAGCCACCGAAGTGGCGATCCTCAACGCCAACTACATCGCAAAGCGCCTGGATGCGCATTTCCCGGTGCTGTATCGCAACCACAACGACCGCGTCGCGCACGAATGCATCATCGATCCTCGCCCGCTGAAAGCCGCGTGCGGTGTCACCGTCGATGACATCGCCAAGCGGCTGATCGATTACGGCTTCCATGCGCCGACCATGAGCTTTCCGGTGCCCGGCACACTGATGATCGAACCGACTGAATCCGAATCGAAGGCGGAGCTGGATCGATTCTGCGAGGCGATGATCGCGATCCGCCGCGAGATCGCCGAGGTGGAAGACGGCAAGTTTCCGATCGATGCCTCGCCGCTGCGCTACGCGCCGCACACCGTTCACGACATCGCCGACGACAACTGGCAGCGGCCTTACTCACGCGCGCAAGGCTGCTTCCCCGACGGCAGCCCGCAGCAGGACAAATACTGGTCGCCGGTCGGCCGCGTCGATAACGTCTATGGCGATCGTAACCTTGTCTGCTCCTGCCCGCCGATCAGCAATTACGCGCAGGCGGCGGAGTAACCGGTTTCCAAAACAAAACGGGCCCTGAGGATGTCGGCAACTCAACATCCGCAGCGCCCGCTTTGCCTTCCGAAGGACGATGGTGTCCGGGCAAGGATTCCCGGCTTGCCCGCATCGCCCGGACCTGAGCAGTTCCCAAGCCCCGGAATTTGTCTGTTCATGCGAAGCGTGCCAAGCGCGATCCCGCACGAGAAGGACGATCAGTCCTCCGCTTCCTCGTCGTCATCGCTCTCCGGCTTGCCGGCTAGAATCTGCTCGGCGATCAGGCCGGAATTCTGCCGGATCGCGGCTTCGATCTTGGCGGTCATGTCCGGGTTGTCGCGCAGAAATGCCTTGGAATTCTCGCGGCCCTGACCGAGGCGCTGGCTGTCATAGGAAAACCAGGCGCCGGACTTCTCGACGATGCCGGCCTTGACGCCGAGATCAAGGATCTCGCCCATCTTGGAGACACCCTCGCCATACATGATGTCGAATTCGACCTGCTTGAACGGCGGTGCGAGCTTGTTCTTCACCACCTTGACGCGGGTGGAGTTGCCGATCACCTCGTCGCGCTCCTTGATCGCGCCGATGCGGCGAATGTCGAGGCGGACGGAGGCATAGAATTTCAGGGCATTGCCGCCCGTCGTGGTTTCCGGCGAGCCGTACATCACCCCGATCTTCATGCGGATTTGGTTGATGAAGATCACCATGGTGTGGGACTTGTTGATCGAAGCCGTCAGCTTGCGCAGCGCCTGGCTCATCAAGCGCGCCTGCAAACCCGGCAGCGCGTCGCCCATCTCACCCTCGAGTTCGGCGCGCGGCACAAGAGCTGCGACCGAATCGACGATCAGCACGTCCACCGCGCCGGAGCGCACCAGCGTATCGGCGATCTCAAGCGCCTGTTCGCCATGGTCGGGCTGGGAAATCAGCAGTTCATCGACATTGACGCCGAGCTTGCGGGCATAGACCGGGTCCAGTGCATGTTCGGCGTCGATGAAGGCACAGGTGCCGCCCTTCTTCTGAGCCTCGGCCACCGTATGCAGCGCCAGCGTGGTCTTGCCGGAGGATTCAGGACCGTAAATCTCGACCACCCGGCCCTTCGGTAGCCCGCCGACGCCGAGCGCGATGTCGAGCCCGAGCGAGCCCGAGGAGATCACCTCGATGTCCATGGAGCGGTCGGCCTTGCCGAGCCGCATCACCGAGCCTTTACCGAACTGGCGCTCGATCTGCGACAGGGCGGCCGTGAGGGCCTTGGTCTTGTCCATCGACGTTCCTTCAACGATACGCAGGGCGGCTGGGGCCATAGGGGTCACTCCTTATGTACGGGATTCGCCGGCCGGACAAACGGGCTTCCCTGAAGCGGCGGACCGGAATCGCTGAAAACGTCCGATGGGGTGAATGTACCCTATTTGTTCCTTGTTCGCAATATGTTCTTGCAGCGAGCGGCCCAAATTTTACAAAACCTGATGGCGCAACAACCGCAGCCGAGTTCAATTTCGAATGATGATCCTTATACTTATCTCATGAGCGGATGTTGTAGTTCAGATCATTGCTGTGCTCCCGATCCTCACCAAGGAAATCCGGGATACCGCAAAGCCCTGTGGGCTGTTCTGGCAATCAACGGGGCGATGTTCGCCGTTGAGGTCATCGCCGGACTCGCTGCCGGTTCTGCATCGCTCCAAGCAGACGCCCTCGACTTTCTCGGCGATACGGCAAACTACGCGATCAGCCTGATCGTCGTCGGCATGGCTCTCCGCTATCGCGCGCTCGCCGCCACGGCCAAGGGCGCGACCATGGCCATATTCGGGCTATGGGTGATCGCAACCCTCATCTGGCATGTTGTTCAGGGAACGCTTCCCAACGCCTACACCATGGGCGTGGTTGGCTTCACCGCGCTGCTCGCCAACGTAGCCTCGTTCGCATTGCTCTGGGCCTATCGCGATGGCGACGCCAACATGCGCTCGGCGTGGATATGCACACGAAATGACGTACTAGGAAATCTTGCTGTTCTTGCAGCCGCCGCCGGTGTGTTCGGCACCGGAACGGGCTGGCCGGATGTGATTGTGGCGTCGATCATGGCCATGCTTGCATTGCAGGGGGCCTTCATCGTCCTGCGACGATCGTCAGCAGAGTTGCGAGCCAACCCTGCTTAAGACCACCCCAATCCTCCATCCTCTGCTCACGCCATCGTCCGCACCAGATGCATCGCACCGATCAGAGCGCGGAGTGACAGCAGCGCCGAAGCCACCATGTAGGCGGCGGTCGCGGCGAATTCACCGCGCTCGATCAGATAAAAAGAATCAAGCGAGAAGGTCGAGAACGTAGTGTAGCCGCCGCAAAAGCCAACGATGAGAAAGATCCGCACCGCCTGCGGCAGATTCCATCGTATCGCGAACAGGCCCGCAAAGAGCCCAATCACGAACGAACCGGTGATGTTGATGATGAGCGTCCCCCAAGGAAAATCCGTGCCAAACAGCCTGCCCGCGCCGATGCCTACCAGATAGCGCGTCACCGAACCCAATGCTCCACCGAGCGCCACTGCCAGAATAAAAATCCAGTTCACTTGTCTCGTCCTCCCATCATCCATTCAGCCATGCCTGTCAGCAGGCCGAGCATCATCAACGGCACGATCAACTCCGTATCCGCATCGAGCAGATACGCAGCAACCGTCACGGCCCAGATCGAGCTTGTGATCCAAAGTGCGATGGCAAGAGAATGAGGAAGTCTTGAACGAGAAGATCTCTCACGAGGCGACCCAGCCATTGTCATGCACCCTTTCCTGGGCGCATCGCTGGGAGGAATCGCTCCTACCGACGCGAAAGCGCCTGGTAGGAGTCATCAGCCTTGCGGCGGTTATCGGGGGAACTCCATCCCCATCATGGTTCAAGAAGGTTAGCGGCTGCAATCCGCCGAAGCAAGCACGGCGGCTTCGTTACTGTACGGCGGCGCGGATCATCTCGTACTTGCCGTTCAGCGCCGAGCCAATCCCATTGACCGCCACGAGGATAACGATCGAAAGCCCCGCAGCGATGATGGCATACTCGATCGAGGTCGCGCCGGACTGATCCAGGAAGAAGCGTTTCAAGGTTTTCATGGGGAGGCACCGTACCGGCGAACCCTCAAGGCCCCGTAAATGAAACTGGGCGATTTTACCAGTTTCCGCGAATAAAGTGCCCCCGGGGCAAGCTTTCCCGAACCCAAATCATCCTGATGTTGTGATGCGATATAATGAGCTGCCACCCGGAAGGGCTGGCCGACCTTGCTAAAATGGCGGAACTGCGCGGGCCACACGCTCCGCCTGCGCTCCTATCTCGTAGATGTCACCGAACAGATAGATTGCGCCTCCGAGCGCAACCATGACCGCAACGATGGCCAGAAGCTGCAGATCGACTGCATCAAAACCGCCCTTGAAGTGAAGATGCATAAGCCGCCTCCACTGGATACGATTTCTGTTTTGCAACGCTTTCTAGTTTATCACCATTCCCTTTAACGGACGATGGTGATGATGTGCCTCAGCACACTTTCCACCCCGTGGATGCCATGGCGGTGGTGGCGCCGCCCGCGCGACCTGCGCTGCGCGGGCTGATCCTCCGCATCCTCGTTACTGGCCTGCTGGCTGCCGGAGCGATCCGGGCCAATGGCTTCGAACTGTGCCTTCTGCTCGTCGCTCAGCGTGCCGTAGAAGTCGTCCAGCGCTGAATGCACCGATTTCACCGCGCCGAGCAGCGCATCGAGGCGCTCGCTCGCCGCCGCAAGCCGAGCGGGCGGGGTCAGCGCGGTGGACGGGCGGCAGGTCGCTTTCAGCGAATCCGCGGCCTTGAAGGTCGCATCCTGCAGTGCGGTCAGCTTCACCTTCTGCGCGTCACTGGGTTGCAGGCGCTTGTTGATCTCATCGGTCGGCCAGGCCACCGCATCCGAGAGCGAGGTGATGCCACAGCTTCCATCGGACGAAGTCGTCCCCTTGCCGCCCTGCTTCTCGCGCGGCGACATCGCAACAAGCCTCGCCTTCTGGTCGTCATTGAGCAGGCCGTAGAACTTCTCCATCGCTGGCTGGATGATACCAATCGCCGACTTCATCGCCTCGATCCGCCGCTCCATCGCCGCAAGCCTTGCGGGCGCGGTGAGCGGAAGCGTCGTCGGACAGGCCTCACGGATGGTCTGCGCCGCCTTCACGGACGCATTGCCAAGCTCATCGAGCGCCGCGCGCTGCGCGTCATCCGGCGAGATTGCCTGCTGGATCTTGTCGATCGGCAGACCGGCGATGTCGCCACTGTCGGCTCCGCACATCTGGGCCAACTGGTCCTCGTCGGACGGTGGCGTCTGCGCGGCCTGACTGCCGGAGCCAGCGGAAGGTGCGCTTCGACGTGACGGCAAATAACCGCTCAGCGAATCGTAGCCGTAGGGTGAGAACAGCCCGGCATAGATGTCGCCATAGCCGTAATCCCAGAAGGCCGGACCGTAATCATAGCCCCACAGACCGTAGTCATAGAGGTCGTAATAAGCGAACGGCCAGAACAGCGGTCCGACCCAGCCATAGCCGCCATGGCCATGGCGCCACCAGCCGTGACGATGCCCCTGCCAGCCGGCCGTCGCCGCGGCTGCGACCAGCGCCGTGCGCGCGACCGGACTGCGCAGCGCGTTGCGATTACGCAGCGCGCCATTGACCGAACGCGAACGCAATCCCTGACGCACCGCAGCCGCCCGGGGCGAATTCACTCGTGCCGCACGGTTCGTCGCAGCGATCCCGGTGCGCTGCGATGCCGTGCGCGCCGCATTCCGGGGCCCGCGGTTGACGGCGCGGCCGGCATTGCGCGGCCCACTTGGCCTTGCGAACGAACGGGAAGCCCCGACATGACGGTTTCCATGGAATTGGCGCACACCGCCAAAATGGCGTGCGCCTCCAACATGCGCTCCGCCGAAATGACGGGCCCCGCCGCTGAAACGGGCGCCGCCTCCGTGGAAAGCTCGTCCACCACCGATATGGCCGCCGCCAAAATGCGCGCCGCCACCGCGGCCGCCGCCCATATGAACGCCGCCGCCATGTCCTCCGCCTCCGCCACGCGGACGCGCGTCGGTCGTTACGGACAAGGCTGCTAGGAGAGCAAATGCCACAACGGCGATTTTGAAAAAGTATCGCATGGCTTCACGCCTCGCGTAAAAATAATCATGTGCAAACACATCAATGTTGAATCAAGCTGAAGGTTCCGCCGAATCTGTGCGCTGTTGTCGCAGCCGCACGCTTTACGCTGGGATGCCAGCCATTATCCCGAAATCGTGAGAACGGATTCCAGATGTTTTGCGTGACTGATGTTTTTAGGACTCGCGTTTTGAAAGCACGACGCTCATACTCTTGGCATCACCGCTTAGCCTCCAGGCAATTCGCGGTGACTGAGAGACCGTTGAGCTCCCGTCTGTCGTTAGACGTTTTACGGAGACGCTCGCATGAACGACCGTATCTCCATCGCTCCATTAAACTGGAAGACTCTTGTCGCGCAGGCACGCGCGGAAGCGGACGCCGCTCCCGAAGGGCGCGACCGCGACAAAATCCTGGAGCGTGCAGAACTGCTCGAAATGTCGGCGCATATCGAAGGCTGGCTGAATGCTTCCGACTTGCGTCCTCCGATCGGACGCTGACGCCGCATCGAACAGAATGAAAATTAAAAAAGCTGAGCGCTAGTGCGCAGCCCTCGCGGCGCTCTTGCTTGAGCTCTTGGCTTTATGACCGCTCTTCGGCGCGGCCGTTTCGGCTGAACGCACGTTCGCCCAGGGATCGTTGCTAGCCTTTTGATCCGGAATCTTGGACTGGGCATCGCGGGCCGCTTTCTCAAGCTTATCCTGCCGCGCCTTTTCCTCTGGCGACATCTGGTTGCCGCCGCCGAGTTGGAAGCCCGGCATCGGCATTCCCTGCGCCATTGCGGCCCCGCCCGGCAAAGCGATCAGTGCGGCGGCCAGACAGGCCGCGAAATAATCCTGTCTTTTCATGGACAAACTCTCCAATCCGGAGCGGCTTATAGCAAAATCGGCAGCGGCGGTCCAAGCCGATCTCGACCTGCATCAAGCCCTTGCAGGATAACGGTTTCCCGCACCATCCGCCTGTTCGTGGTTAAAAAGCGGCTAAGCCGAGGGCTCGAATTTGGAGCATTGCTCCAAGCCTATCTTGAAATCTCCCCGCTAGGTTCCACCCACCGTCCGCGCACCCTATTGCCGTGCGAGGCGGCTGGGGACTTCGGACGTGACCGACACCATGCATGCCGCCTCTGTTGCAGGCCAGGCCCGCTCGCCGGATTCGGCGAACGCCGCTGCGCAGCCGCGTCATGGCGTCCGCGCAATCTCCCTGACCGGCATTTCCCTTCCCGCGTGGCAGTCTCTTGCCGAACGCGCCGCCGAACCGAACGCCTGCTACCTGCCCGAATGGGAATTGGCGGTGAACGCCTTTTCCCCGGGTCGCACCAATGCCAGGGCGCTGAGTTGCCATGCTGACAATGGCGAACTGATCGGCCTGATGCCTACGGTCTCCGCGTTGCGCGCCTACCAGTTGCCGCTGCCCGCTTTTGTAACGGCGGATGCCTTTCCGCCGCTCGGCACCATCCTGATCGACCGCGACAAGGCCGATGAAGCCGTCAGCGGATTGATGCAGCAGGCCCGCGAGAACGGTGCCCGTGCTCTGATCCTGCGCGATACGCCGATTGAGGGCGCGGTGATGCAGGCCTTCACCCGCGTGCTCGGCTGGAGCGGCCTACGCCCGATCGTTCTGAAAGCGCACAAGCGCGCGCTGCTCGACGCGACGCGCGATGCCGACGAATTGCTGCACGAGGCGCTCGGCTCCAAGAAGCTGAAGGAGCTGCGGCGTCAGCGCAACCGGCTCGGCGAGTCCGGCGAGGTGACGTATCGCATCGCCTCCACCTCCGACGAGGTCATTCCCGCGCTGGAGGTCTTCCTCAAGCTCGAAGCCAGCGGCTGGAAGGGCAAGCGCGGCACCGCGCTGCTGCAGAACGAAGGACACCTCGCCTTCATCCGCCGCGCCGTGCGCGACATGGCGGCGCGCGGGCATGGTCAGGTCATCTCGCTGTATGCCGGCAACACCCCGGTGGCGGCGGCGGTCGTCCTGCGCCACCTCGACCGCGCGATCTATTTCAAGCTCGGCGTCAATGAGCGTTTCGCCAAATACTCACCGGGCGTGCAGATGACGCTCGAACTGACCCGGCAGATGTGCGCCGATCCCGCGATTGCTTCTGTCGACTCCACCGCCGACGCCAACCACTCCATGATCGATCCGATCTGGCGCGAACGCCTCGCCGTCGGTGACATCCTGATTCCGCTCCACCGCAACGATCCGTTCGTGCCGCTGATCCGCGGCGCAATGGCGCTGCGCCGCGCCGCGATGGTGCCTGCGCGCAAGGCCGTGCATCTCATTCGACGCATAAAGGAAAAACGCTCATGAACGCCGCCTCTCATGTCGCTCCCGTGATCATGGCATCGAACGATTCACTGAACCGCGACTTCCCGCTGAAGCCGTTCGCGATCCGTCACATGCTGGCCGGGCATCCGCTGCTGACGCTGCCGCGCATCGCCAAGCTCGCCTCGGACCTGCCGCGCGACCTGATCGAATACAATTCCGGCGCCGCCAATATCAGCCAGGACCCCGACAAGGTGCAGTCGGTCAATCTCGATCCGGTCGAGGTCGTCAACCGCATCGAGACGGCGGGCGCATGGATGGTGCTCAAGCGCATCGAGAAGTCGCCGGAATACCGCGCGTTGCTCGAAGACACTCTGCTGTCGGTCGCGCGCGCCCGCGGCTTCAACAGCCTCGCCGAGGCGGGCTTCTCGCAGATCGAGGGCTTTCTGTTCGTATCCTCGCCGAACTCCACCACGCCGTTCCATCTCGATGGCGAGGACAATTTCTTCGTGCAGATCCATGGCGACAAAACCTTCGCCATTTTCGACAACCGCGACGGCGCAATCGCCGACAACGCACAGGTCGAATACTGCACCACCAAGCACCGCAACGTGCCTTACAACGACAGCTTCAAGCCGCGCGGCGTGGAATATCATCTGGTCGGCGGCGATGGGTGCTACGTGCCCTACCAGTGGCCGCACTGGGTCAGGACGGCGGACTCTTACTCGATCTCGATGGCGGTGACCTGGAAGACGCCCGAAGTCCGCCGCCTGAACGACCTTCACACTTTCAATTCGATGCTGCGCGGCCTTGGCCTGCCGCAGGCTGCGCCCGGACAAAATCCGGGCTGGGATGCCGTGAAGCTCGCGGTCTTCCGCACAAGCCGCAGCATCATCGAGCCGCTGCGCAAATCGGAGACGATGCGCCGTGTGCTTCGTCGCATCGCGCTGGGCAAGAACGCAAATTATTACCTGAAGGCCTGATATCCTTCAGGCTTGGCGGCTTGTCTCCGTCGCAAGTTGACGGATTGCCGCCGCCAGTTGCTCGGGCGGCTGCGCGCCGGAGACGGCGTATTGTTGTGCGAAAACATAGGTCGGCACGCCGCTGATGCCTTTGTTTGAGGCTTCAGCCGCCTGTGCCGAGACGAGATCGATATCCGTATCGGAGCCAAGGCGCTCACGCATCTCGTCGGCATCGAGGCCGATATCGGCCGCAGCCTGCACCAGCACATCCAGTTTCGTGAGATCCCCGCCGTCGTGGAAATAAAGCTCCATCAGCCGTTGCTTCATGGCCGCCGCCGCGCCAGACGCGCCCGCCCAGTGGATCAGCCGGTGGCAATCGAGGGTGTTGGGCTGGCGCTGCATGCGCTCGGAGTTGTACTGCAACCCCTCCTCCGCCGCCGCTTCCTTGACGCGGCTGGCAATGCCTTTGTAGGCCTCGACCGATCCGAATTTGGTGACGAGATAATCCTCGCGCGACATGCCTTCGCGCGGCACCCACGGATTGAGGAAGAACGGCCGCCAGTTCACCTCGACGGGAATATCCTGCACGAGCGCCAACGCGCGCTCGAAACGGTGCTTGCCGATGTAGCACCATGGGCAAACGACATCGGAGACGACATCGATCTGAAGCGGATGGGAAGAAGCCATGACAAACTCTCGCGCGGGAATGATCCCGAGATAAGCGCAAGAGGAGAATAAGCAAGCCTCAGGCGGTGACGCTGCCGCTGCGCAACGCCGTGCCGCGAGATGCGCGCACGGCACCCTCCGCCTGCGGGCCGGGACGCGCGCCGCTGCTGGCCGCCCGCGCGTATTCCGCCGTCCTGCGGCTCGAGGCACGAGCCGTCGTGGAGGCCTTCACACTCTTGCTCTTGGCGTTCTTGGTCTTGGTTGGCTTGGCCTTCGTGGATTTGGCCGCCTTCTTCTGCGCCTTCAGCTTCTCCTTCGCCTTTTCGGCGCGGGCCTCGGCGCGCTGCTTCGCCCGCTTCTTCTCGCAGGCCGCGCACTTGCACCCGATCGGCTTGAGGTATTCCTTGAAATACTCGGTGCCGTAATCGTAGTTGATCTCCTCGCCCGGCGCGATGTTCTTGATGGCGCGGATATAGACCGTACGCTTGCGGGAATTGACGTCGGATTCCGCATTCGGCCGGCAGGCGTGGTTGATGTAGCGGGCAGTATTCTTGCGGACCGACCCGTCGATAGTCCAGCGGCTGTTGATCTGGAACAGGTACTTGTTCTCGACCGCGTCATCCTCCTTCTTCCGGCAATCCAGCATGGGGCCGAAATAGCGGATGATCTTGGTGCCTTTCTTGATCGGCTTGGTGGCAAACAGACCGAGGCCGGTCTTGGAGCGTCCGATACGATAGGGCTTATTCGACGAGATAACAGGCATGACCGACCACAGGATAGAGTACGCCGCTTAGTAGAGCGATTCCGGCCAGCATGTCATGCCTTTCAGGAAATTCCATATGACATTGGCATGACCGTCCCCAATCTATTGAGGCTGTCCACGGGTTCCGGGGAAAGCGCCTATTCTGCAGGCTGTGGCGCAAGAGCGTCACGCCGCAGCGTCACCAAGCTGAGACACAAAGCGCAGCAGGCGCAGGCGGCGATGATCGCCACCATCGGCAGCGGATGGCCATCGAAAAACAGGCTCGCCAGCGCGATCACCGCGCCACCAGCCACCATCTGCAGCGTCCCGGCCAGCGACGAGGCGATTCCCGCAATCGGACCATGCTCCTCCAGGGTCAGCACCATGGTGGTCGGAATGACGAGGCCGAGGAAGGCGAAGCTCATGAACAGCAGCGCGATCAGCACGGCGAGGCTGTCCACCCCGGCCAGCGTCACGCCGAGCAGCAGCAGCGCGAAAAACGTGTAGATCGCGGCCGCGGTCATCACCACGCGCGACAGGCCGAACCGCCTGCCGAGCGTCGCGGCGAATTGCGATGCGCCGATGAAGCCGAACGCGTTGATGGAGAAACCGAAACTGTATTGCGTCGGCGTCAGGCCGTAATGGCCGATATAGATGAACGAGGAACTGGCGAGAAAAGCGAAGAAGCTCGCCATGCCGAACCCGCCGATGAAGGTCAGGCCGAGAAAACGCGGATCGGCCAGCAAATGGCCGAACCCGCCCAGCACGCTGCGCACGTTCGCCTCGAGCCGCTGATGATGCAGCCGCGTCTCCGGCAGAAAGACAAGGATCAGCGCGAACGCCAGCACCGCCGCGATGGTGACCGCGACGAACACCGCGCGCCAGCCGAACGGCACGATCAGCGCGCTGCCGGTCACCGGCGCCAGAATCGGCGAGACGCTGAACACCAGCATCACCAGCGACATCAGCCGCGTCGCCTCATTGCCGGTGTGCAGGTCGCGAATGATGGCGCGCGGAATGACCATCCCCGCCGCAGCGCCGATGCCCTGCACCACGCGCGCCGCGATCAGCCATTCGACACTCGGCGCGAATGCGCAGCCGATCGAACCCACGATGAACAGCGTCAGTCCGGCATAGAGCGGCGGCTTGCGGCCGACCACATCCGACAGAGGCCCGTAAATGAGCTGGCACACGCCGAACGCCATGAAGAACGCCATCAGCGTCATCTGCGTCGCGGCCGTGGAGGCCTTCAGGTCGGCCGCAATCGAGGGCAGCGCCGGCAGATACATGTCGATCGCGAACGGACCGACAGCCGACAACAGGCCCAGGACGATGGCGTTTCTGGCGTAGCTTCGCGCGGACACGGACAAATCTTTCTTGGTGGTTTCCATCAGGGCGGAAATCACGACATGCTTGATACAAAGGATGGATGCTGACCGGCCCCGCTTCTGCGGGGCGATGCACAGCATCTACCTCAAATCGGCACTATTCCCAAATATTCCCAAGGGCGATGACGATTTATTGACCGTCAAAGGCTTTTTGCAGACCGGCGATGTCAAGTTTGACCATCTTCATCATCGCCGTCATCACGCGGTCGGTGGAGGCCTGATCGCCGCTCCACAGCTTCGGGAAAATACGCGGCGCGATTTGCCACGCGACACCGTATTTGTCCGTCAGCCAGCCGCAGGCCATGGTCTGGCCGCCCGCGCCGAGCTTGTCCCAATAGTCGTCGATCTCCGCCTGCGTATCGCACAACGCCACCAGCGAGGTCGCCGGACTGAACTGGAATTGCGGATTGCCGTTCAGCGCAAGCACGCGCTGGCCGTCGAGCAAGGCGGTGACGGAAATCACCGCGCCTTTCGAGAACGGTCCTACCTCGCCCGCGCGATGCACATTTTCCATGCTCGAATTGCGGATGATGGAAACGTAATACCGCAGCGCCTCTTCGGCTTCCGACTTGAACCACAGACAGGGAAACAGATTCGACATCACTGAACTCCGTTATGCGCCGCTTGCAGACATCTGCCGGGCATATTCTTCGAAACGATCGAAGGTACCAGTCCAGCCGACGCCATGGCCGTCGCGATCGGCGATCGAATGAAAGCCGATCTGACGCAATGTCACCAGCGTGCCTTCGCTGCGCTCCTCGAACGTGATCGCTACCATCATGTCCGCATTTGGAAATTCAACGTATTTGTTGTTGTCCCAGGTGAAGGTGAACACCAGCCGTTCCGGCGGCACGATCTCCTTGAACACGCCGTGCTGCCAGAGATGCGAGCCGTCCTCCGCCGACTGAAGGCAGTGACGCCATTTCCCGCCGACGCGCAGATCCATGTGCATCTCGATGGCGGGGCACATCGGCGGGCCCCACCAGTGCTTGGCGTGATACGGATCGGTCCACGCCTTCCAGACAAGCTCGCGCGGCGCCTTGAAGATGCGCGAGACGACAAGCTCCTGCTCGGCGAGCGGCAACGGGCTGGCGGATGCTGACATGTGTCGGGACATGAAAGGCTCTGTCTGCGGCGATTACATCGGCTTGCTGCAGTTGATCATCCAATTGGTGCCGAACTTGTCCACGAACGCACCGAACCGCTGCGCCCAGAACGTTTCGCCAAGCGGCATGCCGATGGATTGAGCGCCTTGCGACAGCCCTTTGAAAATCCGCTCGGCCTCCTCCACCGTATCGACATTCAGACTGACATCGAAACCCTGCGGCTTGTTGTAGCGGCCCGGCCCGGCATCGGAGGCCATGATGGCCTGATCGCCGACCGACAGGCGAGCATGCATGATGTGATTGGCGAATTCCGCCGGAACCTTTTCATCGCCCGGCATGTCCTTGTAGGGCATCATCATCTCGATCTTGCCGCCGAGCACCTTTGCATAGAATTTGATTGCTTCTTCGCACTGGCCGTTGAAAAACAGATAGGGATTGATCTTCATGGGTGTGTCCTCCGATTGTGATTGATCGCACTGTGCAGACGCGATGCGTCACTTTTGTGTCGCAAGATAATCGTCGAGCTGATCGAACGTGCCGCCGAAGCCCTGCTGCATTGAGCCGAACATGCTCTCGAACATCGCCTGCTCTTCCGCGGAGACATTGATCGGCCGGCCGCGCAATTCGAGCCGCGTCTTGCCGCCCTCCTCATGGAAGGTCACAACGTTTCGGATTTCCTTGGGCCAAGTTTCGCTGAACGGCGCGCGGGTGATGTCGCCCGATTCATTCGAGAACGAATTGACGAATACGATACGTTCCGGCTTCACCACCTCCACGTAATGGAAGATGCCCCACCATTTGCTGCCGTCCGGCATGCCCATCGAATAGTGAAATATACCGCCGGGAGACACATCGAGTTGCTCGACTTCGATGGCGCAGCTTTTCGGCCCCCACCATTCTTCCAGCGCCTCGCGCTCCGTCCATGCCTTCCACACCGCATCGCGCGGCGCATTGAATGTGCGCGTGACGGTGAATTCCTGAGCGGTCGTTTCACTTGCGGTCATCGCTCTTTCCTTTCGCTTTCGGCTTTTTCGGTTTTGATCCCTTGCCATCGTCGTCGCCCGCCTGCAGGCGCTGCAGATAGGCGTCGAGGCGATCGAAGCTCGCCTCCCAGAACTTGCGATAGAAATCGATCCAGCCCGCCGCCTCTTTCAACGGCGCGGCTTCGAGCTTGCACGGCCGCCATTGCGCGTTGCGCCCGCGCGTAATCAGCCCTGCCCCTTCCAGCACTTTGAGATGCTTGGAGACTGCGGGAAGGCTCATGTCGAACGGCTCTGCGAGTTCGTTGACCGAGGTTTCGCCGAGCGCGAGCCGTGCCAGAATGGCGCGCCGCGTCGGGTCGGCAAGGGCTGCAAACGTGCTGGAAAGCCGGTCCATTGGGGTATTCTCTTATTTAACTTATAAGTTAAATACGATACAGGAGCCATGACGTCAACCCAACATTTTGCCGGAGCTGCTTCACCATGACCGTCATCATCACCGCCTTCGAGAAATCGCCGGATGGCGGCAAGGGGCTGGCGCGCGACACCCGCGTTCGCTGGGCGCTTGAAGAAGTGGGACAGCCTTATGAGGTTCGCGCTGTTTCGTTCCGCGCGATGAAGGAGCCCGCGCATCTCGCGCTGCATCCGTTCGGCCAGATTCCGACCTATCAGGACGGCGATCTCACCCTGTTCGAGACAGGATCGATCGTCTTCCACATCGCCGAACGCCATGCGGGGCTGCTGCCGAACGATCCCAATGCGCGGGCACGCGCGATCACATGGATGTTCGCCGCGATCAACACGGTCGAGCCGCCAATCCTTGAACTCGTCACCGCCAAAATTCTGGAGGGTGACAAGCCATGGGCCAAGGAGCGCATGACTCTGGTCGTGGACCGCATCCACACCCGGCTGAAACAGCTATCCACTCGTTTGGGCGAGGCCGACTGGCTCGACGGCGCATTCAGCGCCGGCGATCTGATGATGGTGTCGGTGCTGCTCCGGCTGAGACCATCAGGCATTCTGGACGAGCACCGGACTCTGGCCGCCTATGTCGCCCGCGGCGAGACGCGGCCCGCCTACCAGCGGGCCTTCGACGCCCAGTTCGCGTTTAACAACGGGACCACCTAGCCCAGATTCAATTCCTTGAAGAAGTCGCTGCCCTTGTCATCGATGATGATGAAGGCCGGGAAATCGACAACCTCGATGCGCCAGATCGCTTCCATGCCGAGTTCGGGATATTCCACGACCTCGACCTTCTTGATGCAATGCTCGGCGAGATTCGCAGCCGAACCGCCGACCGAACCGAGATAGAAGCCGCCGTATTTCTTGCACGCATCGCGCACCACAGGCGCGCGGTTGCCCTTGGCGAGCATCACCATCGAACCGCCCGCCGCCTGGAACTGATCGACGAACGAATCCATGCGCCCTGCTGTCGTGGGACCGAACGAACCCGACGCATAGCCTTCCGGCGTCTTGGCGGGGCCTGCGTAATAGATCGGATGGTTCTTGAAGTAATCCGGCAACGGTTCGCCCTTCTCCAGCCGCTCGCGTAGCTTGGCGTGAGCGAGGTCGCGCGCGACGATGATGGTGCCGGTGAGCGCAAGGCGCGTCTTCACCGGATATTGCGACAGCGTCGCCAGAATGTCCTTCATCGGCTTGTTGAGGTCGATCTTCACCGGCTCGCCGCCGAGCGAACCTTCGACCTCCGGCAGATACTGCGCCGGATTGTGCTCAAGCTCCTCGAGATAAACACCGTCCTTGGTGATCTTGCCGAGCACCTGACGGTCCGCCGCGCACGACACACCAAGACCGATGGGAAGTGATGCGCCGTGGCGCGGCAGCCGGATCACGCGCACGTCGTGGCAGAAATACTTGCCGCCGAACTGCGCGCCGACGCCCATCGACTGCGTCATCTTCCAGATTTCCTGCTCCATCTCGAGATCCCGGAAGGCATGTGCATCCTCGCTGCCTTGGGTCGGCAGCGCATCGAGATAACGGGCGGAAGCGAGCTTCACCGTCTTCATCGTCAACTCTGCGGAGGTGCCGCCGATGACGATGGCGAGGTGATAGGGCGGACACGCCGCGGTGCCGAGCGTGAGAATCTTTTCTTTCAGGAACGCCAGTAGGCGGTCGCGCGTCAGAAGCGACGGCGTGCCCTGAAACAGGAAGCTCTTGTTGGCCGAGCCGCCGCCCTTGGCCATGAACATGAATTTGTAGGCGTCGTCACCCTCGGCATAAATCTCGCACTGCGCGGGCATGTTGTTGCGCGTGTTCTTTTCCTCGAACATCGAAATCGGCGCGAGTTGCGAGTAGCGCAGGTTGCGCTTGAGATACGCATCGCGCGCGCCTTCCGAGAGCGCGGCCTCATCGTCGCCCTCGGTGAGGACGCGGTTGCCCTTCTTGCCCATGATGATCGCGGTGCCGGTGTCCTGGCACATCGGCAGCACGCCGCCGGCCGCGATGTTAGCGTTCTTCAGAAAGTCGAAGGCCACGAATCTGTCGTTGTCGCTCGCCTCGGGGTCAGCGAGAATTTTCCGCAACTGCGCGAGGTGGCCGGGACGCAGATAATGGTTGATATCGACGAAGGCAGCTTCCGCCAGCGCCTTGAGCGCCTCGCGCGAGACCACCAGCATCTCCCTGCCCAGCACCGTTTCGACCCGCACGCCATCGGCGGAAATCTTCCTGTAGGGCGTCTCGTCCTTGCCGAGCGGAAACAGCGGGGTGTGCTTGTAAGGCGGCACGGCGGGAGCGGCGAAAGGTGCGTTCATCGGAGCCTCTCAGGGCGGCAGGATAATTTCGAAGCGTTCTAATCGCTTTCCCCTGCCCGGCAAAGACCCCGAAAGTCGCGGTACCGGGCGGGACGAAGAACGGCTTGCCGAACAACAGTTCCCACGCTTCAATACCGCCATGGACCTTGTACCCGCGCGCCTGCACCTTGCTACCGCCGCCACGATCCTTTTCGTGTCCGGCGTAGCGTCTCCCGCCATGGCCGACCCCTGCGACGAGCTTGCCCGCTCGCTCTCCCAGCAGATCGACAACCTCAAGGTCGGAAAAACGCGCGGCGGCATCATCTATCTGCAGCACCCCGTCGCCACGCAGGCGTCGCTTGGTTGCCCCAGCCGCAACCGGCAGGGCGATTTCTACGCGGCGACCAACCAGAAGAAGCCATCGGCGGAATTCACCTCGTTCGTCGCGAGTGCCGTGGCACAGATTTTCACCATTCCGAAAAAGGACGCCTTGCGCGGCATCAACCGGTGCCTGGGCCGTATCGGCCTGTTGCGCGGCAAGGACATCAAGACCCGCTACCGCAAGCTCGACGTCCATTGCATCGGTACGAAGACCGGCACCAACATCACGGTGTCGCGGGAGCGCGACGACGACTGAGCGCCCTTATTTATACTTCTCGTCCCGTTCCAATATCTCGATCGAGATTCCCTCCGGCCCCTCAAGAAACGCGATGCGTATGCCGGGGCGCGGGGTATGAGGCTCCGCCGTGAAGCGAACGCCCTTCGCCTTCAAATGCTCCGCGACCTGATCGACGTCCTTCACCCTGAGACCGAAATGATCGAGCCCGCGATGCGGATGGGCCGGCGACGGCATGTCGGTGCCCGGTGCTTTCAGCAGAAAGATTTTCTGGCCGCCGAGAACGACATCGACGCGGCCGGGCGCGCGCACCGGCTCCGCCCCGAGCATGGCTTCGAACCATGCAGCCACGGCATCCGGATCGCTGACGCGCAAATGGACGTGGTCCCATACCGCATTGAGCGGCACATTCAGATTCTGCATCGCAACCTCATCACACCACCAAGAAAAAGGCCGGGCTCATCACCCGGCCTTATCACAAACTCTTTGTATTTGCTCAGGATGCCACGCAGCTTCGCACGAACAGGCGGCGCTGGCTCGGATGCACATGCCGGTCGATCGCCTGCTTGAGGCATTCGACGCGGGCCTCCGCCACGCACAATTGCATCTTGTCGCGCGCCTCGCGGTGCTTGAGATGCCTGGCGGCGATTTTCTGGCGGCAGGCATCGCGCTTGCTGACGCGAACCGCAGACTTGGCGGATTTTTGCGCGCCGTCGTTCGGCGCGGCGTAAGCGAGCTTGGTGGGGGCCTGCGCCTCCGGCGCCGGGGGCGTGTACTGGATCGGCGAAGTCTGGGCCAGCGCGGCGTAAATCGAAACCGCGAGCAGTCCGGCATAGACCACAGGGGTAATGATGCGCATGGTGTCTCCGTCCTGAGGGCCGCGTGCTGGAACACGCATTGCGGTGTCGGGCGAATCCATTCACCTGACATTCACAATGAGTCAGGATTGGGGCGCTTGGCAAGAGTTCCGGAGCCCCCGCCCGGTTCACGATCGGTTTATGCGGTGCGCCCCGCATATTCCTCGTCGGTGACCTTCTCGAGCCATTCGGCGGCGACCCCGTTCTGCAACTCCTGCATCGCCAGATGCACCATGCTGTTGGTCGGCGAAGCGCCATGCCAGTGCTTCTCGCCGGGCGGGATCCAGATCACGTCGCCGGGCTTGATGGTGCGGATGCGATCGCCCTCGCACTGGATCAGCCCGCAACCGGACAGCACATAGAGCGTCTGCCCAAGCGGATGGGTGTGCCACGCCGTCCGCGCGCCGGGCTCGAAGCTCACCTTCGCCACCTGCAGCCGCGCCGGAGCCGGCGCCTGGATCATCGGGTCCATCCAGACCGTGCCGGTGAAATACTCCTCCGGCGGCCGCCGCGAGGGCACGTCTCCGGGATGCGTGATCTTCATGCGCTTCTCCTCATCTCTCGAAGTCAGCCTAGCAAACAACTTCGCCCGGTAAAGCCACTCCCGCCCGGCTATCGGTCGAGCGCGGGATAGTGACGGAAAATACCATCGGTGTTGAACGGAATGCGCCGCTCACTTCGTAGATAAGCGGCGATGTTCGGCCGCGCGCCGACGCGGTCATGCAACGCGACAAGGCACGGAATATTCCGCTCGAAGCGCTTCGTGCGTTTCGGGAAAGCATAGCGCAGCCCCTCCACGATCTGAAATAGGGACAAATCAACATAACTCACCCGGCGTCCGTCGAGATAAGGCCCGCCGCCGCGCGCCGCGATGTCCTCGAAGTAGCCTAAAAATTTCGGCACGCGCGATTTCCAGAATTCGTCCGAACGCTTCACCGCCTGTGGCCGCTGGTCCTCATAATAGAGCGTCGGCCCGAGCGGATGGTGGGTGTCGTGAATCTCGACCACGAAATCGGTGATCGTGAGTTGCAGCTGATGCAGGCGCAGCCGCCCCGCCTCGGACTTCGGCGCAAGGCCGTGACGCGTGCCGAGATAAAGCAGGATGTTGGCGACCTGCGCGATGACCTGCTTGTTCGCTTTCAGAAATGGCGGCGCGAACGGCGGCGGATCGAGCCGCCGGTTGTTCATCATCGCCATCATCCGCTTTTCGCCACCCTTGCGGCGGGCGGCATCGACATACTCCGCACCCGCCTCCTCCAGAGCGAGCCGCACATATTCGCCCCGCCCCTGAATGGTCGGCCAGTAAAACAGTTCATATGTCATTGCCCGGCTCCGTTCCGTTCGCAGTCAACGATACGGAACCGGGATTGTTTCGCCAGCGCGCGCCAATAAAAAAGACGCCGCGCGAACGCGGCGTCTTTCGGTTTCGTTAGGCTGCGATCCTTAGCTGGTCTGCTGGATCGCCGACAATTCCCAGTCAGCGCCGGGGCGGCGCACGAAGGTCCAGATTTCGGTGACCTCCTGCGGCGTGTCGCTGCCCTCAATCATGCGGCCGCTGGAACGCTCCATCGTCTTGTCGACCAGCGAGAAGTGCATCGCCACCGTGGCGTAGTCCGTCGAGCCCTCGCGCCAGGCTTCTGCAAGATCGCCCTGCAACAGCTTGACGTTCGTGACCTTGTTGATCACGCCACGCGAGGAATTCGACGCCAGATCCTGCGACATGTACGACACCATCTCGGGGGTCGCGATCGCATGCAGGCGGTTCATGTCCTCGTTCGACCACGCCTCCTGCACCTCGTTCAGGCGGCGCTCGAACACTTCGTAATCGGCGGGCGTGATCTCAAGCGGCGCGCTGCCGCTACCCGCCCCGAAACCGAAGCCGGTGCGGGCATAGCTCTGCCCCGCATTCGGATTCGGCGGCGGCGCGTTATTGGCATAGGACGGCGCGTTGCGGTTCGCCCACCACGACATCGCAAGCCGCACCACGAAGTAGATCAGCGCGAGCTGGATGACGAGGCCGAGGATCGACGACAGCCCGCCGAGCCCACCGAACAACCCATTGCCGAACAGCATGCCGAACAGGCCCGCACCGAGGAAGCCAGCGGCGAGACCGCCGAGCAGGCCGCCACGGTTGAAGAAGCCACCACGGTTCGCCGTGTTGACCGGCGCGGTCGTGTTCGGGGTGATGGTCCGCTGCATCGGCTGGGCCGCGTTCGGCGCGGTCCGCGTCGGCGGCGGCGGCGCGAACGTCCGGCTGCCGCGCGAGCCCGAGCTGAAGCCGCCGCCCACCCGCGCATCCGCGGCGGTCACGGTCAACGTCAGCGGCATCGCCACGGACAGAATAACAACAAGGGTCTTGAGCAAGGCGCGAGCGCGCTGCGAGACGATCATGAACAATCCTCCATCCCCGCCATGGGGACGTAGCACCAAAATGGTGAATTCGGGACAAAAGGGAAGATGGGAACGAGTGCATTCCCTGCGTCGGTCGGTCGCGGCGGGGGGCCTTGCAGCGTCAAATCGTCAGCCGTTCATCGTCTCTTTGACCGCGCCGACAAGCTGACTCAGCGTGAAAGGCTTGGGCAGGAAGGCGAACTGCTCCCCGTCCGGCAGGCTCTTTTCAAAGGCATCCTCGGCATAGCCGGACACGAAGATGATCTTCAGCGCCGGGTTGGTCTTGCGCATCGCCGCCAGCATGGTCGGGCCGTCCATTTCCGGCATCACCACGTCGGAAACGACAAGATCGACAGTGCCGCCCTCGGCCTCGAGGGCTTCCAGCGCATCCAGCCCATTCTCCGCCTCGATCACGGTATAGCCGCGCGAACGCAGGCCGCGCGCGTTCAGCGAGCGCAGGCCGTCCTCGTCCTCGACCAGGAGGATGGTGCCCTGCCCGGTGAGATCGGCGGGCTTGGCCTTCGCCGCGGCCGCCTCGGCCACCGGCGCTTGCGGCTCCGCATCCTTCTCGACGATGTGGCGCGGCAGATAGATGCTGAACATCGTGCCCTGTCCGGGCGTCGAGTCCACATAGATGAAGCCGCCGGTCTGCTTGACGATGCCATAGACGGTCGAAAGGCCAAGGCCGGTGCCCTTGCCGACTTCCTTGGTGGAGAAGAACGGCTCGAAGATCTTGTCCACGATCTCCGCCGTCATGCCGGTGCCGGTGTCGCTGACCTCGATGCGAACGTAATCCGCAGCCGGCATGCCCTTGGCCTGCAGCCGCGCCACGTCCTGCGCCGAAACATTGCTGGTCTTGACCGCGAGCTTGCCGCCTTCGGGCATCGCGTCGCGCGCATTGACCGCGAGATTGACGATCACCTGCTCGAATTGCGAGACGTCCACCTTCACCGGCCACAGATCGCGGCCGTGGACGACATCGAGCTTCACCTTCTCGCCGATCAGGCGCTTCAGCAGCATGGTGAGATCGGACAGCGCGTCGCCAAGATCGAGCACCTGCGGGCGCAGCGTCTGGCGGCGCGAGAACGCCAGCAACTGCCGCACCAGCGTCGCGGCGCGCGTGGCGTTCTGCTTGATCTGCATGATGTCCTGGAACGACGGATCGGTCGGCTTGTGCGCGTTCAGCAGGAAATCGTTCGCCATCATGATGGCGGACAGCACGTTGTTGAAGTCGTGGGCGATGCCGCCCGCGAGCTGGCCCACCGCCTGCATCTTCTGCGACTGGGCGAACTGGTTCTCCAGTTGCCGCTTCTCTGTCGTCTCCAGCAGGTAGACGATCGCGACTTCCGCATCGCGCTCGTCATGCTCGACCGACGTGACGAAGAACTGGCCCCAGCGGTCCTTGTCGCCGTCGAGCATCGCCTCGACCGGCGGAATATCGCCCTGCCCTTCGGTGGCGCGGCCGAGGATGGCCGTGACCTCGCCACGGTCGCGTTCGTGCACCACAGCGAAGATCGATTTGTTGGCGCTCGCTTGCGCCGACAGGCCCTGCGTCAGCTTGGCGAAGCGTGCATTGGCGCGAACGATCTGGCCGTCGCGATCCACCGTGGCGATCGCCATCGGCGTGTGATCGAAGAAGCGCATGAAGCGCACTTCGGCCGCGCGCTGCGGATCGGCATGCTCGTCGCGGGCACGGTTGATGACCAGCGTGCGCGAGGCGCCCGGCACGCCGTCGGCGCCGAAGGCGAGCTTGTGGTAGAGCCGCGCGGGCATGGTCTTGCCGCTGCGCATCCGCAGATCGACATCGAACACTTCCGTTTTGACTTCGCCGGGCTCCGGCGTGATCGAGGTGAGCAGCGCCGCGCCGTCGCCCGACAGAATGTCGGTGAGCCTCAACCCGCCGGACCCGATTTCCGCCAGATCGTAGTCGAGCCAGTTCGACAGCGTGGCGTTGACATAGGCAAGGTCGCCGCCCGGCGTCACCGAGAAGAACCCGCACGGCGCATGATCGAGATATTCGATGGCGTGCTGAAGTTCCTGGAACACGTCCTCCTGCCGCTCGCGGTCGCGGGTGATGTCGGCGACCGACCACACCGCGTAGCGGGATTCACGGCGGCTGTGACCGAGCGGCTGCACCCGCATCCGTAGCCAGCGCGCGCCGCGCTCGGCATCGGTGACGCGGACCTCCTCCTGCTGGCGCTTGCCTTCCTTGGCCGCCTTCAAAAGCCGGAACACCGCCTCTGAAACATCGGGGTTGCCGATGAACACCCGCTCGACCGGACGCACCTCCTGCGCGTTCGCGGCGCCCGTGAGGGCCAGATAGGCGTTGTTGTAATAAACGATGTGACCGCGCGCATCGGTCACCGCGAGCCCGTCGAAGGCGTTATCCGCCATCGGCTTCATGAGCGGGTTTTCTGCGCCCCGGTCAGCGAACCGCACGATCCCGGCGGCGAAGGCAAACAGCGTGAACAGGCCGACCATCGCCAGCAGGGAAATCAGTCCGAGGATGAACGGCTGTGCATGGCTGCGCCCGAGCACCATGAAGGCCACCGCTGCCGCGACCACCGCGACCGCGATGATGAGGACGAGCGCGATGCTGCCGCCCCGCCTCGCGGGCTCGGCAGAGACGAGATGATCCGGCTTGCCGGGGGTCAGGTCTGCCTTCATCGGGTGCCGCCAAAGCGGGTTGAAGCGGGTTGCGACACGAAAAGTCCTGGTCCGAAGTCCTTGAGTCCATGCCGCGAGGTTCGGAAAACCAGCGCAGAATAGGCCCTCAGTGCCTGAATCGGGGTCTGCAATGCAAGCGCCACGTCAGTCCGGTCCTCAGTTTCGCCGTAGGCTTCGCTTCAGCTTCATGACGTAGCCGATGACCTCGGCGACCGCATGGTAATGTTCCACCGGAATCTCGTCGTCGATCTCGACGGACGCATGCAGCGCACGCGCCAGCGGCACGTTCTCCACCACCGGAATATCGTGGGCCGCCGCAACTTCGCGGATCTTGAACGCGATCAGGTCGACGCCCTTGGCAACGCAGATCGGCGCGGGCATGCCGCGCTCGTATTTCAGCGCCACCGCGTAGTGGGTCGGGTTGGTGATGACCACAGAGGCGGTCGGCACCGCGGCCATCATGCGCTTGCGCATCCGCGCCACGCGCAGGGCGCGAATGCGGCCCTTGATGTGGGGGTCGCCTTCGGACTGCTTGTATTCGTCCTTCACTTCCTGAAGCGACATCTTCTGCCGCTCGAACCAGCTCCGGTACTGGAACAGATAGTCCAGCGTGGCGACGATCGCGAGCATCGCCACCACCGTGCCCATCAGCTTCAGCGCCATCGAGCGCGTCAGGTCGAGCATCAGGCTGGGATCGATCCGCACCATCACGTCGGCGCGTTCGTGCTCGGGCCACATCACCATCGCCATCACGACGCCGAGGACGATGACCTTGAACAGCCCCTTGGCGAAATTCGCCGCCGCCTGCTTGCCGAACAGCCGCTTCGCGCCCGACATTGGCGACAGTTTGCTGAATTTCGGAGTGATCGGGTCGACCGACCAGACCGGCCGGTGCTGGATGAGATGGCTGCCGACCGCAGCGACGATCAGCAGCGCGAACGGAATGCCGAGCGCCGTCAGCATCACGGTCTCGAGCCGCCCTACCAGAAGCAGCAGGCTTGGCCCGTCGGTTTTCATCTGCCCCGCATGTTCCAGCAGGTTCTTCAACGGCACCGTAAGTTTGTTGGCGATCGATCCGGAGAACGACGACATGATGAAGGTCGCGCCCGCGATCATGAACCAGGTGTTGACCTCGATGCTCTTGGCGACGTCGCCGCGTTTGTGGGCATCTTCCAGCCGTTTGGCCGTGGGGTCCTGTGTTTTGTCCTCGTCGCCTTCCTCTGCCACGGCCTACCCTCCGCCGCTCACCGGCGCGAGCTGGTGCATCACGCCGCTGAAATAAGTGAGGAAGGTGCCCATCACGGCGACGAGAACGACGCCGAGCAGCAGGAAGCCCGCAAGAATCGAGAGCGGGACGCCGACGAAATAGACCTGCATCTGCGGCATCATCCGCGCCAGCATGCCGAGGCCGAGGTTGAAGACGAGACCGAAGATGATGAACGGCGCCGACAACTGCACGCCGATCTTGAATGCGACGGTGAACGCCTTCGTCGCCAGCGCCGCGACATCGCCGCTCGGCATCAGTTCACCGGGCGAGAACAGCGTGTAGCTGTCGCTCAGCGCCGCCAGAACGAGATAGTGCGTGTCGGTGGCGAAGATCAGCGCGATGCCGAGAATGGTGAGAAAATTCGCCACGATCACAGATTGCTGGTCCTGCGTCGGATCGACCGCCGTGACGAAACCGAGCCCCACCTGCTGGGCGATGATGGAGCCCGCCACCGAGAGGGCCGCGAGCGTGAAGCGCGCGGTCGCGCCAAGCACCACGCCGACGATGATCTCATGAACCATCAGCACCATCACGGACGTCATGGACGACAGATCGACGTGATAGGCCGCGCGATGCAGCGGCAGCATGATGAGCGTGAGCATCAGCGCAATGCCAAGACGCAGGCGGACCGGGACGTTGGCTTCGCCAAATCCCGGCAACAGCATCATCATCGCGCCGATACGGGCGAAGACCAGCATGAAGGTCGCCGCCAGTGCCGGCAGGAATGAGATGTCGATGCGCATGGCTGCCGCATAATCTGTCTTATCCGCCGATGATTCGCGACGAAATCCGCATCATGTGGCTGTGCATCGCATCCGCCATGAAGGGCAGCGCGACCAGGAGCGTGATGAACACCGCCAGAATTTTCGGCACGAACACCAGTGTCTGTTCCTGGATCTGCGTCAGCGCCTGCACCAGCGAGATCGCGACGCCGACCACGAGGCCGACCAGCAGGACCGGCGCCGAGACCAATACGATGGTCCAGATCGAATCGCGCGCCACTTCGAGAACTTCAGGGCCGGTCATGTCTGTCTTCCTTGGGTAAGAGCGAAACGATCGATCAGATCGGCATCTTCATGATGTCTTCGTAGGACTGGATGACCTTGTCGCGCACGGAAACGAGCGTGGACACCGCGACATCGGTTTCGGCGACCGCCGTGACCACGTCCATCACGTTGGCCTTGCCGGACGCCATCGCCACCGTCTGCGCATCGGATTTGCGCCCGGCGTCGAGCACGCCGTTCATCGCTTCCTTCACCAGAGAACTGAATGAGGGACCACCGCTGGTACCGGCGATCTTCCCTGCCCCGCCGGAGCTCGTGGCGGAGTCCATGATGCGTGACAGGCTTGCATAGGCGTTGGCTGCGACTGAAGGCGTTGCCATGATTGAATCCCTTCCGATCAGGCCTTGAGGATGTCGAGAGTGCGCTGGATCATCCGGCGCGTCGCGCTGATGATGTTGAGGTTGGCCTCGTAGGACCGCTGGGCCTCGCGCATGTCGGTCATTTCGACCAGCGAATTGACGTTTGGATATTTGACATTGCCGTTGGCGTCCGCCGCCGGGTTGCCCGGCTCATGCTTGATGCGAAAGCTCGACGTGGTGTCGGTCTTGACCCGGCCGAGCGACACCACCTGCGCGTCGAGCGTGCGGTCGAGTGTCGAGGAGAAGGTCGGCACCTTGCGCCGATACGGATCGCCGCCCGCGGTGCTCGCGGTCGAATCGGCGTTGGCGATGTTTTCGGAGATCACCCGCATCCGCCCCGCCTGCGCACGCAGGCCGGAGGTGGCGATGCTCATCGATTTGAGGAAGTCCATGCTTTCAGCCATGACGCATCTCCCTAGCGCTTGCCGATGGCGGTTTTGATGAGATCGAGGCTCTTGGTGTAGAGCGAGGTGGCGGCGGCGTAGTCCATCTGGTTGGACGCCACCTTCAGCATTTCGTCCTCGATATTGACGGCGTTGCCCGCGGGCCGCGTTTCGTAGCCGCCGGTGTTGGAGCCGAATGTCTCGCTGACGCCCGCCGCCTGGATGTGATTGGCGCTGGTGCGCACCATCGAGATTTCATGCATGCCGTTGATGCCGGTCTTGTCGAAGGTCGGCTCGACCAGATCGCGCGGGCGGAAGTTCGGGGTATCGGAATTGGAGACGTTTTCGGCCAGAACGCGCTGGCGCTCCTGATGCCATTGCATCTTGGTCCGCAGCATCGACAACATCGGAAGATCGGTGATCGCCATGACGGCCTCCGCCGGATGCGCTTCGGCCTCACGCCGCAGCTAGGCAGAATTTGCCGCCTGTATGGTTAACGGAGAGTTAAAATGACCGCCGTCGTTAACCTGTTGTGACGTGGCTATGGCGGCCCAGCCCATTCATTTTCAACAGGATTGCGTGATAAGGCCCGCTAAGTGCCTGATATCGCGGCCTTGAGGGTTGGGTTTGACCGATTCCTGGTTTATGAAGAGGGCCAGTCTCCGGTATTTTTCGGCCGGAACAGATTAACGGATGGCACGAAACTCCTTCCCGATCGGGTGGTTGTTTCGATGCCGGTCCCAAAACTCGAAGCCATCGGATTCCAACGAGGACACACCGGATGTCGCAGATAGTATGGATTTTCTTCGCCATCCTGATCGTACTGGCGCTGATCGGCGCGGCCGCCTACCTCGTGCGCCGCTTCGCCGGACGCGGAATCGGATCGAGCAACAGCCGGGGCCGGATGCCCCGCCTCGCCGTGATCGACGCCGCCGCCGTCGATGGCCGCCGCCGCCTCGTGCTGGTGCGCCGGGACAATGTCGAACACCTTTTGATGATCGGCGGCCCGAGCGATATCGTCGTCGAGCCGAACATCGTGCGCAGCGGCGCAACGCGGGATGCCGCCGCCCCGCGCACTCCCGCAGGCACCGAACTGCCGCCGCGCGTTCCTCTGCCGGATACCAACTGGCCGGAGCCCGCAAGCGACCGCGCCGAATCCTTCGATTTCCCTGAGCCGACCATGGCGCCGCCCGCACCGCGCCCGGCGCGGCCGTCGCTGAGCGACGATCTGCGTCGCGGTCCTTCGCTCGCACCCGAACGCCCCCGCGACGACACCCTTGCCGGGCCTGCACCGGAGCCGATCGTCCGCCCCGAACCGGCGTTGCGCGCCGAACGCCCAGCGTCACGTCCGTTGCCGCGCAGCGAGCGGCTGGAGCCTTCCCTGTCGCGCACGCCGCGCCTCGACACCGCTGCGCCCGTACGCCCCGCGCCGCGCGCGCCCGAGCCGGTTTCGGCCGCCGACCAGAACCTCGCCGAAATGGCGCAGCGGCTGGAGGCAGCCTTGCGTCGCCCAAGCACGCGCATCGAAGCGACCGAGACGCGCACCGTCAGCGTGAATTCATCGGAACGGATCGGCGCGCCTCCGGTGGCGCCGGAAGCACCCGCGCCCCGCGCGGCTTCGCTCGATGCCCCCGATGAAGCCGAACCGGCCCGCCCCGCCTTCGAGAACCTCGAAGACGAGATGGCGAGCCTGCTCGGCCGCCCAAAGAACCCGACGTGAGGTCGGCGAAACTTCCGCGTAGAGTTCTTTTCCTTTCCGTCCTGATCGCCGCAACGCTGGCCACGCCTGCGTTCGCGCAGGATATCAGCATCAATTTCGGCCAGGGCGCGGATGGCGGCGGCGTCACCGCGCGCGCGATCCAGCTCATCGCGCTTTTGACGGTGCTTTCGGTCGCGCCGTCAATCCTCGTGATGATGACGTCATTCACCCGGATCGTGGTGGTGCTGTCATTGCTGCGCACCGCGATGGGCACCGCGACCGCGCCGCCGAATTCGGTGATGATCGCGCTGGCGCTGTTCCTCACCGGTTTCGTGATGGGCCCGGTGCTGCAAAAATCCTATGACGACGGCGTCAAGCCGGTGATCGCCAACCAGCTCACCGTCGAGCAAGGCCTGCCGCTCGCGATCGCGCCGCTGCGCGGCTTCATGCAGAAGAACGTCCGCGAAAAAGACCTCAAGCTGTTCATGGACCTGTCCCGCGAGCCGCCGCCGGCCACGCCCGACGAGATGTCGCTGCGGATTCTCATCCCCGCCTTCATGATCTCCGAACTCAAGCGCGCGTTCGAGATCGGCTTCCTCTTGTTCCTGCCGTTCCTCATCATCGACCTCGTGGTGTCGTCGGTGCTGATGTCGATGGGCATGATGATGCTGCCGCCGGTGGTGGTGTCGCTGCCGTTCAAGCTGATCTTCTTCGTGCTGGTGGACGGCTGGTCGCTGGTCGCTGGCAGTCTGGTGCAGAGCTACGGCGGCGGCTGACGCGCAGCGTTACTTCGCAGACGAGACTTTTCCGACGATCGCGGGCAATGCGCCCGTGGTTTCCGCATCGCCGGGTATATGCGGGATCTTCGCGCGCGCCACGGCATCGGGGAAACGTTTGCGCATCTCGCGCAGGAAACCGTCCAGCGTATCGACCGTCGCCGCCATTTTCGCGATGCGTTCCAGCGCCGCCGGATCGGCCGAACCCGGCTTTGACGCGATGTCGAAGGCGTGGCGATCGGCATCGGTCGTCATCTTCGGTCCGTACTTCTCACGCCAGCGCGACAGGCCGAGCGCGTCGTTGGCAAGCGCGTAGCCGATCGCCGCACGAATGACGTCGCTCTTTTCGCTATCGGTCAGCGGCTGGAAATCGCGCCAGCGCTGGCCGTACAGGACCTCGATCTGCTCGGCCGATTCCCGCCACCGCCGCGCGGCCCAATAGATATCCGAACGCAGCCGGATCGCTTCGCGGCCCTGCACGTTCGCGATCAACTCCAAAGCGAGATCGTAACGCCCGACATCGCTCTGCGCGCGGCTCTCGAGCAGCAGACGCTGCTGGCGCACCTCGCCCGCAAGATCGCCGATGCGCGTGGAGCGCAACGCGGCGATGGCGCGCGCCGGCTTGCGGTTCATCAGATAGATCATCGAAAGGCGCGCCGCGACCTGCGCTCGCGCCGCGCCCTCGAGGCGATGATCGATCTGATATTGCAGAAGCTCGCCCGCCTGATCGAGCAGGTCGACCGCCACGAGGCGATCCGCGAGCCTGCGGATCATCTCGTCACCCCGACGGCCGATCGGCGTGAGGTCGCGATACTGGTAGAACAGGCCGAGCGCCTTGATCGGCGGCAGGCTGTCGCCCTTGTCGCTCAGGAACAATTGCGCGAACAGCGCCGATGCCTCATCCTGCATCTGGCGGGAGACTTCCGAATTGGGCCGCAGCCGTGTCGCGGTCATCGCCGCCGCGAACGCCTCGGCATAGCGATCCTTTTCGGCATAGAGATGCGCGAGCATCTGCAGATTCTTAATCTCGGTCTCGTCGCCGCGCCACAGCACGGACAGCGTTTCGAGATCGTTCAGCGCCGCGTCCGGCTCGATCTTGTTGTTTCGCTGCAAGAGCGCGATCTCGTCCAGCGCCGCCTCCGCCGCCGAAGGCCGGTCGCTTGAGGCGCGCACCGCGCGATAATCGGCCAGCGCATCGCGGTCGCGCCCGAGCGCCTCGGCGAGACGGCCGCGTAGCAGCCGCAGGCGCATCGCCTGTTCCGGCATCGGACCGATCGTCTGAAGATCGTTGCTGCGCGCGGCGGCGCCATCATAGTCGCGCACCTCCAGCGAGGCCTGCATCGCCTCGATCAGGATGATGCGCTGCAGATCGAGCGGCAAAGAGATGATCGCGGACCCGACGTTCTTGAACTTCTCCCGTGCGTCGGCCCATTTCTCCTGACGCGCCGCCGCCAGCCCCTTCCACAATTCCGAATCGAAGGAGCCTGCGATCACCGGATTGTTGAGATCCTTCATGGCGGGCTCGATGCGGCCCACCAGAATCTCTGCGACCGCGCGCGCCATCAGCGCCGGCTGCATGTTGTCCTGCGCCTGCGGCTTCAACAGCGCGAGATCGAATGCGCCCTTGGCCTCCTGATAGAAGCCACGCGCCAGATAGAATTTTCCAAGAGCGAGATTGGCCGCAAGACGCTTGTCGTCCGGCGCATTGGAAGCCGCGTCGATCAGTTCGTCGAGGCGCGGCAGGAAGCTTGCCTTCTGGTTCTTGCTCCACTCGGCCGGATCGAACACCGCACCGCCCGGCGTGCCCGTGCGATCAGGGGATGCCGTCGCCGCAGACAGCGTCAACCCACCGGGCTTGCTGATGACGATCTTGTCCGGCCGGGCTTCGACACTGACATCGTCCGAATTCGTCGAGACGGCGACGCCCTGCACCGATTCCAGCAACGAGAATTCCACAAAATTCTGCGGACGCAGGAAGCCGCGCACAGGCAGCGGCATGGTCACCACTGACAGCGTGTCGCCGACTTCCGGATCGTGGAAACGCAGCAACGGACCGGGCTGTGAAATCGCGATGCTGATATTGGCGCGGGTCGGGTCGCCGACATTGCGCTCCGCGACCAGCGGCTGCGAAGCCGCGATGTCCTGATCGGCGAGCGTCAGCACGAGTCCTTGCTGGTCGCCCGAAAGCGACGCCAGTTGCGGCCGGTTGAGCTTGATGCGGATCGCCTGCCCGCCTTGTACTGGCACGCTCTCCGCCGCCGCGATCAGCGCTCCGCCTTCGGTCTTGATCGGCTGCAGATCGAGCGGGCCGTTATCCGCTACGATCATCCAGATCGAGTCCGCGCGCTTGAATAAAGCCGTCGGCACGCTGCTCCCAAACGGAAACGTCACCTTGAAATTGGCGCTGGTCCGCTTGGCGACGACACCCTGCGGGGGATGGTCCGCCGCCACATCCTTGGGCGCGGGCGCTTGCGGCGCAGGTGCCTGCGGCGCGGCCTTGGCCGCCGCCGCGTCGGGCACTCTGGGAAGGTCCGCGGGCTTGGACGCCTCGGCCTCCTTGGGCTTGCGTGGCAGGTCGGAGTGATCGTCGGCTGCCTTTGGCGCTGCTGGTGCCGGCGGCGGCGCCGTGGTCGCGGCAGAAGCTGCGGGCGCAGCCGCGGGAGCGGCGGATGCCGCCGGTGCCGTTGCAGCGGGCGTTGCAGGCGCAGCAGGTTTCGCAGGCGGCGCGGCAGCTTCCTGCTTCGCCGCCGGTTGCACCGCTGCCGGGCGCGAGAGCGCCGGATTCAAGGCCATGCCCGCCTTGCCGGTGTCGAAGCCGATATCGACGATATAATTGCGCTCCTCGCGGAAGCCGTGAACATCGACCTCGCCGATCAGCGCGATCTCCACCGCGGAATTGTCGCCCGAGATCGACTGCTTCATGCTCTTGATGTTCGAAGGCGCCGCGACCTGGGCGTCGGCGAGATCGAACGTCAGCGGCGCCGAGAATGACAGCGTGTACTTGTCCGCATTGAGCGACGACGAGACGCTGACGCCTTCCGGCAGTTCAAAAACAAAACGCACGAATGTCGGCTGCACCGCCGTACGCACCCGTACCGGCGGGCGCTTCTCGGCGGCTTCGACCTTCTTCTGCATCCGCAGAATGCGCTCGGCGGCGAGCGCGCGTTCGGACAATTCCTTCACCACCTCGGCAGGCAGCGGCGGCGGCAGGCCGACCCATTTCTCCGGCAGCAGGTCGATATAGACCCGCTCGCCCGCCGTCATCTGATTGACGCGGACCTTCTGGTTGAGCGCGAGACGGATCGCAGCACCATCGGGATCGCGCCGCGCGGTGCCGACATAGGCGGGCACCGCATCGTTGAGCGCATCGACCGGCATATCGACCGGCTTGGCGAAGCGGATGACCATGATCGCGCCCGCCATCGACACTTCGGTCGGCACTTCCTCCGTGAAACGCAGCAGCAGGCGCGCGTAACCGTTCTCTTGAGTGAGCGTCGCCTCGCCCTTCACCGGATCGGCAACCGCCCGGCCCGGCCACGCCAGCGCGACAGCCAGCAGGGCAACCGAGAAGGCCGCACGCATGAAAGCGCGCGCCCGGACCAGCCGTCCGAACGCCCCTCGCCTTCCTATGGATTCCAACGCCGCCTGCCCGGCCATGTGGTCCGTCTCTTTGGCTCTCCCGAACGCCGGGGTCCGGATAACCGGACCACCCTAGAATCCTGCGTTTAACGCGCTGTTAATCATGGCGCTTCCGATTGCCTTTAATTGACCGGACGCCCCTCGATCTTCGGCAGGTCGGACAGCGACGCCGATTTCTCGCCGCCCGCCCGGCGCGCGATCTCCACCGTCAGCCGCTCGGCGTTTTCCGGCTGCATCTGGCCGACGATATCGGACAGCTTGCGCGGCGCGATCTGCGAGGCGATCTGGTAGAGAACGGCAATATCGAGGCGGTCGAACACCTTGGCGGCATCCTTCGGCTTCATGTTCTCGTACATCGTCACGAGGTCTTTCAGCTTCGCCGCCTCGGCCTTGGCTTTCTGACCCTCGGCCGCCGTGATGCGGGCTTCGGTCGCCTTCAATTCCTGCAGCTTGCCCTCAAGCTTCTGCTCGGCGGTCTTGACGAGATTTTCGCGAATGTCGATCTCGCGGGCGCGGGTTTCGATCTCCTGTCGCCGCGCCTGCAGCCGCTCCAGCACTGCGCGTTCCGAAGGCGACACCGCCGTCGCCGGATCCGGCTGCGCCGCGACGTCTTCGGGCCGGGTCGTCGAAACAGGGCTTGTTTCGGCAGGCTTCGACTCCGGAGCCTTCTCGACCGATCCGGTGATGTCAGACGTATCGAGCGTATGGGTACGGCCGGTCGGGAAGTTCAGGGTGCTCTCCGCCCAAGACTTCGGCCGCTGCGGGTCATCCCGGAAAATATATCCGCCATCCAGAACCAGGCCCGAGATCTTGAGCACGGCCAGACAACTGGCCGCGATCAAGAGCAGCGGGACGACCCGGAATTCGCGGAGCAGACTCTTCATGCAGCAAGACCACGCCGGCGTTCGGAGAAGGCCTGTGCCGCGGCGACCACCGACTTCGCATCGGTGCGCGCGGGTGCACCGCCCTCAGCCGAGGCACGGGCCGCCACCGCAATGTCGCAGAGCCGCTTGAGGATTTCGCTGCCGACCGCGATCTGCTTGCCGAGCGAGCCGGACAGATCGGAGGCCTCGGACAATTGCGCGCCGAGATTCTCATCGCATTCGCGCACGGTGACCTTGAGGCCGCCGATCGCGCGCTCGGCGATTTCGGTCGCGGTGATCAGTTCGGAGATCGTCGCCTTCAGCGATTGCTCGTCCGCCTTCAATATCTTGAGGCGCTTGTTGAGGATTCGGCAGTAGGCGATCGTCCATATCAGCAGGAGAGCAACGAGGCTCTCGATGGCCATTCCCATCATGTGGTTCATTGTGCCTCCATCAGTTTGGTTTGTTCGTCCTGCTTTTCGAACATCGCGTAGGTCGTGTGCGGCTTGTGCAGCGGCTTCGACACACGGATGGCGACGCGGTCGCCGACCCGGCCCATCCGGCCCTCGCTCAATGTCACGTCGCCGCAACGCACCGACACCATCGCATCGGGGCGGATATCGAGCGGCAGCGTGTCGCCCACTTTCAGCGACATCAACTGCTTCAGCGGCATGTCAGCTTCATAGAGCACCGCATCGACATACATTTCCGCCTTCGCGATCTCGGTGGCGAGATGGCCTTCCCAGATCGGGTCACGGCCGAATTTTTCACCCATGAACATCTGCAACAGCACGTTGCGGATCGGTTCGATGGTGGCGTAAGGCAGCAGCAGTTCGACGTTGCCGCCGCGATCTTCCATATCGACGCGCAGCCGCACCAGAATGGCGGCGTTGGCGGGACGGCTGATGGCGGCGAAGCGCGGGTTGGTCTCAAGGCGGTCGATGGTAAAGGTCACCGGCGACAGCGGCCGGAATGCCTGCTCGGCATCGGCCAGCACCACTTCGACGAGACGCTTGACGAGATTGGTCTCGATGGTGGTGTAGGGCCGGCCTTCGATGCGCAGCGAGGTCTGGCCGCGCCGGCCGCCCAGCAATACATCGATCATCGAATAGATCAGGCTGGAATCGACGGTGAACAGCCCGAAGTTCTCCCACTCCTCCGCCTTGAACACGGTGAGAACGCAAGGCAGCGGGATTGAATTCAGATAGTCGGCGAAGCGCACCGAGGTGATGCGGTCGAGAGAAACTTCGACGTTGTCGGAGGTGAAATTGCGCAGGCTCGTCGTCATCAACCGCACCAGGCGGTCGAACACGATTTCGAGCATCGGCAAGCGCTCGTAGGAGACCATCGCCGAGTCGATGATGGCGCGAATGCCGGAATGGTCTTCGAGATGGACTTCGCCGTCGCTGAAACCGAGGAGGTTGTCGATTTCTTCCTGCGACAGCACCCGCTCGCCGCTGGACTTGCCGCCGCTGATGCCGCGGCTGCCGCCATCGACCATGGCGGCCCATTGTTCCGCCATCGACTCCGTGAGTTCATTGGCGGCGGCTTCGGCAGCCGCCTCCTCCGGATCCTCCGAGTCGAGCGCGCCCTCCCATTGGGCGGCAAGGGCGTCCTGGTCGACGTCACCCGGCGTCATTGGATCACCACTTCCTTGAACAGCACGGCGTTGACATGCTCCGGCGCGATCGCGGCATTGACGCGCTTGGTCAGTTCTTCCTTCATCCGGAACAGACCGATCGAGCCATTCAGGTCATTGGCGCGCAGTTCGCGCAGATAGGTCTGGAACAGATCGGTGACGCGCGGCATCGCCGGCTTCACCTTCTCGACCAGCGGAGCCTCCTTCAGCTCCAGCACGGCCTTCACCTTAAGATATTGGATGCGCTCGCCCGGATTGCTGGCGAGGTTCACCAGCACATCGGGAACGTCGAGGAAGACCGGTGGCGGCGCGGCCTTGGCTTCCTCCTTGGCATGCTGCCCGTCATGGCCGCCGCGCAGGAACACGTACCAGCCCAGCCCGCTCACCGCGAGAGTCAGTACCACCGCGCCTGCAATCATGAAGATCTTGCGCTTGCCGCTCGGCGCAGCCTCAGCCGCGACCTCCTCGGTGCCTTCTACGACCTGATCCTCGTCTGCCATCGCCCGTCCCGTCAGGATGAGCCCGATGTGCCGAACTGGCTTGAATACGCGAGACAAAGGCCGCCGGCGCATGAGCGCCTTGATCGCTCGACGCTAGGTGCCAATGGTTAACGGTTTCTTTCTTTTGGTCCCGAACTGGGAAAATTTTGCCGGGCAAACATGGTCAACAAGACCTTATTGCCGCCCGCCCCGCGCCTCTCTCCTTCGCTTATCCATTTGAAATCCAACAGTTTTCGAAACTGGCACGACCCTCGCATTACTCAACCCGAACCGGCCGCTTGGGAGAGCAGACGGTTTAACGAACCGCCATCGGCTTTGGGAGAGGCCAATCGCGGTTTTGCAAGGGGAGAACTGCGATGGAGAACACGACTCTCATCGCGCTATCGCGCCAAATGACGCTTGAGCGGCAGCTCGACGTGGTCGCCAACAACGTGGCGAACGTCGGCACCAATGGCTACAAGTCCGATTCCTCGCTGTTCGAGGAATATCTGCGCAGCGGCGCTCATGAAGACAATTTCGCTCCCGGCAGCGACCGGCGCGTCAGCTTCGTGCAGGATCGCGCGACGGTCCGCGACTTTTCGCAAGGCCCGCTCGAGAACACCAAGAGCCCGCTCGATGTCGCCATCAGCGGCAAGGGCTTCTTCACGGTCCAGACGCCGGGCGGCGAGCGCTACACCCGCGACGGCCGCTTCCAGATCAATTCGCAGGGCCAGCTCGTCAACTCCAGCGGCTATCCGGTCCTTGGCACCAATGGCGTCATCACCTTCCAGCCGACCGACCACGACATCAAGATCACGGACGACGGCACCATCACGGTTCTGGAAGGCACGATCACCCAGACCGACTCCCTGCGCGGCAAGCTGAAGCTCACCTCCTTCGCCAACCGGCAGCAATTGCAGAAGGAAGGCTCGAACCTGTTCGCGGCGCCCGCGAACGTCACCGGGCAGGCCGACACTGTATCCACCGTCAAGGAAGGCTTCATCGAGCGGTCGAACGTCAATGCGATCGCCGAGATGAGCCGGATGCTGGAAATCACCCGCACCTACCAGAACATCTCGAACCTGATGCAACAGCAGGCGGATCTGCGGAAGAACGCGATCCAGTCCCTCGCCGACGTCCCGGCCTAAGGAGATTGAACAATGCGCGCTCTCTACACCGCCGCGACGGGAATGGCCGCTCAGGAATTGAGCGTCCAGGTCATCTCCAACAACATCGCGAACCTGCGCACCACCGGCTACAAGAAGCAGATGGCGAGCTTTCAGGACCTGCTCTACGAGCACGTCCAGCGCGTCGGCGCCCAAGCCTCCGATCAGGGCACGGTGCTGCCGGTCGGTATCGACATCGGCGGCGGCGTCAAGACCGTCGGCACGCCGCGCCTGATGACGCAGGGCACGCTGTCCCCGGTCGGCGGCGATCTCAACGTCGCAGTCCGCGGCGAAGGCTATTTCAAGATCCAGTTGCCGGACTCGACCTACGCCTACACGCGCGACGGCTCTTTCACGACTGACGGACAGGGCCGCATCGTCAACGCGCAAGGCAATCTGGTGCAGCCGACCATCTCGATTCCGCAGAATGCCTCGCAGCTCACGATCAACGCGCAGGGCCAGGTGTCGGTGATCCTGCCGGGATCGACCACGCCTTCGGTGCTCGGCCAGATCACCCTCACCCGCTTCATCAACAAGGCCGGCCTGCAGTCGATCGGCGACAACCTCTTTACCGATACGCCGGCCTCCGGCCCGCCGCAGGACGGCCTCGCCAACGCCGACGGCTTCGGTGACATCCAGCAAGGCAACCTCGAACAGGCCAACGTCGAGGTGGTGTCCGAAATCTCCGACCTGATCGCGGCCCAGCGCGCCTACGAGATGAACGCCAAGGTCGTCAGCGCCGCCGACCAGATGATGCAATCCACCACCGGCATGCTGCGCTAAGCCATGAGCACGATCATGACAAACACCATCGTGAAGACCGGCCTCGCCTTCGCCGCACTCCTGCTCGCCGCTTCGCCCGCTCTCGCGGACCCCGTGCAGGACGTGATCCACGGCCCCTCGCTGCGCGCCAGTGTCGTGATCTCGAGCGACGTGGTGCGAATCGGCGATCTCGTCGACAACGCAGGCACCGCCGCGCAGATCGCGATCTATCGCGCGCCCGACCTCGGCACCACCGGCATGGTGCGCACCGCGCAGTTGATCGAGACGCTGCGTGCCAATCAGGTGGTCGGCGTCGATACCCATAGCCTCAAGGAAGTCGCGATCACCCGCGCCTCGCGTCCGCTGCCCGCCAAGGACATCGAGCAGCAGGTGGCTAAGGCGCTCGCACATCGCGGTGGCCTTGGCGATCCCGAAAACCTGTCGCTCACCTTCGACCGCGAACTGCGCGACATCCAGCTCGATCCGGCGCTCACCGGCGAAATGATCGCGGTGGCCACCTATTACGACCCGCGCAGCGGCCGCTTCGACGTGCTGTTCGACATCGCCAGCGACACCTCGTCCTCGCCCGCGAAGCTGCGCTTCACCGGCACCGCGATCGAGACCGTGCAGGCCGCCGTGCTGATGCGGCCGATGGAGCGCAACGACATCATCAAGGCATCCGACGTCAGCATCGAGCGCCGTCCCAAATCCGAAGTGGGCTCCGATGGAGTTTCGCTCGACCGCGCGATCGGCATGCAGATGCGCCGCGCGATGCGCGCCGGACAGGCGCTGCGGACCCTCGATCTCGCCAAGGCCGATCTGGTGACGCGCGATCAGGGGATCACGCTGATCTACGAGGCACCCGGCATCTATCTCACCGGCCGCGGCAAGGCGCTCGAGGCCGGCACCAAGGGCGACACTGTCAACGTCCTCAATCTGCAATCGAAACGTACCGTGCAGGGCATCGTGGTCGGACCGGGTCAGGTCGCCATCATCGCCGCCCAGCCGCGCGCCATGCGGCCCGCGACTCTCGCCGCCAACTCCGTCGCAACCGGAAAGATCGAGTAATGTACAGGCATCGAAAGCGTCATCTTCTCTGCACCGCTGCCGCACTCGCGATGATCGGATGCCTCGCCGGTGGCTGCTCCTCGCTCGAGCGCCTCGCCAATGTCGGCGAGCAACCGAAGCTGTCGTCGATCGACAACCCGACGACAAAGGCAGGCTACAAGCCGGTATCGATGCCGATGCCGACGCCGCAGCCCGCATCCTACAACCCCAACTCGCTGTGGCGGAACGGCTCGCGCGCCTTCTTCAAGGATCAGCGCGCCCATCAGGTCGGCGACATTCTCACCATCACCGTCAACATCACCGACAAGGCCAACATCGCCAACGAAACCCAGCGCAGCAGGTCCGGTACGGAAGATTCCAACATCACGAGCTTCTTCGGCGTGAAGAAGGTGCCCGGCACCAACACCTCGGGCAACATGCTGACGACGGATTCCACCTCCTCCACCGACGGCAAGGGTTCGATCACGCGGCAGGAAGCGTTGCAGACCAACGTCGCCGCCGTGGTCACGCAGCTTTTGCCGAACGGCAACCTCGTGGTCGAAGGCAAGCAGGAGATTCGCGTCAATTATGAAATCCGCGAACTGGTTGTCGCGGGCATCGTGCGGCCCGAGGACATCCAGAGCGACAACACCATCGACTCCAGCAAGATCGCGCAGGCCCGCATCGCCTATGGCGGGCGCGGTCAGATCACCGACGTCCAGCAGGCACGCTACGGACAACAGGTGATGGACATCCTGCTTCCGTTCTGATCGCGAACTCTCCCTTCGCGATCTTCCGAGCTCCCACGCCGATCCGTGAACCTAGGCATGGAAAGGCGTCTACGACGCGGCCTTCGCTAGCTCCCCTGGCGAAGGCCGCGGCCGTTTTACTGATGCGAGGAAACAGCGTTGTTATGGGCTTTTATGATTGCAGCCTTGCAAGTTCATGGACCGGAGACGCGGAACCTTCGGCGTCCTCGCTGATTTCAGTCCTCACAGAGGAGGAAATCATGAAAAAGCTATTGTTAGCCGTAGGATTCATTTCAGTGATGACGGTGCCGTCCATAGCAGCGCCGCAGGACTATTCAATCGTTCCAAACCCGCCCCGTTCAGCATCCTCCATGGATCGGTCGCGCGATCCAGCGGGCGTTACGACGGGATCATATTATGAGGGGCTGCGGTCGGGCCGCTATCGCCACTCGCGAGCGTATTACCGCAGGCACCATCATCACCATCATTATCGCTACTGGTAATAAGAAAAAGCCCGCCGCTCCGAGCATGGAGGGCGGGCTTGATGCTGGACTCCGGCTCTCATTTGGCGCAGCGTCCCGCCACCGTCCCCCGCCCAGGAGGCTGCGATGGAAGAGTTCCTCGACACGGAGAATCTAAAGTTCCTCCACACGGAGAATCTCAAGCTTTACCGAAAGGTGCTTGATGAGACGACCGACGAGGTCAAGCGCAAATCCGTTGCCGAATTGATCCGCAACGAACTCGCAAAAGAGCCGAAACCGACAAATCCAAAAGATAATTGAACCGCGCCAGATGATGGACGCGGAAGGTGCGGCCACGCCGAGCCATAGAAAAAGCCCGCCGCCGGAGGCATCCGGGGCGGGCCTGAGTCCGGGAGGTGTGGACGTAACCCGGTGCACGGCGGGAAGTTCAATTCGGCATGAAGCCGAATGCGGCCAGCATCAACAGCACCCCGGCAATCGCGATGCGCGCCTGGGGCCACCTGCCGTCTGGTTATTGCTTTGGGCGATCTTGAGCGCACCAAGATCCGGCCTGTGTTTTTCTGTCACGAACGGTCGGTTGGTATTCCGCGCATGGAAAGCCGCGATCGAGAAAACTGGCATTTCCTATTTGTCTTTCCAGTTGTCGCCACGGATTCGCAACAGCGATGCTTTATGCGGGTGTCGATCCGGTTACGACAGCCAAGCGCGGCGGCTGGAAAAGCGTTCGGGGGCACGTCTTTGACACATACGGACATGCAGCCGAAGACGCCACGATCACTGGCATCATTGCTGACACAAATTCGACACAGCGAAAATCTCAGCAGCCAAGAAGCGAGCTAAAGAAACGCGCTTCTTGAATTAGCATCGCCCCGTGGCGAAGGCCGCGGCCGTTTCGTGGGGCATAGACATAATTCAACGGCTGGATGGAACGTGATCGCCGTTGTCGCCTTGGTTAGCGATAACCGAAGGAGAGCGCGTGATGTCGGGCTACAATCAAGAAAGCCAAGGCAGGCAGACTCCCAGGGGTCATGAAACCCACCCTCAGAGTACCGGACACCTTCCGCCAATGTCAGGCCAGAAGGAAAGCAAAGATCATTTGGATAGCAAGACGCAAGAACAACTGCGGAAGGATAATGTTCTGAACGAGGAGAAGGGCCTCATACACCAGCTTCCGGGTGGCGAAAGCGGTTAGGCCTGGCCCGACATAAAGCCATCGCCAGCGTCATCAGCCACGGAACGCAAGGCGCGCCGTAGCCGCGGGTTCCTACGCAAAGAGCATCAACAAAAAGGCGCGCCCGGCATTCCGCCGCGCGCGCCTGTTTCGGGATCGGGCTTTCAGCCCTATTCGTCGCGATAGACCTTTTCGCGCTTCTCGTGGCGTTCCTGCGCCTCGACCGACAGCGTCGCGATCGGCCGCGCTTCGAGCCGCTTCAAGGAGATCGGCTCGCCGGTCTCCTCGCAATAACCGTAGGTATTGTCCTCGATGCGCTGGATCGCGGCATCGATCTTGGAAATCAGCTTGCGCTGGCGATCGCGGGCACGCAGTTCGATGGCGCGATCGGTTTCCGACGATGCACGATCGGCAAGATCGGGGTGATTGACGTTTTCTTCCTGCAACTGCTGAAGCGTGGTCTTTGCCTCGCGCAGGATTTCTTCCTTCCAGGCGAGAAGTTTGGCGCGGAAGTATTCGCGCTGCCGTTCATTCATGAACGGCTCCTTCTCCGACGGTTTATAGGCCTTCACTTTTTCCAACACCGATTCTCATCCCCAGCCAGGGCGATCCGGGTCGCCGGGCGGTGCTTATATAGCGGCGATCCATGACAGACAATACAGGGAAATGCCCCGGCCCGGGCTATGCCCCCGTTAACTGCGGAACTGGGGATAGAACTGCCAAAATGCCCGCAGAACAGGTATTTTTGGCGAAAAAACAGGAACTCTCGCCGGGTGCCGCCAGAGCGTTTCCGCGGCCTTCTGGAGCCTGCCGCGCTATTTCACCGCGCAGCTTTCGCGATCTCGACCTCGACGCGCAGTTCGATCTCCGACAGGACCTGATCGAGCCCCGCATCTCCCGAGCTCATCTTCAAGTCGGTCGCCGCTCCGCGCAGCCGGTTGACCATGGCGGAGTCCAGCGTCCCCGACAGCATCCCGATCTTGAGGTCGTCGAGCAGATCGAGCGCGCTCTTGCCGCGCGCGACGGAGCGCCTACGGCGCTGGGTCGGGTCTTCCTCGATGCCCTGAAGCGCCAGCAGCGCATCGATGCCGGTGGCCGCGCGCGGCGCGGTTGCGGCGCGTGTCTCGGTCGCCGTCGTCAGTTCGTCGAGCGTAAAGCCGCCCGTGCTTGTCCGCCGCGCGCCCGAGGCGGGCGCTCCGAAAGTGGTGCCGTTGGGTCCGTTGATTCGCATGATCGTCTCGCTCGGCCGGTGGCCTAGTTGCTGTGCAACTTCTCAGCCCGACGAAGGGACACACGAGCTATGGCGGCAGAGTTGCGCCCTCATGGTTAAGAATTCCTAAACGACCCGGCAGAATTTGCCGGTCCGGCAAGTTCGGAGCACCCGCACCGGGCCCGAAACTCGTACCCGGCTGGAAAAACCAAGCAATTTCAAAGCGCCATATTCGCCGGAAACTGGCACGGCTCTCGCAAGACACTTCCCGGTTCTCCTGTGGGAGCGGGCGGACCAGTGAGACAGAACCTCAGCGGGGAGCGAGGATGGTTCGGCTATTTCAGGCGCTGTGCGGAGCGGCCATCGCGGTCTTGATCGCGATCGCGCCAGCCTATGCGACATCGCGCATCAAGGATCTCGCCAATATCGAAGGCGTGCGCCAGAACCAGTTGATCGGTTACGGCCTCGTCGTCGGCCTGAACGGTACCGGCGACACCCTCAACAACATCCCCTTCACCAAGCAGTCGCTGCAAGCGATGCTGGAACGCATGGGCGTCAACATTCGCGGCGCCACGATCCGCACCGGCAACGTCGCCGCCGTGATGGTGACCGGCAACCTGCCGGCCTTCGCGACGCAAGGCACGCGGATGGACGTCACCGTCTCGGCGATGGGCGACGCCAAGAGCCTGCAAGGCGGCACCCTGCTCGTCACCCCCCTGCTCGGCGCCGACGGCAACGTCTACGCGGTCGCGCAAGGCTCGCTTGCGATCGGCGGCTTCCAGGCGGAAGGCCAGGCGGCCAGCGTCACCAAGGGCGTGCCGACCAACGGGCGCATCGCCAATGGCGCGCTGGTCGAGCGCGAGATCGAGTTCGCGCTGAACAAGCTTCCCAACGTCCGCCTCGCGTTGCGCAACAGCGATTTCACCACGGCCAAGCGCATCGCCGCCGCCGTCAACGACTATCTCGGCGACAAGATCGCGGAGCCTGTCGATCCCTCCACGGTGCAGCTCAGCATCCCCGCGGAGTTCAAGGGCAACGTCGTCGCACTCCTGACAGAGATCGAGCAGTTGCAGGTCGAGCCGGACATGGGCGCCAAGATCGTGATCGACGAACGATCGGGCATCATCGTCATGGGCCGCGACGTGCGGGTGAACACCGTCGCCGTGGCGCAAGGCAACCTCACCGTGACGATTTCGGAAAGCCCGCAGGTCAGCCAGCCCAATGCGTTCGCCAACGGGCGAACCGTGGTCACGCCCAACACCAGTGTCGGTGTTCGGGAAGACGGCAAGAAGCTCGCGCTCGTGAAGGACGGCGTCTCGTTGCAGCAACTCGTCGATGGTCTCAACGGATTGGGCATCGGGCCGCGCGACATGATCAGCATCCTGCAGGCGATCAAGGCCGCAGGCGCGATCCAGGCCGACATCGAGGTGATGTGATGAACGCATCATCCTCCATCCCGCTCGTCAACGGCCGCCCCGATCCGGTATTCGCCCAGGCGCTGGCAAAAGTCTCGCCGGAAAATCAGGCCAAGGCCAAAACCAAGGCGGAAGATTTCGAGGCGGTGTTCCTCAACTCGATGTTCTCGCAGATGATGTCGGGCGTGAAAGGCGAAGGCCCGTTCGGCGACACGCAGAGCACCGGGGTCTGGCGCTCGATGATGGTCGATCAGTACGCCCGCTCTTTCGCAAAAGCCGGCGGCATCGGCATCGGCAATGAAGTCTACCGCATGTTGATCACGCAACAGGCCAACAAGGCGGCTTAACGCCGGGAGTTTCAGATGAACGCCGAGCTTTCCCAAACCCCCGCCCCCGCACCGATCGTCCCGGCATCGACACCGGCCGACGCGCGGCGGCTCGCGGACGGATTGATGAACATCATGGCGAGCCTGCTCGACATCGTCGAGCGGGAAACGGAACTGGTGCGCGCGGGCAACGTTCGCGAGGCGATAATGCTCGAGGCCAAGAAGGGCGAAGCCTCGCGCGATTACATGCGCGCCGTGTCCGAGATCAAGCACAGCGCCGCCTATCTCAAGCGCTCGACGCCGGACCTGCTGGCGGCGCTGCATCGCCACCACGATACGTTCCGCGCCATGTTGCAGGTCAACCTCACCGTGCTCGCCACCGCGCACGCGGTCTCGGAAGGCATCATTCGCGGCGTGAACGGCGAAATCCAGCGCCGCCGCAATCCGCAAGGTTATACCGCCGCCGGTCAGCGCGCCGCGCCGAACCATCGCTACGCCGCGCCGCTCACGGTCAGCCGCTCGCTCTAATCCCCTCCCCGTCATTCCCGCACAAGCGGGAATCCGCAATGCCGCTCTCGTTTTACGCGCGAACGAGACAATTCGATTTAAATTGCGACGCGCGTCCTAGCGCTGCCTTCAGACTTCCTGTTCCAAAGTGCTCCGCAAAGGAAAGCACTTTGACTCACAGGAGGCCAGGAGGCTGCCATGAGCACGGATTTCAGCATCAGGCCGGTGGGAGCATCGGTTGTGACGCCTGCTGTCGTGCAGCAGGTGCCTGACGCTGCGAAGTCGGCCGTTCCGACGCAACTCAATTCGGACAAGGCCGTGATCGCGGCGTCGAACGTCCAGACCAACAGTTCGGACCCGCGCGCCAACACCAGTCTCGGCCATCAGATCATGATCGATCGGGCGGCCGCCGAAGTCGTTTATCAGGTGGTGGACAACCGCACCAACGTCGTCGTCAATCAGTACCCTGATGAGACGCGGTTGCGGGCGCGGGCTTATCTGCGCGCGCAGGACGAAGCCAAGGAAGAAAAAAAAGCTCAACGCCACGCCGACCGCCAGGCATAAAGGCGGAGATCCATCCAAACAAAACAGGCCGCAGGATTTCCTGCGGCCTGTTTTTTGTCTCTGCTTTCAAACCCAATAAAGGCTTCAGCTCATCGTGGCGTAGGCCGTCTCGAGCGTCTGCGCGCCGGTCGCGGCATTGGTCATTACGGTCTTGACCTGGGCCTTGCCCGTGTCAGTCAGGGTGAACTTCGAATCCCCGAACTTGAACGAGTTGTCCTTGATCAAAACGTCCTGATATTTCAGCGTTGCACCGCTCTGGTAGCGGACCTTAGCGCGGAAACCATCCACGTTCGAAATCTGGATCGTGAATTTGGTGTTGTCCGCATAGGCTCCAGTCCATGAGCCTTGATACAGGCTCGCATCGACCGGAACGTAAGGCGTGCTCGAATTCGCCAGACCCGCGATGTTGCTGCCGACGGTGACGTAGTTTGACGAGATGATGCTGTAGATGTCGGCCACAGGCGTCTCTCTCGCTGCGATCAGGCGCGGCCGGACAGGCCGGCGGCGAGGTTGCAGTTGATCTCGATCAGCGGCTTGAGCAATTCCGGCTTCGGTGCGATCTGCATTTCCGCCGTCTGCGACAGAACGAACGTGCCGATATTGGCGATGTTCTGACGGATCTCGATGCTCTGCGGGCTCTCGTCGCTGGTGACCGCGCTGAGCAGGATCGACCAGAGCTTGCGGTTGAACAGCAATGCGCCGGAAACGTCCGTGCCCGCCTTGCCCCAATTGCTCATCACGTCCTGAAGCTGGCGCGCTGCCTTGAGCAGCGCCTGAGCCTCGATTTCGCGCGGAGAAGACGTGGTTTGAGCAACACGGGCGTAAGCGTTGGCGGCGTTCGACATCGAGGATCCCAACCTTGGTTATCTCTGTTAAAATGTGTAAACTTAATGGCTTAAAATAAGATTACTGGTGCTCTGACACTCTTCCGTTTTCGCTTGAAATGAAGGCTTCGGAAACGAAGGAATCCTCTGCAGGGCAACACGTACGTTATCGATCACAGCAGACCAATCTCGCGCTGCATCCTGCCGGAATAACCGCGCGCTTGGATACCAGGGAGAGTCCTGCCGATCGAGCAGCCAGCGCCAGTCGGGCGTATAGGGCAACAACACCCATACCGGACAGCCGAGTGCACCGGCGAGATGCACGACGCTGGTATCGACGCTCACCACCACATCAAGACACGACAGCAACGCTGCCGTATCCGTGAAATTTTCGACTTCGCTGCCGAGATCGAGCACCTGCGGATGTTGCGCCATCGCAAGGCGGTCTACTGGGCGGATATCCTTTTGCAGGCTGACAAAAGTCATCGGCAGACCAAGCAATGGAGCAAGCTGCGCGAATGCGATCGAACGGCGGTGATCGTTGGCATGATTGGGATTACCCGACCACACCAGCCCGACGCGCGGCGTATGCGTTCCGGCAAGCCGCTCCCGCCATCGTTCATGGTCAAGCTCGGGGCGGAGATACGGAACATCGGTGGGAATGCTGTCGGCAGTCGTCCTGAACGCGAGCGGCAGACTCGACAGCGGACAATGCATGTCGAAGGCAGGCAGCGGTTCGTCCTTTCCGAGGCACTGCGCGACTCCTTCGATATCCCTCAGCACGTCCTTGAGCAGCGGCTCGACATACAGGATCACGCGCGCGCCCTTGGCCGCCACCATCGTCGCATAGCGCGAGAAGTGAATCGCGTCACCGAGTCCCTGATCACTGTGCAGCAGGATGGTTTTGCCCGCGATCGGTTCCTCACCGAGCCACAGCGGCTCGCTGTATCCCGGATCACGCAACTTCAGCGCCGGGCATTTCCAGCGCCATTCGTTCTTTTGCCAGCCCAAGGCATAATCGCCGAGCAGCAACCGATGGAGGCCTTCGTTCCAATGCGCTTCGGCATACTGCGGGTTGATTGTCAGCGCGGCATCGAGATCGAGCGCCGCTTCCTCAAAACGATGCAACTCGTCGAACGTCGCGGAGCGATTGAGCAGCACTTCGGGGCGCTCGGAATCGAGCGACAGCGCATGCGCGAAACTTGCAAGCGCTTCATCGAAGCGGTCAAGACGATGCAGCGTGCTCCCGCAGATATTGAACGCCTCGACGTAAGTCGGGTCCACCCTCTTGGCCTGCTCGACGCTTGCGAGCGCTTCGTCGAAGCGCTTCAGCGCGAACAACACCGTGCTCCGGCGGCATAGCGCCTCGACATTGTCCGGCTTGATCGCAAGCGCCTCATTGAAAGCCGCAAGAGCCTCGGCGTGGCGCTCGAATGACTGCAAGACTTTCGCGCGCTGGTGATGGGCGCTCGCATAGAACGGGTCGATCCCGATCGCGCGTGTGTAACAGGTGAGCGCCTCATCAGGCTTTCCCTGCCCGAGCAGCACATTGCCGTAGTCATGGAAGGCCGCCGCGAAACCCGGATTGAGCGCAATCGCCCGGCGATAGGCATCGGCGGCGCCATCGAGATCCCCGAGGCGACTCAAGCCTGTGCCGAAATTCCCGAAATATTCGGCATTGGTGCCATTGAGGGCGATGGCGCGGCGGATCAGCTCGACCCCCTGCGCCAACCGGCCGGTCTGCATGAAAACCACACCGATCAGATGCAGGGCATCGGGCTGCTGGCGCTGCCCGCCAAGCGCCTGACGATAATAACCTTCGGCCTCGGCCAGACGGCCGATCTGATGACTTGCGATGCCGAGTTGCAATGCGGCCGCGGGTTGAAGAGCGCCCGACGTATTCGATTTGGCGGCGGCTCGGCGCTGCTGGCGGTTCATCGGCGCGGTTTCGCTCGCGATCCTCAAGGGGCTGTCGAAACCGAAACTGCGGCCTTTATGGTTAATGGCGGGTTAAAAAAAGAAGGCGGGGTTTCCCCCGCCTTCGATTCTATTTGGCTGTTCGCTTCGCTTAGCGGAGCAGCTGCAACACGCTCTGCTGCGACTGGTTGGCGAGAGCGAGCGCGGACACCGCGATCGACTGGCGGGTCGACAGCGCCTGGCTGTTCGCCGCTTCCTCGTTGGTGTCGGCCAGAGTGAGGTTCGACGAACCGGTCTGCAGCACGTTGATCAGGTTCTTCGAGAAGTCCTGACGGATCTGCACGATCGAGAGGTTCGAACCCAAAGCCGAAGCTTCGGTGCGCAGCGTGGAGCTGGCCTTGTCGAGACTCGAGATCACGGAGTTCGCCGACGAGTTGTCGAGGAAGTCCGTGCCCGCGGTCAGCGACGAGAGGCCAAGGCCGGCGGCGTTGAAGGTCACGCCCTGGATCTTCAGGGTGGACTTGCCCGTCTCGTTGAAGGTCAGCTTGAGCTGATCGCCATTGAGCAGGTTGACGCCGTTGAACGACGAGTCCTGGGAAGTCGAGGTGATCTGATCCAGGATGTTGTTGTACTGCGACACCAGGTTCGCACGGACCGCGAGGGCCGAAGCGTCCTGGATCGGAGCGCCACCCGTAGCAGCGGTGCCGCCGGTGGAAGCGTTCTCAAACGCCTTGCCAGCGAGAGCCGCAGTGCCGGTCACGGTGCCGATGGCGGACGAAGCCGCATCGTTCGTGGTCGTGATCGTCAGCTTGCCGCTGGAGTCGATCGTCGCGAGCAGGTTGTCAGACGACAGCTTGGCGTTCAAGTCGTTGAGGGACTTGACCGTGCCGCCGGTGCCGTCACCAAAGGTGATGGTGGTCGCGGTGCCGGTGCCGACGGCGCCAAATGACAGCGTCAAGCCGCCGACCGGGGTCGTCGTTCCACGAGGAGTCGTTGCGGCGCTAAGACCGAACGCGCTCAGTGCGGTGCCGCCGAGTTGGAGATCGGCGTCCGTGCCGGTGCTGACCTGCAACTGGCCACCCGCGATCGAGGACGCGGTGGCCGCTCCGGTGATGGTGTCGATCGAGGACAGAACGTCACCGACGGTGAGCGTGCTGCCGGCGCCGACGCCGATCGTCACGTTGCCGCTGCCATCCGTGGTCTTGGTGGTCTGCGCCGTCGAGAAGGTGATGGTCTTGCCGTTGACGGTGATCGTGCTGCCGTCGGCAGGTGTCGTCGCCAGGGTATCCGAGGTCGCCGCGCTGACCAGCTTGGTCGCGGTGGTGATCGCAGCCGGCGTGGCGAGGTTGTTGTTCACAACCGAACCGGTCACCTGGGCGTTCACGTAGGAAGACGTGCCGCGCAGATCGTCAGCAGTCGCGCCGGTGATCGTCGCCGAGATGCTCGACTTGGTCGAGTAGCCGACGGTCGCCTGCAGCGCCTGGTTGGCGACGGACTTCGCGGAATCGACCAGCTTCTGCAGCGAGGTGATGCCGGTGTTGGCGGCCTGAAGGACCTGCACGCCGTTGCCGATGCCGTCGAGGAGGTTGCTGATGTCGCTCGCGCGGTTGTCGAGAGAAGCAGCGGTGAAATAGTTGGTCGGGTTGTCGAGCGCAGTGTTGACCTTCTTGCCGGTGGCAAGGCGGTTCTGCGTCGTGGACAACAGGTCTGCGGTCGACTGAAGCGACAGCAGGTTCTGGCGGACTGACGCCGAGAGAACGATATCTGACATTGTACTAACCTTTCTGGTAAGAGCACGTCGTGTGTGAGCGTGACGCCACCCCTTCTAAGGGCGGCGTTCCCGACAGACTGAAACCAACAGTCTAAAAAAACGTGAATGAAGCGCGGCCAATTGCGCGAAAAGTCATTGGTAAATGGGCATTAAACATTGGCGGCCCGTTGCTTTCACAAACAGAAACCGGCGCCTTTGCTCAAATTGGCTCCGCGCAATGCGGTATCGTTTACGCCCCGTTAACCATGATCGGCAAAGGATTGGTACGAACGCGGCAGCCGCGGCATTCATGCCTCGCACCGCCGATTTGAAGTCCTGCATCACTTTCGCCCCCCGTTACAGGGCTTCACATCGAAAGCGGATCGAGTAGCCGGAGGACACCATGGCTCTAAAGGTCGAATTGAAGCCGCACGAAAAGATCATCATCGGCTCCTGCGTCATCACCAATACCGACCAGCGCGCCAAACTGCTGATCGAAGGCGAACGGGTTCCGATCTTGCGTGAAAAAGACATTCTGACTCCGGAAACCGCCGACACCCCGGCGAAGCTGCTCTATCTGGCCGTGCAACTGATGTATGTGGCGCGCGATCCGCAGGACCATCATCCGGTCTATTTCGACCTGATGCGCGATCTCCTCAGCGCGATGCCAAGCTCCGTCGAGATCATCCAGGAGATCAATAACCACATTTTAAGCGGCGACTATTACAAGGCGCTCAAGGAATCGCGAAAGCTGATCGCGCACGAGGCGGCACTTCTCGCCAAGGCTCGCCACAACGCCTCGGCTTCACCACTTCAAGGCGCCGCCTGACGACCTGCACACGGTCATGAAAAAAGGGCTTCCAGAAGGAAGCCCTTTTTCATTTGCGGGGTGATGGCTGATGGCCGTCAGCCGACAGGCAGGTATTTCACCAGGCTGAGCTGATAGAGCGATGCAGTGGTCTGGTACGAAGCCTGAAGGCTGGTCTGCAACGCGAGGATCTTCGCGGCCACCTCGTCGTCGTTGACGCCCTGAATCTGATCCAGCATCGTCTGCGCCATCGACGTCGTCTGCGTCTGCCGTGTACTGGCCGATTTCGTCGCCGACTGAGCGCCCGCGAACTGGGCTTCGATGTCCTCGACCGAGGTCGTGCCGGGCTGCACCGCAAGGTTCGCGTTGACCCGCTCGTTCAGTGCCGAGATCTGCGCATTGGCGAGATTCTGGCCGTTCGGATCATTCGGATCGACCGTCGTCGTCACCGCCGCATACACGGCCATATTCTGCAGCAGGTTACGGAAAGCGCTTTCGTTCGCCGTCGCGCCGTAGCTCACGGAAACCGAACCATCCACCTGTGCGACTGCGGTATTACGTGCATCGGCATCGGGATTGCCCAATTGTTCGCCGGTGTACCACTGCACGGTCGTGGCCGAACCGTCGACCAGTGTGGTGGCGGTCGGCGAGACCGGCGAACCGCCGCCGACGCGCTGCGGTGGATTGTCGAAGAAATTCTGTCCGGCAGCCATCGCGGAGGCGGCCACCATCGGTCCCTTCACCAGTGTCTGGATCGAGGAATCGAGCGCGCTTTTCATGTTGGTCGCCGTGACCGTCGGGTCGGCGTCGATGGTGAAGCTGCCGTCCGGTGCGGGCGACGCCGTGGTCGCGGTGAGCTGCACCGTCTCCGTGGTCTGATCCGGCAGCGTGAACGTGAAGGTGACGGTGTCGCCTTCCTTCGGTGTCGCGGCATTCAGATCGATCGTTTCGGAGGATGGCGTCGGAGGCCCCGCGGTCGCAGGCTGCGTCACCACAGCGCCATTGATCGACGTCGAGATGCGGCTAAGTTTCAGTCCGAAAGGCGAGGGATTGGCGTCTTCGCCAACCGTCACCACGCCGGGCGTGGTGGTGGCATCGGTCGTGAGGCGACCCATGTTGCCGGTGCCCTGATCGGCGATCAGCCGATCGGCAATCACCGCCTTCAAACCGTCCTTGCCGTCGGCGCCGTTGAGAATATCGTCGGCCGCCGCCGTGGAGGGCGTGTCGGTCGCGCGGCCGGAGAACAGATAACGGTCACCCGACTGCGTGTTGAGAAGCGAGATCGCCTGCGTGAAGGACGCATAGCCGATCTGCTGGCCCGAGGTCTGGCCGTTGGCGTTGAGAACCTGCGACGCGCCGGTGGCCGCCGATTGCACCTGCGTGCGCATATCGACAAGACCCTGCAGCGACAGGTTGGCGACATTGATGCGCGTCGTCACGTTGGTCTGCGTGTTCTGGTAGCCGGACAGCATCGAAATCTGCGAGCGCAGGCCGGTCGCGAATGCGCTGTCCAGGCCAAGACCGGAATAGGTCGTGGATTTCTTGCCGCTCGCCAGTTGCTGCGTCAGCGTATCGAGCTGCGTCTTGATGTTCAGCAGCGAGCTGCCGAGATAGGATGTCCGTCCGCTTACGCCTTCAATAGTCATTGCAGCCTCACACCGATTGCAGCAGCGAGTCGAACATGTCCTTGACCGTGGACATGACGCGGGCATTCGCCGAATAGGCGTTCTGCAATGCCAGCAGATGCGCCATTTCATCGTCGATATTCACGCCGGAAGACGAGTTCAGCTTATTCTGCAACGTCGAGAGCACGACATTCTGGCCGTCGGCCAGTTGCTGGGCGGAGGAAGCCGCCTGCCCCTGCATCGTGGTGAACTGTTGCAGGAAGCTCAGCATCGTGCCCTTAAAGGGCGTCGCATTCGAACCGATCCCGGTCTGCGGCGATACGTAGTAAGAGCTGTTCGTCAACTGCGAGAGAATGAAGTCGGACCGCGTGGTGTCGCCGGACTGCGTCCCCGAGCCGTATACAATCATCCGTGACGGATCGGCGAGCAGAAGGTTGTTGACGCTGATCCGTCCCGCAAGGCCCGTCTGCTGCGAGCCGGTCGCGGTGATTGCGCCGGTGTATGGCACGCCATTATCGACGAACAGCGGCAACTGCGGATTGCCGCTCGTCAGATTCGTCATGGTGATCGTCGAGGACGCGGAATTGACCACCGCGGTGCCGCCTGCATCACCGCTGATCTGCAGCGTCTGTCCGCCCGAACTGGAGAATTGCAAACCCCTGTCGCCGAGCAACGCGGTCAACTGCGTGAGCGCCGGTCCCATGCCCTGAGAGAAGTCGACGCCGAAAACCTCGTCGTTGGGATTGTTGGTAGCGCTGTTCTTCAGCGGCAGCACCGAAGGATCGTTGACCTGCACCAGCGTGATGGTGTGGCTCTTGTTCGCCGTGTCCGTATAGGTGAACTGGACGTTGTTGCCGTTCTGCAATCCGGTCAGATCGAGCGAGAACGTGTTGGGCGAGCCGCCATTCCCGGTGGAGTCGGTCGTGACCTTGTCCGACAGCGCGCTCGCCATTGAGGCCGCCAACTGGTCGATCTGCGCCTGCGCCTGCACCAGCGTCTGGTCGCGCAGTTGAAGGTTCGCCGCGATCGAGCCGGAGCGGATCGAATTGGTCGCAATCAGGTCGATATCGCCGCCATGCGGGAAAGTCAGCGTCAGCGTGCCGAGCGTGCTTTTCGACGGATCGGAATTCCACGTTGTATTGGGCGTGACCGTGCCCTGCGCGTCGAACGTGATCTTCGCCGCTTCACTGCCGACGAGTTGCACGCCGGAATTGGTGAATACCGTGACCTGATTGCGGTCATTGGTGAGGACGCGAATGTCCATCAACTGCGACAACTGCGTGATGTATTGATCGCGCTGATCGAGCAGCGAGGCGGCCGCAGCGTCGTCGCCGGTGGTCCCGAGCAACTGGTTGTTGATGGTCGCGATCTGCTGCATCGCGTTGTTTGCAGCATCGACCGAACTCTTGATCGAAGACTCAGCATCGGCGCGCAGCGACTGGATGCCCGCCGAGGTCGAATTCAGCATCTGCGCGAGCGACTGCGCGGCATTCACCGCCGTCGAGCGCGCCGCCGGCGAATCCGAACTGGTGGACAGCGCCTGCAGCGCAGCCGTCAACTGGTTGAACGCCGCCTCCAGCGTCGTATCCGAACTGGGATCGCCGTAGATGCCCTGCAACCGCTGCAAAGCGGCCGATAGCGTGCTCGCATAAGACGCACCCGAGGTTTCGGTGAGAACCTGCTTCTGGACATAGACGTCCAGCTCACGGTTCACGCCGGTGACGGAAACACCGGCGCTTCCCGTTCCCGTGGTGGTCTGGACCTGATTGACGGTCTTGCGAACATAGCCCGGCGTCTCGATGTTCGCGACATTCGAGGAGACGAGCGAGAGCGCAGCCTGGTTCGCACGCAGACCGGACATCGCGGTAGCAAGAGCTTGTGTCAGACCCATAACTAACTGCCCATCTCAGCTACGAACGCGCGGAATATGCGCGCTAGTGGTCCGATTCCAACATTCGCATCCATTCTCAGCAGCCTCTCTTGCGAATGTTGGAATCCATGGACCACCAGCAATTATAAGTTTCTAGTGGGGTTTTGGATTTGACATTCGCTTTACGAACTCGCTGCCAGGGTGAGCGAATGTCAAATCCACTCCACTAGCGCAGGACGTTCAGGAGATCCTGAACCATCTGGTTCGACGTGGTGATGACCTTGGTGTTCGCCGAGTAAGCCTGCTGCGTGACGATCAGCTTGGTGAACTCGTCGGCGATGTCGGTGTTGGAGCCTTCCAGCGAAGAGCCGACGATGGTACCGCCCTTGCCGAACAACGCCTGGCCGGATTCATCGGTCACCTCGAATGCGCCGCCGTCGACGCGCTTGAGGAAGTTCGGGCCGTTGAAGGTCGCGAGCGTGATCGCGGCGAGGTCGATGTTGCGGCCGTTGGAGTAGTTGCCGACGACGCGGCCGTTGTTGGAGATCGACACCGTCTGCAACTGACCGGCGGGGAAGCCGTCGTTCTGGATCTGGTTGACCTGCACGTTGCCGTTGGCGTCGGCGAATTGCGTCAGGCCGGTCGCGCCGAAATTCATCGTCACGTCGCCGAGCGCGATGCCGCCGATGGTGGCGTTGGTCAGCGTCACCGAGGGCACTGCCGGATTCATCTGGCCGTTGGCGCCGAAGGTGAAGTTCACGCCGACGTTCTGCCAGGCAACATCTGTACCGGTTGCATTTGGGTTGGTCTGGTAAAACAGGTTCCAGACGTCGCTATGTCCGGCGCCGAGGCTCGCGCTGTCGGTTTTCGCCCAGCGCAACTGCAAACTGACCGGCGCGCCGGATACGTCGTAAGCGGTGGTCGCGCCGCCCGACACCGATTCGTCGATGAAATTCTGCGAATCCGATCCGATCACCGTGCCGGTGCCCGCGGTGCCGCCGCCAGTACGTGAAGCTGTCACCGTCGCGGTGGAGAAACCCAGCGCGGCAAACGCCGCAGCATTGCTGCTGGTGACGGTGAGGTTATTGGCGAGGCCAGTGTTCAGAGTGATCACGCCGCCGCTGACCGACGAAGGATTGGTCGTGTTTCCATTCGCCGCATCAATCTTGGCAAGCAAATCTGCAATGGTCCCATCGACTGGAATATGCGTGGCATCGTCGAGACCGCCTGAAGCAGTAAACGTGATCGTGGTTGTGCCATTGACGGTGATGGTGTTACCGGCAGTGAAATCGGTGGCGATCGAATCGGTGTTGGTGGCACCCGAAAGCAAGGTGGCCGAAGTGATCTGCGTGGCCGTCGTCAGCTTGCTGTTCTGCACCGAGCCGTTCTTCGAACCATTGATGTAAGGCTGCGCGGGTGTGCCGACGATCAGCGGGTTCGCGGTGAAGTCGCCGACGTTGAGGAGTTCGGAGCCCGGCACCGATGTATCGTGCTTGGTGGTGAGCGGATAGCTCGCGAGGTTGGCGCGGTAGGTCACCGTCGTCGTCGGCTGCGCGGGCAGGAAGTCGTTGCCGAACTTCAGCACCGTCGGCACGCTGCCGGTGACGTTGCCGGTGGTCGGGTCGATCGGGATGCCTTCGAGGTAGTAGCCCGCGCCGTTGACGAGGTAGCCGTTCTTGTCGAGCGTGAAGTCACCGCGGCGAGTGTAACGATCAACGCCGTCGAACACCGGGTTGTTGTCGGTGAAGCTGCCGGGCTTCTGCACGGCGAAGAAGCCGTCGCCGTTGATCGCCATGTAGGTCGCGACCGAGGCGGCCTGCACGTCGCCCTGCACCGTGTTGGTTTCGCGCGAGCTTGAGCTGACGCTGCCGGCGAGCTGCGCGTTCGCACCCGTGTCCGGGATCAGGTCGAGGAAGCTCGTGTCGATGCGCTTGAAGGCGGTGGTCTGCGAGTTCGCGATGTTGCCGGAGATGTTCTCCAGGGCATAGGACTGAGAGCGCAGGCCTGCGACGGAGGTGGTGAGAGCGCCGAAAATACCCATTACTATCGTCTCCAGCTTCGAAATCCGGGCGGCCAGCCGGGTGCCGAAAAAAGCCGCATTCGAAGAAGGAGTCGCAAGCCTCGTGCCAAAGAAAAAAGCGAGGCTTGGTAATGAGTTATGAAAACGCCCCGGCCAGAATACCGGGGCGCTCTTGCCTATCCCCGGCAAGAATTGCCGCACGCATCAATCGAAAGATGCCGATCGATCGGGAATATCCGGGCGCCCTGCCGGCAACCTTATCTGCGGCCTCTGAGCGAGGTGACATCTGCTTGAACGGAGCAGCCCGGCATTTCAGGCGCAACTGTTCGGCCTGAAATATTTTCGTACGGCCATGTCGCGCGATGGTCCGAATTTTTATGATCGGGACTCTCGCGCCAGTCCTGCTCCGGCATCGTACCAAGATCGCGACGCCGTCACGATCTTAACGACCGACAGCATCACCGGCACTTCCACCAGCACACCGACAACAGTGGCGAGCGCCGCGCCCGAACTGAGCCCGAACAGGCTGATCGCCGCGGCGACCGCCAGTTCGAAGAAGTTGCTCGCTCCGATAAGCGCGCTTGGCGCGGCCACGCACCATGCAACGCCCAGCCTCCGGCTCAGGAGATAGGCGATACCCGCGTTGAGATAGACCTGAATCAGAATAGGTACGGCCAGTAGCGCGATCACGAGCGGCTGAGACAATATCTGCTGACCCTGAAACGCGAACAGCAGAACCAGCGTCGCGAGCAGGGCGACCAGCGAGACGGGTTGAAGCGTCCGCAGCGTCTGCTCCAGACGTCCCGGACGTCCGATGATGGATCGCCGCCAGCCCTGAGCGATCATCACCGGAATGACGATATAAAGGCCGACCGACAACAGGAGCGTGCTCCATGGCACGATAATGGACGCAACGCCCAGCAAGAGGCCGACGAGCGGAGCGAACAGAAAGATCATAATCACATCGTTCAGCGCCACCTGGCTCAACGTGTAGTGCGGCTCGCCATTGCAAAGATTCGACCAGACGAAGACCATCGCCGTGCAAGGCGCGGCCGCAAGCAGGATAAGCCCGGCGATATAGGATGAGATTTGCGAGGCCGGCAGCAGCGGCGCGAACCAGTGGCCGATAAAGAGTGAAGCCAGCAGCGCCATCGAAAACGGTTTGACCGCCCAGTTCACAAGCAGCGTGACACCGATGCCGCGCCAGTGCTGACGCACTTCCCCAATCGCCATGAAGTCGATTTTGAGGAGCATTGGAATAATCATCAGCCAGATCAGCACCGCCACCGGCAGGTTGACCTTGGCGACTTCCGCGCCAGCAATTGCTTCAAACAGCCCGGGGAAGAAATGCCCAATAGCAATCCCAAGCACGATGCACAGAGCGACCCACAGCGAAAGATAACGCTCGAACACGCTCATGATTCAGGCCACATCGTTTTGACGCGACGTGCTGCCCTCGATTTTTCCAATCTCGTTGAGCTTCGTCTTCAGCGATAGTTTATCGATGCTTGCGAGAGGCAGGCTCATAAACGCCTCGATCCGCTTCTTCATGAAGCCGAACGCGACAACAAAAGCCGTGCGTCTTGCGAATTCGGTCCCGACGACCTTGGCGGGGTCTTCAATGCCCCAGTGCGCCGTTGCCGGGTGGCCCGGCCAAACGGGGCAAGCCTCACCGGCGGCGTTGTCGCAAACGGTAAAGACAAAATCCATCACCGGAGCATCAGGCTGGGCGAACTCCAGCCATGTCTTCGAGCGAAGCCCCTCGGTGGGGTAGCCGAAATTCTCCAACGTCTGAACGGCGAGCGGATTGACGTGACCATTCGGCGTGCTTCCAGCCGAGAACGCACGGAACCGTCCCTGCCCGTCCTTCCTCAGGATCGATTCGGCGAGAATGGAACGGGCACTGTTGCCGGTGCAGAGAAACAGGGCGTTGTATATTCGATCGGTCATGTGAGCCTCACGCGCGTTCTTTTCGCCGAGTCTTTTTGCTGGCGGGCGTACAGCACGCGCTGGCCAGCAGGGGATCGCAGATTTCGGGGTGACCGCTGCAGCAATCCTTCATCAGGAAGGCGATCAGGCCGCGAAGCGTCTCGAAGTTTGCCGAATAGATGATGGAGCGGGCTTCCCGCCGCGAACTCACAAGACCTGCGTGTTCGAGGTCCTTCAGGTGAAACGACACGTTGGATGCGGCGACGCCGGCGCTTTCGGCAATCGAGCCGGCCGCCATGCCCAGGGGCCCTGCCTTGACCAACATGCGCACGATCGCAAGGCGCGTGTCTTGCGCCAGCGCACCGAACGCGGAGATCGCTTGACGTTGGTCCATCGACAATCCTATATTTCAATAATTATCGAAATGTAGGAGTACAGCAAATGTCCGAACCTGGCAAGCCTGTTTCTTCCGCCAACGAAATTCCGCTGGATTCGCTGCTGGGGACGCTGGAGGCCCATAAGGAAAAGGCGCTGGTCTTCCACTACGACGAGCGTGACGTGCGCCCGAGCTACCACGTGACCGAAGTGAAGACGGGCACGTTCAACGCGCTCGATTGCGGCGCAAATCCTGAAAGCTGGCAGGAAACCTTCATCCAGCTATGGGACATCGTGGAAGACAATCGCGGTCACATGCCGGTCGGCAAGTTTCTGGCGATCATGAACAAGGTCGCTCAGAGCGTCCCATTCCCCTGGGACGCCAAACTGACCTTCGAGGTCAGTGACGGAGTTCGGCCGATGCAGCTCTACAAGGCCGATACGGTCATCATGGATGGGAATATCGTGCGCGTGCCGCTTTCGCCGCGCCCATCAAGCTGCAAACCACGCGACCGATGGCTGGAAGAACAAAAGGCATCGTGCTGCACTTCCAAAAGCGCTTGATCGCCTAAGACGCCGAGGGCGATGCCGGTTTGAAGTTCAACGCCAGGCCATCCATGCAGTAGCGCAGACCGGTTGGCTTCGGGCCGTCATTGAAGACGTGCCCGAGGTGCCCGCCGCAGCGGCTGCAATGCACCGCCGTGCGCACCATGAAGTAGCTGCGGTCGGTGGTCGTGCCGACGGCGTTCGGCAGATGATCGTAGAAGCTCGGCCAGCCGGTGCCGCTGTCGAATTTTGTCTCGGAAGCGAACAGCGCCTGATCGCAACCCGCACAGGCGAACGTCCCCTTGCGATGCTCATTGTTCAGCGGGCTCGAAAAGGCGGGTTCCGTGCCTTCCTCGCGCAGGATGTGGTACTGCGCGGGCGTGAGCTGGCGCTTCCACTCTTCCGGAGTCTTTTCGACCGCGAATTTACCGGCCGCCTTTTCTGCCCGGGCCTTGCCCGAAAATGAAAACCAGCCTGCCGCAAGCCCCGCTGCCGTGGACAAAAGAACGCGCCGGTCGATCATGGCGATACCTCCGTAAGTGTGCCGTTTGTCCAAGGTACGAACCGGCCTCCCCGGCGTTACGTTCCAGCGGCAAATTTTCTACCCCGGCCGGAGAAGCGAACTTCGGATTCGGGGCACTAGCGCCGGTCCGACCCGAAGTCCTGCGACACCCGCTCGGTGCGCGCCAGCACCGCAGCGATCCGCGCGCTGCGGCGTTCCTCGCGAAGCCTTTCGCGCGCCGCCGCCCGTTCCCGCCAGCGCGCCAGCGTGCCGACAGCCGCCGAACGTCCGCGCGACAAGCCATCGGCGAACTGGCCGACCACGCGGCCCGCCTTGCCTCCGGCCCAGACCAGTTCGAACGGTGAGAACAGCCGCCAGCGGTCGTCGCCTTCTGTAATGCCTGCTGCGATCAGGCGTCCCGCCATCGCGCTGGTGTTCAGTCCCTGCCGGCCGAAGCCGCTCGCAACCCACAGCCCCGGCCGCAACTCTCCGATCTGCGGCATGCCGTGCACGGTCTGGCCGAACGCGCTCGAGAACACGCGTTCGATCCTCGCTTGCGCAAGCTGCGGAAAGACCGTCGCGATCCGGCGGCGGATCAGGCGGCCGAACCGCGCCGGCTTACCGCGCCATGTCGTCTCCGGGCTCGACCACAGCAGGCGGTCGCCATCGACGATGCGGAAATGATCGATGCCGTCATCATCGAGTACCGAACCGCGATAGGCGATCACCTCATTGAGAAGATCGCCGAGCGGTTCGGTCACCGCCGCATAGCGCCACAGCGGCATCAAGGTGGAGGCAAGACGCAGCGCCGGCGTGCCGATATGGACGTTGCCCGCCAGCACGATCTGCCCGGCGCGCAGCCTGGCCGAGGGCGTGACGATGCGCTTGCGGATGCCCGCTGAATCGATGTTGATGACCGGCGTGTTTTCGAAGATGCGCACGCCCGCCTCTTCCGCAAGCTTCGCCAACGCGCGCAGATAGCGCGCACCGTCGATCTGAAACGCTCTGGGAAAATGCAGCGCATGAAAATAGCGGCGCGTCCGCAGCGCATCGCGCACTTGTTCGATCTGCCAGCCTTCGACCGCGGTGCCGAACTCGCCGCCGATGGTCTGCAGCCAGCCGATCAGCCGCTCGCCCACGTCGGTGGTGGAGACCTCGAGCGCGCCGGGTGTCATCGCGATATCCGGCACGGAGGTGGCGATGGTGTCGCGGATATAGTCGCCGCCCTCTTCCGCCAGCTTCCACAAGTCGCGCGCATGCGCGATGCCGACCCGCGCGATCAGATCGTTGATCGGCACGCCATAGCCCGGCAGCACCGAGCCGAGATTGTGGCCGGAGGCGGCCCAGCCGACCTGCTGGCCTTCCAGTACCGCGACGCTCATGCCGCGCCGCGCGGCTTCCCGCGCCGCTGTCAGCCCCGCGAGACCACCGCCAACGACGCAAATATCGACATCGAGGTCGAGCGACAATGCCGCGCGCGGCTCCGCCGCAGGCAAATCGTCCCAAAGGGCGTGGACAGGCGTCTCGGACGGAGGAATTGTCATTGGATTTATTTAGCGGCGGACGCCATGCTTGTCACGATGGGCCCTCACCAGACACCACCCATTATCTGCCACCCCCGGGAGACCAATGCGCCATTTAATCCTGCTGCGCCATGCCAAGACCGAACGCGATTCCGCGAGTGGCGAGGACTACGACCGCCGCCTCGATGAGCGCGGCCAACTGGATAGCGCGCTGACAGGCGCCTGGCTTTCCAGCCAGCCGGTGACGCCGGAGCTCGCGCTGGTGTCCGCCGCCGTCCGCGCGCGCGAGACATGGGACATCATCGCACCATACCTCCCCGGCTGCCGCGCCGAATTTCAGGATGCGCTCTATCTTTCGAATCCGTTGCAGATCTTCAAGGCGATCCGCCGCGCTCCGGATTCCATCACCACGCTGCTCGTGCTCGGCCACAATCCCGGCCTGCACGAACTCGCATGGAATCTGATTGGCGAAGCGCCGGCCGCCGAACATACCGCACTCGCCCACAACCTGCCGACCTGCGGCGCCGTGGTGTTCGATTGCCCGGTTTCCGCGTGGTCGAATCTCGGATTGCAGACCAACACGCTGCGGGAGTTCATGACACCCAAACAGCTCAAGGCCGAGAGCGACGCCCCCTAGGCGGCAATCCCGCGCGCTTGCCTGTCTGCATGCGCCATCCTACAACCGCGCAAACGGAACGATCCACGCCATGCCCGGCACGCCCTACTTCTCTCCCCGCCTCATCCTCGGCGCCGCCGCGATGTTCGGCATGCTGCTGGCGCTCGGCGTCCACATTCTCGGCCAGCGCTTCGGTCTCGATCTCGGCGATCTATGGGGCGCATCCAGCAACGGCGTCATTCCCGCAACCGCCGCCATCGCCTGGTGGCTGATCGCGGCGGTGGCCTTCGTCGGCGGATACGTCACGGCGTCGTTGTTATTCAGCGCGGTATCAGGCCATCTGCCGCGACGGCTGCAACATGCGTTGATCGCGGGCGGCCTTTTGTTACTGATCGCGGCCGGACAGGCAGCTTCGGGCCCGAGCGCGGTGCCGACGCTGCACGGCCTCTATAACGGCATCATCGCCTTGCTGCTGGGTGCAGCGATGGCGTTCGCGGGCGCCCATTTCGCGCTGGCCCGGCATTAAAAAACGCCACGCAATGTCTGCGTGGCGTTTTTTTGAAAGCCTCAGCTCGCGGCCTTCAGATTGATCTTGGATTCAGCAAGCGCGGTGAGCTTCTTGTCCACCGCGCGCTCCTCATCCAGCGTCTTCTGCAGAACCGACGCGCAATCGTTGCGGCCAAGCTGCTTCGCCCATGCGACCAGCGTGCCGTAGCGGGTCATCTCATAATGCTCCGCCGCCTGTGCTGCGTTGATGAGCGCGGCGTCGAGCACCTCCTTGTCGGCCACTTCGCCCGACACCTCATCGGCTTCCTTGATGATGCCGTCGATCGCGGGGCACTTGACGGCCTTCGCCTCGACGCCGTGCATCTTGAACACCTGCTCCAGTCGCGTCACATGCCCCTTGGTTTCTTCAAGGTGCGACAGGAAGCCCTGTTTGAGCTGCGGATTGGTCGCCTTGTCGGCCAGCGTCGGAATGGCCTTCACCAGTTGTTTCTCGGCGTAATAAATGTCTTCAAGCTGATGCACGAACAGATCGTTGAGTGTCTTGATATCCTTGCTGAACAGTCCCATCGGCGGCTCCCTTTGACGTGTGGCGGCGGCGCCTGAACGCCACCGCCGGATTGTGGACTGTCCGCTCAACGAGGACCGGCGCCGCAGGTTTCTGGGAAACGAGCCTTTTTATGCAGACACGCCAAATCGCGGTTTTGGCGCAATTGAGCCGCTTTTGTCGTCGATATGACATGGACCAAAGCGAATCCGCCCACAGCCCGCCTGTGTTCTCTTGCGTCATGTTGTCCGTTAAGGCTTGCTATGCAAAGCCAAAATGGCCTGTTTTTCCGGTCCATGATTTGCCATATGAATACCCGGCTAGGCCGTTTGCGTTCGTATCCCTCAATCGGCTCATAACGGTCGCCGGAGGATGAATGCAGGGTTTGCTTAGCGCGTCGCGAAGCGTGTTCGACAGATGGATCGGTTGGAAACGGCTCGGCATTCTCGCCAGCCTGACCATCGTCATCATCGCCGTCCTGCACCTCGTCAAGACGCTGAAGGGGATCGATACCTCGGCGGTTCTGGCGGCTCTCGAAGACAAATCCGCCAGCAACATCGCACTTGCCGCCCTCTGCGTGTTCTGCGCGTTCTGCACCCTGACCTTCTACGATCTGTTCGCGCTCCGCACGCTGGGTAAATTCCATGTGCCGTACCGCATCGCGGCGCTGTCGAGTTTCACGAGCTACACCATCGGTCACAATATCGGCGCCACAGTCTTTACCGGGGGCGCGATCCGCTTCCGCATCTATTCGGACTGGAATCTGACCGCCATCGATGTCGCCAAGATCTGCTTCATCTCCGGCCTGACCTTCTGGCTCGGCAACACCTTCGTGCTCGGCATCGGTCTGATCTGGCACCCCGCCGCCGCGGAATCGATCGTCCTGCTGCCGCAAGTGGTCAATCAGTTGATCGGCATCGGCCTGATCGCGGGCATCATCGGCTATCTGTGCTGGCTCGCAGTCGGCCGCAACCGCCGCGAACTCGGCAAGGATGGCTGGAAGGTGGTGCTGCCCTCGGCGCCGCTGACGCTGGTGCAGATCTTGATCGGCGTCGTCGATCTCGGCTTCTGCGCGCTGGCGATGTACCTGCTGCTGCCGAACGATCCACCGATCGACTTCATGTCGATGGCGGTCGTTTTCATCCTGTCGACCCTACTCGGCTTTGCGAGCCACGCGCCGGGAAGCCTCGGCGTATTCGACGCCGCGATGCTCGTCGGACTTAACCAGTTCGGCCATGAGCAGCTTCTGGCCTCGCTGCTGATTTTCCGCATGCTTTATTTCTTCATCCCGTTCGCGATCGCGATCTCGATCATGGGAGTAAGGGAGCTTTGGCTCAGCGTCATCCTGCCCTGGCAGCAGAAGCGCAAGGCCTGCATGAGCCCGGCGCGGGCAACAGTGCCGCCGCCGTCGCAGAACAGAAACGGCTGACGGGCATTGTATCCCTGCAACCGCAACATGCAGTGAAAACAAACTCATGATCCGCCAAACCACCGCCCTCTTCGCACTCGCCCTCGCCATCCTGTCATGGGCCGGCGATGCACGCGCTCAGGACGCGGCACCTCCACCTTCCGCGGGCGGCATCCAGATTTCATGGGAAGTGCGCAACCGCTTCCGGCTATTTCGCGAGGAGCGCGATTTCCAGCTTCAGGTCGAAGCCATGTCTTCCGGCCGCAGCGTGCTCGCCGCCGAGGACGCGCTTGAGATTCAGAGCGACGGCCGTGGCTGGGCGCGCAACACGGTCGGCAGACTTTGCATCGATCCCAGCGGGCACGTCAGCAATCCTTGCACGCGCGACGGCGTGAAGGAGGATTATCTCGCGCCGGTCGATCATGCGGTGACGGTCAGCCTGACCGGCGCGGTGCCGGTCGGCTCGGTATGCGCATGGTCGTTCAACGACAATGAAGGTCCGCCAATCCAGACCACGCTCGACTGCTCCGAGCCGATCAACTTCCGCGTCCGCAATGGGCGCACCACGATCGCCAGCGTCGATGTCTCGAGCGGCGGCAGCGACACGCCGCTGCATGATTCCACCCAGATCGCGGTCCGCGACATCCTGATTGCCGGTCTTGGCGATTCCATCGCATCCGGCGAAGGCAACCCGGACCGGCCGGTGGCGCTGGCCGACGATGGGTTCTGCTTCCGCTCGTATCTGGAAGGCTCGACCGGGCAATACTACCGGCCAAGCCGCAAGGGCTATAAAGGCGCGCGCGCCTGTGAGAGCGCGGCGGGCTCGAATGAACTGTTCGCCTGGCAGAAATTCGGCGCGCAATGGTTCAACGCCGCCTGCCACCGCTCGCTCTACAGCTATCAGACCCGCGCCGCGCTCGCGCTCGCCATCCAATACACCCACATCGCGGTGACCTATCTGCCGCTCGCCTGTTCGGGCGCCACCATCGATGAAGGATTGCTCGGCTCATTGCCCGCGCGCGAATGCCTCGTCACCAAGACGGCAATGAACTGCGCGGGGACCGTCGGTTCGCAGGTCGCCGAATTGAAAGAGGCTCTCGCAGCAGCGCAGCGCCGTCAGCCCGAGCGCCAGCTCGACCTGCTGTTCCTGTCGATTGGCGCTAACGATATCAACTTCTCCGGCCTCGTCGCCGATGTGATCGTGGACAGCACCACCGAACGCACGCTGTTCAAGCGCAGCGGCATGATCGGGAGCGTCGAGGATTCACGCAGCACGCTGACGCGCACGCTGCCGCAGAATTTCCAGCGGCTGCGCACTGCCTTGAAGCCGCTCGTCGGCGGCGACCTGTCGCGCGTGGTGTTCGTGTCCTATGCGAATCCAACGCTGTTCAACGGCGCGCCCTGTCCCGGCGGCCTCGCCGGTTTCGACATTCACCCCGCCTTCAACGCAGCACCCGAGCGCCTCGCCAAGACATCGCAGTTCGTCGAGAGCGAATTCCTGCCGCAACTTAAGAACATCGTACTGTGCACCGGCGGCACGATCTGCAACGGGCCGCGCGATGCGATGACGTTCGTCGATCAGCATCAGGTCGCGTTCCAGAACCACGGCTTCTGCGCCCGCGCCGCCACCGATCCCGCGTTCGACCAGCAATGCTTTTCTGCCGAGGGCAAAAGCTTCAACACCGATATCGTGGCGGCGGCATCCAATCCGCTGACCTGCGGCCAGGGTGCAAGCAAGTTTCGCGCTTATCTGCCGCGCGCGCGCTGGATCAGGGACGCGGACGACAGTTACTTCACCGCGATGACCTATCCGCTCGCGGCGAAAACGGCGAGCCAGCCCACCGATATTCATGACGCGACATGGGGCGTGCTGTCGGCGGTGTATGGCGGCGCCATTCATCCGACCGCCGAAGGCCATGCCGCGATGGCGGATGCCGCGTGGCCTGCCGCCGCCGCAATCCTCGGCCTGCCGCCAGTCGAGGCCGACGTCACGCGCGAGCCAATCGACCCGATTCAACAATTGAAGCGATAAAGGCAGATCGATAAATCGCGCGGCAACGCAGCCGCGCGATCATGCGCGTCTCAGTTGACGCCGAGCTTCTTCTGCAGGCTCGAGGACGACGTGGTGTACTGGAACACGACACGCTTGTCCGGAAACACGTAACGGCTGGCCTTCTGCGCCATCAGCGCGCCTTCGTGGAAGCCGGAGAGGATGAGCTTAAGCTTGCCGGGATAGGTGTTGATGTCGCCGATGGCGAAGATGCCGGGGACGTTGGTTTCGAACGTCTCGGTACCGACCGGGATGAGATTGTTCTCAAGATTCACGCCCCATTCCGCAACCGGGCCGATCTTCATGGTGAGGCCGAAGAACGGCAGGATCGTATCGCAGACGACCGTCGAGACGGCATTATCGCTGCCCTTGATCTGGGCGCCCTTGAGCACGCCGTTCTCGCCTTCGAGCGCGGTGACCTGACCGATCTTCAGATCCATCTTTCCGTCCGCCACGAGTGCGCGCATCTGCTCGACGCTGTGCGGCGCGGCGCGGAAATCGTCGCGGCGATGCAGCAGCGTAACGCGCTTGGCGATCGGATGAAGGTTGAGCGTCCAGTCGAGCGCGGAGTCGCCGCCGCCGACGATCAGCAGCTCTTTGTCGCGGAACTGCTCCATCTTGCGCACGGCATAGAACACCGAGGAGCCTTCATAGGCCTCGATGCCCGGCACCGGAGGGCGCTTGGGCTGGAACGAACCGCCGCCCGCGGCGATCACCACGACCTTGGTCTCGAACACCTTGCCCGCGTCGGTGGTGACGCGGAACAAAGGATCGCCGATTTTCTCGACGCTCTGGATCATCTCGTTGAGATGGAAGGTCGGATTGAACGGCTTGATCTGCTCCATCAGCGCCTCGGTGAGGCCCTGTCCCGTCACCATTGGGATGCCGGGAATGTCGTAGATCGGCTTTTCAGGATAGAGCTCGGCGCACTGGCCGCCGATCTTGTCGAGGATGTCTACGACATGAGTCTTCATGTCGAGAAGGCCGAGTTCGAAAACCGCAAACAGTCCGCAGGGGCCTGCGCCGATGATCAACACATCGGTCTTGATCGCTTCGCTCATGATGGTGTTTCGTCGCCGTAAAATGGAATGGAAGCGGCTCGGGCCAAAACGGCGGCCGCTGTCGGCGTCTGTCTAGCCAAGGATCGCCGCCGGGGAAAGGGCTAAAATACCACCCCCAGCCATGCATCTAACAGATTGTAAGGATAGAAGAATTCTAAGCAGGCAGCGGCCGCTCAGGCCTGCCGCTCAGGCGTGCGCAGCACGAGGCCGTCCAGTTCGTCGGTGACTTTGATCTGGCAGGACAGGCGCGAATTGGGGCGCACGTCGTAGCCGAAATCGAGCATGTCTTCTTCCATCGGCGAAGGCGGGCCGACCTTCTCCTGCCAGGCTTCGTCGACATAGACGTGGCAGGTGGCGCAAGCACAGGCTCCTCCGCATTCGGCATCGATGCCGGGAACAGCGTTGCGGATAGCGGCTTCCATCGCCGTCGCGCCGGCATCGACGTCAACAGTGCGGGTGGTGCCGGCGTGATCGATGAAGTTGATTTTGACCATGGATCTCTTGGATGCGGCAGTGAGTTCGCAGCAGTCTATAGCCGCTCCAACAGCGTCATACCAGCGTCAAGCCGCGGATTATCTGGATAAATTGCCGCCCGCGAGATGTGCGTCGATCGCCGCGAAAGCCTCATCCACGCTGCCCCGAAGCTGCTTGAACGCAGCCGCAAAGCCGCTGTGTTCACGCAATCCGCTCTCCAGCGCATAGGCCGCCTCGCCGACCTCGAAGGCACCGATTGCGCGCGCGGAGCCCTTCAGCGTATGCGCAAGCTCGGCGGCGTTTTCAGGTCGCGGAGCGAGTTGCGCGAGCAGATCGCGGGTCTGCGCCTTGAACATCTCCAGCACTTCGCGCTCGAGCCGTATGTCGCCGAGCGTCATGCTGCGCAGATAGGACAAGTCGAGCGGCATTGGCATCGGGACCAGCGGCGGCGAAGGCATCCAGGGAACCTGTTCGATTGAAAACTGCATCGCACCCTGCTCGCAGGACGGCCTAACCGCCAGCGAACACGGATTCGGTTAACGCAATCTTTCCAAACCGGGCCCGTCACCCCCAACACGATTTTGCCACAATTTCAGACGGCCGCTAAAACAGCGGCTTTGGCGGGGGTGGCCATGGCCGTGTTAACGATGATTAAAATGTTCTTAACGCGAACCATTTCATTCGATCCAATCAGCCAATAGGATGTTGGCGGAAATGGGGGACAAGCCACCATCCGCAGCAGTCATGGCCTGCGGGATGTGGCAAGGACGGGCTGGCGCGGCGGCACATGGTTGCGGCTCCCCTCTTTAAGTGCGTGAATAAACAAGGGCGTACCAGTAAATGGCGAAAAATTCGAAGGTCAAAGACCCAACTGAAGTCGCCCTCTCCGCGATTCAGGAAGCGCTGAACATCTCCGATCCATCGCAAGCGGCCGATGACCAATCGTCCCTGTCCAACGAACCTCTCCGTGCGCCCGAAAACGATTTCGGCGATGTCCGTTTCGGCCGTCAGGCCGCCAATGACGACCGCGAAGCCATCGGCGCGGTCCTCCAGTCGCTTCAGCGCGGCCGCCCCCGCCGCAGCGCCTATACCTTCGCCGCCATTTTCTCGGGACTGTGGATTGCCGCCGCGGGCTTCCTGATCGTCTCTTTCCTGCCCTCGCTCGAAGCCATGGTCGGCTCGAACGGCGGCGCGCTGGCTCTCGTCGGCCTCGCCTGCGTGTTCGTCACGCCCCTCATCCTGTTCTACTTCATCGCGAGCGTTTCCTGGCGCAGCCAGGAACTGAGCATGATCGCCCAGTCCATGGCGCAGATGGCCGTGCGCTTCTCCGAGCCCGAGCACGTCGCGAGCGATGCCATGGTCACCGTCGGTCAGGCGATCCGCCGTGAAGTCGCGGCGATGGGCGACGGCGTCGAGCGCGCCATTGCGCGTGCCGGCGAACTGGAAGCCCTCGTCACCAACGAAGTTTCTGCGCTTGAACGCGCCTACAGCGACAACGAAGTGCGCATCCGCGCCCTGCTTCAGGACATCTCCACCCAGCGCGACAACCTCGTCGGCCAGGCCGAGCAGGTTCGCAACGCGATCTCGGGCGTGCAGATCGACCTGCGTCAGGACATCGCCATCATCAGCGACGCCATCGCCGCGCGCGTGGACGAGGTGACGAACAACATCACCCACATGCTGGAAGAGCGCAGCGACCACATTACCGGCGCGTTCGCCGCTGCCGGCGACAACATGATCATCGCGCTCGGCGAGCGCGGCGGCGACCTGCTCGACCGCCTCGAGGAAGCCAGCAACCAGACCGCCAACGCGGTGTTGGAGGCGAGCGAACAGCTCACCGCCAACCTCAATTTCAAAACCAGCCACATCCACGACGAATTCGCCGAACTCGCCGACAACATCCATGAGTTGCTCAACGACCGCGTCGAGCGCATCACCGGCGACTTCGAACAGCGTGCCAATTCGATCGTCGACGGCATCACGCTGCGCACCGAGCAGGTTCACGACACCCTCAAGAATTCCGGCGACTCGCTGCTGAACGAGATGGAGCTGCGCTCCATCGACCTCGCCGCGAAGGTGGACGAGGCCAGCACCCGTCTTGCGGACCACATCCTCACCAGCAGCGACAAGGTGAGCGAATCCCTCGACGTCACCATCAACACGCTGGTCGCCAAGGTCGCGAGCCAGACCGAAAGCACGCACGAAGCCCTCTCCTCCCGCATTGCCTCGTTCGAGACGCTGATGCGTGAACAGGGTGGCGAGCTGGCCGAGAAATTCGCCCGCGACAGCGGCACGCTCGGCGCATTGATCACGCGTCACGTCGCGGAGTTCGACCGCACGGTGAAGACCTATGGCGGCGAGATCGTCGAGCGCATGGGCCAGCACACCCAGGGCATTTCCGACAGCCTGAAAGCCTATGTCGACACCTTCGACACGCGCGTCACTACGCATGGCGCCCAGATCCGCGACACCCTCGACGAACGCCTTGGCGTCTTCCAGAGCGCTCTCGATTCCCGCGTCACCACGCTTGAAGTGTCGCTCGACACCACGATCAAGTCGTTCGACAACACCATCGACCAGCGCCTGTCCGCACTCGAAAGCTCCTTCGACAGGCGCGCCGAGACAGTCACTCAGGCCATCGACGCACAGAGCACCGCTCTCGCCGATACTCTCTCTACCCGCTTCGGCGAGATGCAGAAGGGCATCGAAAACCACGCAGGCTCGGTTGCCTCCGATATCGAGGCCCGCGTTGTCCGCTTCGAGAACCTGCTCGACATCCGCGTCGAATCCGCTGCCAGCCGCGTCGAGGCGAGCGGGCAGAAGGCCAGCGAGACCCTGATTTCACGCACCGAAGAAATCACGCAGAGCATCAAGGCCCGCGTCGAGGATTCGGAGCGCTCATTGACCAACCTCGCCGTGGAAACCAGCGAAGCGATCCAGAGCGGCGCCCGCAACGCCCAGCAGTCGCTGCTGGCCTTGTCCGGCGAAGTCGGCTCGCAGTTGCGCGCCACCACGACCGAGATGGAGCGCACCATCCAGACCAGTGCGCGCGAGACCGAGAGCACCCTCTTCCTCGCCTCCAACAACGCCAGTGCTCAGATCAAGTCGGCTTCCGCCGAGATCGAGCGCACTATCGCCACCGGTACCGAAAGCTTCGGCCAGACCCTCAGCAACAAGGTCGAGGAGATCACCGGCGGCGTTCGCGAACAGACTGACCGCATCGCGGCCATCCTCGACGAGAAGCGTGCACCGCTCACCGAGGCCATCACCGCCAAGACCGAACAGCTTGCGGCGATCCTCGGCGACAGAAGCGGCCAGCTCAGCCTGATGATCGATGGCAAGAGCGCGCAGCTTGTCGAGGCGCTCAGCACCAAGACCCACGAGTTTGCCCATACCATCAGCGGCGCGACCACCAGCGCGCTCAAGGCGATCGAGACCCAGAGCAGCGACTTCACCGTGCAGTTGATGAACCAGAGCTCGGACATTTCGCGCCAGATCACCGCCGCGAGCGAGTTGGCCACCGGCTCCGTCGGCAGGGCGCTGAAGGACGTCGAGACCAGCACCCGCGCTGCGATCGACCAGTCGCGCCAGGTTGCGACCGCCGCCGTCACCGAAATGCAGGAGACCAGCAAGATCCTGCGCACGGATACGGTCGCGCTGTTCGAGCGGCTGCGTGAAGGCAACATCCTGCTGCAGGAAGTGCTCACCGGCGCCCACGAAAACCTCAACTCGCTGGAGCGGGCACTGGTCACGCGCGTCGCCGATTTCGTCACCGCGCTCAACGATGTCACCAGCCGCAACAGCGCCTCGACGAGCGCGCTGGAAGAACAGCTGCGCACCTTCAACGAATCCACCTCCGGCGCGCTGGAAGGCCTCAGCAGCCTCTCGGCCCAGTTCGAGAGCCATGGCCGTCTGCTGTCCGATGCGGTTCGCACCGTCGAAGAGAGCAACGAGCGCACCTCGCAGTCCGTCGCCGAGCGCCAGAGCCTGCTGGAACAGCTCACCACCACGATCGACACCCGCACCCTCGATCTCGACGAGCGCCTCAACCGCTTCGTCAGCCTGCTTGAGGAATCGCTCAACGCCGCCGAGCTGCGCGCGCGCGATATCGCGCGTGTCGTTGCCGAAAGCGCCGGGGCAAGCTCCTCCGCGGTTGGCCGTCAGTTCGAAGCCGTTCGCATGGCTGTCGAGGACGAGCGCCGCCAGACGCTCGAGGCGATGGGCGAGATTTACGATCGCGGCACTCAGGATGCAGCCAGCATGTTCGCGGAAGCATCCGACAAGTTCAGCAACATCGTCCACTCGATGAAGCAGATGGCTGCCGAACTGCATCAGGAACTTGATGCCACCCGCGCCGATCTGCGCCGTGGCGTGCTGGAATTGCCGCAGGAAGCATCCGAAAGCACCGCGCAGATGCGCAAGGTCATCGTCGATCAGATCGAAGCCCTGGCCGAGCTCAACCGCATTGTCGCCCGCCATGGCCGCGGCCTCGACGTTGCCGCGACGACGCGTCAGGAAGAGCCCGCGATGGCCGTAGCGAACAGCCGCAACGCAGCCCCTGCGCCGCGCAGCCGCGACTATGGCAGCGCCTCGAACCTGCCGCCGCCGGACCTCGGCGCGCCGAACGGCCGCCGCACCGAAGCACCGTCCGTCAGCCCCGCCGGCTCCGATCAGGCGCGCGACGGCTGGCTGTCCGACCTGCTCAATCGCACCGACGCGACCGTCAACGAACGCGGCCGCTCCTCTCAGACGGCCCGCGCTCCGAGCGGCAATCCGCTGGATGCCCTGTCACTCGACATCTCGCGTCTGGTGGATCGCGATCTCGCCGCCGAGATGTGGGACCGCTATCAGCGCGGCGAACGCAAGGCCTTCAACAAGCGCCTCTACACGCCGTCGGGCCAGAAGGCATTCGATGAAGTCGCCCGCAAGTATCGCGCCGACCGCGCCTTCAAGCAGACCGTGGACCGTTACATCAACGAGTTCGAACGGCTGCTGGACGAAGTCTCGCGCGACGAGCGTGGCCCGGCCGCGCTGCGTGGCCACCTGACGTCGGAAACGGGTCTTGTCTACACCCTGCTCGCCCACGCCGCAGGCCGCCTCGGCTGACAGCCACGCGAACGAATGAAATAAAAAAGCGGAAGCCTCAGGCTTCCGCTTTTTTATTTGGCTTCAGGCATCCACCTCGATCGGCACATTGGCGAGCCCGAGCAGCGCCGGGGATTCTTCGAGGATCAAGGGCGTGGGAACGGTTTGCAACCATTCGCGGAAGCGGCCCTTGCTCTCGAACCGCACACGGAAACCGGAGGCTGCAAAAGCTTCCTTGAAGCGCAGCAGAATGCCGCCCGCGATGTAGATGCCGCCCGTTGCTCCCAACGTCAGCGCAAGATCGCCCGCGACCGTGCCCAGCATCTCGCAGAAATGTCCGAACGCCTTCACGCAAGTCGGATCGGTGCCGCGCATGGCGTGGTCGGTGACATCGGCAGGCGTCAGCGGCGCAGCCATCGCGCCCTCGATCTCGCACAGGGCTTGATAAAGATTGACGAGACCGACACCCGACAACACGCGCTCGGCGGACACATGGCCGAACCGCTTGCGGAGAATGACGAGAATCCGGTCTTCCATCTCATTGGACGGCGGGAGGCTGACATGACCGCCCTCTCCCGGAATGAGCGTCCAGCGGTCGCCGTTCGGCACCAGCGCACCGACACCAAGGCCGGTGCCGGGACCGATCACGCCGATTGGCCCTTTCGCACCGGCATGATCCGGCCCGATGGCAAAGCAATCCGCCTTCGGCAGATAGGGAATGGATGAGGCCGCCGCGGCAAAATCGTTGAGCACCCGAAACGCTTTCAGGCCAAGGCGCTGCCTCATGTCCTCGGCGGAGAACGACCATGCAAGATTCGTCATCTTGATCTTGTCGCCGCGCACCGGTCCCGCGACATCGATCACAGCCACCGAAGGCTTCTTATCCGGCGGCAGCGCGGCGAGGTAATCCTGCATCGCCTCGAACAGCGAATTGTATTTGCCGACATCGCTGCGCCGCTCATGGCTGTACGCGCCATGCTGCGCCAGCGCGAAGCGTGCATGGGTGCCGCCAATGTCTCCGATGACCCGCAGGTCATCCAGTCCTGCGCTTGCCGTGACGTTCATCGCGCCGGCGGGCGGTGCGGCCGTGCCGGTGCCGGCTGCGGTTGCGGAGGTGCCGTGCGGTTGTCGGTGGCACTGGCGCCGAACAGCACACGGGTCGGGTTGCGGTCGAAATTGTTCACCGCGCGGCTGATGTCGCCGAGCGTACGGCGGCTGTCGGAAATCAGCGCCCGTCCGTCCGATGTCAGCGCCGCTGTCCGCTTGTCGAGGTTGTCCGCCAGTTCGCGGAACGAGCGCGCGGCCTTCTGCAACTCACCGCCCTCGCCGTCCTTGCCGCCCATCAGCGAATCCACGCCGACCATGATGCTGTCGATGCGGCTGGAATTGTCGGCCAACGCCTTGGAGAACGTCTTCAAATTCTCCATGCTGTCATGCAGCGCCGCCTGATTGTCGGTCACGAGCTTGTTGACGTTTTGCAGCGTCGCCCGCACCGCCTCACCGATGTCCATGATCGCGTTCGGATCCGCCGTCAGCGTCGGCACGCCGTCATCGGCCACCGGAATGCCGCCCGCCTCCAATGAGCCGCCCTTCAGCGACACCGCCGACACGCCGGTGAGGCCCGCGAACTCCAGTCCGACAAGAGTGTCGGCGCGGATCGGCGCGCTCTTGTCGACGGAGGCGATCACCACCACACGCTTCGGATCGTCGAGCTTGATCGAGGTCACTTCGCCGATCTTGATCCCGTTGAAGTTGACGTTGCCGCCGGTGCGCAGGCCCGAGGCCGCGCCCTCGAAGACGATACGGATCGGCGAACGCTGCGCGACCGAGCCGAGGTTCTGAAACCAGAACACGAAGCCGAACGCCGCCGCGATCACGGCCAGCGTGAAGGCACCGATCAGAAGATAGTTCGCCCGCGTTTCCATCACTCAAACTCCGGTCTACGCAATAACAGTACGCGCACGTTTGCCATGAAAATATTCCCGCAACCACGGATGCTGGGACCCCAGCATGTCGTCCATGGTGCCGACGAGCAGCACTTTCTTGTCGCCAAGTACGGCGATCCGGTTGCATGCGGTTTTCAGGCTGTCGAGGTCATGCGTTACCATGAAAACGGTCAGCCCCAAAGCGCGCTGCAAGGTCATGACGAGTTCGTCGAAATCACCGGCGCTGATCGGATCGAGGCCCGAGGTCGGCTCGTCGAGGAACACGATCTCCGGATCAAGCGCGAGCGCGCGCGCCAAGGCCACGCGCTTGATCATGCCGCCGGACAATTCGGACGGATAGAGATCGGCCGTCTCGGGTCGCAATCCCACCATGGTGAGCTTGGCGACGACGATTTCATCGAGCAATCGCTCCGACACTTTCATGAACTCACGGACCGGAAACTGGATATTCTGCCGCACCGTCAGCGAGGAGAACAACGCGCCCTGCTGGAACAGCACGCCCCAGCGGCGCTCGACCGCGCTGCGGGTCTTGTCGTCGGCCTCGTTCATATTGATGCCGAACACTTCGATCGTGCCAGAGCGCTTCGGCATCAGGCCGAGGATGGTGCGGGTCAGCACCGACTTGCCCGCGCCGGACGGGCCAACGAAGCCGAGGATCTCGCCGCGCTTCACGTCGAGACTGAGCTTGTCGAGGATCAGCCTGTCGCCGAATCCGACCGTAAGGTCGCGCACCCGGATGATCGCGTCGTTCGCCGCATTCGCCATCGCTCAGACTCCGATCGAGGCGAAGAAGATGGCGAACAGACCATCGACGACGATGACGAAGAAGATCGACTTCACCACGGATGCCGTGGTGTGCTTGCCGAGCGATTCCGCGCTGCCCTGCACCGCCGCGCCCTCGACGCAGGCGATAATGCCGATGATAAGCGCCATGAACGGCGCCTTCACAAGGCCGACGGTGAAATGGTTGATCGAGATCGCCTCGCGCAGCCGCGACAGGAAGGCGTCGGGCTGCACGCCACCATAGAGCCAAGCGGTGAGACCACCGCCGTAAAGCGCAGCCATCGCGCCGAGGAAAGCCAGGATCGGCATCGCGATCACCAGCGCAAGGATGCGCGGCAGGATCAGCACCTCGGTCGGATCGAAGCCCATGGTGCGCAGCGCATCGACTTCCTCGCGCATCCGCATCGAGCCGAGTTCGGCGGTGTAGGCGCTGCCCGAACGGCCCGCGACCATGATGGCGACCAGCAGCACGCCGATCTCGCGCAGCACCAGCACGCCGAGCATGTCGACCACAAACACGTCCGCGCCGAACTTGCGGAACTGGAAAATGCCCTGCTGGGCGATGATGCAACCGATCAGGAAGGTGATGAGCACCACGATCGGCACTGCGCGCCAGCACACCTGTTCCAGTTGATGAACAGTCGAGGTCAGGCGGAAGTGGCTCGGATGCAGGATCACGCGCCAGAACGCACTCAGGATGGAGCCTGTCATGTTGAGAAGGCCGAGCAGCGTCTCGGCGACCCCGACGACGGTGCGGCCAACCGCCTCGACGGCACGGACCGGGCCAAACGGCACTTTTGCCGGCTCCGGCACAGCCTTCACGCGCTTCACTTCTTCAACAAGACTCGCGTAATCCGCCGACAGGCCAGCAATCATCGGCGCGGTGTCGCCGCGCGTCAAAGCGCGGCGCAGCCTTTCGATCAGCCAGGCGCCGAACGTGTCCAGCCGCGAGATCTGCGAGACGTCGATGACAAGGCTCGCACGACTGCCGTCACGGGAGCGCTCGGTGCGCTCCACAAGCTTCTCAAGCGCCGGCGCATGGTGCACGGTCCATTCCCCGGCCGCGCGTAATGCCACACCGGCGCCAAGCGGCGTCTGCTCGAGGGTTGGATTCCCGTTCACGAAAGGCTCCCGCATTTTTACGCCTACAGAACGCGAGCAATCGGTTCCCGGTCCGGCTTGTACGGAGAACCTCCTAAGAGCCATAATTGTGGCACAACGGCAAGCCCGTCATCAACCAAGCGTCACATTTCAATGACCTCTGTTCCTTTCCAGCTACAAGTCCACATCGAGCGCTGGCCGATCGCAGGCCGCTTCTCCATCAGCCGCGGCAGCAAGACCGAAGCGGTCGTCGTCGTCGCCGAAATCTGCCGCAATGGAATAACCGGCCGTGGCGAGTGCGTGCCCTATCCACGCTACAACGAGACGCCGGAGGCGGCCGTCGATGCGATACATTCGGTCGGCCACTGGACGAGTCTCACGCGCGAGATGCTGCGGCAGCGGATGCCGCCGGGAGCCGCACGCAACGCGCTCGACTGCGCGCTGTGGGATCTGGAAGCGAAGGAAGCGAAGCGGCGCGTCTGGGAGCTCGCGGGCCTTCTCGCGCCACACTCTCTCACCACCGCCTACACCATCTCGCTCGGCACGCCGGAGGAGATGGCGCAGGCCACATCGGCAGCCGCGCATCGCCCGCTGCTCAAGATCAAGCTTGGTGGCGAAGGTGACAAGGGCCGCATCGCCGCCGTACGTCGCGCAGCACCTGATGCGACCTTGATCGTTGATGCCAACGAGGCGTGGTCCGACACCAATCTGCAGCGCAATCTCGACGCCTGCGCCGAAGTAGGCGTCGCTCTGGTCGAGCAGCCGCTTCCCGCGGGACGGGATGCCGCACTCGAACGGATCATCCGCCCGATCCCGGTCTGCGCGGACGAGAGCGCGCACGCCACCGCTTCCCTCAAGGAGCTGGTCGGGCGCTACGATGCGGTCAATATCAAGCTCGACAAGACCGGTGGCCTCACCGAGGCCCTGGCGATGAGCCGCGAGGCTGAGCGCCTTGGGCTGCGTGTTATGGTCGGCTGCATGGTGGCGACCTCGCTTGCAATGGCCCCGGCTCTGATCGTGGCGCAGCAGGCCTTTATCGTCGACCTCGACGGCCCGCTGCTGCTGGCGAAGGACCGCGAGCCCGCCCTGCGCTATGAGGGCTCGACCGTCGATCCGCCGGACGCAGCACTCTGGGGATAGCCCGAAATAAGTCGGTCGATAACTCAGTCTGGCCAATTGCCCGCCACACTCAAATCAGATTCGATGGGTCGGTCCGATTTGGAACCGTTTCCCCGCGGGTGGAATCACTTGCGCGGGCGAGTGTGAGTAACGTCCATGGCTGAAGAAGCCTTTGCATTGTCGCCGATTTCGGCGAGCGCTGCGGTCCCCACCGAGGCCGATTATCACGCTATCCGCGAAGCTTTCATGGAAACCGCGCGGGGGCGCTGGTTCCTGACCGAATACGCCAAGCGCAACCGCAACGCGGATACCGCCATGGTGCTGGAGGCGGTCGCGCGGATCGAGCAGAGCATTGGCGCGGCCCATCACGAAGCTGGAGCCTCGGCCCCTTCTGAAGCCCTCTTGGAAGCAGCACTCGAGAAGGCACGGGCGGCGATCCGCGAGCAGTTCACCGAAACCGGATTCGACCATACGTTATTGCCGTGGCGCAAAAGCGCCCGGATCATTCGCGAGATCATCTGGGGCTTGCGAGAATCCGGGGCCGACCCCCGCATCTGCAACATCCTCGACGGTCAGGTCCGTGCCATCGAAGCGGCCTGCGACGACTTCCCTCTCGAGGCCATTCGCGATCGGATGCTGGCGGCCCTCGACGCCGCAGTTTTGCAGGACCGTGAAGCCGCTCCGGCGACCGCCGAGGGCGCAGGCGACGAACCCGCCGCCGCTGAAATCACCACGAACGCGACTCCTGCCTCGGCACCAAACCTCGAAACGCAGCCGGAAGCTGCCGTTGCAGAGTCGGTCGTTACGGAAACTGCCGTTGTGGAGCCTCCCCTTGTGGAAACGGCTGTTGCGGAAGCCGTGACCGCGAAGATCGAAGCCGCGATGGAAACCATCGCGCCCGAGGCCCCTGCGCCTGAAATCCCCGCGCCTGAAGCCGCCTCTCTTGAAGTCGTCGCTTCGGAAGTCGAGGCCCTTCTTGAGGCCGCCGTCGAAGCTGCGCCTGCCGCAGCAGTTGCAGAGCTGCCGCAACCCGAGCCGGCCCCGGCGGAAAGCGAGCCCGCTCCCGTGGCCGCAGCGCCGCGCTCGATCATGACGGCTTCGGCCTCGCAACCGGCCCCTCAGCCAATGGCCGAGCCCGTGGCCGTCGAGGCATCGGTCGTGGCCACCGCCGCAACCCTTCCACAGGTTGCTCCCGCCACCGAACCGGCGCCCGAAACCACCATGGCGGCCGAGGCGGAAGGCGGCGGCTCCGAAGATCTCTGGGCCGACATCGAAGCCGAAATCGCTCCGCTGCCGCCTTTCGATCCGGTGCATGAGGCATCTCTTGGAGCCAGTCTGATCGCGCAGGGCGTCGTGGCGCGGCCGTCCAACGGCCGGGCGGATCTGCTTGCGCCAATCCGTCGCATGAGCCACGCCGAGCGGATCGCGTTTTTCAGCTAAAGCGTTTTCAAGCGAAGTGGGAACCGGTTCGCGTGAAGAAAACGCGTCAAGATTCTTGGCCCTCACGAATGGCGTCGGCATAAAGCCCGGCGTCGACATTGCCGCCGGACAGAACGATCACCACGGTCTTGCCGCGCGCGTCCATCCGGCCCGCCAGCAGCGCCGCCAGCGCCACGCTGCCGCCCGGCTCGGCCACCAGCTTCAACTCACGAAACGCAAACGCCATCGCCTGCGCCACCTCGGCATCCGTCGCCGTGACGCCACCGGCGCCAAGCCCATGATTGATTGCGAATGTGAGTTCGCCCGGCTCGGGTGCCATCAGGGCGTCGCAGAAGGTGCGGTTCTGCGCGTGATGCCGCTGGCGCTGCCCGCTCGCGAACGAGCGCGCATGGTCGTCATAACCATCCGGCTCGGCGGTGAGAAATTTCGCCTGCGGAAAGTGGTGGTGGACCGCCAGCGCAATGCCCGCCATCAGCCCGCCGCCGGACGCCGGTGCGGACACGATGTCAGGGGCAACACCGAGCGCCCGCAGGTCCTCCGCAATCTCAAGGCCCACGGTGCCCTGCCCCGCGATGATGCGCGGATCATCGAACGGCGGCACCAGCGTCGCGCCGCTCTCCGTAGCAATATTTTGCGCGATCTCCTCGCGGCTCTCGCGGTCGCGGTCATACAGAACCACCCGCGCGCCATATCCCTTGGTACGTTCGCGCTTGAACGCGGGCGCGTCCGCCGGCATCACGATGGTCGCGGGCAGGCCCAGCAACTGCGCGGCGGCGGCGACGCCCTGCGCGTGATTGCCGGACGAAAACGCCACCACGCCCCTGTCCCGCTCCGCCAAGGGAATCACCGACAGGCGGTTATAGGCCCCGCGAAACTTGAACGAGCCGGTTCGTTGCAGCACTTCCGGCTTGAGGAATACACGCGCGCCGGTCTGCGCGTCGAGCGCGGGCGAGCTTAACAGGCGGGTTCTGACAGCAACCGGCGCAAGTGCTGCGGCCGCAGCCTCGATGTCGGCATAAACGGGCAAGGAAGGATGAGTCATGATCCCGTCTTATCGCGCCGGGCCATGGCCGATCAAGGCGCGCAGCCTTCACGCTGCCGTGCGCGTGGAATGCAGGCTGTCCCGGCGCGGATGGACGATATTGTCGATGAAGGCGCGCGCGCAGTTGTCCCAGGTGTGGTTCAGCGCGAAGGCCCGGCATCGCTCGGGAGAAATCGCCAGAGCGGCACGGCAGGCCGCGCCGAGGTCTTCACTGAGAACTCCGACCGGCGCATCGCCGATGACATCCTTCGGGCCGCTGACGGGGAACGCCGCCACCGGCACGCCGCTCGCCAATGCTTCCAGCAGCACCAGCCCGAACGTATCGGTGCGGCTGGGAAAGACGAACACATCTGCGGTCGCATAGATTTGCGCGAGCTGCTCGCCCTGCAGAGCGCCGAGGAAAATCGCATCCGGATATTTGCGCGCAAGTTCATGGCGCGCGGGGCCATCGCCCACGATGATCCTGGTGCCGGGAAGATCGAGGTCGAGAAACGCTTCCAGATTTTTCTCGACTGCAACACGCCCGACCGACAGGAAGATCGGACGCGGCAGCCCGAGATCGAATTGCCGCGGACGAAACAATTCCGTGTCCACGCCGCGCGGCCACAGCACCACGCGAGAAAAGCCGCGCTCGCGCAATTCTTCCGCCAGCGCGGGCGTCGCCGCCATCACTGCCTGACTTGCAGCATGAAAACGCCGCAGACCTCGCCATACCCATGATTCCGGGATCGGCGAGCGCGCCGACACATATTCCGGAAAGCGGGTGTGAAAGCTCGTGGTGAACGGCAGCCCCCGCTTCAGGCAATAGCGGCGCACCAGCAAGCCGATCGGCCCTTCGGTCGCGATATGGATATTATCGGGGCGCGCATCCGCGATCAGTTTCGCGATCCGTGCCGGACCGGGAATGGCGACACGCAAATCCGGATAACTTGGCAGCGCGACGGTGGCGAAGGATTGCGGCGTGAGAAACGACACATCGACGCCGAGATCGCGCGCCGCATCCGCCATCATCGTCAGCGTGCGGACGACGCCATTGACCTGCGGGTGCCAGGCGTCGGTCGCGATCAGAATCCGCATCAGGCCGCCTGTGCCGCGATGGCGGGCGAAGGCGCGGCCTGCCGCAGCGGCGCGGTCCATGTGAGGATTTCAAACCGGCCGTCGTGGTGCTCGACCAGTGCGGTGCAGCTTTCCACCCAGTCGCCGCAATTCATGTAGCGGATGCCGTCATGATCGCGGATCGTGGCGTAATGAATGTGGCCGCAGATCACGCCGTCCGCATTGTTGCGGCGCGCTTCCGCCGCCAGCGTCTGCTCGAACGCGCCAATGTAGTTCACCGCGTTCTTCACCTTCTGCTTCGCCCATTGCGAGAGCGACCAGTAAGGCGAGCCGAACATGCGACGGAACACATTCACAAGGCGGTTCGCCTGAATCGCCAGGTCGTAAGCCTTGTCGCCCAGATGCGCGAGCCAGCGCGCGTTCTGCACCACGAGATCGAACAGGTCACCATGAATGACAAGATAACGCTTGCCGTCGAATCCCTGATGGATCGCCTGCTCCACCACCTCGATGCCGCCGAAATGCGTGCCGTAATAGGAGCGCAGGAATTCGTCGTGGTTGCCGGGGATATAGAACACCTTCGCGCCCTTGCGGACGCGGCGAAGCATCTTCTGCACGAAGTCGTTATGCGATTGCGGCCAGTGCCAGTTCGATTTCAGTGCCCAGCCATCGATGATGTCGCCGACCAGATAGATCGTCTCGGCATCGTGCACGCGGAGGAAATCGAGAAGCCGCTCGGCCTGTGATCCCCTGGCTCCCAGATGGACATCCGAAATGAACAGAGTGCGGAAGGTCCGTTCCGGAGCGCCATCGGAGATGAAGGCTTTTTCCATGGGCGTGCAGCTAGCAGATTTGTGTGACAGACAAATGACGAAACAGGCCCGGCCTCACGCCGCAACCGGCCCCGTCCGTTCAAAAGAGACCAGCGTGTAGAAGGCCGCCACTTTCCGACGCTCGACGAGGGTCGCGTTGTCGTTCTGCGCCCACGCGGCAAGCCGCGCGAACGGAAATTCAGGGCGCAAGCCCAGCGCGCGGGTGCGCTTCGCCGCCCAGCGCTCGACCGCCGCCGCAACACCTTTTTCCGAATACAGATGGTTGACGAGGATGATGCGGCCGCCCGGCTTCACCACCCGATGGCATTCGGACAGGACCTGCTCGGGATTGGCGACCAGCGTGATGACGAATTGCGCCACGACGCAATCGAATGTCGCATCGGAAAACGACATGTTGTGCGCATCCATCTGCAGCACGTCCCTGACGTGCGGATACCGGCCGCTCGCCATTTTCGCCCGCGCCTTGGCGAGCATCGGCGCACTCATGTCGATACCGGTGATTTCTGTCGCGGCATTATAATCGTCGAACGACAGGCCGGTGCCGACGCCGACCTCCAGAATTTTGCCACCGATGGCGCAGGCAGCGGCGGCAGCGGCGCGCCGTCCCTTGACCATCACAGGCCCGCACACCGCGTCATAGATCGGCGCCCAGCGGGCATACGCCGTTTCAACGGTTGATCGATCGAGGTCCGTGTTCATCGTGACGATCCAGACAGGCTCCGGGAATCGGAGCGTTGCGATGGATCGGGGGTAACAGCGCCATACGACAGTTCGACGACAAGCGCCGTATCGCGCTCAATAGAAGGCGTGGAAATGGTGGATCGGACCGTGATCGTTGCTAAGTTGCAACCGGTCCGCATTGGCGATGGCGGCGCTGACGTAATCCTTCGCCTGCCTCACCGCCGCCTCAAGTCCTTCGCCTTTCGCAAGCCCCGCCGCAATCGCGGATGACAGCGTGCAGCCCGTCCCGTGCACGTTCTTCGTGTTCACCCGGACGGCGGCGAAGCGGGCCACCCGGTCCGCGGTGATGAGATAGTCCACGCTTTCCGGCCCCTCGCCATGGCCACCCTTGATGAGAACCGCGGGCACGCCGAACTTCAGGATACGGCGGCCTTGATCCGCGATATCGTCTTCGGTCCGCGCCACCTGCTCATCAAGCAGCGCGGCGGCCTCCGGCAGGTTCGGGGTCACCAGCGTGGCGCGCGGCATCAGCGTGGTGCGCATCGCTTCGATCGCGCCATCCGCCAGCAGGCGGTCGCCCGACGTTGCGATCATCACCGGGTCGAGCACCACGTTTTTCGCCTGCCAGTGCGCCAGCCGCTCCGCGATCACTTCGATGATCGGCTGCGAAGCCGTCATGCCAATCTTGACCGCGGCAACCGGCAGATCGCTCATCACCGCATCGATCTGTCTTTTGACGAAATCAGCCGGCGCTTCGTTGATGGCGGAAACACCCTTGGTGTTCTGCGCCGTCAGCGCCGTGATGGCGGTCGTGCCGTACACGCCCAGCGCGGCAAACGTCTTCAAATCAGCCTGGATACCCGCGCCGCCGATCGTATCGGAGCCCGCAATCGTCAGCGCAACCGGAAAAGCCATCGTCAAAACAACCCTCTAACCGTCGAAGCGACACTAGCGCCCCAATCAGGACTTCGCCAGCAATGAACTAAATGGCCGTGGCCGGGGTTGTAGAAGCGTTCCTCACCCTTTGTTCCGGGAGAATCCCATGTACGGCAAAACCATTGGTGCCGCGGCCGTGATGCTCGCAGCAATTGCGATAGCCTCGCCGGCCAGCGCCGAAAAGATGACCATGAAGCTCAACCTCACCGGCGCGAGCGAAGTGCCGCCGAACGACAGCGCGGCCAAGGGCACCGCCGATGTCACCTATGACACCGCCTCCAAAATGCTGACCTGGAAGGTGACCTATTCAGGGCTGACCGGCCCCGCCACCATGGCCCACTTCCATGGCCCGGCCGAGCCCGGCAAGAACGCGGGCATCATGGTGCCGTTCAAGGATGTCGCGAGCGGCGCGCAGGGCAGCGCCACGCTGACGGATGCACAGGCCACCGCCCTGATGGACGGCAAGATGTACGTCAATGTTCATACCAAGGCACATCCGGGCGGCGAAATCCGTGCGCAGGTGACGAAGTAACAGCCATATCCGGTGCGGCTGTAACTCGCGTTACGGCCGCACCAGCGCCTTCAGCCAGCGCAAGCCGAACAGTCCGCCGATGAGCGCGGCGTAGACAACGGCCCCAACCACAACCAGCATCAAGAGCGCGATCTCATCTCGCGCGGTGGGCAATGTTGCGATCCAGTGCGCCGAGGCGCGCGACGCCCCCCACAAGGCAGCGGCGAGCCCAAGTCCGGCCGCAGCGAATTTCATCAGCGATTGCACGAAGGCGCGGTCCATCTCCAGAAAGCCCCGCCTGATCGCAAAGCCCGTCACCAGTAGCAGGTTGACCCACTGCCCAACCGCCGTCGCCAGCGCGAGGCCGATTTGCGCCAGCGATCCGACCAGCGCGAGTTTCAGCGCGAGGTTGACGGCAATGCCCGTCAGCGCCGACTTCACCGGCGTCGCGGTGTCCTTGCGCGCGTAGAAGGTCGCAACCGCGCTGCGGATCAGGACGAACGGAATGAGGCCGACCGCATAGGCCGCGAGCGTCGCCCCGGCAGCGGCAGCATCAGCCTTGGTGAAGGCCCCGCGCGCGAACATCGCACGCATGATGACATCAGGCACCGTCAGGAATGCCGCGACGAACGGCACCGAAAACAGCAGCGTGAAATCGAAGGCGCGCCGTTGCGCTGCCATCGCTCCCGCATGATCGTTCGCGCTGATCCGCCGCGACATGTCCGGTAGCAGCACCGTGCCGATGGCGATGCCGATCACGCCGATCGGCAATTGATTGAGCCGGTCCGCATAATACAGCGCCGACAGCGCACCGGAGGCGAGGAAGGTCGCAATGATTGTGTCGGCGAACAGCGCGATCTGCGTGCCCATCGAACCAACTGTCGCGGGCCCGAGCGCGCGGAAGAACCCGGTCACGTCCTCATCGAATTTGATTTTTGCAAAGCGCGGCAGCACGCCGGTACGCGCCGCGTCGCCCGCCAGCAGGAAGTATTGCAGGAAGCCGGAAATCAGCACGCCCCACGCAGCCGCATGACCGGCGCTCGGGAAGAACGCCGCGAGCGCCAGCGTCATCATCATCGACAGGTTGAGCAGGATCGACGCCGCAGCCGCGCTGGCAAACCGCTGCATGACGTTGAGGATGCCGCCATAGAGCGTGACGAGCGTGATCAGCAGCAGGTACGGAAAGGTGATCCGGGTGAGTTCAATCGCAAGTTCGCGCCGGCCAGGATCGTCCGAGAAACCCGGCGCGAGCAGCGAGATCGCCTGCGGCATGAACAACCATGCCACCACCAGCAGCACGAGCTGGCTCGCGAACAACAGTGTGAAGATGCGGTCGGCGAACAGCCGCGCCGCCACGCCACCGCCCTTGTCCTGCACATGAGTATAGGCGGGAATGAAGGCGGCGTTGAACGCGCCCTCCGCGAAAATCGCCCGGAAGTGATTCGGCAGCCGCAACGCGACGAAGAAAGCATCCGCCAGCGGCCCAGCGCCGAGAATCGCGGCCAGCATGATGTCGCGCGCGAACCCAGTCAGGCGCGACAGCAGCGTATAACCGCCAACGGTGAAGATCCGGCCGAGCATCCGCCCGCTTCTAGCGCATTGGCCGCCGCCGCAAAATGGCTATGTCAGCCGGCGACTGCGTCGCGCACAGCCGAAATGATGCGGTCCTGCGTCGCCGTGTCCAGATAGGGATGCATCGGCAGGCTGATGCACTCCCGCGACAGCCTTTCACAGACCGGCAAGCCACCCTCCGCGACCGGGAAATGCCGGTAGGCCGTCTGCTGGTGCATCGACTTCGGATAATAGACCGCGGTCGGGACCCCCCTGGCTTTCAAGGCCTCGGCAAACGCCTCGCGGGTGCCGTCCTTGACGCGGATGGTGTACTGCGCCCAGACCGAGACATTGCCTTCCGGCACCTTCGGCACGTTCACTACGCCATCGAGGCCCTTGGCATAATAGCCGGCGACACGGTTGCGCGCTTCGATCTCGTCGGGGAAGATTTTCAGCTTCTCGATCAGGATCGCCGCCTGCATGGTGTCGAGACGGCCTGTGAGGCCGAGGCGGATGTTGTCGTATTTCTCGCTGCCCTGCCCGTGCACGCGCACGCTGCGCAGCGCCTCGGCAAGCGAAGCATCATCGGTAAAGATCGCGCCGCCGTCGCCGAAACAGCCGAGCGGCTTGGCCGGGAAGAAGCTCGTCGCGGTCGCCAGGCCGAAAGTGCCGAGCCGCTTGCCCTTGTAGGTCGCGCCAAAACCCTGCGCGGCGTCGTCAAGGACGAACAATCCCTCTTCAGCAGCCACCTTGGCCACCGCATCGTGATCGGCGCTCTGCCCAAACAGATCGACCGGGATGATCGCCTTCGGCTTCAATCCCGCCTTGCGGGCGGTGGCGATGCCACGCTTCAGCGAAGCGACATCGATATTGAAGGTCGTCTCGTCGACATCGACGAACACCGGCGTCGCGCCGGTCAGCGCCACGACCTCGCCGGTGGCGCAGAACGTGAACGACGGCACCAGCACCGCATCGCCCGGACCGATCTCCTTGGCCATCAGCACCATCAACAGCGCATCGGTGCCGCTCGCGCAAGCGACGACGTGCTTCGCCTCGCAAAACGCCGCGAGATCGGCTTCGAGTTTCGCAACCTCGGGGCCGCTGACGAACTGGCAATGAGTCAGCACGCGGCCAACAGCCTCATCGATCGCGGAGCCAAGCCGGCGGCGCTGCGCGCCAAGGTCGATAAACGCGACAGGATCGGGTCGTGGATTCATTGAATGTCACCAATCGGGAAAAGAAAAACAGAAGCGTATTACTTGGACGCCACATGCAGCTGGGGTGCCGCGACGGGCTTGGGCCGAGTCTCGAGGCACTTGATCGCGATCTCGAGGCTGGCGACACCTGCCTCACCGGTAATCGCGGGCGTGCTCCCCGTCTTGATCGCGTTGATGAACGCCATCAGCTCGGCGCGCAGCGGCTCGTCATGGCCGACCGGCAGATGCCGCATCGAATAACTGCCATCACGCTGGAAGCCAAAGCACTCCGTCACCTGCCGCGTCAGCAGGTCGCCCTGGATATATTTGTTGCGGGTCGCGATGGTCGCGGTGCGCGCCTTGAACGGCGTCAGCCAGTTGGTGTTGATGTGCGCGAGCACGCCGGACTCGGTGCGGAATTGCAATAGTGCGATATCCTCGCGCTCCGCCACCGCGCTGGTGAGTTGCGGCTGCACCTCAACGATGTCGGATCCCGTGAACCAGCGGATAAGATCGATGTCGTGCACGGCAAGATCGATCACCACGCCGACATTGGACATGCGCGGCGGGAACGGGCCAACGCGCGTAATGGCGACGGACAGAATCTCCTCGCCCTGGATCGCTTCCTTGATCGTGGCGACAGCAGGATTGAATCGCTCAACATGGCCGACCATCAGCGTCACGCCCTTCTTGCGGGCAGCGTCGATGATCTCGCGCCCCTCCGCGCCGGTGGTCGCGATCGGCTTCTCGACGAGAACGTGAGCGCCGTAAGCGATGCAGGCGAGCGACACGTCGCGATGCAGGTGGGTTGGTGCTGCGATGGTCACCGCATCGACACCGGCCGCGAGCAGTTCATCGACCGTCGCGAAAGTCGGGCAATCGACGAAGCCGGTGATGCGCGAGCGGCTTTCCGCCAGCGGATCGACAACGCCCGCGAGTTTCACGCTGGGCAATTGCGCCAAGACACGCGCATGGTTGCTGCCCATCACGCCCGCGCCGATAACACCCACGCGCAAATCCCCGTTGCCGCGCGTCGAATTCTTGGAAGTCATTGATCTTTTTACCCCTGAATCGCGGAACCCCGCGCCGTTTTCCTAGCACGGCAAAATCGCTCCGCCGACCCTCTGTGTTGAGTGTCAGAACACGTTTTGATGCAGAAAATGTCAGCCTTGCGGCGCGTTTGGGGCCGGAAAGCCTCCAAAATTCGTTAACGGCGGTAGTCATCCTCGATGCGGATGATGTCATCCTCGCCAAGATAGCTGCCGGTCTGGACCTCGATCAGTTCCAACGGGATTTTTCCGGGATTCTCCAGCCGGTGGGTCGCCCCGATCGGAATGTAGACCGATTCATTCTCGTGGACGACCTTCTCAAAATTATCGATCGTCACCTTTGCCGCACCCCGCACCACAATCCAGTGTTCGGAGCGGTGGTGATGCTTCTGCAGCGACAGGCGCCCGCCCGCCTTGACGATGATCCGCTTCACCTGATGCCGCTCACCGGTATCGAGCGACTGATACGATCCCCACGGACGATGCACCTTGAGGTGATCCTCCGTCACCTGCGGGCGTACCTTTTTCAACTTCGCGACAAGACGCTTGAGCGCGCCCGGGTCCTTCTGGCGCGACACCAGCACCGCATCCTGCGTCGCCACCACCACGACATCCTCGACGCCTTCCAGCGCCACCAGCGTCTTGTCGGAGGAGACGTTGCAGTTGGTCGCGCCTTCGAACACCGCCGCGCCCTGTGCCGCGTTGCCGTCCGCATCCTTCGGCGACAATTCCCACACCGCATGCCATGAGCCGACATCCGACCAGCCGCACGAGACGGGAATGACCGCCGCACGCGAGGTCTTCTCCATCACCGCATAGTCGATCGACATGGGCGTTGCCCGCGCGAAGGCGTCTTCCTGCAACGTCACAAAGCCGAGGTCGCTGCCTGCTTTCACCACCGCCTCGCGCGCCGCTGCGACGCTGGCGGCGTCGGTCTGATCATACTCGTCGAGCAAAGCTCGCGCGCTGAACATGAAGTTGCCGCTGTTCCAGAGAAAGCCATCGCGCACGTAAGCCGCCGCTGTCGCCTCGTCCGGCTTCTCGACGAACTTCACAACCGACGACACATCACCCGCGATTTTGTCGCCGACCTGGATGTAGCCGTATTCCGTCGCCGCACGCTCAGGCTTGATGCCGAAGGTCACGATTTTCCCGGAGGCTGCAACCTCGACCGCCTGACGGCAAGCCGCGACAAAGGCCGCCTCGTCGCCCACCACATGATCGGCGGCGAGCGCCAGCACCACCGCCTGAGGATCGCGGGTTGCCGCAAACGCTGCGCCCGCAGCAATCGCGGGGCCGGAATCCCTGCGGCAGGGCTCAAGCAGAATGTCGGCGTCGCGCTCAATCTCGGCGAGCTGCTCGCGCACCATGAAGCGATAGGCTGCGTTGGTGATGACGATCGGACGGTCGAACAGCGTGCCGTCACCGACCCGTGTCAGCGTGTCCTGGAACGTCGAGCGGCCACCGAACAACGACAGGAATTGCTTCGGCCGGTTCTCGCGCGACGCGGGCCAGAGCCGCGTTCCGGCGCCGCCGCACATGATCAACGGAACGATACGCTTCGTCATCGAAAACCGCTTTCCTGAAATTTTATGCGATCAGACCCGGTGATACTCGCGATACCATGCCACAAAGCGCGCGACGCCGTCAGCCAGCGGCGTGGAGGGATGGAAATCCACCTCCCGCTGCAAGTCGTCAATATCGGCATAGGTGGCATAGACGTCACCCGCCTGCATCGGCAGCAACTCCTTACGCGCAGTGCGGCCGAACTCTTTCTCAAGCGCCTGGACAAGATCCATCAGCTTTTCGGGCTGGTTGTTGCCGATGTTGTAGATTCGCCATGGCGCGCGGCTCGACGCGGGATCGGGATGCTGCGCATCCCAGGATGCATTGGGCGTCGCCGGGCGCTGTGCAAGGCGCACCACCGCCTCCGTCACGTCGTCGATGTAGGTGAAGTCCCGCATCATGTCGCCGTTGTTGAACAGGCGGATCGGCTTTCCTTCCGTGATCGCCTTCGCGAACAGGAACATCGCCATGTCCGGGCGACCCCATGGGCCATACACCGTGAAGAAACGCAGGCCCGTCGTCGGCAGCCCGTAAAGATGGCTGTAGGAATGCGCCATCAACTCGTTAGCCTTCTTGCTCGCGGCATAGAGGCTGATCGGGTGATCGACATTGTCGTGCACGGAAAACGGCAGCTTGGTGTTCGCGCCATAGACCGAGGACGAGGATGCGAACAGAAGGTGCTCGCAGCCATTGTGCCGGCAGCCTTCCAGCACGTTGGCGAACCCTTGAAGGTTGGCATCGATATAGACGGTCGGATGATCGATGGAGTAGCGCACCCCCGCCTGCGCGGCGAGGTGGATCACGACCGGAAAGCGGTGGCGCTCAAATATGTTTCGGGTGGCGGCACGATCCGCCAGATCGATCTTCTCAAAGGAGAAGTTCGGGTCATTGCGCAGGATGGCAAGCCGGGCCTCTTTCAGGCTCGGGTCGTAATAATCGTTGATGCTGTCGAGCCCGACGACACGATGACCGCCCTGCAACAGACGTTGCGACACATGAAAGCCGATGAACCCGGCCGCACCGGTTACGAGAATCGATTGCTTGGACATGATCTCAAACGGTTGACGGAAAAGATGGCCTCTTCACGGCTTTCCTATTGCTAGTTGCGGTGTAAAACCATACCACGCAGCGAAAATATATCCGTCCCGCGCGCAAATTTACGATACGTTTTCCTCACACGGCACAGACCGGCTCCGATGCGCCCCACCGTTTTCCTTCTCATCCGCATCCTGATGTCGGCCGGGTTATTGTACCTGTCGCTCCGCGGCATTCATTTCGACGCCCTCCGGGCACGCCTGGACCATTTCGGCTTCGGCTGGTTTGTGCTCGCCATTCTGGTCACCCTCTTCCAGATCGTCCTCAGCGCCGTCCGCTGGCGCGAAGTGACCAAGCGCTGCGACGCGCCGCTGGATGACGCCCGCGCGATCAAGTTCAACATGATCGGCACGTTCTTCAACCAGACCCTGCCCTCCTCGATCGGCGGCGACGCCATGCGGCTCTGGCTGCTCGGCCGCATCGCGGGCTGGCGCGAAGCGACCTATTCGGTGCTGGTGGACCGCGCCATCGGCCTGATCGCGCTTGCGGTCATCATCGTCTGCAGCCTGCCGTGGAGTTATCCGCTCATAACAAACCGGGAGGGGCAAGTGGCGCTCGTCGTCATTGGCTCGGCGGCACTCACGGCCAGCCTCGGTTTTCTCCTCGTCGGAGCACTCTCCTGGCCATGGCTGAAAGGCTGGTGGCCGCTGCGGCACGTCCACGCCTGCGGTGAGATCGCCAACAAAGTCCTGTTCAATGTCAAATCAGGCCTGACGGTAGCCGCGCTGTCGCTGGCGATCCATGTGCTCGCCGTCGTCATCGCCTGGTGCTGTGCGATGGCCATTCATGCGTCCGTGTCGTTCTGGCAGGTGTTTTTGCTGATCCCGCCGATCATGCTCATCACCATGCTGCCGATCTCGATCGCGGGATGGGGCGTGCGCGAGGCATCGATGACGGTGGCGTTCGGCTATGCGGGCCTGATGACCAGCGAAGGCACCGTGGTGTCGATCCTGTTCGGAATCGTTTATTTCATCGTCGGCGCAATGGGCGGGCTGATTTGGGTGTCGAGCCCGGAAAAGCACGACAAGGCAACAGCGGTCATACCCCGGCTCGATTAGAGCCGGACATCCTTATCCTTGATTGCTTCGCGCCCGGTTCACCAGCGATGTCGTGCTGTGGCCAGGAAGAATGTCGATCAGCACGACCTCGCCGCCATGCGCAGTGACGAACTCGTGCCCGACGACCTGCTCGCGGGTGTAGTCGCCACCCTTCACCAGCACGCTCGGCTTGACCTGACGGATCAATTCGAGCGGTGTGTCTTCTTCGAAGATCACGACGAGATCGACCGCCTCCAGCGCCGCCAGCACCTCGGCGCGGGCCAGCTCGGCCTGCACCGGACGGCTCTCGCCTTTCAGCCGACGCACCGAGTCATCGCTGTTGAGGCCGACCACAAGTCGATCACACGTTGCGCGCGCCTGCGTCAGCACCCGGACATGGCCCGGGTGCAGGATGTCGAAGCAGCCATTGGTGAAGCCGATCCGCAAGCCCTCCCGGCGCCAGTCATCAAGGCGCGCATCGATGTCCTTCCAGTTCGATACGATCTTCTCTTCCATCGTGAGGACCGCATGCGGCAGGATTTTCTTGCGCAGTTCGGCCTGGGTCACGCTCGCGGTGCCGCGCTTGCCGACAGCAACAGCCGCTGCCGCCGAAGCCGTGCGCACAGCATCTTCTTCCGCCGCACCGCTCGCGAGCGCCAGTGCCAGCGCCGCAGCTACCGTGTCGCCTGCGCCGGACACATCGCGCACCTTCACCGGATAGGCCGGCACATGCAGCACGTCGCCATTCTTCGCCACCAGCGTCATGCCGTTCTCGCTCTGCGTCACGAGCATCGCATCGCAGCCCGCGATCTCGATGGCGTCGCGCGCGGCAGTCCCGATTTCCTCCGGCGTACGGGCGCGGCTGCGGGTTGCCTCGGTGAATTCCTTGCGGTTCGGCGTCAGGATCGAGGCGCCGTGATAAACCGCGAAATTCAGGTTCTTCGGATCGACGATGGTGCGCTTGCTCATCTTGCGCGCGGTGTCGATGGTCTCGCGGATCACGCGATGGGTGAGCACGCCCTTGGCGTAATCGGACAGCAGCACGATGTCCGCGCGCGGCAACGCTTCCTTGATCGCGGCGATCAGCTTCGCCTCGGTCTGGGGCGACGCGGCCTGCGCCACTTCCCAGTCCGCACGCAGCATATGCGTGGCGTAATGCTCGGAGACGAAGCGCACCTTGCGCGTGGTCGGCCGCGACGGATCAACGACGAGATGCGCCTCAATGGCGGCATCCTTCGCCAGTTCGCTTTTCAAGGTCGCGCCCGCGGCGTCCTCGCCGATCAGACCGACGAAAATACAGCGACCGCCGAGCGCTGCGATGTTGCGCGCGACGTTACCCGCGCCACCGATATTGAATTCGCTGCGCTGGGCCGCGATCACCGGCGCCGGCGCCTCGGGAGATACGCGCGAGACTTCGCCATAGACGAACTCGTCCAGCATCAGATCGCCGATGCATAAAACGATCTGGCGCGACATCCGCTCCGACAGCGTATCGAAATCAATCATGAGTCACTCAACGATAGCGATCCGGACGATCGAGAAAATTTGTCACGTAAGAAGCAACCGAATCCTCAAGCGGCGTGAAGCCGCCATTATACCCGGCGCGGCGCAGGTGCTCGCCGTCGGCCTCGGTGAAATACTGGTAGCTGTTGCGGATCTGCTCGGGCATGTCGACATATTCAATGTTCTCTTTGATGCCGAGCGCCGCATAGGCCGACACGATCAGATCGCGGAAGCTGCGCGCATGGCTGGTGCCGACATTGAAGATGCCACTCACATTCGGGCTTTGCACCAGCCACATGACGACGCGCAGCACGTCGTCGATGTAAATAAAATCACGCCGCTGGTCGCCGTCGGCGATGCCGTCGCGATGCGACTTGAACAGCCGGATGGTCTTGCCCGCCTTGATGTCGTCGAAGGTCTTCGTGAGCACGCTCATCATCGCGCCCTTGTGATACTCGTTCGGGCCGAACACGTTGAAAAACTTCAAGCCCGCCCATTGCGGCGGCAGCTTCTCGCCTTTTGCCACCCGCGTCGCCACCGCGACGTCGAACAGATACTTGCTCCAGCCGTAGAGATTCATCGGCCGTAGCGCCTTCAGCGCATCGAGGCTGTTGTCGTCGCGAAAGCCCTGCTCGCCGTCGCCATAGGTCGCGGCCGAGGACGCGTAGATGAAGGGTGTGGGGTTGGCAGTGCACCAGTCGAGCAGCCGCATCGACAGCCGGTAATTGGTCTCGAACACATGGTCGCCGTCGGTCGCGGTGGTCGCGGAAATCGCGCCCATGTGGATGACGCCAGACAGCCTGCGCCCGCGCAGCCAGGCCATCAGTTCATCCGGTGGTACGATGTCGGCGATCTGCCGCTTGGCGAGGTTGCGCCATTTGCCCTCGTCGCCGAGATGGTCGGACACCACGACATCCGCATGACCCGTATCGTTCAGGGCCGCGACAATGTTGGAGCCGATAAACCCTGCGCCCCCGGTCACCAGAAACATCGAAACATCCCACTTTTTGCCAGTCTTGGCCGGGACCGCCTCGCCGCGTCCCTCGCCGGGAACAGGTCACGGTCCGCTCCGTCATATCCGACCGGCCGATCCGTCCCCTGGATAGCCTCATTCAGACAAAACGCTTCTAGACGGCCTTTCGGGAAAGCGATACCCCGATTGCCCATCCTTTGGCAGTCTCCTTAATTTGAGAAATGAATCATAATTCATCCATAGGGAATGTCCAACCGGACCCGAGCCAGACCGGCCCGATTCTGATTGTGCCGTATATGTGGATCGGCGATTTCGTCCGCGGGCATACCGCCGTCCGGCTGCTGAAAGAGCGCTGGCCGAACCGGCCGGTCGATCTTCTGAGCACGACATTATGCGCGCCGCTCGCGGACTACATGCCGGGAGTCCGGCAGGCGATCGTCTATGACCTGCCGCGTGGCCGCATCGCGCTGGACAAGCAGAAGGCGCTGGCCGCGATCCTGCGCCAGCAAAACTACCAGACCGCGCTGATGATGCCGCGAACGTGGAAGTCGGCGCTGGCGCCGACGCTTGCCGGTATCCCGGAGCGCATCGGCTTTATCGGCGAAGCGCGGTTTGGCGTCGTCAACGATATGCGCCGGGGCGAACGCGCTCTGCCGCGCATGGTGGACAAGATGGCGGCGCTCACCCTGCCGCCCAATACCGTGCGCGAGGCGCGCAATTGGCCGATGCCGCAGCTTGAAGTGCCGCAAGCCGAGATCACGGCATGGCGTGCGAAGAACGGTCTTGGTGATGGGCCTGCCATTGCGCTCGCGCCCGGCGCGGTCGGCCCTTCCAAGCGCTGGACCTATTACGCGGAGGCGGCGCGCGAGCTGGCCCAGCGTGGTTTCGACATCTGGATTGTCGGCGGCCCCGGCGAGAAAGAACAGGCCACCGAGATCGTCGCCGCTGGAGGGCTGCGCGTGCGCGACCTCACCGGCACCGATTTGCGCAACGGCATCCTGGCGCTGGCGGCAGCGACGGAGGTGATCTCCAACGATTCCGGCCTGCTGCATGTCGCGGGCGCGATCGGCACACCGTCGATCGGCATTTTTGGCCCGACCAGCCCCTATCACTGGGCACCGCTGAACGGGCTCGCCGCCACCATGAAACGCCCGGTCAACCTGCCCTGCCAGCCCTGCCACAAGCCGGTCTGCACCGCGAACGACCACGCCTGCATGCGCGACATCATGGCCGCCGAGGTAGTGAACACCGCGCTGCGGGTGATCGCCGAGAAAACCCAGAACCAGCCGGTGTCCGGGTAGCCGCGCTCCGGCTTGCGCTGACCTCGCAGGCTGGCTACGACTGCCCCATCCTTTACCGACCAGGTGGCATGTGAGCGACAATCCGATTGCAGATCACTTCCAGAACTCGCTCGCGGGGCTGACGCGCGCCGTGCAAAGCGAGGCGCTGCAAGCGACCGTCAAAGCCATCGCCGACGCCATCGCGCAGGCCTTGCGCAATGGCAACAAGCTTCTCTTGATCGGCAATGGCGGCAGCGCCGCCGACGCCCAGCACATCGCCGCCGAGATCGTCGGCCGCTACAAGCTGGAGCGCCCGGCTTGGGCCGCCGTCGCGCTCACCACCGACACCTCGGCACTCACCGCTATCGGCAACGATTACGGCATCGAGCAGATCTTCGCCCGTCAGGTGCAGGGGCTGGCGCGTCCGGGTGACGTGCTGATCGCACTCACCACCTCGGGCCGCTCGCCGAACATTCTCGCAGCGCTGCATGTCGCGCGCGGGATCGGCGTCACCACCGTCGGCTTCACCGGCACCAAGGGCGAAAGCATGCGGCCGCTCTGCGATCATCTGCTGGTCGCACCGAGCGACGACACGCCTGTGATCCAGCAGATCCACATGGTCGCCGCGCACGCGATCTGCGACGACGTCGAGCGCGCCGTGATGAACACGCCCGGCAAGGCATGAGCGAGACGACGCCCGAGCTTCGCCCGGCGGTGTTCCTCGACCGCGACGGCGTTCTCAATCACGACGACGGCTATATCGGCTCAACCGACCGCTTACGCTGGATGCCGAACGTGGCTGCGGCGATCCATCGCCTCAACGAGGCGGGCTATCTCGTCTTCATCGTCAGCAACCAGTCCGGCGTGGCACGCGGCCTGTTCACTGAAGAGGATGTCCGCGCGCTTCACCAATGGATGATCGAAGAATTGTCGCGCGACGGCGCACGCATCGACGACATCCGTTACTGCCCCTATCACGTCGATGGCACCGTTCCCGAATTCTGCGGCGACCATCCCTGGCGCAAGCCGAAGCCCGGCATGATCCTCGATCTGATGGTGCACTGGCCGGTCGATGCCGAGCGAAGTTTTGTGATCGGCGACAAGACGTCCGACATGGAGGCCGCGCAGGCGGCGAACATCGCAGGTTATCTGTTCAAGGGCGGCGATCTCGATGCGTTCGTCGCCGATGTTCTCGCGCAGCGCGCTTAAGCCTGCACGGACAACAGCCGGTTACTTTCCACCGCCGCGATCGCATCGCCGAATGCGGGCTGCGCACCCTTGCCGCCCAGAATGACAATCGGCCCGCTGCCGACCGGCCCGGTCAAACCGGGATCTGTGGCCAGAAACACCGCGAGCAGCGGCACGCCATAGGCGGCGGCGAGATGCAGCAATCCCGTGTCCACACCTGCGACGAGCGCGGCATTGGCGATCACCTTCGCTGTCTCGTCCAGCGGCTGCCGGTCAAGAATACGGCTGCCCGGGATGCCGCCCGACAGACGCTGGCAGCGCAATCGCTCCCGCTCCGAGCCCCATGGCAGCACCACATCGAGCCCCTGCCCGCGCAGCCATTTGCCGAGGCCGATCCACTCACTCTCGCGCCATTCCTTGGTGGCTTTCGACGTGCCGTGAAGCAGCACCGCGTAACGCCCGTCTTTCCCCGCAGGCGGACGCTTGAGCCCGTAATCGGGCGCGCCTTCCGGCGCGTAACCAAGACTGAGACCCGTGAGAGTGCGATTGCGCACCACCGCATGCTGCGCGCGGGAGACGCTGTGCTTCACATCATAGAACAATGACGCCAGCGGCTCGCGGATGCTGGACCAGTCGTAGCCGTGACGCTTGCCGGGCGAAGCGCGCGCGATCAGGCCCGAGCGGATCAGGCCTTGCGTGTCGATCACCATTTCCGGCGAGGCATCGCGCAACCGCATCCTGAAATCACCGATCTCCTCCCACGTCCCGGACGAGAACAGTTGCGAGCGCCAGCGCCGTGTCGCGACGGCAATGACGTCGGCCACACCGCGATGCAGCCGCGCGAGCGGCGCAAAGGATTCCTCGACGACCCACACAAGTCTCACATCGGGACGGTTCTTCCGTGCATCCGTCATCGCTGGCATCTGGTGCACGACATCGCCAAGCGAGGAGGTTTTCACGACTAGAACAGTTGTCATCGAACGGGCATGGTTTCGAATAATGGCCTTACGGTTTGGAAACCATAAAGCAGTTTCCCGGAGGAAAAGCCACGAAATCGGCCATCAAAACCGCAGGTTTAATACTTCCATTCCCCGGTTGCGCGACACCATAGGTGTCGACAGAAGGCCGCCGCGACGTGCGGCCAATGATGGAAGCGCTTATGACCGTTCTCGTCACCGGCGGTGCCGGTTACATCGGCAGCCACACCGTTCTCGCTCTGGTCGAATCCGGCGCGAGCGTGGTGGTGATCGACAACCTTTCCACCGGCTTCTCGACCGCGCTGCCGGAAGGCGTGCCGCTGTTCATCGGCGATGCGGCCGACGAGAACCTCGTGGAAGGCGTGATCGCCGCGCACGGCATCACATCCATCATCCATTTCGCCGGCTCGGTGGTGGTGCCGGACTCGATGCGCGATCCGCTCGCCTACTACCGCAACAACACCATGACCACGCGCAACCTGCTCAATGCCGCGATCAAGGGTCAGGTAAAGAATTTCATCTTCTCATCGACCGCCGCCGTCTACGGCAATCCCGAGCAGATGCCGGTGCCGGAGATCGCGCCGACGCGGCCGCTGTCTCCCTACGGCTCCTCGAAGCTGATGACCGAGATCATGCTGCACGACGTGGCGACCGCGCACGACCTGAATTATGTCGTGCTGCGTTACTTCAACGTCGCGGGCGCCGACCCGCAGGCCCGCATCGGATTACAGACCGCCGGGGCGACGCATCTGCTCAAGATCGCGGTCGAGGCCGCCACCGGCCAGCGCGCCAAGATCGACGTGTTCGGCACCGACTACCCGACGCCGGACGGAAGCTGCATCCGCGATTTCATCCACGTCAGCGATCTCGCGCAGGCGCATCTCGCCGCATTGTCCTACCTCGCCCAGGGCGGTGAGTCGGTGACGCTGAATTGCGGATATGGCCGTGGCTATTCCGTGCTGGAAACCATCGAGGCCGTCCGCCGCGTATCCGGCCGCAACTTCGCGGTCCAGATGAGCCCGCGACGCCCCGGCGACATCATGACCATGATCGCCGATACCACCCGGATCAACGCGATGCTCGACTGGACGCCGCGCTACGACGACCTCGACACCATTGCCGCCCATGCCCTCGCCTGGGAGGAAAAGCTGCTTCAGGACCGCCTCGCCAACCGGCAGGAAGCGGTTCCGGCTTAAGTTTCAAGCCTTGTTTTGGCTTGAAAACCCCCGCCATTGCGGGCAATGAGGCGCATGTTTCATTGCAGCGCGGCATGGGAATGAGCAAGGTTCCCCGCAAAATCACCGATGACCCCTATGGCGCAGCCGAGCTGATTAAGCGGCTGGTGGCCGAACAGGGCCTTGCCTATTGGCGGCGCTACGCGGTCGCCTTCGGCATGATGGGATTGTCCGCGGCTGCGACCGCGGGCTCGGCCTATCTGCTCGGACAGGTCATCAACCAGGCCTACGTCAACCGCAGCATCTCGGGCATCGTCACCTTGTCCGCGATCATCATTGCGCTGTTCACGATCAAGGGTGCCGCGACCTACGGGCAGGCCGTGATCATGTCGCGGATCAGCAACGCCATTCTCGCCAACAACCAGCGCAGGCTGTTCGCCAAGCTGATGCGCGAGAACCTGACATTCTATTCGGAGCGTCACTCCTCCGAATTCCTCGCCCGTCTCTCGGCCGGCGCATCCGCCGTCACGCAGGTGCTGGCGCTGCTCGTCACCTCGCTCGGGCGCGACTTCCTGTCATTAATCGGTCTCCTGGTGGTGATGATCGTGCAGGACCCGATTATGTCGCTGTTGAGCTTCGTGGTCGCGCCGCCTGCCTTCCTGTTCATCCGCAAGCTCGTCAAGCGCATCCGCCATCTCGCGCACGACCAGTTCACCGGCACCACGGACATCATGGAGACGGTGCAGGAATCGCTGCAGGGCATCCGCACCGTGAAGGCCTTCACGCTCGAGGAAGCGATGCAGGCCCGCATCAACAAGAGCATCGCCGACGTCGAAAGCTATTCCAACAAGATGGCGCGCGTCTCCAATCGTTCTGGTCCGCTGATGGAAATGCTGGGCGGCGTCGCCATCGCGGGCGCGCTGATGTATGGCGGCTACCGCGTGATCGCGACCAACGCCGCCCCCGGTCAGTTCGTCTCCTTCATTACGGCCTTCCTGCTGGCCTATGAGCCTGCCAAGCGGCTCGCGCGCCTCAACATCGACCTCAGCGGGCTCCTGATCGGTGCACGCAAACTGCTCGAAATCATCGACAGCCCCGCCTCGGAGCCGAGCGACGACAACAAGCCGCCGCTGCAACTCACGCAAGGCCGCGTCGAACTGCGCGACGTGACCTTCTCGTATCGCCCCGACGAACCGGTGCTGAAGCGAATGAGTTTCGTCGCGGAGCCCGGCCAGACCACGGCGCTGGTCGGCCCTTCGGGCGGCGGCAAGTCCACGGTGCTGGCGCTGCTGCTGCGGCTCTACGAAGTGGATCGCGGCGCCATCGTGATCGACAACCAGATCATCTCCGACTGCTCACGCACATCGCTGCGCCAGCAGACCGCCTATGTCGGCCAGGACGTTTACCTGTTCCGTGGCAGCGTCCGCGAGAACATCGCCTTCGGCCGTATCGGTGTGACCGAGGATGAGATCATCGCCGCCGCAAAGGCCGCATTCGCGCACGATTTCATCATGAGCTTCCCGCAGGGCTACGACACGCCGGTCGGCGAGCACGGCACCCAACTGTCGGGCGGCCAGCGCCAGCGCATCGCCATCGCCCGCGCATTGGTGAAGGACGCGCCGATCATCCTGCTGGACGAAGCCACCGCCGCGCTGGATTCGGAATCGGAGAAATACGTGCAGGAGGCGATCGCGCATTTGTGCCAGGGCCGCACCACCATCGTCATCGCGCATCGCCTTCACACCATCATGCATGCCGACCGCATCCTCGTGATCGAGGGCGGCGAGATCGTCGAGACCGGCCAGCATGACGACCTGCTGCGCGCCGGAGGACGCTACGCCTCGTTCTTCCGCCTTCAGCAACGCGAAGAAGACAACGTCACGCCACTTGCCGCCAACGCCTAGATTTTTCGAGAGACATCCCATGAGCCTGCCCGAGACCGTGATCCCCGCGCTTGACTATCCGATGCTGCCGGTCGCCGGCACGGCGAAAAAATTCCCGGTGCGGCGGATCTGGTGCGTCGGGCGCAACTTCCTCGAGCACATCCGCGAACTCGGCAATGACGAGCGAAACCCGCCCTTCTTCTTCGCCAAGCATGCCGACATGATCGTGCCGAGCGGCGCGACCATCCCCTTCCCCGGCCTCACCAAGGACTGCCAGCACGAGGTCGAGATGATCGTCGCGCTGAAATCCGGCGGCGCCAATATCTCGCCCGAGACCGCGCTCGATCACGTCTACGGCTACGGCGTCTCCATCGATCTCACCCGCCGCGATTTGCAGATGGCCTCGCGCAAGAAGGAGCAGCCCTGGGAGATCGGCAAATCGTTCGACAACTCCGCACCCTGCGGGCCCTTGCGCGCGGCCTCCGAGATCGGCCATCCCGCGAAGGGCAAAATCTGGCTCAACGTCAACGGCAAGGAACGCCAGATCGGCGACCTCAACCAGATGATCTGGAACGTGCCGGAAATCATCGCGCGGCTGTCGCTGCAGGTGACGCTTGGCGCGGGCGACATCATCATGACCGGCACGCCGAAGGGCGTGGCCGCGATCGCGCCGGGCGACCGCATCGAATGCGGCGTCGAGGGGCTGGAGCCGTTGTCGGTCAATATCGCCTGAGGCGAAGCACGCCGCGCTCACCAGTGAACGTGCTGGCTCGGCACGATAAAGGACGTTTGCGTCGGGGCGATCTCGGGGCGGGTGAAATAGTAATAGCCCGCCAGCATCACGGCGAGCAGCACGACGATGCTGCCGATATCGATGAGGCGTCTGGCACGCCAACCCGAGTCGCTTTCGCGAGGGTCTCGGAATGGTTCGATCCGCATCGCTCAGCACTCCCAAGGGGGCTGTGATAACAATGCGATGCTACACCCGCAGTTCCATGTGCGTCCGCAGCAAAATGCAGGGCTGACAAGGGTTTTTTGACTGCCTTGGCTTAATGGGCGTCGCGCAGCACGGTGTTGGCCTTGCCCTTCTCCACCATATCGATGACAAGCAGCTTCACGACATCCTTGCCGGTGTTGGTGCCGAAGTGCCATTGCCCGACCGCCTCGACGATGAAATCGCCGGGCTTGAAATCCTCGCTCTTGCCGGTGTCGTTATTGGTGACGCGCAGATTGCCCGCCTGCACATAGGCGTAACGCGGGAACGGATGCTTGTGCACCGGCAGCACCGCGTCGGGCGCAATCTCGTATGTGGAGACGATGACCTGCGCATCCTTCTGCGGCAGCACGATCGGCTGGCCGCTTGACGTCGTGATGGCCGACATCACCGGGCGAACGATGACAGGCTTCGCCGCTGTCTCGACGCGCGGGCTTTCAGCGCGGCACGGCGACGCGGCAAACGCCACGGCGGCAAGAACGGCAATCGAGGCAATGTGCTTCATCGGCAATCTCCGGTTTGCGCCAGTCTAGGCCAAGGCCGTTAACGGATACCCGCAGCACGCGCGCCCCCTATCCCGTTTGCGCCAAAACACCCTCCGTCGAGCCATCATGCGTGCGCGAGCCGCCCTGTTCTTTGAGACGCGGGCGCGTCTGAACGCTTCAACTGCGATCACCCTCAAACGAGGGCGCGCGGAACGCCGGATGCGCGCACGCATCCGCAGCCTCATGCGCGATGAAAACAAGCGCACGAGTAGAGTCACCACGGGCACGCCGCATCATCCGGCGTTCCGCACGCAATGGTTTTAACGGCTTGCTCCGCGAAAACCCCCGGTGACCGGCCCTTCGGTCCATCACCGCTGGAGGGGACGGCGCCGCTCTTCCTCTTGCGAGGAGAGAGAGTTGGCGCTGCCCCATGGCGCAAGGCGATGCGCCGGGATATCGCGACTTGGGCCGTCTGCTCACGGTGCGGCCGTCAGCCCGGGCAATAAAAAAGGCCCGGAGCTTTTTAAAGCACCGCGCCCGATCCATCGCCCGCGCATCGAACACCGTGCGCAGCCACCGCATCCCGCCCCGCGCATCGTGACGATCGCGAAACGCCCCTCAAACTAGGGACGGGACAGACACATCATAAGCGAGGTTTGGCGAGCGGGGATAAGTTTGCGCCAATTTTTTTGCGTCAAAAATCCGAGACAGCTGGGCTTAAGGCTCAGATCACGACGGGCGTAACGCAGATTGGCGTTGAACACGCGAGACGGAACGATGAGCATGGCCCACAAATTCCTATCGCGCACCACCATCATCTTTGAGCACTACTTCATTTCGGAATAGATACAGCATTGCGTCATACCGAATTTGGGCCACGATTTTCTTAAGCACTCCTTTTATAAAAATCTCCAGCCTTTGATTTGGCTGATAGTTGGCCTCAAAATAAGCATCGACACGCCCCGCTTTGAATAGCGCCTCGCATTTCCGAACATCCTCTTCTGGGGAGTAAACCGCGAACGCATGCCCTCCATTTTTTCTTGTTACCGCCATAGACGGCACATCTGTATCCCCATCACCGATATAAATTAAATTTCGAAAAGGAATCGGTCGTTCACCTTCAGGCATATGCTTGTTGACAGGCAGAGATAGGTCTTCGACGCCTTTATTTATACGAAACAAGTACTGAGTCTTTGAGACGTCTGTAATCACCCGATTTGGAAAAGTTGGCCGCCCGAACGCGTCGTAGTGATACTCAGATGCGAAAATCGTATGGAAGTTTTCAGCAATTGAAACTCCCTCTAAAATTTCTTTCAATCCAGCAGAGACGATGTAGTGGCGGATTTTCACGTATCCTAAGGTTTGCTCATGAACAAACTTATTGACGCGTTCGAACCAACTTTCAACGCCAGGAAAGTAGGGCACCTTAGCACCAAGCTGGCTTAATGTAGCTCGATTGATCGGCAAAGAATGTTGCATAATGCGCTCTGCCAGGAGCCTCATATAAGTTAGAATTTCAGTGGCCTGACTTTCACGCGTAGCTGCTTTCACTTCTTTCCAGAAGTCACTTGCCTCCACTCCCAGCTCTGGAAGCACTGTGTACTCCTGCATGCTGAGTGGTGATAAAGTTCCGTCGAAGTCGTAGACGATCGCTATCGTTCGATGCGGATAATCCCGCATATGGCGAAGGGTTACGCTACGGGCTTTTGCATTTTGATCTTGTGACATCTTACGGATGCTGAACGAATCAAATTCACTGGGACGAAACTACCCAGCGAATCACATCCCAAGGTTCGGGCAGCTCGTCACTACTCCCAAATTTCAAAAGCTATCCACAGTCAAATCATTCCCACGGGGCGGCCCCGCCAAGATATTCAATACTCCCCACCTTCGGAAACCACTCCTCCCCTCTTCCCTCCGGCGTCATGTCGAGCAGATTCCATAACGGATCGGCCATGTCGCCTGCGCGGTGATGCTGGTTTGGCGCGGGCGGCGCGCAAACAAAAAGCCCCGGATCGCTCCGGGGCTTTTTGTTTCTCGCGATATCATTCCGGGATGCGCGCGCTTACGCGCAGACCCGGAATCTCGAACTGCTGGATTCCGGGTTCGCTCGCTTCGCAAGCGCCCCGGAATGACCGGCAGGACCTCCACTACCCACACAGCAAAAAGCCCCGTCATTTCTGACGAGGCCCCTGAACGTCTGCGTTTCAGTACATCCGTGAAACGAGGCGTGAAACTCTAAGCGCGTCCCGGTACATCCGCGGTGACGGCGCTTTTGAATCCCTGCATGGCGCCCACGTCATTCTTTGCGAATGACAGCGGGCGGCCGATGATTTGCTTAGAGAAGCTGGAGGTTTTCCGCGCTGGTCTTGCCGCGCATCTTGTCCGTCTTGGCTTCGAACTCAACCTTCTGCCCTTCGGCGAGGTTGGAAAGGCCTGCACGCTCGACTGCGCTGATGTGAACGAACACATCGGTGCCGCCGTCGGTCGGGGCGATGAATCCAAAACCCTTCTGGCTGTTAAACCACTTCACTGTACCTTGAGCCATTTGTCTCTGTCTTTCCTAAAGAAGCGCCAGGGCGCATTTCGCGCACCATTGCGCGAAGCATCCAATTTTCAGCATCGTCTTTGGGAAAGGAGCCTGGCGGCGCGTTAACAAAAGAAGGGCCAGCAATCGAATATAGCGATACGTAGCACGCCCTTTGCCAAAGCCAAAGGACTCAATTGTGTTCATTGGGGGGCGATATACTGCTTCCGGGAGCGAAACGGCCTGCAAACCCGCTGTTTCCTGAAGATGGTGCGGCAAATGAGCCGGGAATGGACAAAGCCCCGGATCGCTCCGGGGCTTTATGTTTCTTACGATGGCATTCCGGGATGCGAGCGCAGCGAGCGAACCCGGAATCCAGCAGCTCGGGATTCCGGGTCTGCGCGTGAAGAACGCGCATCCCGGAATGACCCAATCATCAGTACCGGTAGTGCGCGGCCTTGTACGGGCCTTCCTGCTTCACGCCGATGTAGTCGGCCTGATCCTTGCGCAGCTCGGTGAGCTTCACGCCGATCTTGGCAAGATGCAGCCGCGCGACCTTCTCGTCGAGCGACTTCGGCAGCACATAGACTTCCTTCTTGTACTTGCCGTCCTTGTTGTTGGCGAACAGTTCGATCTGCGCCAGCGTCTGGTTGGTGAACGACGCCGACATCACGAACGACGGATGACCCATCGCGTTGCCGAGGTTCACGAGGCGGCCTTCCGACAGCAGGATGATGCGATGACCATCCGCGAAGGTGATCTCGTCCACCTGCGGCTTGATGTTGGTCCACTTCAGGTTCTTCAGGGTCGCGACCTGAATCTCGTTGTCGAAGTGGCCGATGTTGCAGACGATGGCGCGATCCTTCATCGCGCGCATGTGGTCGAGCGTGATGATGTCCTTGTTGCCGGTGGCGGTGACGAAGATGTCGGCGCGCGGGGCGGCGTCTTCCATCGTCACGACTTCGTAGCCTTCCATCGATGCCTGCAGCGCGCAGATCGGATCGATCTCGGACACCAGCACGCGGCAGCCGGCCTGGCGCAACGACGCAGCCGACCCCTTGCCGACGTCGCCGAAGCCCGCGACCATCGCGACCTTGCCCGACATCATCACGTCGGTGCCGCGGCGGATGCCGTCGACCAGCGATTCACGGCAACCATAAAGGTTGTCGAACTTCGACTTGGTGACCGAGTCGTTGACGTTGATGGCGGGCCACAGCAGCGTGCCAGCCTTCTGCATCTCGTACAGGCGATGCACACCCGTGGTGGTCTCTTCCGACACGCCCTTGATGCTGTCGGCGATCGCCTTGAAGTAACCCTTCGGCTTCTCCTTGAGCTGCTTCTTCAGGAGCGCGAAGAACACTTCCTCTTCCTCGGAGCCGGGCTTGTCGAGGAACGCGGTGTCGCCGTTCTCGGCGCGCAGGCCGAGGTGGACGTACATGGTGGCGTCGCCGCCGTCATCGAGGATCATGTTGGGGTGGCCGCCGCCGTGCCAGTCGAACAGCTTGGCGGTGTAGTCCCAGTAATCCTTCAGCGTCTCGCCCTTCACCGCGAACACCGGAATGCCGGCTGCGGCAATCGCGGCGGCGGCGTGGTCCTGCGTCGAATAGATGTTGCACGACACCCAGCGGATATCAGCGCCGAGCGCCTTCAGCGTCTCGATGAGAACGCCGGTCTGGATCGTCATGTGCAGCGAGCCCGCGATGCGCGCGCCCTTCAGCGGCTGCTTCGGGCCGTATTCCTCGCGCGTCGCCATCAGGCCCGGCATTTCGGTTTCGGCGAGCGACAATTCCTTGCGGCCGAAATCGGCAAGGCCGATGTCGGCGACGATGTAGTCGGTGGCGGTGGTCATGTTGAGTGTTCCTGTCTCTGGCATGTCATTCCGGGGCGTGAGCGCAGCGAGCAAACCCGGAATCTGGAAGTTCGGGATTCCGGGTCTGCGCGCTCGATGCGCGCATCCCGGAATGACTTGGTGAAATCAAACCGCCTTCTTCAGCGCCTCGGCGAGATCGGTCTTCTCCCAGGAGAAGCCGCCGTCCTTGTCCGGCGCGCGGCCGAAATGGCCGTAGGCCGCGGTGCGCGCGTAGATCGGCTTGTTGAGATCGAGATGCTTGCGGATGCCGCGCGGCGTGAGATCCATGGACTGGGCCACCGCCTTCTCGAGCGTCTCCTCCGACACCTTTCCGGTGCCGTGGGTGTCGATGTAGATCGACAGCGGACGCGCGACGCCGATGGCGTAAGCGAGCTGCAGCGTGCACTTGTCGGCGAGGCCCGCCGCGACGACGTTCTTCGCAAGGTAGCGCGCAGCGTAAGCGGCCGAGCGGTCCACCTTGGTGGAGTCCTTGCCGGAGAACGCGCCGCCGCCGTGCGGAGCCGCGCCGCCGTAGGTGTCGACGATGATCTTGCGGCCGGTGAGGCCGGTGTCGCCGTCGGGACCGCCGATGAAGAACTTGCCGGTCGGGTTGATGTGCCAGATGGTCTTGTCGTTGATCCAGCCTTCCGGCAGCGCCTTGCGGATGTAGGGCTCGACGCGCTCGCGCACTTGGCTAGAGGTCATGTCCTCGATCAGATGCTGATGCGAAACAACGATCTCGCGCACGGCGACCGGCTTGCCGTTCTCGTACTGCACGGTGACCTGGCTCTTGGAGTCGGGGCCGAGCACCTTCTCGGTGCCATTGTGGCGCGCTTCCGAAATCAGGCGCAGGATCTTGTGCGCGTAGTGCAGCGGTGCAGGCATCAATTCCGGCGTCTCATTGGTGGCATAACCGAACATGATGCCCTGGTCGCCCGCGCCCTCTTCACGATTGGTCGGCTGCTGGGCATCGACGCCCTGCGCGATGTCGGCGGACTGTTCGTGCAACAGCACTTCGATGTCGACGGTCTTCCAGTGGAAGCCGTCCTGCTCGTAGCCGATGTCCTTGATCGCGTCGCGGATGACCTGCTCAAGCTGTTCCTTTGGCACGCTCGGGCCGCGCGTCTCCCCCGCGATCACCACCTTGTTGGTGGTGGCGAGCGTTTCGCAGGCGGCGCGGATCTGCCACGGATCGAGACCCTGCTTGGGGCCTTCGCGGAAGAACAGATCGACGATTTCGTCCGAGATGCGGTCGCAGACCTTGTCCGGATGACCTTCGGAGACGGATTCAGAGGTGAACAGATAGGACGAACGCATCTTGTCTTCCTTCGATATTGGCTGGCGGTTGTTTGGGAAATTCCATCAGGTGCGTCAATCGCGCCGTCGCGAAATGACGTAAGATTCATCGTAAAACCACAGTCCGTTATGCCGCCGCAGCACCTCGCGCGTGGCTTCCAGATAGCGGCCGCTTTCGGTGATGCCGGCGAGCCGCTCGTCCTCGATCTGGGCGACATAGACCGCCGCGTTCCAGGCCGCGAAAGCAGTCGAGGAGCCGATCGCGCCGGTGACCTCGTTGGGCAGGGCTTCCATATCATACCGGAAGATCGAGCGGTTATCGGCGTAGGCGTTAAAGTTAAGGTCGCGCCCCGCCGAGCCGAGCTCGTATTTCACCGCCCGCAAGACCTCATGGCGGTTGACCGAGAACGGGTTCTCGTCCGGCCAGACCGACTGGATGATCTCCATTCCGGGGTCCTGCCCGTGGGAATGGATGCCGATCAGCCGCCCGCCGGGACGCAGCGCCCGCGCCAGCGGGCCGATGATGCGCTTGGCGCGGAAGTTCAGCGACGACTTGGCACGATAAGGCTGCGAGGCGATCACGAGGTCGAAATTGGCCTCGACCTTGCCTGCGCGCGGGATCACAGAATCCAGCATGAAGCGGTGGTCGTTGCGATAGATCACGATGGCGACCGGGCGCTCATAGACCGGCATGCCCGAGCGCGGCGAGACGTTCGCGCGCCAGTTCTCCTCAAGGAACGGCTCAAGCTCGGCGATCTGCGCCTCGAACTCGCCTGAGGAGGAGCCGGTCAGCACCACTTCTTTCCAGATCATTCCGGCGGCGGCGGCGGCCGATTTCGGCGTCAGCCACGGGGCCTCGGCGTAGTTCATGTTGGTCAGCACGAACACGGTCGCCGGGTGCTCGAATAGCCGGTCCGGCACCTTGTCGAGCGTGAGCTTGACGTCCTCGAAGCTGATCTCCTTGCCCGCGACATAGAACGGCATGTGCGGAAAGCGGACGTGCATCGAGCGCATCACCCGCGACAGCACGGTGCCGTCGCCCACCCCGGCGTCAAACACCCGCAATGCGGGTGGGCTGGGGTGGATGCTCCCAAGCTCCAAAGCCACCCGTTGGGCAATGACGCGCTTCTCGCTACAGGTATGGACAAACAGCAGGTATTTCTGCCGGTTCTCGAAGAAACGGAAGTTGCCCGCCGGGTCGCGCTTCTCGATGGGCGGCTCCGGGAGCCGCCGCGCCGGGGTTCCATCGGCCATGAAGGCACGGATTCGCTCCAGCGTATCGACGGTAATGCGCTTGTTCTCGCGCAGCCGGGTCACGAGCTTGCCGTCGTTCACTGCGCGGCGGCCAAACGTCGATTCCGCCAGGCCCGCCTGGCGGCAATAGTCTGAAATCTCAGCCAAAAGGGCTTCGTTCTTCATGAGACCGCGCGGGAAGATGGAGTGGGCAGAATAAAATTGTGCGAGCTATCTACCACGCCATGCCCAACAATCAAATGACCAAAGAGGGGTTTTTGTTTGATTTGCCGCGCTGTTTTACCGCCCTGCCGGACGAACTATGGCATCGGTACGCGCGACAAAGCCGATGATAACCTGTCGGGGCCCACCGTGATTTGGTCGGGGCCCCCGCTCTATTTCGCGAAAGTCATTTCAATGATCCGAGGCGCGAGAGCGTCTCTCGAAATCGCCCTGAGCCTGCCTGTCCAACCTGAGGTGGCAAGAGCCGCCACAGAACGCATCGCCCAAGCCATTCGGGAGTTCATCAGCAAATGAGGGGCATTTTACTTTTCGGCATTGGCTCTCCCATCATCGCCGACATCGAAGAGAGCCTTGATCGGGTTAAGATTCCGATTGTAGCTGGTATTCGCAACCACACTGATCCTTCCCAACTGTCGCGAGACATCCCGGTTATCGCCAGCGACGATATTCCCGCCGACAAGCTTTCCCTTCCTTTCCTGATACCTCTGTTCTCACCGAACAATCGCCGAACAGCCGCCACGGAAGCGAAACGTCTCGGATTACATCGACCTTTCACCCTGCTCGACCCCACTTCAATCGTTCCGCGCGAACTGGACGTGGCTGCCGGCACTTACATCAATGCCGGCTGCACGATCGGAAGCAGCGTTCATCTCGGCATGTTCAGTTTTATCAATCGCGGCGCCACCCTCGGCCATCATGCCCGGCTGGGCGATTTTGTCTCCATCGGACCGGGAGCCGTGATCGCAGGCAACGTGACGATTGAAGGCGGCGCCCTTGTCGGCGCAGGCGCAACCGTCCTGCCCAAGATCACGGTGGGAGAAAATGCCGTGGTCGGAGCCGGCGCCGTCGTCACGCGCGATGTGCCCGCAGGGATGACCGTGATAGGAAACCCGGCGCGCCCGCTCGACACCTGAGGGATGGCTGATGAGCAAGCCAATCGTTCACCTGTATACGATCTGCTGGGACGAAGCGGACATGCTTGGATTTTTCTTCAGGCATTACGATTCCTGGGTCGATCGCTACGTGATCTACGACGACGGCTCAACCGACGGCTCGCTGGATATCCTGCGCGCGCATCCAAAGGTGGAAGTGCGCTCGTTCGCTCGCGTCGATCCGGATTCTTTCGTGCTTTCGCATACCATCATGCAGGATGAAGTCTGGAAAGAAAGCCGGGGCCAGGCTGACTGGGTCATCATCACGGCGATCGACGAACATCTCTGGATTCCGGGACAATCCATGGAGTCCTATTTGTCCGCGCAGCAGGATCAAGGCGTGACTCTTATGCCGGCCCTCGGCTTCGACATGATCAGCCAGACCATGCCGCCAGACGAAGGACTGCTGATCGACCAGATCCGTCAGGGGCAACCATCAGTCCCATACAGCAAGCTCAGTATCTTCGATCCGAATGCCCTCAAGGAAACAAACTTTGCAAAGGGACGGCACGCCGCCCAGCCCGCCGGCAAACTGGTGCTGCCCGAACGCGACGAACTGCTCCTGTGGCACTTCAAACGTCTGGGATTCGAGCGGACAATGGCTCGCGAGAAATTCCAGGGTGCCCGGCTTGGTCGCGTGGACATCGCCAATGCCTGGGGCTTCCAATACCTGTGGTCTGCGGAAAAATTCGCATCCGAATGGGAGAAGTTCAGTCAGGATTCGATCTGTTTAAACCCACGAAGTCTTCGATCTGCCCGACCGAAAGCCAAGAAGCTCTGGTGGAATTCGTACCAGACTGCAATTCGGGTGAAACCGCGATGGTCCTGGCTTGGTAAAATCCTTCGGGCCGTCCTGCCCACCAGATGACGTGCACACCTCGCCCCCGGCGGCAATAGCCTGAAATCCTTAGCCAAAACAGCTTCGGTCTTCATATGGCCGGCGCGACGGAACCGGATTTTGAGGATCGGCCCGATTTTTTTGAAGGGGCATGTCACTTCCGGGTCCCCCTGTCTCGTCTTGAAGCCAAATGGGCAAGAACGGCGTTCCTAGCAAGCGCCCAGAACTGCCGATCCCCGCTTCAGCGGCAACACACAGGAGGCACCATTGAAGATCGTCGTTATCGGAGGCTCCGGCCTCATCGGCTCCCGGGTCGTGGCCCGGCTGCGCCAGCGTGGCCATGAGGTTCTCCCGGCCTCGCCGTCCACCGGCGTCAACACCGTCACCGGCGAAGGGCTGGCCAAGGCGTTCGCCGGGGCGCAGGTCGTGGTCGATGTCGCGAACTCTCCGTCCTTTGAACACAAGGCCGCGATGGCCTTCTTCGAGGCCTCGGGCCGCAACGTGCTCACCGCTGAAAAGGGCGCGGGCGTGAAGCATCACGTCGCTCTGTCGGTGGTCGGCACCGAGCGCCTGCTCGAATTCGGATATTTCCACGCCAAGCTCGCGCAGGAACTGCTGATCGAAGCATCACGCCAGCCTTACACGATTGTACGTGCCACCCAGTTCTTCGAATTCGTCGGCGGTATCGCGCAAGAAGCGACGCGGGACGATGGCCTCCACGTCTCGCCTGCGAAGATCCAGCCGATGGCGGCCGACGATGTTGCCGCCGCCGTCGCGGATGCGGCCCTTGCCGAGCCCGTGAACGGGATGATCGAGATCGGCGGGCCGGAATCCTTTCAGCTCGATCAACTCGTCCGAAAATACCTGAGCGCGAAAAAGGACGGCAAAACAGTCATCACCGATCCTGACGCCCGCTATTTCGGCATCAGACTCGACGACCGCTCGCTGACTCCGGATACTGGCGCCCGTCTCGGCACCACCACATTCGACGCATGGCTCAATTCGCCTGCCGCCGCCCATTAACGAAGGAGCTACAACCATGACAGCACGCCTCAATGATCCCTACAAACTCGCCCCCGAGGCCATCAAGGCCATGCTGGCGCTTGAAGCCGCCATCAAAGGCAGCACGCTTGAGCAGAGCCTGATCGAACTCGTGAAGATGCGCGCCTCGCAGATCAATGGTTGCGCCTTCTGCCTGCACATGCATTCGACCGACGCCCGCAAGGCCGGCGAGACCGAGATGCGGCTCTATCTGCTCAACGCCTGGCGCGAATCCTCTCTCTACACCCCGCGCGAACGCGCCGCCCTGGGATGGACCGACGCGCTGACCCTGATTGCGCAAACCGGCGCGCCGGATGCGGACTGGGACGAGGTGAAGGCGCACTTCAACGAGGCCGAACAGGTCAATCTCACGCTGCTGATCGGCGCGATCAACTCGTGGAATAGGTTTGCGATCGGGCTGCGCATGCAGCACCCGAAGGGAGACAAGCTTGCAGCAGCCTGACGGCACAACGGACGTCTTCGAGACGCAACGGCCCCGGCTGGTGCGTCTCGCCTACCGCATGCTCGGCTCGCTTGCCGAGGCCGAGGATGTGGTGCAGGACGCATGGCTGCGCTGGCAGGATGTCGACCATGCCAAGGTCGAATCCGCGCCCGCGTTTCTCTCGCGCATCGTCACGCGGCTTTGCCTCGACGTGATGAAATCCGCGCGCATGCGCCGCGAATCCTATGTCGGTTCATGGCTGCCGGAGCCAGTCATCGAAGAGGATGACGGTCCGGATGAAGACAATCTCACCCTCACGCTGATGCTCGCGCTGGAACGGCTTTCGCCGCTCGAGCGCGCGGCCTTCCTGCTTCACGACGTGTTCGGCGTCGCGCTGAACGAAGTCGCGACCACCATCGAACGCGACCCCGCCGCCGTCCGGCAACTGGCGGCACGGGCGCGCCAGCACGTTCAGGACGCACGCCCCCGTTATACGGTCGCGCAGGATGAAGGCAGCCGCATCGCCGAGGCTTTCTTTACGGCGTCACGCAGCGGCGACATCGATGGCCTGCGCACGCTGCTGGCTCAGAATGTCGTGGTCACGTCCGATGGCGGCGGCAAGGTCCATGCCTTCCTCAATCCGATTGTCGGCCTCAATGCCGTGCTGCGGCTCTATGAGGGCCTGACGCGCAAACTCGGCATTACAGACGGCGGCTTCTACAAGCCGGTGCGGATCGACGGCCTGCCGGGTTATGTCAGCTATGAGCGCGATAACGTCTTCCAGACCACGGCTTTTGAAATCGAGGACGGCAAGATCGTGACCGTCTACATCACCCGCAATCCCGACAAACTTCAGCATGTCGCGAAGGCACTGGCGATCACGCCGCCGAAGTCTCAATTGCGGCACTAGGCAGCGGCTGTTGCGCGGATCAGTGCTCGCGGCCGGAGTTGTTGGGGTCTCGGACATCCTCGAAGGTCGCGAACTCGGCGTTCACATTCTCTCCGTTCACGGATTCGACCTTGCGCATGTCAATATTCTGCACGACCTCGCGGCTATGCCGGTCAACGGCGAACGGCCCGCGCGGACTTTCCCATGCAGCGCCTTTCATTGCTTTCAGAAGTGCCTCGCCGTTCGTGTCGCCTTTCGTTGCCCGCAGCGCCTCGCGGATCAGGCGCGTGCCGTCATAGCCGCTCACCGCCATCGCGCCCGGCGTCTCGCCATAGGCCGTCCGGTAAGCCTCAACGAACAGCCGGTTCGTGCGCGAGGGATGCGCGGCCGAATAGAAATGCGCGGTCACGATTCCGAGTGCGGACGGCCCGAGAGTCTTCAGAATTGAATCGTCGGTGAGGTCGCCCGTCGCGATTAGCCTGATGCCATCTTGCGCGAAGCCTTGTTCCGCGATGGCCTCGAGCACCCGGTGTATCTGCCATGGCGCGATAAACAGAAACACCGCATCGGGCTTTGCCTGCTTGATCTGCATCAGCGGCGCGGCAAGATCGGGCTCGGTCAAGGCAATCCTGTATTCGTCGCTCACCGTGCGCTCGTCACCGGCGAACGCCTTGGAGAATTCCTTCAGCGCATCATTGCCCGGCGCATAGTCGGAGATCAGTGCGGCGACGTTGCGAATGCCGTTCTTCGCTGCCCATTTGCCGAGCGTCGCGGCGGATTGCGCCAGCGTCGCGCCGCTGCGGACGATGAAGGGCGAACGGGTGGTGATGACCGAGGTCTGCGCGCCCATCACCACCATCGGAATTTTCGCATTGGTCGCGAACGGTGCCGCGACGGCGGCGGCGGGCGACGTGCCGAACCCCGCCAGCACATCGACCTTGTCTTCCTCGACGAGGCTCTTGACCGCTTCGCGCGTGTGATCGGGATTGCCTTCGTCATCGCGGACAATCACCTCGATCCGCGTCCCCTCGACGGTGTCGCCGTTCTGCTCAAGATAGAGCCGCATCGCGTCGTCGATCTGCTTGCCGGTCTCGGCGAGCGGGCCTGTGAGCGGCAGCACGAGGCCGATCTTCAGGGTCGGCTCGGCGGCAACGGCAGGCTGCGCCACGGCAATCCCCAGCGCGCCGGTCGCGACGAGGAGAAACTGCCGCAGCGAAAACGCCATCGCGCTCAATCCTTGAACACCACCGTCTTGCGGCCGTTGAGGATGACGCGATCCTCCAGATGATAACGCAAGCCGCGCGCCAGCACCTGCCGTTCGATGTCCGCGCCTTTGCGCACCAGAATCTCGGGCGGATCGCGGTGGCTGATGCGCTCGACATCCTGCTCGATGATCGGACCTTCATCGAGATCGCCGGTGACGTAATGCGCGGTCGCGCCGATCAGTTTCACGCCGCGCGCATGGGCCTGATGATAGGGCTTGGCGCCCTTGAAGCCCGGCAGGAACGAGTGATGGATGTTGATGCAGCGGCCCGACAGTTTCGCGGCAAGGTCGTCGGACAGCACCTGCATGTAGCGCGCCAGCACGACGAGATCGGTCTGCGTCTCCTGCACCAGCTTCCAGATCTGGGCTTCCTGCTCCGCCTTGGTGTCGCGTGTCACCGGCAGATAGTGGAACGGGATGTCGCCGAACTCGATGCCCTCATAGGTCTCGCGCGGGTGGTTGGAGACGATCGCGGTCGGCACCATCGGCAGGTCGGTGTAGCGCCAGCGATAGAGCAGATCGGCGAGGCAATGGGTCGATTTCGACACCATCAGCATGACGCGCTGGTGCTCGCTACGGCTGCGCAACTGCCAGGTCATGCCGAACGGCACCGCGATGGCGCCGAAACCGCCGCGCAGCGTGGCGAGGTCGGAGGAGCCATCCACCGTGTTGAACGTCACGCGCATGAAGAACTTACCGGTTTCGGTGTCGTCGAACTGCTGGGCGTCGAGAATGTTCTGTCCGCTGGCGAACAGGAAGGTCGATACCGCCGAGACGATTCCGGGGCGGTTGTCGCAGGACAGGGTCAGAACGAATTGCTGGGCAAGCATGGGAAATCTGATCTTTTGGATGGGCAAAGGGGTGAAAACAGCCCTGCTCTAGCACCCACCTCCCCTTGCGCCAATCCTGTCCCGCCCGACATGATGAAATGGTATGACAATCCGCCCCACCCCTCGCGAGGCACCATGGCCGGTAAATTAAGCGGATACCGCATCCTCATTCTGGAAACGCGCGAGGAAGCCCAGTTTTCCCGCCTGCTGCGGGACCAGGGCGCGGACGTGCTCCAGTGCCCGATGTTTACCATCGAGGACACGCCCGATCAGGACGCGGTCGGCGGCTGGATCAAAAACACGATCCACGAGCCGCTCGACGATCTGGTGCTGATGACCGGCGAGGGCGTGCGGCGGCTGGTGGCTGCGGCCAAACGGATCGGCCTCGAAAATGAATTCATTGCCGCATTGGCTCGGCCACGAAAATACGCGCGTGGCCCCAAGCCCGTGAATGCGCTCCGCCAGATCGGCCTCACCGCCGAAATGGTCGTGGAGCCACCCACAACGGAAGGCATCATCGCCACGCTGTCCAAAGCTGAATTGAAAGGCCATCGCGTCGGCCTGCAGCTTTACCCGGAGAAGGATCACAGCCCGCTGCTCGCCGCGGTGCGCGAGGCCGGAGCGACGCCCGTTCCGGTTGAGCCCTATGTTTATGATGCGCGAGCAGCGCAGCCGAACATCGCCGCCGCCATTGGCGAGATCGCCGCAGGGCGCGTCGATGCCATCGCGCTCACCAGTTCCGGGCAGGTGCGACGGCTGGTGGAGGCCGCGCGGGCGGAGGGCAGCGAAGAGCAGTTGCGGCTGGGACTCGCGCAGACGCCGGTGGCCTCCATCGGCCCCGTCGTCTCCAATGAACTGAAAGCCTACGGCCTGCAGACCGACATCTCTCCCGCCAACGGCGCTTATTTCATGAAGCCTTTGATTCAGGCCATCACCGCCCGACTCACGAAAACCCATCCGCTCCCGCACTGAGGCTCTGTAAAGGGATTTGCGGCGACAGGGCTGTGGATGACGCGGCTAATCCACAATTGCTAGCGGACAACGGCAGAACGATTTGGCAACCTGTGCGTTGAGGTGAACAGGCAGCCAAGCAACCGTGGAGCCGCATCATGACCTCCGCTCAGACCGCGACTGAACCCGTTGCGACCACCGCTTCATTTGAGGAGCAGTTGCGGCAGGCCCGCGCGCTGGTCGGCGAAGGACGCAGGCTCCTGCACATGGCGAACCGCAACTTGCGCACGGGCAATATTCTTGTCCGCCGCAGCCATCAGCGCCTCACCGACACTGAGGCCTATTTCCGCCGGACTCACCCGCGCTGAAATTTAGCCGCTGTTCCGCAATCCCGCCGAAATGCCGTTGATCGTGATCTGGATGCCGCGCAGCACCTGCGGGTCCTCGTTCTTGGCGCGATAGGCCTTGAGAAACTCGACCTGCACATGGTTGAGCGGATCGAGATAGGGAAAGCGGTGACGGATCGAGCGTTCCAGCAGCGGGTTGTGCCCGAGCAGCCGATCCTGCTCCATGATCTTCAACAGCCAGCCGATCGAATTCTGCCACTCGGTGCGGATGCGCAGGAAGATGGTGTCCTGCAACGTCTTATCCGGCACCAGCTCCGCATAGCGCGAGGCGACCGCGATGCTGCTCTTGGACAGCACCATGTCCATGTTCGACAAAAGCATGCGGAAGAACGGCCACTCGCGATAGAGCTCGCGCAGGAAAGGCAGGCCCCTGTCCGGGTTCTTGCCGACCCATTCGCTGACCGCACTGCCGAAGCCGTACCAGCCCGGCAGCATCAGACGGCACTGCGCCCATGAGAACACCCATGGGATCGCGCGCAGATTTTCGATCCGCCGCGCCTTGCTGCGCGAGGCCGGGCGGCTGCCGATGTTGAGCGTCGAGATTTCGTTAATGACGGTGGAGGCCCAGAAATACTCCTCGAAGCCTTCCGTCTCATAGACAAGACCGCGATAGGAGGCGAAGGCGAGCGCCGACAATTCCTCCATCGCCGCGAGATACTCCTGGCGCGGCGCGGAGTGCTGTGGCTGCAGCAAGCTTGCTTCAAGCGTCGCGGCAGCAAGGATTTCCAGATTCTGCCGCCCGACTTCCGGGTTGGTGTATTTCGACGAGATGATCTCGCCCTGCTCGGTGATGCGGATCTGTCCCTGTACTGCCCCGCCCGGCTGCGCCAGCACCGCCTCGTAGCTCGGGCCGCCGCCACGCCCGACCGAACCGCCACGGCCATGGAACAACCGCAGCCGCACCCTATGCTTCTCGAATACCTCAACGAGGCTGATTTCCGCCTTGTACAATTCCCAGCCCGAGGTGACGAACCCACCATCCTTGTTGCTGTCGGAATAGCCGAGCATCACCTCCTGAAGGCCGCCGCGGCTGTCGACCAGACGGCGATATTCCGGCAGCGACAGCGCGCGATCCATGATGCCCGCGCAATTGCGCAAATCCTCGATGGTCTCGAACAGCGGCACCAGATTGATGTGGCTCGTGCCATTCGGATCGATCAACCCGACTTCCTTAAGCAGCACCGCGATTTCAAGAAGGTCGGAGACACCTTCCGACATCGACACGATGCTCTGCGGAATACATTGACGCCCGAACCGCGCGTGAGCCTCGGCCGCCATCCGCAGCACCGCGAGTTCGCCGCTTGTCTCCTCGCCATAGCTTGCGAACGGAGAGATCAGGGACCGCGCGGTATGCAGTTCGCGCACCAAGAGCGCGCAGCGCTCATCTTCCGACCGATCGAGATAATTGGTGCCCGGCGCAACCGCTTCGAACAATTCCGCGATGGTGCGTTCGTGCACCGCCGAATTCTGCCGCAGGTCGAGGCTGGCAAGATGGAAGCCGAAGCAATCGACCGCGCGCCGCAACCGCCGCAGCCGTCCGCGCGCGATGACATGGGAGCCGTTCTCGATCAGCGAGCGGTTGATGATGTCAAGATCGCCGCGAAGGGCTTCGACGCTTTCGTAAGGCGCCGCTTCACCACCCGCCCGGCCGCCAGTGCGTACGCCGAACACACCCGCCGTCGCCTTCAGCCGCGAATAAACGCCATGGACGGCGCGGCGATAGGGCTCGCGGCCACGGTGCGCGGAGACGGACGGCGAACGCTCGATCAGCGCCTGCAATTCCTCCGTCACATCCACGAGATCCACGGCGAGAGACAATTCGCCATAGAGCTTCTGCAATTCCTGCAGGTAGAAATTCAGCACGCGCTCGCATTGCATCTGCAACGTGCCGCGCAAGACGTCGGCGGTGACGAACGGATTGCCGTCGCGGTCGCCGCCGATCCAGCTTCCCATCTTCAGGAACGAGGCCAGTTCTTTTCCGTCCTCGTCGGCGCCGAGACGATCTTCCAGCAGGTTCAGCAGCCGCGGCAACTGTTTGAGGAAGGTATAATCGTAGAACGATAGGCCGTTCTGCACTTCGTCGAGCACGGTGAGCTTGGTCCGGCGCAACAGATTGGTCTGCCACAGCGTCAGTACGCAGCGGCGAAGCTGTTCATCGTTGTCCGCAAGCTCCTCCGCCGTCATCTGGGTACGGTCGCGCTCCTCGAGCAGCGCCGCGATGTCCATTTCACGGTCGATGGTGCTCTTGCGGCGCACTTCGGTCGGATGCGCGGTCAGGACCGGGCTCACCAATGCGCCATCGAAAAAATCACGCAACTGTTTTGCCGAGAAGCCTGCCTCGCGGGCGCGCTCCACCGTCCCGGCGAGCGTCGTCGCCGCGGTCGCAAGCCCCGCCCCGCTCTGGTTGCGGGTCTGGCGGATGTGGTTCTGGTCTTCGGCGATGTTGGCGAGGTGGGAGAAATAGCTGAAGGCGCGCACGATGCGCACCGTCTCGGCGATGGAGCGGCCATCCAGCATCGCCTCCAGTTCATGGCGGGCGCCGATGTCCTCGTCGCGGTGGAAGCGAATCGACGCCTGGCGGATGCTCTCCACCAGATCGAAAACGTCATCGCCTTCCTGATCGCGAACCGTATCGCCCAGAATCCGTCCCAACAGCCGTATTTCCGCGCGTAATTGGGCGTCGGCCTGTGACGACAGGACATCCTCCCGGCTGGAGGGTTCGCTGGAACTGGAAAGAGGCTTTCGCTCGAAAGCCGAAACGTCGGACGCCATTGATGGATGCGCTTTCAAAAACTGCTTTCGACTTTCGTCGCAATTTTTGCAGGGCAGCGCAAGATAGTTTCATCTTTTGAAAAGATGTCCCACGGCCGTTGCCACGGGATTGGCCCTTTTAGCCCTTGCGCGGCTCCTTCCGGGCCTCGCCGGACTTTTTCGTGGTCGAAGGCTGCGTGACGCTCACCGGATCGGAGGCCGGAAACGTATCCCGCAGCCCCTTGTCGAGCTCCTTTTTCGCACGACGATCTTCCCGCGCGGCCGCATGCGGATTTTCCGCGTGCTTGTCATGCGGGGCCGGATCGAATTTGTCGTCCATCGCAACCTCTCCATTCACGTTCGAAATCGTCCGTAGTGGCCAATGCGCGGCGGCAGAGGATGTTCCGGCGGGAGCACCGGAACCTTCACAAGGTCCGCCGGTTGGCGCTGCGAACAAGGGAGCGAGATCATCATGGACGAGAAGCGTGTGGAAGGCGCGGCCAATTCGGTCGCGGGCAAGGCCGAAGCGGCCTACGGACGGTTGACCGGAGATGCGGCCGCAGAGGCGAAGGGCCGTGCGCGCGAAGCCACCGGCACCGTGCAGCGGATTTACGGACAGGCCAAGGATGCCGCGGCGGATGCTGCAGACAATCTCGGCGATGCCGCGTCCGATCTCGCCTCGCAGGCTGTAGAGACAGCCGGGCAGTATTACCGGCAGGGCAACCGTGCGCTCGCCTCCACCATCCGGCATCAGCCGCTGGGCGCGCTTCTTGCCGCCGGTGCGGCAGGCTTCGCACTCGCTCTGCTCATCAATCGCCCGCCGCCGCGCAGGCGTCCGCGCTGGATCGAACTGCGCGACTGGCGCGACCACCTGCGGTAAGCGGAGCGCGCACCGTCACGCCTATTGGACTGCACCGGAAGCGTGGTCGAACGAAAATGCGCGTTTATTCCCGTTTCTGAAATGGCCCGCTTGCAGCGGGTCATTTCGATTTCCCATGCCGTTTTCCTTGCTGTAGAGAACGCGAAACCCCGGCACGGCGCTGGGGCGCACGCACTGACACATGACGGCACCCACCTCGAAATTATATCTGGAAGCGCCGCGCCGTTTGCGCGCGCTGGTCCGCGCGCGGGAATCCAGCCTGATCGTCCTCGCGGCGATCGTCGGTATTCTGGGCGGCCTTTTCGTGGTGCTGATGAGCCGTGCCGTCGGCCTGCTCCACGAGGTTCTTTTCAACATCCCTCACGGCGAACGGCTGTCGTCCCAATCGGTGCTGGAGCCGATGCGCGCGGTGATCATGCCAACCCTGGGCGGCCTCCTGTTCGGCCTGTCGTTGCTCGCCTTGCATCGCTGGAGACCCGGCCGGGAGGTCGACCCCATCGAAGCCAATGCCCTGCATGGCGGCAAGATGTCGTTCCGCGGCAGCATCATCGTCGCCCTGCAAACGATCTGGTCGAGCGGCGTCGGCGCCTCGGTCGGCACCGAGGCGGGCTATACCCAGATATCGAGCGGCACCGCCTCCGTGCTCGGTCAGGCGTTTCACCTGCGCCGCTCCGACCAGCGCATCCTCGTGGGGTGCGGCTCCGCCGCCGCCATCGCGGGCGCGTTCGGCGCACCGCTGGCGGGAGCTTTCTACGCCTTCGAACTGATCGTCAGCGGCTATACGCCCGCGAGCCTCGCCCCGATCGGCGTTGCCTCGATCACCGGTTATGCCGTGGCCCACCAGCTCGCACCGACCGTCCCCGGCATCATTCTCAGCCAGGTCGGAACGGTCACGAGTCAGGACATTGTCATCGCCGTGGCGCTCGGCTTTCTCTGCGCGCTGGCCGGCATCGCGGTGATGCGCGCGGTCGCGGTATGGGACACGGTCATGTCGCGCTCGCGGTTGTGGCTGCCGTTACGCCCGACCATCGGCGGCCTCGTTATGGGACTGTTCGCGTTGCAGGCCCCGCAGGTGATGTCCTCCGGCCATGGCGCGCTGCATACGACCAATGTTGTCACGCTGCCGGTTTTGATGGTCGCGTTCCTGTTCGCGCTCAAAATTCTCGCTTCGGTGATTTCTCTTGGCTCGGGCTTTCGCGGCGGTCTGTTCTTCTCCTCGCTGCTGAGCGGCGCGCTCGGCGGCCACCTGTTCGCGGCGGCCATGAATACACTGGTGCCGTCGCTGCATCTCGACATCAGCGTCTATGCCGTCATCGGCATGAGCGCGCTGTCGGCCGCCGTGGTCGGCGGGCCACTGACCATGACCTTCATTGCGCTGGAGACCACCGGCAATCTCTGGCTCACAACAGCGGTTCTGATCGCGGTCATCGTCTCGACCCAGGTCACGCGCGAGCTGTTTGGCTACTCCTTCGCGACCTGGCGCTTCCACCTGCGCGGCGAAACCATCCGCAGCGCGGCCGACATCGGATGGATTCGCGACCTCACCGTCGGCCGCATGATGCGCGGCGACGTCACCACCGTGCCGGTGGAGATGCCGATCGACACCTTCCGCCAGAGCTATCCGCTCGGCTCGAAAACACAGGTGATCGCGGTGGATTCGGAACAGAAATATGCGGGCATCGTCTTCGTCGCAGACGCCTACGCCTCACTCGACACGCCGGCCGACACGGTCGGCGACATTATCCGTTATCAGGACGCCTGCCTGTTGCCCGACATGAACGCACAGGATGCGGTGGCGGCGTTCGATCGCGCCGAGGCGGAATCGCTCGCGGTGATCGACAAGGCCGATACGCGCCGCGTCATCGGCATCCTGACGGAAGCGCATGCGCTGCGTCGCTATGCCGAGGAAACCGACCGCCATCGCCGCCACTCGATCGGCGAGGCATAAAAAATCCGCGCGAGCGCATTGCGCCGCGCGGATCATGGTCGTTGAGCAGAACTTATTGAACGGCCGGCGTTGCCGACGCGGAATGCTGATGCGCCCCCGCAGCAACCTTCGGCACGCGATGACCGCTGCGAAGCGCCGCCAGAATCTGACCCATCGTCCGCGCTTCCAGACGCGGCGACTTGTCCATGTTGAAATGGTTGATGTTCGGATCGCCGGCCAGATCGATGTTGGTGATCGCCGCGCGCGATCCGGGGCCGCGCACCGCAACGCCGCCCACGACACCGTAATAATTCACCACGCGGCCAACATTGGCCGGGATCACCTGCGTGCCGGGCGGGCCATAATTGACGATCAGTGCCACCTTGGCGCCCTGCTGCTGCATGATCTCAGCCATCTGGGTCGAAGCCTGACCGCCAAGCGAATGACCGACGATCACGATCGGGCCCTTGCCCGCCTTGTAAAGGCGCGCCGCCTCCATCGCGAGGCCCGCTGCTTCGCTGTGATTGGCGACCGTCACCGGAATGTGGCGGCGAGACAGTTCGGCCGCGTAATTATCCAGGCCGGTCGAGAACACGTTCGCAAGACCCTTGAGCAAATACACATGGCCCGGTGCCGCCTGGGCACCCACCGGGGCGAAAACCAATCCAACTGCAAAAACAATCGCCAACCAGAACGTGCGCATCTTCCACCGTCATGAAAAGAAGTTGTCCTAACGGGGGTCACTTAAAATAGCCGGCGGCGTGAAATCAAGCCGCCTGCCGCCGTTCCGCCGCATGGCCGTCTTTATCGCCATGCGTGTTGCATAATTCTCTCACTTGGGAACCGAATCGACTGGGCTTTGCGACGATCCGGTAACGCCCTGCGGGTGGCTTTCAGCGCCGGAGTATGGGATAGAGCCCCCGTTTCATTTGATACCTTTTGGGTAGAACAGGACGGCCGTGCTTCTTCTGGCGAGCAAGATTATCTGGGCCATCGGCGTGGTCGGGTGGTTCATCATCCGCCTGCCGCATGATCGCCGCTCGAAGCGTACGCCGAAAGCCCGCCAAGCTTCGGGGTTGCGCGAAAAACTGCTGCTCAGCGCCTCGACCACCGGGCTTGGCATCCTGCCCGCGCTCTACGTGTTCGGCCACGCCTTCCGCTTCGCCGACTACCCGCTGCACCCGCTTCAGGTCGTGATCGGCGGTAGCATTTTCGCAGCCGCGCTGTGGATGTTCTACCGCACCCACAAGGATCTCGGCCGCAACTGGTCGGTCACGCTCGAAGTCCGCGAACAGCACCGGCTCGTCACCGGGGGCGTCTACAACCGGGTTCGCCACCCGATGTACGCGGCATTCTGGCTATGGGCGCTCGCGCAGGCATTCCTGCTGCCGAACGGGATCGCAGGTCCGGCCGGTCTCATAGGCTTCGGCATCCTGTTCTTCATGCGCGTCGGCCACGAGGAGCAGATGATGATCGACACCTTCGGCGACGAATACCGCGCCTACATGCAGCGTACCGCGCGCGTGGTGCCGGGCATCTACTGACCGGTGGAAGTGACCGCCAGCCGTTCAGGATTTTGCAGCGTCTCGCGCATGGCGGCGAGAAAGCGCCCGATCTGATAGGCGTCCGCAAGCCGGTGGTCGGCACGCATGAACAGCGGCATCACGCGGATTTCAACCGGCGCGCCGTCACGCATCACCAGTTTCGTTTCCGCCGGCCCCAATGTCAGGTTGATCGAATCGCTGCCATCGGCAAAACGGCTCGGCTTGTAGCTGCGCATCGGCGGCGAACCCGCATGCGAGAGGTCGTTCACCATGGCGCTGCCGCCGCGCAATTCATCGAGACGGCTGACCGCAGGCAGATGGAAATGGCGGTCGAGGAAACCGTAGAAGCGCATCATCTGCCGAAACCAGAACGCAGGCACCTTGCGCATCCGCGCCAGATCGCGGTCGCGGCCGCCGTTGCCGCGCGCGGCCTCCAGCAAGCGCCGCCAGACTTCCCCGGCGATGTCCTCGACGCTTTTTTTATCCGGCGATGTCACCAGCAGCAGATCGATTTCGTTGGCCTTGCGATGGAAGAACGCCATGCGAATGCCGATATCGCGAAAGCGGTAGATACGGCGTCCGACGACGCGGGTATTCATCTCGGGGAATTGCGCGAGTGCAAGGCCGGTCGCACGGATCAGCGCATGGGCGGTGGTGAGGATGATGCCACCCTTGCGATTTTTCTCCTGAAGAAACGCCAGCAGCGCATCCGCCTCGAATTCGGTGCCCATCACGATCACCGGATCGACATGGCTCGCCTTCGGTGCGTGCAGGTAATAACGGTTGTAGAGCGGGATTTCCGCGTTCGACAGCGGGCGGCTGACGAGAGGCCATTTCATCGGTGTGCGACCCTCACGCCTGCGCCGCCGCGCTCTGGCTCATCACCAGATCGACGATCGCTGCGGGCGAACGGAAATGCACAGGGCCAACATGTTCACCGCCGAGCTTGATGCCGTACCGCTCCTCGATTTGAAAAATCACGTCGATCAGGAGCAGCGAATCCAGAAGCCCCTCCTCCAGCAGGTCGGTATCGAGCGCGAGGCCGGGATGGTTCGGGCAGCGCGACGCCACGAACTTCAGAATATCGGCCTCGACCTGTGTCCGCTCCGGCATCATCTTCACTCGATCTCCACTCACCATCCGCGCGGTTGCGCGACGCCTCTCATAGCCCAATTTCGGGGAAAAGTACGGTCTCAGCCAGCGGGCAGCCGCCCGGCGAGAGCCGCCCGGTCCACCTTGTAACCCGATGTCAAAGGAAGCTCGTCCAGAATCTCGACATGCACGGGAATTTTATAGGACGGCAATTCACGCTGGCAGGTTGCACGGAGATTCGCGAGATCGACCGCCGCCCCGCCCTGCGGCGCCACGAACAGCGCAAAACGGGTTTCCCCGGCATGAAGCATCGGTACCGCCACGGCACGGACGCCCGGAAACGCCACCTCCACCACGCTCTCGATTTCAGCGGGATGAACGCGATAGCCCTGTACCTTCACCAAGAGGTTCGCGCGGCCCTCGATATAGAAATAGCCATCCGCATCGGCGCGAGCGAGATCGCCCGTGCGCAACCAGCCGCCGCTCAATGCCTCCGCGCTCGCGGCCTCATCCTGCCAGTAGCCGAGCATGACGTTGGGCCCGCGCGCACAGAGCATCCCGGCCTCGCCCTGCGGCAAGGCGTGGTTGGATTCATCCAGGACCGCCAGTTCGACACCCGACAGCGCCCTGCCGATCGAGCCTTCGCGAACATGAAGCTGATCCGGCGGCAGCACCGCGAGCCGCGCGGCTGCCTCCGACTGGCCGTACATCACATAGAATTCGGCGGGCGCGATCAGCTCCGCCATTTGCATCGACAGATCGTGGCGCAACCCACCGCCCGCGACCGACATGTAGCGCAGATGAGGCATGGTCTGTTCGCCGAGACGGCCATACTTCATCAGCATGCCATAGACTTCTGGCACCGCTGAAAAACTCGTGGCGTCGAACTTGGCGATGGCCTGCGGGATCGTCGCCGGAAACATCAGCGCGCCCGCGAACACCATGGTCGCGCCTGCCAGCATGTGTGTCTGCAAAATCGAATTGCCGAACGCATGACAGAACGGCAGCAGCACCAGCGCGCGCTCGTCCGCCGTGATCGGCAGGTCGTGCAAAATCGAACGCGCGTTGGAGAGAAGATTGCCGTGACTGAGCATCACGCCTTTCGGCAGACCTGTGGAGCCCGAGGTGAACAGCAGCATCGCCAGTTCGTCACGGCCGCGTGTGGGTGTTGGGCGCGGAATGTCGCCAGCGGATTCCGCGATCAGCGTCACCGTGTCAGCCGTCTCAGTCGCGAAATTCTTCGCGACGATCAGGATATCGGGGCGGCAGGCGTCCTCGATCTGTTTGAGCCGCATCGGCTCGAGCGCCACCGGCAGCGGCACCACGACGCCGTCGGCCAACAGCGTGCCGTAATATGCCGCGACATATTCCGGCGAGTTCGCAAGCTTGAGCGCGACGCGCGCGCCGGGCGCATGATCAGGACGGCTGCACAAATAGCGGCGCACGCTCTCGGCGGCGCGCAGCAGCCAGCCATAGGTGAAGGCACCCTTCTCCGTCACGATCGCCGGATGATCGCCGCGCGCGCGGGCGACGTCGAAGAACGCAAGGCCGAGGTTGGTGACACCTTCAAGCGACGGCACCCCATCGCCCGCCGCCGCATGCGCGGGCGTCTCGTCATCGCCGAATTGCAGGACAACTGTATCCATCACGTCTCACGCCGGGAACGGCGCAATCCTTGCCACATCACAACGCCGCACGATAGATGCCAAGCGCAGCGGCCTGCGTCATCTCGCGCGGATTGTTGATGAGGAGCCGCGTCTGCTTCATCGCGTCTTCGGCCAGCGCATCGAGATCGGATTCCTTAATGCCGACATCGCGCAGCCGGGTCGGCAGACCAAGTTCGACCGGCAATTCCGCGAGCCATTCGACCAATGAGGCCGCATCATTGCCTTTGCCCGGCATGAGAATGTCGGCGATCTCGGCATAATGCCCCTCGGCGGCCGGTGCATTGAATTGCAACACCTGTGGCAGCACCAGCGAATTGGACAGGCCATGCGCGACATGGAAGCGCGCACCGACCGGATAGGCCAGCGCATGAACGGCGGCGACCGGCGCATTGGCAAACGCCATGCCCGCAAGCATCGAGCCGAACAGCATGTTGTGCCGTGCCTCGATGTTCGCGCCGTCACGGCAAACGATGCGGATATTGCCGCCGAGCAGCCGCAGCGCTTCACGCGCCAAGGCATCCGACATCGGGTTCTTCAGCCGCTTGCTGGTATAAGCCTCGATGGCGTGAACCATCGCGTCGATGCCGGTCGCGGCGGTGACATGCGCGGGCAGACCGAGCGTCAGTTCGGCATCGAGCACCGCCCAGTCCGGCAACAGCACCGGAGAGACAACGCCCTTCTTCTCGTTCTCGCCCGTGGTGACGATCGAGATCGGCGTGACTTCCGATCCGGTGCCCGCCGTGGTCGGCGCCAGCACCAGAGGCAGGCGTTTGCCCTTCACCATGCCGACTCCGTAGATATCCGCGAGCTTCTCGTCGCCATGCGCGAGCAGCGCCACGAGCTTCGCCACGTCCATCGAACTGCCGCCGCCAATGGCGACGACGCCATCGGCCTTCGCCGCGCGCGCCATCGCGACGGCGCGCGCGATGACATGCACCGGCGGATCGGCCTCGACCTCGGAAAAGACCGTGACGGCGACGCCTGCCTGTCCGAGCCCCTTTAATCCGGCCTGCAGCAATCCTGCTTTCATCACGCCGGGGTCGGTGACGAGCAGCACCGAACGACAACCAAGCGCCTTAACAAGCTCACCGATGCGCGCGGACGCGCCCGGCTCCATCAAGAGCGATTTGGTCGATTGAAACGTAAAACCCGGCATCGCGGCTCCTGATCGATTTCCGGGGGATTGTTCAGCCGCCGCCGCAAAGGGTCAAGACGACTTCATTCCAATCGCTCGACCTTGCGCAAGGCCGGAAACAGCCGCATCCACGTCAGCGCGATCAGGATCGTGGCGATACCGCCGAGCAGCGCCGCGGGGACCGCGCCGAGCCAGGCCGCCACCACGCCACTCTCGAATTCGCCAAGCTGGTTCGAGGCATTGACGAATAGGTAGTTCACCGCACCGACCCGACCGCGCATGTCGTCGGGCGTCGACAACTGCACCAGCGAGAAACGGATCACCACGCTGACGGTATCGACCGCGCCCATCGCCGCCAGCGCCAGCAGCGACAGCCAGATGTGTGTCGACAGAGCGAAGATGATGGTCGCAACCCCGAACGCGATCACCGCCTGAAACATTCGCAGACCCACGCGGCGATTGAGCGACAGATGCGCGAGAACGACCGTCATCGCCAGAGCACCGACCGCAGGCCCTGCCCGCAACAGGCCGAGACCCCACGGCCCGGTTTGCAGAATGTCGCGCGCATAGATCGGCAGCAGCGCCGTCGCACCACCAAACAGCACTGCAAACAAATCGAGCGAGATCACGCCGAGGATGGTCGGGTTGTCGCGCACGAACCGCACCCCGCCGAACAGCGCGCCAAGCGTAGGCATCTCCTTCGGCACCGCTGGACGCTCGAAGTGAATCGCCCGCGTCATGACCGAGGCGACAAACCACAGCACAGTCATGAGCGCATAAGGCACACCGGGCGAGATGGCGTAGACGAAGCCGCCGAGCGCCGGGCCGACGATGGTCGCCATCTGGTTGCCCGCCGTCGACAATGCAGTTGCCTGCTGCAACCGGCCGGGCGGCGCCACGGCAGGCAGGATCGCGGCCGTCGCCGGGCTTTCGAACGCCGTCGCGGTGCCGAGAACCGCAAGTGCCGCAAAAATCCATGGCACGGTGAGAATGCCGAGGAAGTTGCCGAGCGCCAGCGCCACGGCTGTCAGCCCTTCCACACTCTGGCAGGCCTGGAGCACCCGGCGGCGGTCGTAACGGTCGGCAACATGGCCCGCCAAAAACACCAGAATCGCGGTCGGCAGGAATTGCGTGAGCCCGGCAAGGCCGAGGTAAAGCGCGCTGCCGGTCAGATCGTAGATCTGCCACCCGATCGCGACGGTCGAAATCTGGGTTGCGAAGCGGGAAAAGCTCCGCGTCACAAAGAAAAACTGAAATGGCCGATGGCGCAAAATATCGCGCGGAGAATCGAATTCCATTCAGCCGTCATACCTTCGGTAAGGCAGCCGCGAGCGCTGGCCGGTGCAATATATCGCGTCAGTGCATGGCGCAGATCGGCCAGCATTGGCAAGACCTCGCATCGCATGCGTGGCCTGCAACGCGTATTATAAGATCACAAAAGGGGGAGATCGGCCGTCTTAGGTGTCGAGGTGGGCAACCACGACGAGCTTCTTCACTTGCTGCTTCTTATAGGCCTGAAGGAAGGCGTTGTAGTTCTTGAACGACACGCATCCGTTGGAGTCGCCGTTCGGCCCCAGCATGTAAGTGTGCGCCAGAAGCCCGGTGCGGCCGTAGACGGTGCTGTCCACCGGAGTCAGGCGGATCGCCTCAACGCCGTGGAACAGGGATTCGCGCAGCTTCAGTTCATAGGTCGCGGGTGGCGTGGCGCCGCGCATGCGCTCGTTGACATAACGCGGATCGTCGAGGCGGCTGCCGAGACCGGAATGCGCTTCAAGCTTGGTGCCGTCCGGCATGTAAACGGTGCGCGCCGAAATGTCATAGACGGCGGTATGGGGATCGTAGCGGCCGCCGATGCGGCTCGTGCCGTTGCTGAAGATGCCGCCATCCGGGGAGGCATAGGCCAGCGTGGTGTTGGCCGGGCGCAGCTTGCCGAACAGTCGCTCGAAGATCGACGGCTGCTTGGCCGGCTCGGCGAGCGCAACGTCCTTGTTTTCCTGCGCCGCATCCTGGCGCGAGGGGCCGTTCTTGGCGACCTCGACGGACGGACGCGGCAACGGCAGCGGAACGGCTTCCGCGATCTCCTGTGCGACATCGTCAGGCGGTGTCACAGACGCGGTGGCGGCCACATCGACCTTGGCCTGCTTCGGAGCGGGTTCAGGTGTGACCGCTGCCCAGCGGTCCTCGAAAGCTACTCCCGACCAGCGCTCTTCAAACGCGATCGGACGGTTGAAAGACGTCGCCGGACCAAGTGGCGAGGTGGCATCCAGCAAGGCGGCGTATTGTTTTGGAAAGGCGGTCGGGGCGGGAACGGTGGTCGCAAGATCGAACGGAGGTATCGGTTGGGCCGGGAGGGCCGCGTTGCCGAGACTCGCGTTCAGAATCCAGAGGCAGGACAGCCCGCCGCCGGCCAGCAAGATGCCGCCAACGAAAGTCTGCCGGATCGCCTTACGGGCACGCACCTCGCGCTCAGGCGCGCGCGGAGGTACAGGCCTGCGTGGGCGTGACTTCATCTGCCTCGTGGTATGCACTACGTCCCCCGGGCCCCCTTCGTGCATGTGGTGCACACATGCCGATAGGCCATTCAATTGCGGATTTGTCATGACGGCAACCCCGTATTTACCGGGATTCCCCCGCGACGTGCCGATGACCCATTAAATGCGGGTTTTAGTTAAATGCGGATTAAATGCCGCGAGGGGTTCGAATACGCCCTATTCGCAGGCGTCCGCGCACGCCCAGTTTCAGGCAAAAAGCCTTGTTCCGGCCAGCCGGATTCATCCTAACTGCTTGAAAGAAGTGATGATTTGGTGGGCGATGTAGGGCTCGAACCTACGACCCGCTGATTAAGAGTCAGCTGCTCTACCAACTGAGCTAATCGCCCGGCTCCGACCGGATTAAATGTCCGTGGAAGAGGCCGTCGTTTAGCAAAGGCATCCCCTGATGTCCAGCAAAGGCGGGCATGATTTTGTTCGTAAAATCATGGCCTCCGGCGCGGACTGTGGATGACCTGCCACCCCCACGGCAGGCCTTGCCCCTGAACGCAAAAGCCGCCGAAACCGGCGGCTTTCACGATTCGGACCTCGGCAGCCCCTGTCCGCTCTCTAGAGCATCCCGAGCATGCGTGGCAGCCACAGCGAGATTTCCGGAATGAACGTCACCGCCAGCAGGAACATCAGCATCGTCATCAGCCACGGCCAGACCGCGATGGTCAGTTCGGTGATGCCCATCTTGGCGATGCCCGAAGCGACGTAGAGGTTGAGGCCGACCGGCGGGTGGCACATGCCCACTTCCATGTTCACCACCATCAGGATGCCGAGATGGACCGGATGGATGCCGAGCTTCACGGCAATCGGGAATAGCAGCGGCGCGGTGATGAGCACGATGGAGCTTGCCTCCATGACGTTGCCCGCGACCAGCAACAGCACGTTGACGAAGATCAGGAACGTCACCCAGTTCACGCCGTTGCCGATGATCCATGACGTCAACTGCTGCGGAATCTGCTCGCTCGTCATCAGGAATGAGAACAGGACTGCGTTGGTGATGATGTAGAGGATCATCGCGCTCATATTGGCGGAGCCGAGCAGTACGCGCGGCACATCCTTCAGCGTCATGTCCTTGTAGACGAACACCGCAATGAAGAACGCATAGACCGCGCTCATCGCCGCCGCTTCGGTCGGCGTGAACCAGCCCGCATAGATGCCGCCCAGCACGATGATGATCAGCAGGAGGCCCCAGATGCACTCGCGGAAGGTCTTGATGCGTTCGGCCCAATCCGCGCGGGGAAGCCGCGGGTAGTCGTTCTTCCAGGCACGATAGAATGTCGTCACGCCGAGCAAGGTTGCCAGCATGATGCCCGGAATGACGCCCGCCATAAACAATTGCCCGACAGACGCCGACAGCACGCGTTCTCCGTTCGGCCCGAGAGCGACGCTACCGCCGGTGGCGACCGAATAGATCACCATCACGATCGAAGGCGGGATCAGGATGCCGAGCGCGCCCGAGGTCGTGATGACGCCTGCACCGAACCGCTTCGGGTAGCCCTGCTCCACCATCGCCGGCAGCAGGATCGAACCGATCGCGATCACGGTCGCCGGCGACGAGCCGGAGATCGCCGCGAACAGCGCGCACGCCATAACGCCCGCAAGCCCGAGGCCACCGTACCAATGGCCGACCATCGAGGTCGCGAACTTGATCATGCGTCTGGCGACGCCGCCATGTGTGAGGAAATTACCCGCGAGAATGAAGAACGGGATCGCCATGATTTCGAAATTCTCGATACCCGTGAACAGCTTCAGCGCCACCGACTCGATCGGCACCGTCGTCATGACGAACAGGAACGTCAGCACCGTCAGACCGAGCGCGATCGAGATCGGCATGCCGGTCAGCATCAGGGCGATGAGAAGAAGGAAAATGAAAAGCGTGCTCATCGCTGGCCCTCCGGCGTTGGGCCAATCGCATTATCGACTTCGATTCCCTCGACATGCGAATGATCGTGATGCGGCAGCTCATCGGTCCGCCAGTAGGCAAAGGCGACCTGCAGAAACCGGAAGCACATCAGGTAGGACCCGAGCGGAACGCACAGATAGACGATCCAGCTCGGCCATTCGAGATCCGGCGTGGTCTGGTCGGTCAGGCTGAGGCCATAGACGAATTTCGCGCCCATGGTACCGACAACCCCCGTGAACAACGCGCCGCACAACAGCCCGAACAGGATCGTGGCCTTGCGCGATTTCGGCGGCAGTTTGAGAACCAGCACGTCGACGCCGACGTGAATGCCGGTGCGCACACCGTAGGCGGCACCGAACTTCGCCATCCACACGAACATGAAGATGCACAGTTCCTGCGCCCAGGACATGTGGATTTGATGCAGATACGGATAGAGAAACGAGACGCCCGAGCCATAGCGATGCACGACCGCGATAAAAATTATCACGGTGGCCGCCCCTATCAGGAAGGTAATCAGAATTTCCTCGAGTCGATCGAGGACTCTCAAGAACAACCCCACGGCAGCCCCCCGGTACCGGTTATCGATCCGGCCTTTCGCCGGTCAGCCATAGCACGATATGATTTATCGCTTGCTGGCAAGCCGTAAACGGCCCGGCTTACCGCCGGGCCGTTAGGCTTTTCACATCATTTGCCAGATGCGGCCGCTTCCTTGCGGAACTCGGCGATCAGTTCCTTGCCGACACGGCTGCCAACTTCGTCCGCAACCGGATCGAGCGCCTTGCGCCAGGCAGCCGTTTCTTCGGGCGTCAATTTGTAGAAGGTGGTGGTACCGGCCTTCTGCATTGCCGCCAGCGCATCGTCGTTTTCCTTCTGGGCGATGTCATTGGCATAGGTGGTGGCATCCGCCATCGCCTTTTCGAGCTGACCACGCACATCCGCCGGCAGCCCGTCCCAGAACTTCTTGTTCACGATCACGGCGTAACCGAGATAGCCGTGGTTGGAGAGCGTGGCGTGCTTCTGCACCTCGTTCATCTTCTGGGTGTACATATTGGACGGCGGATTTTCGGTACCGTCGACAACACCGGTCTGCAGCGCCTGATAGACTTCCGAGAAAGCCATCACCTGCGGGATCGAACCCAGCGCGCGCATCTGCGCTTCGAGCACCTTCGAAGACTGGATGCGCATCTTCAGGCCGCGGAAATCTTCCGGCTTATGCAGCGGCTTGTTGGCGCTCATGATCTTGAAACCGTTGTCCCAGAAGGCCAATCCCTTGATGCCCTTGGGTTCGAGCTTCGCGAGCAGCTTCTTGCCGACCTCGCCATGCGTGACGCGATTGAGCGCCGCCTTGTCCGGCATGATGTAGGGAATGTCGAAAACCTCGAATTCCTTGACGCCGAGCGGGCCGAACTTCGCCAGCGAAGGCGCAAGCATCTGCACTGCGCCAAGCTGCAGCGCCTCGACTTCTTCCTTGTCCTTGTAGAGCTGCGAGTTCGGATAGACTTCGACCTTGACCTTGCCGTTGGTGTATTTTTCAGCGAGTTCCTTGAACTTCTCGGCGCCCTTGCCCTTCGGCGTTTCCGGGGCAACGACATGGCTGAACTTGATGACGATCGGCGGCGTCTGCGCATTGACCGGTCCGACCATGAAAGCAGCGGCAAGCGAAGCTGCGGCGATAACGATTTTCCTCATAGACGTACTACCTCCCAGGCCCATAGAAATCTTGACAGCTTTTTTTGATAGCGGATCGCAACCGACCATTACAGATAATGCCGGTCAAGCCTATTGATCCTTCGCAGGAATACGACACAATTTAGAAAATAAAAAAGCGGCGCAGGGCGCCGCTTTTTTGCATCCGCGAATAAAGGTGTGTCAGCTTGCCGCAGCCGCCGGTACCTCACGCTGCCGGCGCGATATAATTTTGTTGAGCGCGCTGAGATAAGCCTTCGCCGAAGCAACCAGCGTATCGGGATCGGAACTGCGCGCCGTGACCGAACGGCCATCCTGGGACAGCCGCACCGAAACCTCGGCCTGCGCATCGGTACCGGCCGTCACGGCATGGACCTGATACAATTCCAGCTTGGCCTCGTGCGGCACCAACGCCTTGACGGCATTGAACACCGCGTCCACCGGACCGTTGCCCTCGGCCTCGTCGATCTGCACCTTGCCTTCGACCTCGACCTTCATGGTGGCGCGTTGCGGGCCGTTGGTGCCCGCGATCACCGTCAGCGACACCAGACGCAGCCGATCATGCGACTGCGCCAGTTCCTGATCGACCAACGCCTCGATGTCCTCGTCGTAGATGTCCTTCTTGCGATCGGCGAGCGCCTTGAAGCGCACGAAGGCATCCTGCAACTGATTGTCCGCCAGTTCGTAGCCCAGTTCCTTCAGCTTGTGCTGGAAGGCATGGCGGCCGGAGTGCTTGCCCATCACCAGCGAGGTCTGTTTCACGCCGACGCTCTCGGGCGTCATGATCTCGTAGGTCTGCGCATTCTTCAAAACGCCATCCTGATGGATGCCGCTCTCATGCGCGAAGGCATTCCGGCCGACGATGGCCTTGTTGTACTGCACCGGGAACGAGGTCGCCGCCGACACCACCTTCGAGGCGCGAGTCAACGCGGTGGATTCCACATCGCACCAATACGGCATCACGTCGCCGCGGGTCTTGATCGCCATCACGACTTCTTCCAGCGCGGCGTTGCCCGCCCGCTCGCCGATACCGTTGATGGTGCACTCGATCTGCCGCGCGCCGCCTTCGACGCCCGCCAGCGAGTTCGCGACCGCGAGCCCCAGATCGTCATGGCAATGCACCGAGAACACCGCCTTGTCCGCGTTCGGCACCCGCTCGCGGATGGTCTTGAACATGCGGCGATATTCTTCCGGCACCGCATAGCCCACCGTGTCGGGCAGATTGATCGTGGTCGCGCCCGCCTTGATCGCGGTCTCGACGCAGCGGCACAGATACTCGATCGGCGTGCGGGTCGAATCCATCGCCGACCACTCGACGTCGTCCACCAGATTGCGCGCCTGCGTCACCGTCGCGGTGATGATGTCGAGCACGTCTTCCTCACTCTTGCGCATCTGGTGCGCCAGATGGATCGGCGAGGTCGAGACGAAGGTGTGGATGCGGCCGCGCTTGGCATGACGCACGGCTTCACCCGCGCGGGCGATGTCGGCGGGGATGGCGCGAGCGAGACCCGCGATCACCGCGTTCTTGGTCTGCCGCGCGATGTCGGCGACCGCCTCGAAATCGCCGACAGAGGCGATCGGGAAGCCGGCCTCGATGATGTCGACGCCCATGGCGTCGAGCATTTCGGCGACCTCCAGCTTCTCCTCATGGGTCATGGTGGCGCCGGGGCATTGCTCGCCGTCGCGCAAGGTGGTGTCGAAAATGACGACGCGGTCCTTGCCGGACGTGGTGGGGCTGGTCATGAAATTATTCCTTTGGTCAGGGGCGCCGTTCTGGTCAAACCGGACAGGCGCAATTGGGGGTTCGAGGCTTCTTCACGGTCCCCTGAGTGCCCAGGCTGCATGCCCAGACGGCCCTCAGGGGCGGATAAGAAGCAGGAGCCCGCCAAGAAGCGAGGCGCGGACCTTCAGAGCGGCAGCCGGGCGCACGGTGAAACCGGCGGCCAAAACCGCCCTTCCCTGTGCTGCATAGGTCATTCCGCTCGACATCGATCGCCTTGATTGCTTCCGGTGGCAACATCATCCGCCCAAACCGTTGAGGCTTGGTTGAAACCGCCATCCGCTGTTTGTTTTAGACGATTTGACCGCTACCGCAACGCCAAATAAACGTCAGGAACGCTGTCCATTTGATGCCGCTGGCTTGGCGCCACCCACGGTGTCGGCGATCTCCTTCGGCAAGGGCGGCCTCGGGACAACCTTTGCTACGGCCTTGGCAGTTCGCTTCGTGGAAACGGTCTTGCGGCGTGGCGGCCCTTCCTTTTCCAGCGCAACCTGCGCCTTCTTCAATTCCGACGGCGAGGCTTCCGACTTGGTCGGATAAGACAGGCCGAGCTTTTCGAGCGTCGAGACGATCGTGGAACTGATGACGAGGCGCGAGAACCATTTGTGGTCCGCCGGCACCACATACCACGGCGCATAGGATGAGGAGGTGTGACGCAGGACCTCCTGATAGGCGGCGTAATACCGGTCCCACAAGGCCCGTTCCTTGACGTCAGCCAGTGAGAACTTCCAGTTCTTTGAAGGCTCATCGAGACGTTCCAGAAAGCGCTTGCGCTGTTCCTCCTTCGAGACGTGAAGGAAGAACTTCAGGACCACCGTGCCGTTGCGCGTGAGATAACGCTCGATATTGGACACGTCCTCGAACCGTTCCTGCCAGACGTTTTTGGTGACGAGACGTTGCGGAATTTTCTCCTGCGCCAGAATCTCGGGATGAACGCGGACGACGAGCATTTCCTCATAGTAGGAACGGTTGAAGATGCCGATGCGCCCGCGCTCCGGCAGCGCGATCATGCTTCGCCACATGAAGTCGTGATCGAGTTCCTTCGTGGACGGCTGCTTGAAGGAAAACACCTGACAGCCCTGCGGATTGACGCCCGACATCACATGTTCGATGGCACTGTCTTTTCCGGCCGCATCCATGCCCTGAAAGATCAAAAGCAGAGACCAGCGGTCATGTGCGTACAGCGTCTCCTGCAACGCGCGAAGCCTCAGGCGGCTCGCATCGAGCAGATCCTTGGCCGTGTCCTTGTCGAGTCCGCCCTTTTCGTCAGTCTTGTGAAATTTTAAATGAAATTCACGCGAACCATCGACCCTGAACGGATCGACATAACGTGAGAGATTGACCCCGCCGCGGGACGCTTTGCCGTTCTTCTTAGCCATCGCACTCTCCCTTCACGCGGGTCAACGCTACAGGACCGCGGATGGGTTCGCCAGCGCTGCTTTCCTGCCATGCGAGCAGCGCCGGATATGCGCGCGCTAGCGGCTAAACAACGCGACGATGGTGCCGACACCCTTGGTATGGCCTTTGAGCTTCGCCACCAGTTCGTCGCGCGTGAGTCCAGGCTCAAGAGCGTTCGGCTCAAGGTCGGTCGCAATCAGGCTGAAATTGTAATGATGCAGCCCGGTGTTCGCAGGCGGGCATGGGCCAAGATAGAAATTCAACCCCGCCGTATTCTTGCCGCCGACAAACTTGTCCGATGGCTGACCGACTTCGCCTTCCGCGAAACTGCGGCGATCAGGCGCGATGCCGTAGGCGACCCAATGATAGACGCCAAGTCCTCTGCCGCCGTCGGGATCATAGACCACAAAAGCGAAACTCTTTGTGCCTTCCGGTGGATCGTTCCACGCGAGAGCCGGCGACACGTTTTCGCCGACGCAATTCGGGTTCGTCTTGAGGGCACCGGCATGTTTCACCGGCAGCTTTCCGCCGTCCGTGAAATTCGACGACGTCAGAACCAGAGGATCGGCAAACGATGCGACCGTCGCGCCCAGAAGCAGCACGCCTGCCACCGCGCAAGATCCGGCGAACCTGAAACCAGTCATGTCCAACCTCCCTATTTTTATGTCGGGAGGAAAAATGCGAAACGCGCGGCAGCCGATCAAGCCACCGCGCGCTCACATTGAATTTATGGAATAAACTTGAGGCTCTTAGTTCTTGGCCTTGTCGACCAGAGCGCCCTTCTTGATCCATGGCATCATGTCGCGCAGGCGCGCGCCGACTTCCTCGATCTGGTGCGCGTTGTTGTGCGCGCGGGTCGCCTTGAACGAAGGCTGGTTGACCTTGTTCTCGAGCATCCAGTCGCGCGCGAAGCGGCCGGACTGAATGTCATCGAGAATGCGCTTCATCTCCTTCTTGGTCTCGGGAGTGATGACGCGCGGACCCGACCGGTACTCGCCATATTCGGCGGTATTCGAGATCGAGTAGTTCATGTTGGCGATGCCGCCTTCATAGATCAGGTCGACGATCAGCTTCAGCTCGTGCAGGCATTCGAAATACGCCATCTCCGGCGCGTAGCCGGCTTCCACCAGCGTCTCGAAGCCGGCGCGGATCAGTTCGACGGTACCGCCGCAGAGCACGGCCTGCTCACCGAACAGGTCGGTCTCGGTTTCTTCGCGGAACGACGTCTCGATGATGCCTGCACGGCCGCCGCCGATGGCGGAGGCATAGGACAGGCCGAGGTCGTGAGCGTTGCCCGAGGAGTCCTTGTGGATCGCGATCAGGCACGGCACGCCGCCGCCGCGCTGATATTCGCCGCGCACGGTGTGGCCGGGACCCTTCGGCGCCACCATCAGCACATCGAGATCTTCGCGCGGCTCGATCAGGTTGAAGTGGACGTTGAGGCCGTGGGCGAACAGGAGCGCCGCGCCCTTCTTCATGTTGTCGTGCAGATGCTCGCGGTAGATGTCGGCCTGCAGTTCGTCGGGCGTCAGCATCATCATGACGTCGGCCCACTTCGCGGCTTCGGCAACGTCCATCACCTTGAAGCCGGCGCCTTCCGCCTTCTTCGCAGAGGCCGAGCCCTTGCGCAGCGCGATCGCGACGTCCTTGACGCCGGAATCCTTCAGGTTCAGCGCGTGGGCATGGCCCTGGCTGCCGTAGCCGATGATGCAGACCTTCTTGCCCTTGATGAGGTTCAAATCGGCGTCGCGATCGTAATAAACTCGCATGGTGCTTTCCTTGTGGATGTGGGGCTTCAGGCCCGAAACGGGCCCTTCAGGACCGGACGGCCCTCGAAATTCCCGGGTTGTCTAATGCATTTTGATGGGAAGTAAAATCGGGTTTTAGCGCGGAGCGGGCCCTCACATGCCGTCCGGACCGCGGGCGATGGCGGCCACGCCCGTGCGCGCCACCTCGACGAGGCCGAGCGGCGCCATCAACGCCACGAACTGGCTGATCTTTTCGCTCGCGCCGGTAATTTCGAACACGAAACTCTCGGTGGTGGCGTCGATCACGCGGGCCCGAAACGCATCCGCGAGCCGCAGCGCCTCGACGCGGGCATCGCCCGTGCCCTTCACCTTGACCATCGCCAGTTCGCGCTCGATGGAGCGGCCGGTCAGCGTCATGTCCACGACGCGAAAGACCGGGATCATCCGGTCAAGCTGGTGCTTGATCTGCTGGATCACCATCGGCGTGCCGGTGGTGACGATGGTGATGCGCGACATGTGCTTGTGCTGCTCGGTTTCCGACACCGTCAGGCTTTCGATGTTGTAACCGCGTCCCGAGAACAGGCCGATCACGCGCGCCAGCACGCCCGGCTCGTTCTGCACCAGCACGGAGAGCGTATGCGTTTCGTTGGGATCGTGCCGCTCTTCCATGAAGTAGGCGGAAGCGGGCTGTTCGTTCGTCTGCTTGTCCATCGCCATTACACCAGTGCCGTTTAAACCAGAGCCTTGCCGCCGGCGAAGGCCGCCGCAGTCGTTTCATCGTTGGCTTCCGCGGGCAGAAGCATTTCGTTATGCGCCTTACCCGACGGAATCATCGGGAAGCAGTTTTCTAGCGCCGCGACGCGGCAATCGAAGATCACCGGCTTCCGAACCTTGATCATCTCCTCGATCGCGCCGTCGAGATCGCCGGGCTTCACCACCTGCATGCCGACACCGCCATAGGCTTCCGCAAGCTTGACGAAATCAGGCAAGGCTTCGGAATAGGAATGCGACAGGCGGTTGCCGTGCAGCAGCTGCTGCCACTGGCGCACCATGCCCATGTACTGGTTGTTGAGGATGAAAATCTTCACCGGCAGATCGAACTGAACCGCCGTCGACAACTCCTGCAGCATCATCTGGATCGAAGCATCGCCCGCGATGTCGATGACGAGGCTCTTCGGATGCGCGACCTGAACGCCGATGGCGGACGGGAAGCCGTAACCCATGGTGCCGAGGCCGCCGGACGTCATCCAGCGGTTGGGCTGCTCGAAGCCGTAGAACTGCGCGGCCCACATCTGATGCTGGCCGACCTCCGTGGTGATGTAGGTGTCGCGGTTCTTGGTCGCCTCGAACAGGCGCTGGATCGCGTATTGCGGCAGGATCACATCGTCGCTCTTCTTGAACGCCAGTGAATTGCGCGCGCGCCACTTTGCGATCTGCGCCCACCACGGCTTCAGATCAGGCCGCTTGCTCTCGGCCTTGAGGCCTTCCAGCAAGTCCGCCAGCACATTGGCGACGTCGCCGATGATCGGCACATCGACGCGGATGTTTTTGTTGATCGACGACGGGTCGATGTCGATGTGAATCTTCTTCGAGTTCGGCGAGAACGCATCCGGCCGCCCGGTGACGCGGTCGTCGAAGCGCGCGCCGACGCACAGCATGACGTCGCAATCGTGCATCGCCATGTTGGCTTCGTAAGTGCCGTGCATGCCGAGCATGCCGAGCCAGTTCTTGCCCGATGCGGGATACGCGCCGAGACCCATCAGCGTCGAGGTGATCGGGAAATTGGTCGTGCCGACCAGTTCGCGCAGCAGGCGCGTCGCTTCAAGGCCGGAGTTGATGACACCGCCGCCGGAATAGATCACCGGCCGCTTGGCGGAGGCCAGCAGCGCCACCGCCTTGCGGATCTGTGCGGCATCGCCCTTCACCCGCGGCGTATAGGACACATGGACATCGTTCTTGCGCGGCGGATGATAGGTGCCGGTCGCGAACTGCACGTCCTTCGGAATGTCGACGACGACCGGACCGGGGCGGCCCGTGGTCGCGACATAGAATGCCTCGTGCAGGATTTTGGCGAGATCGTTGACGTCGCGCACCAGCCAGTTGTGCTTGGTGCAGGGCCGCGTGATGCCGACCGTGTCGCACTCCTGGAACGCATCATTGCCGATCAGGTGCGTCGGCACCTGCCCGGTGATGCAGACCAGCGGGATCGAATCCATCAGCGCGTCGGTCAGCGCCGTCACCATGTTGGTCGCGCCCGGCCCCGACGTGACAAGCGCCACGCCCGGCTTGCCGGTGGAGCGCGCATAGCCTTCGGCCGCATGGCCCGCGCCTTGCTCGTGGCGAACGAGGATGTGCTGGACGGCGTCCTGCTGGAAAATCTCGTCATAGATCGGCAGCACCGCACCGCCCGGATAACCGAAAATGTGCTGAATGCTGTGATCCTTCAGCGCCTGCACGACCATCGCCGCGCCGGTCATCTGCCGGGATTCAGTTTTCTTCGTCTCGCTCATCTTTCGCTCCGCTGCGCCTCATGGCGCCGTCTTGGATCACGCAGGTAATAAAAAAGGCCCCCGAGAGGACCCTGTGCACACCGCCTGTCTTGGGTCGCGTCAGCTCCCCCCGGCGATGCGCCCAGGTACGACTACGACAATAAGCAAGCTTGTAATTTTATTGCGCATAAGTCGATTTCTATTTCCAAAGGTTGCGCGCCTTATAGACCTCTCCGGAGAGATGTCAAGGCTGCCTCGCAGCGCACTATAGCCGCCAATCCGACGGCGGCAGAACGCCGAAAAGCGCATGGGAGCCTTTCAAACGGAAACGGTCCTGCTGATCGAAAGCCCCAGCCTGGCCTCCAGCCACGCCCGCGCGGCATCGGGCGCGACCCACTCGAACTCCGGCAACTGATGCCTGAACCAGGTGAACTGGCGCTTGGCATAGTGGCGGGTGTCGATCTGGCCGATGGCGATGGCCTCCTCCCGCGACAGCTCGCCCGCGAGATGGCGGATCAGCGCCGGCACGCCATGCGCCTTCATCGCGGGCAACAGCGGATCGAGTCCGCGGCTGCCGAGCGCCCGCGCCTCCTCCAGCGCGCCGCGATCCATCATCGATTCAAAGCGGCGGTCGATTTGTTCGTAGACCACCTTGCGATCCGGCGCGAGAAACAGCGCCACCACGCCCTGTGGCGGCAACAGCGGCGGCAGGCCATGCGCATGCCATTCCGCCAGCGGCCGACCGGTGGCCTCCACCACTTCCAGCGCGCGGGCGATGCGGACACGATCGCGCGGCTTCAGCCGTCCCGCCGCCTCCGGATCACGCTTTCCGAGTTCCTCGTGCAGGGCTTCGGGACCATTCTGTTCGAGCCGTTGGCGGATCGCTTCACGAACGGCATCCGGCACCGGCGGCACGTTGGAGAGCCCCCGTGTCAGCGCCTTGAAGTAAAGGCCGGTGCCGCCGATGAAAATCGGCAGCCTTCCATTCGCCTGCGTCTCCGCCAAAACCGCCGCCGCGTCATTGACCCACGCGCCCGCCGAATAATTCACCGCAGCATCGACATGGCCATAGAGCCGGTGCGGAACACGCGCCTCCTCGTCCACCGTGGGCCGCGCCGTGAGCACCCGCAGGTCGCGATAGACCTGCATCGAATCCGTATTGATGACGGTACCGTGTGCGGCCTCGGCCAAATCGAGCGCCAACGCCGACTTGCCGCTGGCGGTCGGCCCTGCGATTAAGACTGCCTGCAATGCAAATATCCGCGCGCGTTAATGAACGCCGGCAAAGGTAGGGACTCGCGCATCGGGTTGCAATGACCGAAACCCAGCAGCGAACGGCTCGTTCGCTTCGGCCGCATGCCGGATGCGAACGGCATACTCTGGAGCAATGGGGCCGTTAAACAGGGTTGTCCGTTCGAGCGTCGGCGACAAAACATCTCGCGGATCGCCTTTACCCGGCGTCCATCGCGACCACCGCGCGGCCTCTTCTTCACTGGCTTCCACACCGCGCCCCGTTTTGAAAGAGAGCGCAACGTTGATCGCCGCAACCGGATTGCCCGCATTTGCCGCGCGCAAAATCCAGTTGAAACGGTCTTCATCGGCCATCGGATTTGCTGGATCGGCCACGTGCTGCTGTCCCAGCAACTCTCCAAGATTGTTCATGGCAGGCGCGAACCCGGCATCGGCCGCCGTTTGATAGGCTTGCCTAGCCTGCCCTACCAGCTCTCTCGAATAGCTATAATCGGGATCGGCGCTATCAGTGTCGTGCGCTTGCCTGAACGCCTCCGCACTTTCTTCGAGTGCTCTTTTCTCCAGCACCCAGCCGAGATGAAAAAACGCCTCAGCATCGCCGTATGATGCCGTTTTGGCGTACCAGAACTCAGCGCGAGCAAAATTTCCCTTTTGGGACCACACGTGGCCCATCGCTCTCATCCGCAGCAGGCAACGATCGCTCGGTTTCTGATCATCGCATGTCCAGGCAATGATCTTCTCTGTAACCTGCGGGAACACGATAATCGCGGCACCCGCCGCAACAACGACAGCCACCAGGCTCACAATCGCAATAAAAAAGCGTCGCATGCCGACCTCCGTCGGCATCCCTAGGGAGCGAACATTGAGGACTGGTGAATCCAATCGCTGCAATGATAAGACATTCCCACATTCCTCACTAGAAGCGTCCCATGTCCCTCGTCGCCACTCTGATCTGCAACCCCGCGCAGCCATCGCTCGATAGCACGGTCCTCGAGGCCGCGCGCGCGATATTGCCATCATCCTCGCTCGCCGAATGGCTCGACGCCGGGATCGCCGCCGACATCCCGTTCGCGAGCGAAGAGCCGCCGCACGCCATCGCCGACCGGCTGCGCGACGCGTTGCAGAGAATTCCGGTCGACATCGTCGTGCAGCCGCGCATCGCACGCCGCAAGAAGCTGCTGCTCGCCGACATGGACTCCACCATGATCGGTCAGGAATGCATCGACGAACTCGCGGCATTCGCAAACCTGAAAGACCACGTTGCGGCGATCACCGAACGCGCGATGCGCGGCGAGATCGAATTCGAGCCCGCATTGCGCGAGCGCGTCGCGCTGCTCAAGGGTCTGCCGGTGAGCATCGTCGACGAGGTGTTCACCAAGCACATCACGCTGACGCCGGGCGGCCCCGCGCTCGTGAAAACCATGCGCGCGAACGGCGCACACACCTGTCTCGTCTCGGGCGGCTTCACGCTGTTCAGCGAGCGCGTCGCTGCTGCGATCGGCTTTCAGGAAAACCGCGCCAACACCCTCATTGTCGAAGATGGCAAGCTCGCGGGCCGCGTACAGGAGCCGATTCTCGGCCGCGCGGCGAAACTCGCCACGCTGGTCGATCTCTTGGAAACATTTGAACAGGACGATATCGACACGCTCGTCATCGGCGACGGCGCCAACGATCTCGCGATGATCGAAAAAGCGGGCCTCGGCGTCGCCTATCACGCCAAGCCTGCGGTCGCGGCGGCAGCGGCCGCGCGGATTGATCATGGCGATCTCACCGCGCTGCTCTACGCGCAGGGTTACAAGCGCAGTGAGTTTGTAACCGAATAGTTGTCGTTCCCGCGAAGGCGGAAACCCAGCCCTTCAAATAAAGCTGACACAAAAATACGGGTCCCCGCCTATGCGGGGACGACGCTTTTTATATTGAACGCCTTAATTTACCGCGATTGCCACGAAGCGCAGTTCGCCTTCGGTGTTCGACACCAGAAGCAGGATCGACTTCTTGCCGTCCTTCTTGAGCTGGTCAATGCGCTTCTTGACGTCGGCGGGCGAATTCACCGCTTCCTGCGCGACCTCGACAATCACATCGCCCGCAGAAAGCCGCCGCTCGGCCGCATCCGAATTGCGGTCGACGCCGACAATGACCACGCCCTTGACCTTATCCTTGATCTTATAGCGCGTGCGCAGGTCCTTGGAGATCGCCGCAAGATCGAGCCCGAGCGCCTTCTGCGTCACCGTCTTGTCCGGCTCCGGCGCTGGCGTCTTCAGCGAAGCCTCGACCGGCTTGTCGCCATCGTCGAGACGGCCAAGCGTCACTTTATGTGTTTCTTCCTTGCCCTTGCGGATCAGCACGACATCGACGGTCTTGCCGACCGGCGTATCGGCCACCGCGCGCGGAAGATCCTTCATCTCGCGGATCGTCTTGCCGTCGAAGGATGTGATGACATCGCCGGCCTCGATGCCCGCAGGCTTGGCAGGCCCCTTGTCGTCGACGCCCGCAACCAGCGCGCCGCGCGGCGGCTTGACGCCGAGGCTATCGGCGATCTCGTCGGTGACCTGCTGGATGCGCACGCCGAGCCAGCCGCGCCGCACTTCCTTGTACTGCCGCAACTGGTTGACGATGCCGACCACGGTGTTCGAGGGCACCGCGAAGCCGATACCGATCGAGCCGCCCGACGGCGAGATGATCGCAGTGTTCACGCCGATCACTTCGCCATCGAGGTTGAACAGCGGACCACCCGAATTGCCGCGATTGATGGCGGCGTCGGTCTGGATGTAGTTATCGTAAGGCCCAGAGTTGATGTCACGGTTACGCGCCGAGACGATACCCGCCGTCACCGTACCCCCTAAGCTGAACGGGTTGCCGATGGCGATCACCCATTCGCCGAGCCGCAGCTTATCGGAATTGCCGAACTTCACCGCCGTCAGCTTCTTCTCCGGCGGCTGGAATTTCAGCACGGCGAGGTCGCTTTTCTTGTCGCGACCGACAAGCTCCGCCTTGATCTTGGTGCCGTCATTGAGAATGACATTGATCTCGTCGGCATCCGCGATGACATGGTTGTTGGTCACGACAATGCCGCTGGCGTCGATGATGAAGCCGGAGCCGAGCGAATTGACCTTATGCTGGCCCCTGTCGGCGCGACGGTTCTTGAAGAAATCGTCGAAGAATTCGTTGAAGGGAGAATCCGGCGGCAGTTTCGGATTGGCCTTGTTGCGGCCCTCCTTCTGGGGTGTCGCTTCCTCGCCCTTCTCGTCCCGGCCGTTGACGGTCTGCGACGTGGAGATATTCACCACGGCGTCGATCACCTTCTCCGCGACGTCTGCAATGCTGTCAGGACCCCGCGCGAACGCAGGCTGAGGGGCGCTCGCCGCCATCATGAGAAAACCACCCGCGACGGCAAGCGGAAGCAGGCGGCTCAATCGCACAGGGGCGTGGAACATCGAAAACTTCTCCCGGAACGGAAAATGTCGTTAGAGCCGAGACTGCGCCCGGCCTCCTTGATCCGCAAGCGTATCAACGCGGCGAATAAGGCGGAAATACCGGCGCCCGGCTCACATGCCGTAGCGTATGAACCAGATCAACAGCAGTCCCGCCACTGCGACCGAAAGTCCCGTTATGCGCAGCAGGTTCTCGGAATGCTCGAGGGCCGCCTCCATCGCGCGGCGCATCGCCTGAGGGAACGCCGCGAAGGTCACGCCTTCGATAACGCAGAGGACACCAAAACCAATCAACAGCTCTTTCATGACAGGATTTCACCAGAGACCCGAGCAAAGGGAAATCCCGTTGACGAGATAAATTGCGTTTATCTTGGCGCCGCCGGAGCCACCGCCTTCAAGGGCGTCCCATTGACCGAGTTGAAGAACCGGAAGAACTCCGAATCCGGCTTCAGCACGAAACGGGTGTCGTTGTTCTTCAGGCTGGTCTCGTAAGCGGCCATCGCCCGGTAGAACGCGAAGAACTGCGGATCCTGGGAATAGGCTTCCGCGAAAATCCGGTTGCGCTCACCGTCGCCCTCACCGCGGATCTTGTCCGCCTGCGAATTGGCATCGGCGACGATCACGGTCGCCTCGCGGTCGGCCTTGGACTTGATCTCCTGCGCCTTCTGTCCGCCCTGGGCGCGGAATTCGGCGGCCTCGCGCTGACGCTCGGTCTGCATGCGCTGGTACACGGCCTGACTGTTCTGATCCGGCAGGTCCGCGCGACGGATGCGCACGTCGACGACTTCGATGCCGTAGGCGCCCGCCTGCTTGTCGAGCTGGTCGCGGATGCGGCCCATCAGCACCTCACGCTCGTCACGCACCACCTGAATGAACGTGACCTCGCCGAGTACACGGCGCAGCGCCGCGTTCAGCAGCGCGGTCAACTGGAGGTTGGCGGCCGAAATGCTGCCGACGCTCTGATAGAAGCGCAGAGCATCCTTGATGCGGTAGCGTGCGAAAGCATCCACCACCAGACGCTTCTGGTCGGAGGCGATGATTTCCTGCGACGGATTCTCCAGGTCGAGAATCCGGTTGTCGATGCTGATGACCGTGTCGATGAACGGCGCTTTGAAGTGCAGGCCCGGATCGGTGATCGGGGCGCCCACCGGGGCGCCGAGCCGAACCACCAGCGCCTGTTCGGTCTGCCGGACGGTGAAAATCGAGCTGTAGCCGACGATAATCAGCAACAACAGAACGACGAGGGCGACGACGCCTGACAGCCCGCTTTTCATCGGCTTGCTCCGCTCTGCGAGGCCGGTGCGGCGGGCGCGGCAGTTGTCTTACGGCCCAATTCGTTGAGCGGCAGATACGGCACTACGCCCTGCCCGGAGGAACCCGGATCGAGAATGACCTTGTCCGCCGGTCCGAGCACATGCTCCATGGTTTCGAGATAGATGCGTTGCCGTGTCACTTCGGGCGCCTTCTTGTATTCGTCATAAACGCTGAGGAATCGCGCGGCCTGACCCTTGGCCTCGGCCACCGTCTGCTCCTTGTAGCCCTGCGCCTGCTGCAGCACCTGGGCGGCACGGCCGCGCGCATCCGGGACAACGCGATTGGCGTAGGTCTGCGCTTCGTTCTGCAGACGCTCAAGGTCGGCGCGCGCCGCCTGCACGTCGCGGAACGAGTCGATCACCTGCTGCGGCGGATCGACCTTCTGCATCTGGACCTGCTGGACCATAATGCCGGCGCCGTAGCTGTCGAGCGTCTTCTGCATCAATTGATGGACCGCGCTTTCAATGGTGTTGCGCGCGCCGGTGAGGATCGGCTGGATATCGGAGCGGCCGATGACTTCGCGCATCGCGCTCTCGGCCACCGCCTTCACCGTGCCTTCCGGGTTCTGGATATTGAACAGGAATTTGCCGACGCCGTCCGGCGCGATGCGCCACAGCACCGTGAAGTCGACGTCGACGATGTTCTCGTCGCCGGTCAGCATCAGGCTTTCTTCCGGTACGTCGCGCACGACGCGACCTCGGCGTCCACTGTCGTCGCTGACCGTCATGCCGATATTGAGCGTGGAAACGCGCAGCGCCTTGGGCAGCAGCACGGTCTCGATCGGGTACGGCAGATGATAGTTCAGGCCGGGCTGCACCGTGCGCACATGCTTTCCGAAGCGCAGCACCGCACCGAGTTCGTCCGGCTGCACGCGGAAGAAACCGGACAACAGCCAGATCGCAATGCCCGCAATGACAATGAGTGCGATGCCCATGCCGCTCATATGGCCGCCCGGCAGCAATTGCTGAATCCGGTCCTGACCACGGCGCAGGAGATCTTCAAGATCGGACGGCTTGGGCCCTTGTGATTGCGGACCCGAGCCCCAGGGCCCCTTCGGACCGGGACCCCATGGACTTCCGCCTTGATTCTTCCAGGCCATCAGCAAGCTCCTTCGCGCCGTCTCGCGGCTGCGACCGGTTTATAAGAGACGCAGGGCCGCGGTACAACGCGGCCCTGCGCAGTCTCTAGCAGCTAATCCGCGTGCGGAAATTGTCAATGCAAACATTGACAAGCGGGGTTAATGAGCAGCCGCGCGAGCATATGTCGCATAGGAAAAATCGGCACTGTCCTCAGGCCCGCGCGCAGGCCGGCTGCGCGCCACATCCTGCCATTCCGCCATCTCGAACCGAAGGAACGTGTCTCCGTCCGGCTCGGCGTGGACATGCGTGATCTCGAGACGGGTGGCGCGCGGCATCCATTGCCGGAAAATCTCCGCACCGCCGATCACCATGATTTCCGAGGCACCGCGCCGCAGGATATCGCCAAGCGCGATGTCGTAAGCCGCCTCAAGCGACGGCGCCACCACCGCGCCCGCCGCGCGAAAACCGGCATCGCGCGTGACCACGATGTTGGTGCGCTTCGGCAGCGGCTTGCCGATCGAAAGGAATGTCTTGCGGCCCATGATGACCGGCTTGTTCAGGGTCAGTCGCTTGAACCGCTGCAGGTCCGAGCGCAGGTGCCAGGGCATCGTGTTGTCGCGACCGATCACGCCGTTGTCGGCAACGGCGACGATGAAAACGATGTCAGGAGCGGCTCCAAGTGCGGTCACACCGCGACCTCGGCCTTGATGTGCGGATGCGGATCGTAGTTCTCGAGTTTGAAGTCCTCGTAACGGAACCCGAAGATATCCTTCACCGCCGGATTGATGTGCACGGCCGGCAGCGCGCGCGGCCGCCGCGTCAGTTGCAGGCGCGCCTGCTCCAGATGGTTGGAATACAGATGTGCGTCGCCGAGCGTGTGGATGAAATCGCCCGGCGCAAGATCCGTCACCTGTGCGATCATCATCGTCAGCAGCGCATAGGACGCGATGTTGAACGGCACGCCGAGAAACACGTCGGCCGAACGCTGATAGAGCTGGCACGAGAGTTTGCCGTTCGCGACGTAGAACTGGAACAGGCAATGGCATGGCGGCAGCGCCATGTGATCGACATCGGCCGGATTCCATGCGCTGACGATCAGCCGCCGCGAATCCGGCGTGGTGCGGATCATGCGGATCAGGTTCGCGATCTGGTCGATGCTGCGGCCATCCGGCGCCTGCCAGGAGCGCCACTGCTTGCCGTAGACCGGACCAAGATCCCCATTGGCGTCCGCCCACTCGTCCCAGATGGTGACCCCATTATTCTGCAGATAGCGCACGTTGGTGTCGCCGGCGAGAAACCACAGCAGTTCGTGGACAATCGCCTTGAACGGCAGCTTTTTGGTCGTCGTCATCGGAAAACCGGCGGCGAGGTTGAAGCGCATCTGATGACCGAACACCGACAGCGTACCCGTGCCGGTGCGGTCGCCCTTCTGTGCGCCGTCGCTCAAAATCCGCTCAAGCAGGTCGTGATACTGATGCATGGCCGTAATCTATGTCGCTTAAGCGGAACGGACCACATCCGGGGCCGAATCAACAACCGCTTTCCCGCGTTGTCCCATCAAAAGTAGGCACCGCCGCCCGCGCCCGAAAGCCCTTGCGGGATCAGACAAACCCGGCAAACCCCAGAATTCCCGCCACCGCGAGCGGCCAGAGCGGATTGATCCGGGTTCCCACCGCGACCAGCGCCGTAGCGAAAGTCACAAGCGTGGCAGCCAGCGACGTGTCGACCGTGACCGCCAGCACATAGCCGCCCGCCGCCATCAAGCCGATCGAGACCGGCACGAAAGACGCCTGAATGATAGAGGGCCAGAACGAATGGCTCGAGCGGTGGAAGAAATTCGCCACGAAATAGGCCAGCACGCCCGCCGGGCCGCACATCGCGAACGTCGTCACGGCTGCCCCGGCAAGCCCCGCAACCTGATAGCCGATCAGCGTGACAATCAGCACATTCGGTCCGGGCGAAAACTGGGCAATGGCGAACATGTCGGCGAACTGCGCATCCGTCAGCCAATGGTTCACATCGACGGCGACACGATGCATTTCGGGAATCGTCGCGTTCGCGCCGCCGACCGCGAGCAGCGACATCAGGCCGAACGTCCACAACAGATTGAGATATGTGCCGAGCCCCTGATTCATGCGGTCGCACGCCTGCGCCAGAAATAGGTCACGATAATACTGAACGGCAACGCGATCAGCAGAACGACGGCAAGCGGCATCCGCCCAAGCCCGACCGCAGCGAACACGGCGACCATCAATCCGATTTCGACCGGATTTTTCCGCGTCAGGAGCGGTCCCATCATGCGGATGATGACGGCCAGAAACAGGCCGACAGCCGCACAGGCGATTCCTGTCAGCGTCCGCTGCAATCCCGGCAGGTCGCCGAAATGAGAATAAAGGATACCGAGCGTCGTGACGATCAACGTCGGCGGCAGCAGCAGCCCGAGAAACGCCGCGACGCTTCCGGCGGCACCGCGAAACCGGCCGCCGAAGACAATCGACAGGTTGACGATGTTGGCCCCCGGCAGCAGGTGGCACAGCGCGAAGGCTTCGTTGAATTCGTCCGGCGTCATCCAGCGGTGCTGCTCGACGATGGCGCGGCGGGCCCACACCAGCACGCCGCCAAAACCGGCCAGCGACATTTTCGAGAAGGCGAAAAACAGTTCAAGCAATCCCGGCGGCTCGGAGGCGAGATCGCGGGCAGCCATATCGGAAGGCGGCGTAGGCTGGTCCATGGGTTCGGTTCAGATCGTGAAGAAGATGGCGTCGGGACATCGTTTAGATGTGTCGTATCGCCCGGCCAAATCTTTTCCGGCGACGTGACGCTCTCTCCATTCAACTTTTCGCGGGCGCACGATCTTACCCGGACCGGGATAAGGCCCGCGCCTCCTGAAAGCCTCTTTTAAGAATGCCTGTCGCAGGGGCTATTTTCGGCAACCATTGCCGCCTATATTAAGCGTGCCGGTTCGCCGGCTATGGAAATAAATGGCCGTCGCAATAAACCATTCGGACCCGGGGGCAGCACCCGGCGCCTCCACCAAAGTTCCGCAAGGCGGGATTTCGGCGGGGGCGAAACAGGATCGACGAGGGCGTAAAGGGCGTGTTTTTTCCCGGTATTGTTCCGCCGTTATCGGGCTTCTCAATAGTTGCAAACGACAACTATGCTCCGGTTGCTCAGGCTGCGTAACGCAGTTTGAAATACCGACTTAAAGTCCTGATGGATTAAGCCCCGTCAGGCGGGGTTCGGAGGCACCTGGCAACAGAAGCCTCCACTTCTGTTTCATTACCCGTACCGTTGAAAACACAAAGGAATTTATTGTAGTTTGGCGTGAACGGATAAAGAACATCGAGCCTATCCGTTACCATGGCGTTACCAAATGCACCGCCCCGCCACCCACAAACCATGGCGCAAGAAGCCAGCCTCATGGCTCCGCTATTGGACGGGCAAGCCCGATAGGCGCACCGCGGTAAAGACCATCATCGTCTACTGCCAGTGGTCGGAAGGCCAACGGAAGTGCGGCCATAACGCTGTCGTGCGTATAGCTGATCTGCCAGACTGGGATTGGTCGGACATCAGCGCCCATATGCGCTGCACCGCGTGCGGACACGTTGGCTACGTGGATCTGCGAGCCAACTGGTCTGACGTGATTGATTTTAATAAGCCTGCGAGGGAGGCGGGTAGATAGAAAAACGGCCCCTATTGCTTTTCGCAATAGGGGCCGTTCTGTCTTGCTGGCCGGGCATCAACCGGCAACTCGATTTGACTAACGAGGCACGCCTAGCGAATTGTTGGCGTCTTGCTATCGCTACCCCGGCCAGCGAGTGACTCTGGCTTCAGCAAGAAACATCGGGGCTGGCGGCCAATCCGAAAGTCGCCGCCAGAAAGTCGGATGGTCCAATCGGAGTCACCACCCAGAACGGACACCATTACTGGGCCGCGTTACCCGAACACGCAGCCGCCACTAACGAGGCGGCTTATTTCATGAACGCTCTATAATCACGGCGCGACCAATAAGCCTTGCCGTCCTTATCGGACTTCCAAGGCTTGCCGAACGCTTTCGGCGGCAATTCCTCTTCGAGAATTCGCGCACGCCTTTCGCGGCGGTGCTCAATGCGCTTAAATGGCTTGTCGCTTTCAGCGCAGGTAATGCCGTGTATTGGCGTGCGCTTTCTTGATCTAGACATCACACCCACTCATACCGATCGACCATGCTGCACGGCAGGAACCATCCTTGCGCCGGCACATGGCAGAACTGGACTTTATACTGAGGCGGGCGCTCTGGCCTGTTCGCCGTGGCCCAGACTGAAGCAATCGCAATAACGACAACCAGGAGAATGAATCGCATGGCACACCGCGCGGAATGCTGGTGTTGGCCGCGTACCTCGCATTTGCGCGATTAATCAGCCGCATCCACTGGCGTGGATGCGGGGCGCTAGTTCAATACGAAATGCTGACCCAATAGTCTGGCTCGGATTCGAGCAAATTGAGAAGGCCGGTCAGCCTTCCTTCATTTTCGGATTCAGTCTCTATTTCCACGGCCAACTTCTTCCACGCAGATAAATCAACCGGCCGGAATAAGTCACAATGCTCAATGCGGGGTAGATTTACTGACCTGGAAACAAACTCTCTGTCTCCAGCATAACGGACGTAATCCCATCCCGGGTGTCCTGCTCCATGGATAGTTTGTACGCATATGTTCATACCCATCGCGCTATCCTCTTTTTCTTATTGCTGTGCCGCTACGCGGCGTGAGTGATTGACGACTAGCGCCATCGTTGAGCGCAGACAATGCAAACACAAGCCAGCACTTCTAGCGCAACAACCCACGGTAATACCGCGTTCAACAAGTCGGTTCTGTGCGCGAAGTCTATGCATCTCTGCTCCAGCGCATGTTCGACGCAGTAATTCGCCGCTGTAACGGCCATCGGCCCCATCATGCCGCCACCTTCCTTCCCAGTGCTTGCTCCCTCATCCACACCACCGCCCCAGCCAGGTAATTGATCGCCCCAAGGCACTCAGCTTCGGCCGCAGCGTATTCCACGCGCTCAATCATACCGGCCGCCTCGCCGGTCTTCTTGATGGCCTGCCCAAGCGGAAAGCCGGGGCCTACAAGGCGCGTCGTCTCAAGCATCGGCTGCTTGTCAAAAGGCAAGTCCCGCGCGTGACGCTCCTTGCCCTTGCCGGTCGCGGCATGTGCAAACGCGGCGTCTAGGATGGTGCGGAGGGTGGTGTAGTTGTCGTTGGCTGGTGCTGAACCGAACGTGGCGGGGATAACGTCAGAGTCCCAGGCCACAGTTGCCTGCTCACTATTTGTCGCCTCTGGCTGACCAATAGTTGTGCTAACTGGCTTCCCTTCCGTTGGCGACCATTCGGATGGGGGCATTACTGCTGTGATGTGGGAGTCCTTCACATGCACAGTATATCCAGACGTCTCAACCCCACTCTCCTCCAATCCTGGCACGGCACAATCATTGCTGCGCTGCGCGGTAGCAATGCGTGAGGCGATTTCGGAGATGGCCCCGCCTTCAATAGCCTCGCGTAATGGCTTTATCTCTCGATTGACTGACGCCCTTGCTGACCCAAAATCAATTTTCCCAACCATGTGTCTCACACCGTCTCCATCTGTTTCTTCTTCTCGCCACCGACCAGCGGCCTAAACCGCCATGACGCAAACGGCTTCTCAAAGTCCACAATCTCCGCGCCAACCCGGTAAGGCAGGCGGTCGTTGCGGATCTCCTTCAACAACAAGCCCTCCACTCCGAAGTGGTCAATCACAACATCGCGCACGGTGTAGGTCTCGCCCAGCTTTGGATACACTTCGTCGCCGTAGCCGAGCATGCCGAGGGTGGTGTCGTCGACAAAGACGACTAGACCGCCGGGATTGTGGTAGGTCATGCTGGCCTCGACATCGCAGCTCTCCGCCCGCGGTCTGTGACGCAACCACTGGAGTCAACGAACCCACGTCGTCGTAATTCGGCGTAGTCCTCGCTCGTGGTCCAATACCAGTCTCCGATACTGCCTGTAGCCAATTGCAGCCACCCTAACGCGCGCTTGCACGTTAGCCATCTATTCCAAGCCCGTGTTCGCGCCATCACGCAGCCTCCGCAACTTGCGTAGCGGATGACAACGCAGCGTGAACTAGTCGAATGCAGGCCGCATCAAGTTCGTCCATAGTCTCATCATCGATGCCGTTAAAGCACCCGCGATCATTCAACTCTGCAGCAATAACGCTCCACACGGCATCAGCAGTTTCGCTATCTACATATTCGCTTGCCATATCCACCACCCTCAATAAAACGCCTTCAAATCCCATCCGTGAACTTTGCACGCCTGCGCCGCATATTTTCTAAATGCCGCATTGTGCGTGTTGGAATCTCCACGGCTTTCAATTCCAGACTCTTCAAGATGCAAGTGTATGGCCTCATGTGCCATCGTCTGCAGTAGCGTCGAGGTGTGTCCTACCCTGCCGGCGGAGACAGTTATCGTGTGTTGTTTCCCATCCCACTTGTAATAGGCAAACTCACGAGGCGACCGCGCAATGTTGAACTTGACGTCCTCGCTATCAGGCAAGTTCCATTTGTTAAACGGCGGACAAGTCAGCAAGTAATCATACGCCGCCGCAACCGTTTCTGGCGTGAGCGGAAGGTGGGTCATGGCGCAAGCCAAATCCTTACCAAAAGAGCGATAGCACCTGCTGACAAAAGCAACACAAACCAAGCTGGCATCACACCACCTCCAACCTCACCGCGGGCTGCCCACCAACGACTGTCAATTCAATGCAGCCACCCATGTTGAGTGCGCCAAGTTCGTCTTTGCTCAGTAGCCAGCGCGAGGTGCAGGTGTCGTCGGCGCGGAGTACGGGTACCTCGCCCGGAAATTCGTTAGTCCAGTTATGCGGCGGGAGATAATTTACGTTTGCTTCCGGGAATGCAATTGGAATCACGCTGCACCTACTGGCGTGGGAGCAGCGGAAAACAGCGCGCAGAAAAAGTCAGGCGCAGTAAACAGATCGGCCCGGTATTCACTGCCGTCCTGCACATAGGCGCGTGAGTTTGCCAATGCCGCTCGCCTGCGCTTGATATAATCACTCTCATCCTCGGAATCCCATTCGAGTCCTTCCGAAGCCGAATCTTGGATATTCCAACGCTCCTTGACGGCAAGACACTTGCGGAAGCCGACAGCGCCCGCCTCCCATTCTTTGCTCGCGTCAGCCCAATGTTTGCACTGGTCGCATCGCATCACGCCGCCCTCCGCACTTCATTATCGTTCGCTGCAACTGGCGCATCCAACATCGCAACACGCACACGGCTAACCTCGCCGTAATTGCGATGATATGTAATCGTCTGCAATGATCGCCCCGAAAGAAAACCTGAGCCGAAATGCCAAGCGTCTTGTGGAATTGGCGCCTGATGCGACTCCATCACAACGCCCCCGCCCTCAGTCGCGAATTTAGATTGGTGGTGAATATGGAATCCGTGGGCATACCTGAACCGTGTTGCGCCCCAATCTTCCGCACGTCGGTGCGCCATGATCTGGGGCATGTCCTTCAATTTCGCTTCATGCCCGTGCGTCGCTGCGATAAGTACGCTTCCAAAGCGATGATAGAAAAACAAAGACTGGTCTAGATCGACCTCAACCCGTGGTTCGTTGCGATACCAGGCCCTAAGAAACCACGCGATTGCTGGCGCGGTTTCCTCGTCGTGGTTGCCCTTTAGATTGCGAACGATGACGCGCCTGTTCCTGCGTAGCGCCGCATCAACCGTGCGCACCATGAGATTTCCCGCGGCCTCCACGATCTTCTGGTGCCGCCCGTCGACGTCGAGTTGATTGGCCGATCTTGAAGTCTGGTTTCTGTTGTTGTCGGCGTGTGTTAGATCACCTCCACCCAACACGATGGCCGTTCCACTGGCCGGCGATCGTTCGATCGCATCTTCGATGCCATCACCAATTGCGCGCTCTGCAATTTTCAGATCCCAGTTAGTGTTTGTCTCGCGCTCCCATGCGAACATTCCGACATGCCAATCATTGCAGGGAACCAACGTCAGAAGGTCGGTATCCGTGACGGATGGAGACTTCGATACGACTGCGGACGGCTGGTAGTTTTCAAACCGCTTCGCAAGAATGTCGGCGACATCAAGTGCTGTATGCTCTTCCCTAGTCTTTTGCCACGACTGGATAACCCTGCCTTCAGCGTCTACAAGCGCCGATACGCCCGTAACCCGGTGCCCATCTGGCACCTTAAATTCCTCGCCGTGCTCTTTAACCTGCTTCGTCCAACTGCCGTCAGCAGCCTTACTAGCAATAGACTTCAGGACGTACCCCGGCTTGGTTTCTTCAGGCCCCATCAACCCGCGTTCTGCCGCCCTTTTCAGCCGGTTCTGCACCGTACTGCGAGCCAAGCCAAGCAGGGACGCCACACGCGTCTGGTCGCGCTCACACGCCTCGTATGTCGATACAGTCGCGCGCAAAACCTCGTCGGATATTTCAGGCGTAGGCATTCATCACCGCCATTTTGGGAAAAGGAAATACACGGCAAGCAAAACAAGCATGATCGCTCCTATCGTGTTGACTGCGGTGTATGGGTCAATCATCGGCCCGCTCGAACGTCACGCGGCCCGTACCGCCCAAGCCAATTGCTCGCGCTGCGCCGTATGAAAGGTCTAGGCAGCGCCCACGCACCCATGGGCCGCGATCGTTGACGCGAACCACCACACACCCGCTGTGGCACACCCGCAGGCGCGTCCCGAAATGCAGCGTCCGGTGCGCCGCTGTCATGGCGCGCGGGTTCATGCGCTCGCCAGAAGCCGTCCTGCGCCCGCCGTAACCATCCCCAACGCCATAGTGCGACGCGACACAGGTGTGGGCGTAAACAGGCGCAGAAAGCGTCAGAAACGCAGACAAGCACATGAAATAAAAGGCTTTATTCAGCAAAACAGGCACCTCTTTTGCGGAAACACAAAGACAAATACGGCTGGCAAACGGATTCTCCCGCGCCAGCCGAAAAAAAGTTTTGTGTGGGTGCTTTAGCCGGGGGGCTTCGGCATGAAGTGGAGAAAGAGGTTGTCGAGGCGATCCCCTAAACGGTTGATTGCCTCGGTAACCTCCCTCATGGCGTCACGGCTCACGTATTCGGCGGCTACGTGTTCTTTATGGGCATTGAGATCCTGCCCTACAGTGGCGGCCTTTGCGGAAGCGTTAGAGGCTAGGATTGCGGCGGCTTCGATCTTGCCGTCCTGCTTGGTAAGGCGGCTAGACAATCGCCACACCCAGCCGCCGATTGCCAACAACAAGGCCACTGCGGCTCCGACTGGAAATTCCCAACCCATCAGCGCCACCTCTTTTGGAGGTCGCCGTACCAAGCAAGGAACCGCTGTCCGCATTGACGCAGGACGACTTGTTTGACTCGGTCCTGCTTCCAGAGTGATTCAACCTCCGCGACCGTGAGCGCCTTCTGAGGAACGCCAACAGGGCCGCCACGGAAGCAAGCCTGAATATCGGCGGGCACCGTGGGCAATTCGCCTTGCGTCGTTGACTGCTGGCAACCCGCCAAGGCGAGCGCGAATAGGCCGATGCTGGCAGCCAGCCCTAACCTAACAGTAAGTGGGTGGCTGGTAACGGCGCAGTACGTGCGCCACGCTTTATTGTTCACTTAATATCCCCCACTCGAGCCGCCGCGCCCGCGTCAAGACACGGCCCATCGTTTGCAGGCGTCATACTGGCCGTCCTTTTCAGTTCTGTAATGATTGCGTTCGCTGCCAAGGCGCGTTCTGCGTCGGCCTTGCTAACGTCCTGTAGCGTCGTCAGCCTGTCTTGGAGCACCTTGACCTGTTGCGCCGCCTCTTCCGATACGCGCCTTTGATAGGCGTTCTTGTCGATTTGCTGATAACCAAGGCCGGCGCACACCAAGAGGATGGCTGCTACTGCCACCTTCCAATTCTTTGCAAACCAGGCGATTGCACCAAGCGCAATCACCAGCAGAACCACGACTATGATGAGTGCGAAGTTCGCGCCTAAATAAGAAAGAAACCACATCAGCGCGGCCCCCATAATGAAATGACAAGGATAAGAATTACGATGACCGCAGCCACGCCGAACGGTCCAAGCAACATGACGCGCCTCCACTGACGAGGTGGCGCGGGGCGCCTATGCAATGCGCTAGCCTTCGCGAACGCCCTCAAGGCACAAGGCCCGCTCTGACGTGCGAGGGTCGCCGTGCAGTCCGCTACGGCGCGCGATCAAGCCCTTACGAACCTGGCCGTCTGAACGGATGTACCAGCCAGCAAACGCATTGCAGCCTGCGGTGTAGTCGCCTTCGTTCATGCGAACCATCATTGGAGAACGGCACACCGCGGCAATTCCAGCGTTGTACGCGGCATCAACGAGTGCAGCCCATACCTTCACCGGGAAGATGCGGGTTGCGCACTTGGCGACACCGTTGATGTATTTCGGCAGGCTCTTTTGGATGGCGAGGTCGCACTCAACCTTCGTAAACCGCTGGCCCACGCGAACGTCGCCGAACTCGTCAGTCTGTCCGTAGCAGTACGTTACGGGATGGCCGGTGCCGATCGCGTCGCGGCGCGCAACCTTGTCCATACCTTCCCACGTCGTGGTGACCGGCACGACTGCGGCCACAATGCTGGCCATGAGCGCGGCAGAGATGACTACGCCTTTTTTAGTTGGGGTGCGCACCGTCATTGTTCGGTGCCGGGCTGTTTAAGCAGGCGCGCAACGCCGAACGAGAAAATCACCAGAAAGCCAACGCCGAAAAAGATTGGCGCCGGAATGCTGCCGGCCAGACCAAGCCACAGCGCGGCAACTGTACCCATTGCCGTCCAGAACAGGGCCACCCGCATAGACCAAAGACGCTTGGCCTCGGCCCATGCGTTAGGGATAAAGCGCACGCGTGCGCGCAGCCATTTTAGCAATGACACGTCTAGTCCTTAGAATTATTGAGGTTTTGTGCTGTACGCCGGGCTATGAGCCGTAGCGTTAACCAATGACGCAGGCGCTTCTGGCGCTGCGTTGGGCATTGGATTTGTCATGATTTTTGGGTGATGAGGCTTGCCGCGCAGCTAAAAGAGCAGCTAAATTCAGGTTGCATGGTTTCGTCTTGATCAACGAGCCATGTCGGTGACTTGGGGAGCAGCCGGCCTCTTATGCCGGGAGTCCCACGGATAGACCTCTTGAAGGGATGCGCACTGATGGTGCGTGTTCAGGTTAAGCAGTGGGGTCAGCTACCCAAGTCGCTGATGATCAAACTCCCGGCACCATCCGGGCGACTTGGGATGGCTAAATGCCAACAATCGCTTGCGTGATTCCGTTGTATAACGGAGCGCAGTACATCAAGCAGGCCATAGACAGCGTATTTGCTCAAGACCGCGCCGTAGACGACATCATCATTGTTGACGATGGATCAAATGACGATGGCGCTCAGATCGTTGAGGCAATGCTCCACCTCGACAGTAGGCTTAGGATTCTGCGGAAGCCCAATGGCGGACAAGGGTCTGCGAGGAACATGGGCATTGCCAACACAAACTGCGATTTAATCGCCTTCCTCGACCAAGATGATTATTGGTACTCCCACCATATATCAACCTTGGAAAAGCTATTCATTGAGAATGACGATGGGCGGCTAGCTTACGTCTACTCCAACCCTGATCGCGTAGCAGATAACGGTGACATGATTGCGCCTAGGTGCATAAACAGGCTTAAGCATCAACAGCACCCGAAACGATCATTGATGGATTGTCTCGAACGGGACATGATGATCCTGCCAAGTTCTTCACTCGTCAGCAGAGAGGCTTTTCTAGAAGTCGGCGGCTTCGATGAGCGATTTAAAGGATATGAGGACGACGACCTATTTATCAGAATGTTTCTGGCCAGATACCGATCGGAGTATGTTGATGAAGCGCTTTATGCCTGGCGCGATAATCCATCATCCACTTCTTATTCGCGCAAGATGATGGTCTCTAGAGAACTCTACTTTGACAAGATTTCGGACAGCATATTGGTTGACGCGTCTAAGTCAGAACGAGCGATTGTTGCTCATCGTTTTGCCAGATCAGCATCAGGAGACATGAAATCTGCAATAAAAAGAAATGATAAGGACACTCTCGATTTTGCTTTTCGACAAAGCATGAAGTTCAGTCGAGAAATGCACCTACCGATAAGGCGATTGCTAAGATTTAAAGTGCTGTGGCGCTATTTAGCGTTCTATGCATCTGATTATTTAGAGCAAGGTACCAGCAGGAAAAATAATAGACTTAACCACCCATGCTGATACATTTAGATGCGTTCATTAACGTCGAATACTAAAGACAATCACATGCCCATAGACGACTGCAAAATTATCAAAATACCAACCGCCGCTGATTTCTTTCCGGGGCGGATGAGCTTCATTGATGGGCGCGACCAAATCCCGTTCGATATCAAACGCGTTTATTATCTGTTCGATGTTCAGTCAGGCGACGTGTGTAAGGGTAGTGCTCACGGTAAAACGACGAGCTTGGTCATAGCGGTCCAAGGCAGCTTTGACGTTTTGCTTGACGACGGACAGCGAAGCCGAAGCCACTTTTTGAATTTGCCATATCAGGGGCTTCTCATACCGCCGATGACGTGGAGGCAGTTCTCAAATTTTTCATCAGGGTCAGTTTGTATGATACTGGCATCTACCGCCGCGTCCGAAGGCGATGATATTTTGAACTACTCAGAGTTTCAGAACGCGGTCATGGTGTCTTAGATTATTCCGGCGCAAGAATAGCAGCCGGGTCGTCGCCAGCGACTTGCACCAAAGAAATAAGTGCATACTCAGTGGAACGTAACGGATATCCCGTATATGGGGACGCTCTTATTGTTGAGCGTCTTTATCCGTGCGGCAATTGATGTACCAGACGTGCATGTCGTATCAGATGTCTCGACAACAATGCGACCGGCCTGACCTACCCCCACTGATGATAACGAAGCTGACGACCAATTCGTCCCGCCATTGCAGGTGACTTCCACGGTCAAATCCGTATTCAAGGTCGGCGAGGAAGTGTTATCGAATTCGATCAACACACGGGCATTGCCAGCACTGGATCCCGCAGTCTGGGTCGCCGTTACGATTGTAGCATTGGTGTAAACAGCGGCTGAAATGAACTCTATTTCATCGACAGACCAACCGTTCGTATTTGTTGTGACATTAGCATTCGCGATTATTCTCCAGTATCGAAATGAACCGACCGACGAAAAACTAACCGGCTGAACTGCCGCCGTTCCTGTCAATATCGTGGCTGTGGCGGCGGTGTTCCACGTCGAGTTGTCGCTTGAATATTGGACCTTTATGCTCGTGACGTTCTGGGTCGCGTCGTTCGTCTGGCGAATTGTAATAGAAACAATATTCTTAGCATTACCTGAACCGAAATCTTGCCCGATCCACGATACGCCGCTTTGGTTGACGCCCGTTTCGGCAGAAACCCATCGTGTCGATGTCGAATTATCAAAAGCGTTCGACGGTACAAAGCTGCTGGTGTGCCCGTTCTCGATAGCAAACGTCGTTGTAGATTCATCAGATCCACCCGATGCGGATGGCGATATTTTACCGTTTGAAGTATCGATTGTGTAATTTGATGATGAACCCGCGTTGATGCAGTCGCTAGACTTAAATCCAGCTGCGAACGTATTCAAACCACGGCGATAGGTAGCCAAGGCCTTTGACTGGTAGATTCTGTCTAGCAGTGCATTCCTGCGTTGCTCGTCCGTCATTCCGCCGGACGGTGGGTCGATCCACGCGACATCATTGTCTGTGGCTGTCGCTTTCGACAGAACTTGGCCAGTAGTGCCACCTGCGGGCACCGCTTGAGCCGCAGTGGCAAAGTCGGTCTCCGCATGGGTTGCAGCCGTGCCAATATCGGAAGATTGCAGCGCCGTATCAGCCTTAGATCCCTGCGCCGCAGTTGCAAAATCCGAGACGGACTTTCCGCTGTCCTTAAGCAATTTGCCGCTCGTCGTGTCGAACGCGGCAAGCCGTCCGTCCACCGCCGATGCCGGCCCAACGACATCACCAGTGCCCGTTCCATCCGCGCCCTTCGCAGCGACGATGCCCCATTTGCCCGCGGCGAGGTCGGTCGCGAACGTGCCGGATGTGTGTGGGGTTAAGCATTGATAGGAGGAGCCAGACTGCGAAACGAACGACGCTGGCGGGCCGGTGACATATGCCGTCGCCGTCACCCACGCTTCGATTGGCTTGAGTGATGCGGGGCCGGTCGCGCCCTTCAAGTTCATGCCGGTGTCGGCCCACGCGAGCGGCGAGCCTGTCAGCGCGTAAACGTCGAGGTCCGCGCTGTCGCTATCGATCCAAAGCGAGTTGTTGGGATGGCTGGTGTCAGGCTCCGCGTCCTGCACGAGAATGGTGGCACCAGGGCCACCCGGAGAACCGGCTTGCTCGACCCAGACGCCTCCCGTCTTGAGCCAAACCACCCACGGTGTAACGTTGGATTTGAGCGCGCGGTTGCCGTCCTCGCCGATCGACGGATCTGGCTCCGCTCCCTCGACCGCGTACCAAACTGCCGTGCCGTCGAGCATTGCAAGAAACGACGCAGAGTCGTACCCAATAAGCGCCGTGTGGTAACGAAGCAGCGATGCTTTCAGAATGAGGTACGAGCCAGAGCCAACCGACGAGCCAGCCCATTCAGTGAACAGATCGACGTGGGTGTCGTCTGTGACGGTCTGAATGACAGCTAGCGATCCACCAGCAAACAGATAGTCGCCGTCCTTGACGCTGCTGGCCAACGACGTGCCGGAGAACACCGCAGTCGTGTCGCCCGGTGCGATTGTGAGCGTACCGGTGTTGTAGATGAAGTTGGTGATGTCTAGAACGGTTGACATTGATATTCCTGGGAAGAAGCCATAGGGCTAACACGCGCAAAACGCGCGTCTTCACGGACCTTGTCGGCGCGTGGCGTGGGGTATTAGAAGTTAGGAAATAGCAGCCAACACCGCGTCAATCGCAGCTGGCGTTGTTGCTGCTTCAACGGCAAGCAACATCTTCTGGCGCTCTAATTCACGCTCGTCAGACATCGCGATTGGATCGTCTTTACTTAGAATAAGCTCGGCAAGATCATCAGCCGAAATGTCGCGCAATGCGGCTTCCTGTGTGAATGAGTCGGGAGCCGGTGTGCCGGCCTTCACCTGCGCTGCAATTTCACGCTTGCGAATGTGAATGGTGTCGAGTGCAGCAGATTGCGCCGACATATTTGCAAAATGCGCGTTGATCTGATCTCTCGCACCGTCAATGCGCTTGTACATGGAAGACTGAAGCGATACCTTCATTCTGCAACCACCTGGACAGAAGTTGGAAGATATTTTGCACCAGCTACGACGTGTACGGTGTAGGTCGTTGGGTCAGAAGCGGAGAGTTCGACCTCGCCGTCATCAACGATGCCGTCGAATTCAATTCCGACATCTGAGATGATGGTGACTTTTGCGCCAGTGGGAATTCCAGAAATTTTTGCAATATCTACACCGTTCGCGGTGATTGATGTTTTGTCGGCTGTCAGAATAAGCGGCACGCGCGACGCAACCGACTTATCTTCTTGCTTGGACAATTCAATGTAATTCGCACGAACATCCAGGTTTGCCTCACCATCAACGAACAGCCACAGATGCCCATGTTCCGTCAGGAGTGATCCGTAGTCCCTACCCGGCCCACATACTGTCCCTGTTATTTGTCCTTCTGCGTCATGCAAAATGAACATCAGACGTACTCCAGAACGAGATATTTGACCGTGAGATTTGTTGAGCAGTTCGTTTGAATTTCGAGATGGTTTTCAAGCGTGAGCGCATAAAATCTACATGCCGCCCAGCGAAACGAAACTGTGTTGGCGTCACCGCCAGATCCAGGGTTTTCTCTGTTCACGCTGGTGCCGTAGGTAGTGTCACCAGCTGCAGCAAAATTTTCATAGACGTACGTGTGCCACTTACCAGCCAACAACGGTAATATTGATGTGCCGGTAACTAGTGGAATATTCCAACTAGGAGCAGTCGCGATTGCTGCGACTACCGGCATCGGTGAAATCGTTCTACCGTATGGAATGCTTGCTACGGTCCAATTCCCGCCTGGCCTGTTATTGTCTTTTGCCTTGTAACCAAGTGACGGGCTTATAACGATGGTGCCCTGAACAACAACTTTAGGTACGCGCAAATCTGAACTAAACGCCATCTGCATCTTAGTGGCGCTGCGAACATCAAAGCCGGGCTTTGACACATCAAACCCCATAGTTCCGTTATCGCGCAGCCCTCTAAGAACCCGCCAGGTCATGTCGTCACCTGCGCGTTGAATACTGCCCAATTCGAGCGCAACTGTTGGCTCGCAAATCGCGTGTCGATATTAGTAACAAGCGTCATATACAAAACCCCTGACGACACCCCGAATGTTAAGTCAGACCCGTTTGATGCTGTTTCGTCGGCGGATGTTCCGTCAGAGTTTGCATTGATGTGAATTAGATTCGCCCACACTTGAAGGTTTGAGTATGTTGAGTATTCGGCCGGCAATGGGATGCTCTGCGAGAATGTCCCTGGCAATGATCCTGACGCTAATAGCGTCTCGCCGTTTGCCACCTTTTGAAACGCAATAGCGGAACTATCGAAAAGTAAATTTCCGCGAGGAGTTGTGGTAACGTCAAACCCAGGTTTGGATACCTTTACCCCGAACTTTCCGCCACCGAGATCGCCAAACATTACGCGCCACATAAAACATTACCCCGTGGCAAAAACGTAATAGGCGAAAAATTGTCCATCCGGATTATAAAATGCTCGTGTGTTATAGAATGGCATTTCAAAACCAATTACTTGAATGGAATTCGAAGTAACTATTGCCTGCGCTGGGAACCAATAGTGAGGGAAGCTACCGCCAAATGTTTTCCAATTGTTGTTCGCTAGGCGATTCCCGCTCCATAGGTTTATCTGAACAATTGGAACATAGCCCATATCATCAAAAGGAATTGCGGCGCCGCCACACTGAACGAGTCCGGACGTAACGACTGTTCCAATGTTTGTGTAGCGAGTATCGAACGGGATATTGTTCGAACCGAGAGTTTCAGTGAGTACATCGAACCCCGGTGCAGACACACGACCGCCAAAGAACGATCCGTCAGCGAAAACATCACCGAATGCGATACGATTAGTCACCCCACAATTCCCGATTATTTGTTAAGTCATTGACGTACTTCCCGTTCGCGCTCTGGATTACGCCAGCCGTCATCGTTCCGAAGCTGGCAAACAATGCGCTGACGTCACCGCTTGAGATGTGCTGTGCGGTGATGGTGCCGTCCGCGAGAACATCGGCCTTCAGCGCAATCTTTGGAACGCCGCCGACGTCTGCGATCTGGAATATGGTGACTGCATCACCGCCAGTTACACCCGGAATGGCGAACTGGATCACATCGGCCAGGAATTTGAGCGCTGATCCGCTGCCATCCGCAAGCGCCTGAATGCTGGCAATGTTGCCATTCGCGTCGACGATTAAGCCGTAGGACGCAGCCAGATTGCCGTTAATGTCGGCGACCGCCGTAGCGTTCTCATTAACGGACGATGTGAGGCTGTCAATTGACGCAGTGACCGTCGTATCTAGACTGGCGATCGCCTCTGTATTCGACGCCGCAACAGTCTGCACGCTGTTGATAGACGATGAGAGCCTGCCGTTCTGCGCGCTCAGTTCAGAGCGGAGCGTTTTTTTATCGACCGCGGACTTGGCCGCAATCCGGTTCGCAATCGCGGCGACCAACTGAACGATCGCACTAACCTTGTCATCGCCAATCTGGAATTGGTTGGAGACTGCCGCGGTAAGTGCCGATGGGTCGAAGTCGAGTGCTGTAAGCCGCGTATCCGGAGTCGTAACGTCAAGCCAATCTGACCACAGCATGTCGCGCGGATAGTTTGGCAGGTATTGGCCGCGCACCTGATACTGCGTATTCGGCAGCAGCGATTGCGAAATTATGAGTGCGCCGGCCGCTAGTTGGTCCGTCCTACCGCGCGTGACATCGGACGCGTCCGACTTCAGGCGCACCTCGTACTGCACGCCAGTCACAGCCGACATGGCGCCATCCCACGTCATTCGGATAGCTGGACGGCGATCGTTACCGGCGGCGTCTTTGAGAACAACGCCTTCTACGAACCAATCAACAATTCCCTGCGGTGCGGGTCTTGGCAGTGCAACCGTTCCGCCCCCAACAGGCTGGAAATCAGTATCGTGGTTCCAATCATAATCGGACGGGTCGACTTCCGTCAGATCAAGAGTGACGTCGAGGTTGGCCTTATCAACGGCTCCGTTTACTTCGAACAGTTTGGCGTCATAGCCATTCCTATCGGAAGTCCACTCGCCAACATCACCAGGTTCGACGTACCAGAACTTGGGCGGGAAGCCGAGCGTATGCCGCCGTGCACGCTGCGCAGCATCAAGCGCCGACTTCATCAACCGCTGCGCCTGTGCCGAGTACGGCACAAAGTCCAACGATACGTCTGTCAACAGGCGGCGGTTTCCGGCCTCAACCTCGAGGTCGGTGCGGTAAAGCGGAGGCGCAGCTGTCGTCTGCCAGCCCTGCACCGGATCTGGATATTTCGCCGTAACGCCGTTAATGGTGTCCGACAGGCCGAAGAACGGCGTAAAGCTCTGCTCTTCCGTCGACAGAATGTCGTCATCAGTGAATGTGAATACCGGGCTATCCGGCGCGCCAAGAAATATCTTGTAGAAGCCGCCGACCTCGGACAGCTTGCCTTGGCACGTCGTCAGCAGGCTCTCGATCGTGTCGCCAAGCTGCGTAGACAGGCTGATCTGCCCGCCGGAGCGATAAGTTGGCTCGGTTGTGGTGCCGCCAGCGTCTATCTCAGCACGACACTTTGCAATCTGGGCAATCCAGTTCGCCGTTGGCAGACGTGCATCCGAGAGACTCTGCAGACCATAGAACCATTTATCTTGGTACGTCAGCCCGCGCAGCAGATTGTAAATCTGCACGGCCGGCAGTTTATCGCCGTCACCACCCCACGTTGATGGATCAGAATAACGATGCGAACCAGTCCCGCCTGCGGTGTCGTCTTTCGAGGGGTCGTAAAGCTTTACGCCAGAGACGCCGAACAGGAACGACGGGAATCCGGTAAAGAGAGTATCCTCTACCAGCGACGTGCAGATTGCATATGCAACGCCAGTGCCTACGCGGGTCGATTCGTAGGGGCGTTCTGTCGATGTTACTTTAGAGGTTAGGAACGAGTCCGCGGTCGTCTGCGTGCCGTCGTAGAACTTAATCCAGAGATGGTCTTTGCCGTCCTTTGCGTATTCTGAGACAGGGTAGCCCTTTTCAGAGTCCGCGGTGTCGCCAAGCGTGACCTTCTGCCCGTTCACCCAGACTTCATTAAGCCCAGCAATCGGCAAATCGCTAAGTGCGATAACCTGCGTGAAGTACGCATTCGGAGTCTGGCCGTCGTTGCCCCACGTATTGGCATAGACAAGCGAGCCGGCAGTAGCGCCATCGCCAACCACGAACGCGCGTGGAACGTCACCGCCAGTCGATAGCGAGCCTTGAACGCCAGACGGGCCGCTTGGTGCAGACGACGGCTTCTTACCTGCCAGCGCCTTCGCGAGATAGCTAATGCCGATGCCGGCGGCCATCTGCAATGCGAACGTGCCGATAGCGCCAATCGTACCGATAAAGGTAACAACTGACGCAATAGCTGCTGCGATTGCGGAGAAAATAACCACTCTAAAGCGGTCCTAACTTTGGGGAATGTGCGCTATCGCGCGTACGCCGCTTAGAGCGGCTTCAGAAAATGCGTTTCCGCGGGATGATATCCGCAACGCTCGTACAGTCGAGCAACGGCAGGGTCAGCGCCCATGCCACCCATGCCGACGAACTTGCATCCCTTGCTGCGCGCCCAGTCGTGGTACGCGGTAAGCATTTTCACTGCCGCGGTACCGCCTCGGTGCGCCGGATCAATCCACCACACGCGCTCCTGAGCCAGCCACACAGGGCCAAATTCATGCTCATACGCATGGGCCAGGAGGATACCTTGGGCTACGCCGTCAACGTCGTGCACCAAGGCTAGAAGCTGCCCGCCTGACAGATACCGAACAAACATGCGCTCGGCGTACTCAGGATCGAACGGGAAAACGAAACCGCTGATTCCGTTAGGGTCGTGGAAGCCTGCACCAACCCTGCTATCGCGCAGCAACTCAACTGCTCGAGGCGCGTCGGAAAGAAGCGCGCGGCGGATCATCCGAACTTCTTATTAAAGCTGGTTTGAACCGTGCCGTTCGCTCTGCCCCAGAAGAACTGGGCCGTTCCGATCGTTGCCGTGTCCTGATAGAAATTGTCGTTCGCGGCTCGCAAACGCTGGCTTGAGTCAGAGCGCGTATCAGGATTGTAGCGCGTCATTTCCTGCGTATGAGACGTGCAGGTAAGCGTCACGCCACCTTCTGAATTCTCAGAAGGAGTCAGAATTTCAATCTGGTCGATAAACCCAAAGAACCGCGGTGGCGCCGGCGAAACTAGCTGGCGGCTATCAGGATCAAACAGCCCGCGCCAGATTTGAACCTGGCCCTGCTTGCAATCGTAGCCGCGGACCAGGTCGTTAACGTGATCCGCAACCTGATTTAGCTTGATGGTAACGTTCTGAACAGTGATGTTCGAAACGAGCGGAATGTCTGAAATCTGAATTAGCGTTCCGGCGCCCATAAACGAGCGCGTCGCCACACCACCAGTGGCCGGGTCGATAACCTGCGTGGTGAGGAACCCCGCTCCAGACCAGTAACCGTCCGTTACAGCCTCGCCAGTGGTGCGGTCTCGGACGACGAACCAGATGAAGTCGCGCGCGACTAAGCGGCGATCCTGTAGGGCGGTAAAGTTTTCAGCGGAAATTTGGCGCATGCCTGCTACGCCGCTTGGACGTAACAATGCGGCGCATCCTTATTGATATTTTTGGAATGGCGCTGAGCGCCGCTACGCGGTGTTACCGCGCCTCAATCGCTTGAAACGACACCGCGCCCCAGCCCGTTTGTGGGTCGGATTGGCTCTGGATCGATCCAGGTACGATCACCATTTGACACGATGGACGCTTAACCGTCACGGTGACGGCTGGACTGCCGCCGGAATCGACACCTGGCCAGATATGCGGTCGGACCTCGAACACTGATGTTTCGCCATCGCCGTCCGCGGTAGCAACTTCCATCACTCGATGAAGGTCTGTGCCAACTTGCACCATGTCGCCGATCGACAGTTCAAACCCCGCTGGCAGACCACTAACCGAAATTGACTTGCGATTGGTGCCGACGCTCAAGAGCGTAGCCACGCCGTCAAATGAGGCGCCTGTCGGCCATGTACCGCGCGGATATTTGATTGGATAATAGCGCGACATCGAGTAGCCGACGAATGTCTGCAACCCGCCTTCCATCACATCGAGACGAGCCCGCCAGTAGTCAAGTTCGTTAGGTGACAACTGACGAGACTGCGCAGTCAGCGTCCAAAGCGGATCGCCAAGGTCTTTAACGTAAGTGCGACCGCCGGCAACACGCGATTGCTCCTGCCTATAGACAGGCTCGAAAACCGTGGTCCAGCCGGGGAAAGTCGCGAGCAGATCAATGGGATATGTAATGCTCACGCCAAAACCCTCCGCTTCTTAGCGTCGAGCACTGCGCCAACAACCTTGGAAGGCAGCGTTGCGTCATGAGCCTTTAGCGCCTGACTAATCAGAGCTACTGTTTTCTCGCTCGCATCGCCCTGGATAACGACGGTGCTGCCGCCTACTGAGACTGAGGTGGCGCCGTTGTCATTTGCTGCAGTCGGCACACTAGGCAGCATATTGTTGGGAATGACTTGCGACCCACGGGGAAGGTTGACGAGTTCAGGCCCCTTATCTCCTACAATAGCTAGACCGCCCGGATGATAATTAGTGCCATCGCCATAAATCGGAGGGAGAATGCTCTGCGGTGCGCTTAGTCCGCCAGAAGCCCCCTTAAACAGACTCCCGAAGAACCCACCAAGCCCACCAGCGGAGCCACCAAACGCAGACGACCAAAGGTTGTCCGCGGCCATCTGCACCAATTTATCGGCAATCTTACCAAGCGCATTTACACCAGCGGTGCGGAGCGCGTCCATCGCCGTCGCACCATTTCGGATCTGCTGAGCAAAGTCGGTGAATACACTTCGCGTCACATCCTGGCCGAGAGAACTTAATTGCTTAAGGCCGTCAGCGATCCGCATGGTTGCGGAAAGGCCATCATTCATGTATTTGGGCCAGTCATTTCCATGCAACTGCTTTTGAACAGAAGCAATCTGTTGGTCGACATCAGTTAGGAATGCTGTTTGAACGCTAAAATTTGCATTGTCTTGTGCTGTTAATTGTGCCGCAATCTGGGCGCGTTTTGCCGCCTCAGCGTTATTGCGAACAAGTTGTTCGTATTCTGTCTGATTGAATGCGGTCCTGTTCTGCGATGCAGTTTGTTCTAGCTGCTGACGGGCGGAAAGGTTGGCACGCAACAACGTCTGCTGCTCAACCGACTTGCCTACCAGTGTAATTTCAAGTTGCGCAGAATCTATAGACTGCTTCGATGAGAGGACTTGCGCACGGGCCTGCTCAGACAGGGCTACGGTTGCCTGCTTAATGGCGATTGTGCGCGCCCCTTCAGCGAGAGCAGAAGCTTTGGTGAATTCAGTGCCCTGTGCTAGTTGCTCGTTTAGCGTCTGCTGATATGCTACCGCACCCTTTGCGCCCGGGCTAAATGCGGTGATGCTTTGAAGCTGGACCTTCTGAGAATCTAGCGCCTGCTGATAAGATGACTTAAAGTTATTTACCTCTGACGTTGCCTTTTTAATAGCATCGGCAATTTGCGCAAAAGTAATTCCAAGCTGCTTGAGTGTTTCACCAGCCGCTTCGCTGTTCGACAACTGATCGAACAGCCCCTGCAGCACCTTCAACTGATTGTTGAGTGACTCCTGTTGAGCAATCTCTGGAGTAAGATTTCTGATAGTGGATTGCTGTAGAAACGACTTTTGCGCTGCTTGGGCATTAGCGGACGCAATGGCGTTACGCTGCAATGCCGCGGTTAATTTGTCGACCTGCGCCTGGGCGGCGTCAATAGCTCCGCTTCCGGCGTCGGACATGCCGCCAGTATTCAGGTCAGGTACTAGATTCCCGGACGCCTTTAGGTCTGCAAGTTTTTTCTTTGCCGCATCAAGCCTCTCCTCTAGGGAGAGACCGAGTCCCATGGTCTTAGCAAAGAACTCGCCAACCGCCCCAAAGGCATTTGATGCAGCGTTACCAATCGCCGCCCAGCCCTTGGATGTTGCTGACTGAACATCCGAGAAATCCTGAACGCTTCCCTTTACCGCATCGATTAGAACGTGCGTCGCTTGATATTGCTTATTCTGGGCGACAAGATTGGCAATATTCTGCTTTGTTGCGGCATCAAGGAACCCGAGCCGCTTATTTAACTGTTCCGCACCCTGTACAGGGTCATCAAAAGCCTTCGCAAGTAATTCCGTCGCTCCTTTTGCGTCAGTACCAAATGCAATAGCAATGTCGTGTCCCATCTTAACGATGGGCAGTATGTTTTCGTCTGAAACTTTGCCGGTTGCGGCTAGAGCAGATGCCAATTCCCTAGCTTCGGAGACTGAAAAGCCAAACGTTGAGGCCCCCGCCGCTGCGGCAGAATTAATACTGGTTGACGTCGCACCTGAAGCGCGCCCGGCACCCAATAGGGATGCCTGAACCTTCTCCTGAGCTGACAAATAGCTATTAACGGCTAGGGTCGCACCGGCTATTGTTGCAGCAATAGCAGTGAACGTAAGAACACTAGCAGACAGCAGCCCGCGAAGCGGCGCTGCTGCATCCTTAAATGCCCCAGCAAGCCCCCCCTCACCAGATGCCGCAAATGTTAGGTGGTTTAGTTGTCCGGTGAGCGCTTGCGATGGAGGGATACCAAGTGCCAATTGCTCGACAAGACTCCGAACAGAATGCTGCGCTGCCATTGCCTGCGCAGACAATCCAACATGCGCACCGGTTAAGCCTTTGGCACCGGATTGCGCCTTCGTATATCTGTCGTTCAGATCATCGATGGCTGCGGCTTGCTCGGTGCTCGTAATGGCACCAACCTTGGCCGCGTTATTGATGCCGTCAAGCTCGTCTTCGTACTGCTTACTCAGCCCAAAAAGCGGATTGTATTTCGATCGTAGAGCATCGAGTTGTGCGCCATATGCGGCGACATCACCGGCACGGCTTTTCATGCTGGTATTAACGCCAGTAAGCGCGTTAATCTGCTGCTGTAACTTTGTGGCGCTTACACCAGCGCCATCCATCGCGGACCCTGCACGAGTAAATGCAGTTTCGATACCGCGGGTCGAGCTATTAACCGTGCCAAGAAGCCGGTTAATAGCCCTATCAATTTGCGACGTATCAGCCGAAATCGAAATTACAAGTTGGTCGGTATCGTCAGCCATTTATCCCATTCAAGGGCTATACTCCAGATACAAAAAGAGCTTAAAATCGCGCTGTTTGTCTCGGGAGAAATCAAAATGATTAGAGTGTCGCTGGCTTTGGCTTTGGCTGCACTATCGATGCAGGCTTACGCCTCTCAAATCGATCCTGTGAAATGCATGGCAGACGCAACTGCCGCACTACCGAAATCGCCAATACTCGCTGTAAAGGGAGCGTCTATCCGTCAGATGACGCCATCCGAAGCAAAGGAATATCCTACCGGCCCCGCGCTATGGGTAGATATAAGCGCCACAGTCTCCAACCAGGACACTAGATACACCTACTTGTGTGCCATCACTCACGCTGGACGAGTGGTGAGAGAGATGGGGAAATAACCCATCCTAGCCGTATTTGGCTTTTAGCTCCTCAAGCCGTTGGCGTGACATATTCTCATCTCTGGACTTTTTGACTCCATTTACGTCGCACCAAAAATCAACCGCGATCATAAATTCAGTCATGGTCGCCGACCAAAAATCAGTAGGCGACCATCTCAATCTTACTGTTGCGAAGCCTTGGTATTCCCGCCAAGGGAATCGCCCGTCTTTTTGTTCGTCTTGGCGGCCTGTTCGTTTCCCGGCACCTTCTCCGCATGATGGGCGAATACTGCCATAATAGCGTCTACGGCCTTCGGTAGGTCAGATAGCTGCATATCTTTTACAGCAGTCTGCACATCGCCCTTGATGGCCAAAAGCTCGACGGCAGCCATAACTGAGTTAATCTCGGCGCCAGCCAGCTTGCTATACATCTCAACAAAGCTGTTCGCGCCAAGACGAGAAGATAGGGCAGCAAGCCGCCCCATCTCTGCTGCAATGACAATCTCAACGCCGCCAATAGAAAGGGGCTTTTCGCCCCTTTCTGCATTATATGCGATCGACATCATGCACCTTCAGCGGTGAACGTCAGAAGAGATGCGTCGAGCGGAGTCCAAGTTGCGGAGAATCCAAGGGGATTTTCCATGTCGCCGCTCCATTCAAAATCCGAGATAAAGAACGGTCCTTCGAATGTGCCGTAACCAGGAATGACCACCTGATAATTTACATCAATTGCCTGACCGCGAACGTCATCCGCAATTTGTTTTCCGGCTGCATTGCTATCAAAAAGACCGTTGCCAGAGAACTCAATTGTCTGTCGCCCGGGACGCGCCGTCGCAACGATTGGCTCAGACGGATCTGTACAATTTGGAACTGTGGTATCGATCGAAGCGTTCGACATCTTGAACGAACGGGTCTGAATGCCGCACACAAAAGAAAACACTTCCGGCGAAGCGCCGTCGCCGCGCTTGATGACAAGCTCTCTGGCGTTCTGCTGACTCATTAGATTAGGACTCCTCTGCCCCAAAGTGGTTGACTGTCAATGAGACAACGCCATGAATTGACGTGCCATCTTCGTCGGTGAAAACACGGGTGCTACTTACGACCACGGACGCATACGACTGACCCGATACAGTCAAATTCTTCTGATGAAGTGCGTCACGAATTCTGGAAATGATTTGTTTCGCCGGAACGAAACTGCCTGGTGCAGTCCATACGTGTATATTGATGGATTCCTGTAGGCCGACGCGGCCCACAACGTCATTGGATGATCCGGAGCCGTCCTGTATCTCAACGTATGGGAGCGGGTTGTCTTGCGGGGCAGGGGCGTGGATTCCGCCAGAAACGAGCTGCGGCGACAGCCCAGTCAATACAGTAAAGATAGCAGTTTGAAGTTCTTCGGAGCCATCAGACATTGTTTCGGTTCTTTAGGCCCTTGTTGATTGCTGTAGCAATGCGACGACGAATCCTTGCTCGCATCTCTTGGTATGTATTGAATATGTGGGGGATTGCTGGGGTGGCGGCGTGAGCAGCATATGCCCTAGTCATCACCACCGTTCTCTTGTAGTTCATATTTCGTCTGGACGGTTCAGCGGACTTTGCCCTTGTCCCGAATTCCAAGAATCTCCAGATAAAATCTGCTACAATGCCCCATGCATTTTTATCTTTGGTCGCGCTAATTCCAACAACTTTTGAAGTAAGGTCATTTCGACCAGCAAGAGGAACTGCTCTAATGCTATCGCGATACTTGCCAGTTTTAACAGGCGCCCTACTTTGTATCGTCGCAGCTAGTTCTTTTGCTCCAGTTTCAATTGCAGCGGCCGCTGCAGCATCTGCATTAGGAGCCAAACCTATAAGTCGTCGCTGAATAATGTCGCGACTAAATCTAGCCTTTATCGGCACTTTCTATACCGGCTTCTTGCTGTTTCTCTACTTTCACCTTCGGCAGCACGGTCCTGATAACCGCAAACGCCGCCTTCCGCAGTTTGATGCACGTATTACACACTGGCCTGTGTCCCATCAGTCTCAACCGCGAACTCGAGCATATCGTTGCGCTGATCTGGGTTGATATGCGCACGGACGTTGTACGTCACGCCATCCACCACGACCTTGTACTTGCCGTCGATCAACCGCGTTGCCGTGCTCGAGCGCACTCGTAAAACACCGGCCTGATTATCAGCAATGCGGCCCTGCTGGATTTTCTCTCGAGCGCGCTCTGGCGATAGTTGCGCCCACACCGTAACGTAATCGGCCCAAGATTGCGTAGATCCGCCGGCTCCGTCTGGCGTAGACACCAGCGAGCGGAACGTCGCGCGCTTGTTTAACGTCCCTGCGCGCATCACCTACACCCTCTCAAACGCCAACCACGTCCCAGCAACATGCTGGATATCCGCACCGTCTTTTGCCAAACCATCCAGCACGCGGCTAACGTCAACAACAGGAAGGCCGTTATCGTCATGAAAAATAATGATGCCGCCAGGACGAGCGACAGCCTTAGCCAGTGCATAATCATTCAGGACTGCCGCCTCGCTGTGATCGCCATCAATAAATACCACATCGCACGCTGGCAGATCGGATGCGCTTAAATCGATCGTTCCGCGCTTGCGAAGAACCAGCTCAAACCGATCGTCGTCAAGCGCAAGGTCGCCAGGAACTTTCGGAGACTCGCTCGCCTGTACCTTGCAGGTGAACCTGTATCCCGGCTCAACGTCTACGCCGATGTATCGCTCAATCGTCGGTACGTTCCGTAACATCGCTGCGGCTGTGCGTCCGGTATTGCATCCGAACTCCACTACAACGCGTGCGCCACGCATAAGATGCGCCAGGGCGTCGAGTTCACCCGGCCAAACATAACGCGTCGGTAGCCCGTTCAAATCCGCCTTTGGTGCGTCGATTGAAACGCTCGATCGCTTCTTCGGAGAATAGAGCAAGGCGGGATTTGGCTTTTGCGACGTCAATAGTCTTGTCCTTGTTATTATCGTGCTTAAAATCGTCGCAAGGCGTAATCGGGTCTATTCCAAGATACGGACACCACCGAGCGCCGCCGCTGAAACTATAACTCGCCTCATACGCGCCAAATACAGCACATACTGGCGTCTCAACGGCCTGTGCCAAAATTACCGCGAAGCCCGGAGACGCGAACACAAGTGAAGAAATAGAAAACAGACCAGCCAAAGTCTCGAAAGGAAGTTCGCCGCCATGGAATGTTTGGTCGGCATCAACCTCATCGCCGGCAATCCATTCAATGCCAGGAACTAAGTCCGCAATTGAAACGACGTGGAATTTATGCCGTATACTGCGGAATAGTTCTGCGTAGGCGTCATGGTCTGGATTACGTGCAGAACAACCATTCCACTCAGTTCGTTCGACAAGTGGGCGATAGACTAGAATTGGCTTGTCGGTCTGAACAGCGTCTTTCGCGGCAGCTATCCACTCAGGCTTTACAGGAAGCCTGAAGTCCGCTCGGTCGTAGGACACGTCGCAGTTAAGGCACATCGCGGCAAGAACGCCGCCAGCCGCCCTAACTTCCCGCGGCGCGTACCAGACTTTTCTGGTTCTCGCTCCTGCCGGGACACCTTTGTCGAATAGACCAGCCTCGCGCTTGGCGTTCTTGGTCTGCGTCCGCAGGACGGTTGGCTTGTTGATAACCCGCAAGCCACGGGCGATTAGATCGTGATACGGAGCAACCCAAGACGATTCAAGTGTTACATCGTACCGTTGCATCAACTGGCGGATAACTGCGCGCTGGTGCAGATTATCACCAAGCCCGTGCATACCTTGCAGCAGCAAGGGACGCCTAGAAGCAGTCATATCCATAATAACTCGCGCTCTCACTTACAGTTCGCCACACGCGGTATGGCGCGAGTAGGGAGCGCACCTGTCTCGGGAATACGGCATTCTGACCGGGATCCGCACGACGCTGAAAGTCAGAGTCTTCCGTCTCTCTGTCGGCGTAAAGGTCGCCAATTAAAAGCAAAATTGCCGCAGTTATTGCAGCGTTTAACGCAACTCCGTCGACTGTCGTCGGACTTGTGCCTTCAATATAAATTTCACGGTCAAGATACCGCTCAATGGCCTCTTCCGCCGCCCCTTGGTACGCCTCAATAAGAGTATCGCTGTCGGTGTCATCGACGCGTAGGTGAGACTTTACAAGTTCGATATCAAGCAGCGGCATTTAGTTTGGCTCCTACAGCCGCGGCGAAATCAACCTTGGGATATTTTTGAAGTGAACTAACTTGGGAGGCGTTCAACACCTCAACACCCAGTCGCTCCAAAAGTACCGCCTGCGCATCAATAACCCTGCGCCAGCGAGCAACATTAGCGTCAACAGGGTTGTTCAAACCTTTTTGGTGGTCGCCGTGCCAATGCGTGCCGAGATCAACCCGCATGTCGTATCCGACCAAAATAATTCTTCGCGAACCGAACTGCAGAGCCAGATTAAGCGCGTGAAACCCGCCGTTTCCGCCCCACCCTAGTTCACCGAACCGATTGAACAGGAGCGTATCGTCATTGCGAACCAGCGTTACAAGCCGCAAACCCCACGCTGGATCCGGTGCGTAGCCGTCCTGGCTAACCTTCAGGCCCCCGAACGAGGGCGCCCCCGCTTCCGCTTTCCACCATTCGTGGTCGCAGGCGTAGAGGACATCTGCCCACGGGCAGAGTTTGTATCCGTTGTTGATGGCGAGGACTCTGACTTGCCTTCCGGTTCCATCGCGTCGTCCCCTGACGACGGACAGGTCAACGTCTTTTGCGCTTGGTCCACCCGCGATAATGACAGCGGTGCATCCGCGCCAGTCAGGGAACCAGTCTGGTCTGGCGGAAAAGGGATATTGTCATTCGCCGGCGCCGCCTCCTGTTTCTCGAGGGGCAGAACTTCGATCGCATAACCAAGGGCAATCAATTCCCTACCGACGCTATCTTCAACATCACTAACGCTGCCTCGCGGCAACCCAGTAGTAGTTTTAAGAGCGCGAATTTTCATAGAAGTCCTTGGCAAATGTGGACGGTGGGCACCGAAGCGCCCACCGTCTTATTTATTAGGCGGCGGTCGTCATGGTGGCGACGTCGCCGTAAACGAAGCTCTCGGGGCGATATACCGCCAAGGCAATGCGCTCTTCCACTCGGATGGTGCACATGTTCTTCTCAAAGTCGTCCGAGTTTTCGGTCGACAGAAGAACCTCAACACCCATGCGATCGAACACCTGCGCACCGAGATTGAACGCGCCCGTCAGGAACTCGCCGGCGGTCATCGCCTGCGACTCCACAACCGGGAGATTCCAGAGCGACGGGCCGATCGGAGACGCGGCGTTGCCAACGATATAGCGACCCTGAGTATCCTTAGTCAGTTCGATGCGCGCCCAATCAACCGGATTAAGAACGAAGGCCGACGCCGGATAATTCGCCAGGATAACCTGCAACAGGGCGAGGCGAAGGCGATCGATAGCCTGTTCGTCGGCCGCGTTGAATGACGGCGCATAAGCAGAAGCCTGCGGCACAATACCGTTCAGGTTCTGACCAGTGCCGTTGCCGGTCAGAAGCTGAGTTTCCTCAACGAACTTCAGGCCGTAGGTGCCGCGGGCATTGATGTAGCTCGCCAAACCAGGCGCATCATCAAGGATCTGACGTGACGCCTTGAAGATATGTGCGATCGTGCGAACCGGCGCAGATGCCATATTGAACGTGATGTCAGACTTTGGCTTGGTCTGACCTTCCGTCACAGGGCGAGCGTTGTTGGTGAAGCCCGTTTCCTTGACGTATTCAACATTGCTCGACGCGGTCTGACCCGGCGCGATCAAGTCGCGAATGGTCAGCTTGCGCTGCGGAGGCGTGATAATGCCGGGAACGCGAGCGCCTGGAACAAGCGACGTACCAGCAGAGCGGCCAGCGCCAACAGTGGTGTCGGCCGACGTAATATCAGCACGCTCGACACCGACTCGAATGGCGCCGCGCCAACCGCCGGCCATATCAGTAGCCTTGAACTGCTCAGACGCAATCAGGTGGTCGCCAAGGTCCATGCCAACCGCATGTTCGACAGCATTTTGCTCACGTGCAGCGCGCTTCTCGAGTTCGCTAACACGGGTGACAACTTCACCAAGCGAGGAAAGCGCCTTGTCGGTCTTTTCCTTCAGATCGGCCGAAACTTCACCGCTGGCCTTGAGCTTTTCGGTGAAATCAGCGCCAAGATTGCCAACCTGCTCCTTAATGGAGGCGAGCGAAGTACCAAGTTCGCCGATTTTCTCGGCAAGAACGTCAGACATTAAAATAATCCTTAGAAAGTTTTGGGGGAAATGCGCCCGTTAGGCGCCGAAGGTCTTGGCTTCAGCCAAAACACGCTCAATCGCGGCCAAGGCCGCCTTACCGCCGTCGTCAGGCTCCCCCTGACCATCTTTGAGGTAGAGCCGCGCGGCGCGCTCAGCCTCTGCATTCGAACAGCCAACAAGACCCTTGATGCCGTTCTCAAATTCTCTTTTGGTGATTGGTTCGCCGGCGCGAATCTTTGCAGCCATCAACGTGGCCGCTTCTGCGCGTGAGGCATTGGCAATCTTGATTTTCTTTACGGCATCCGGCGTCGTATCTGCGCCGAGCCGAGCCAGCGTCTCTTGCAATGTGCCAACAGAGTCGGCCATGCCACGCTTTACAAGCTCTTCGGCGCCAAACACGCGGCCATGTCCGAAGTTATCTTCAACAAACGAAGAAGAGACACCGCGCCCCTGTGCTACGCCGTCAACGAACGCCTGGTAGGAGCGATCAACGCCAGACTGAATTTGCTTTTTTGCTGCATCAGAGAGTGGCTCAGTCTCGTTGCCTTCAACTTTGTACTTGCCTGCGCTGATATAAGTGAGCTTGACGCCCTCATTCTTCAGCATCTCTGAAATATCTTCGTGCACCGTATAAACGCCGATCGAACCGGCACGCCCAGAAGGCGTCACTACGATTTCATCGGCTGCAGATGCGATCCAATAGGCCGCAGATGCCGCTAGGGCGTTCACCTGTGCGATAATCTTCTTGTCGCCACCACGTAGCGCCAAAATCTCTGACACAAGCTCCTGAGCGCCAGGAACGGCACCGCCCGGGCTATCAATGTCCAGAACTACGTGCGCAACTTCATCGCTTGCCAACGCCGCGGCGATCTGCTGACCCAAAAGCTGGTAGGACATGCCGCCGGAAATCTCAGACATGAGGTTCATGCGTTGAGCGAGCACGCCGTAAACCGGGATCACGGCAACGGCGCTACCTGTCGCCGCCTGATTTTTAGGTTCTCGCTTCGATCCAACCCGCGCGGCGACCTCTTCTGCCGAATATTCACCGCCGCTTGCCTTGAACTCGATGAACCGGCAAAGCGCATCCAGCTTTTCCGGCTGCATTGCCCAAGGTTCGGCCGCAAAAGCCGACAGAACATGCCGATAATTCATTTATTTCCCTGCGCGGTACTTTCACCGCTTAGTGCAGCGCGTCCGCTGCGTAACGCCGCGTGCTACGCGGCTTTCTTCGGCGCTGCAGGCACCGGCTTCTCGTTGGTATTCGCGGCGGGCGGCACAACCGGTGCCTCTCCCAACTTATCCAGCCTCGTCATCGCCCCATTGACGATTGCATTGTCGCCGCCCTTGATCGGAGGCTTATTCTCGTAGGCGCGGGCCTCGTTCTTCGTATAAATGCCGCTATCAGACATCTTCGTGAGGAAATTCGCGCGCGCAACGCTGTCGCCCTCGAGGAATTTGTCGAAATTGAATTTTATCGTGCGTGTCTTGCGCTGCGCCGGCGTGAGCAAATCTCTGTAAATCGCAGCCTCTACGCGGCCAACCATCGGCAACAGGCAGGTTTTGTAGAATTGCAGGATAAGTTGCTCAATTCCGCTGCCCCAAGTCGTCGTCCCGTTAGCGGCATGGCCAATCATGACTGGCGGGACACCGAAAATACGGCAAATCTGTTCAACGCTGTACTGCCGCGACTCCAACATCTGCGCGTCGACAGGATTGATCGACATTGGATAAGGCTTGAAACCAGCCTCAAGGACCGTTACGCCGCCAGCTTTGTCAGCGCCAGCAAACTGCGTTAGCGTATCCGCGATCTGTTTCCGCTGCGTCGCCTGCAAAATCTGTTCTGAACTAACGATCAAGGACGACATCAGGCCGTTCTTGAACATCTTTCCAGCGGTTTTCTCCCCAGACATCGCGTTGCCTAGAACGTTCCGCTCCATACCGATTGGCGATAGTCCGCGGTCGCACCCAGGGATTAACTGCCCGCGGACATGGAACATGTCCTTTTCTTCGATTCTGCGGATACCAACATTCTTCGTCTTGTCGTGAACGTCAGTGTACTCGTAGTAACGAGCATACGTTTTTGGATCGCGCTTAACTTGCACGCTAAGAGGGTGAAGTGGATTTAACGCAACAACCCTCGTGCCTGATCGCTTAATCTCTGCAAAGAAGTTCCCGTCTAGACACAGGCAGAACGCGACCATCGTCCAAAACTCGGGCGCGGTATCGTCCAAGTTCGGCAGATCGTGCAAAAGACCATACAGTTCATCATCTTTTGCCGGCGTAACACCGTCTTCACCATAAACGACGCAGGGCAGCGTCCCGGCCGCATTGCCGATCAGATTTATGCAGGCCCATACAGCATCAAGTTGAAGCGCCTTATCGTATGTGACGACTTCACCAGAAGTTGTAGACGCGCCAAAAAAGCCGCGCCAAAAAGGCTCGCTGGATGAATTCAGATCGATCGGCTTCCCGATCCAGTTATTCCACCAAGCCAAAGGCTATTACCGCCGGTTCTCTTACCATGTTACGACAACCATGTTGTCGACGAAGTCTTGGACGTTTGATGAATCGCCAGCCCCATCAACTGCCGCGCCAACCGCCATGCAAAGCGCGATCGCTGCGTCGATACGTCGGTGAGACTTGTCCTTGACCAGATACTTATTGCCAAGCACGTCTGGAACGCTGAACGTCGCCGCCATCAACGCGGTCATCAGGACCGGACTACTGCGTAATCGTATCCGCCCGTCAATAATCAGGGATTCCAATTCCCTGATTGATCCAGGCATCCACAAACCACCAGGCTCAGGCAATCCATCGGATTTTGCCTGCTCAACCAGTTCTTCGCTTGGGTTCTTACGTCGATAACCGCCTTGCGGGTGATCCCTGTAAGTCAACTCCAAGCCAAGCTTGCCGCACTCTTCTTTGAATTCAGCGAATGCGTAATTGTCGTAAGCAACGGCCTTGATATCGAACTTCTTGGCCGCCTGTAGTACATCATACGCGACGTAATCGTATCTAATGCGTTCGCCTGGTATGGCGTGAAGGTACTTATCCTTCACCCACTGCAGATAAGGTGCCTTATCCTCGTCCGCTCTCTGCTTGAGAGTATCAGCCGGCGTAAACGGCTCAACCCACGCATCGAACGTGGGCGCCATGAATACGCTGCCGTCAGGCCGCTTAACCTCTTTGTGACCAGTCGGCGCGACATACGCTACCGCGGTCATATCCTTGTGGGACGAAAGATCGATCCCAAGAAAAACCGGCTTACCTTCGTGCACCGCGATATCGAAATCCGTCATAACGGACTCGACAGTCTTGCGAGGCATCCAGGCCGTATGAGCGTCAGTCCAAACGCAGAAATACAGACGCAGAACGCCAGGCGCATCGCTCGGGAAGTTCTTCGCGAACGCAACCTGCGACGCGATGTATTCCTTAGTGACCGTAACACCCAACAGTGGATTAGTTTTAATCCAGCAGGACGGATCCTCTAGGGGGTCGTCATCCTTGTCGAGCGCGCAAACGTAAGAGAAATATTCGTCTGAGCCTTCCCACGTTTCGCCGACGTACTCGTAAACTTCGTCTGGCGTCTGGGTGCCCGCGGCAACTGCGCAGGCCATCTCATGTTCTTTCCAACACACCGACAGCCGATCGCTGCCAGAGTTGGTAATCATCACCAGTAGCGGTTGCCGGCGGAACTTAAAGCCCGCCTCCAGCATACGCATAATCTCTGGGCCGGGATGTTCGTGCACCTCGTCGCAAAGTGCGAAATGAGGACGCAACCCAGAACCAGTCTTGCCGGCCTCTCGAGACATGGGCCGGAAGAACGACTGCGATTTGTGGTGCGCGATATTAAATTCACGCGCAAACCCACCGCTAAACTTCAGCCGCTTGTCTAGTTCTGGCGATTGCCGAACCATCTTGCAGGCGTCGCGAAAAAGAATCCCCGCCTGATCTTTCGTCGCCGCGGCGCTGTATATCTGGGCGCCGGCCTCGCCATCAGCGGTCAGTCCGTAAAGACCAATCCCGCCAACCAACGGCGACTTACCGCAACCCTTGCCGGCCTCAATATACGCGCGGCGAAATCTGCGAGTGCCGTCAGGACGCTTCCAGCCGAACAATGATCCGAGAATGAACTCCTGCATCGGCTGCAGGACGAACGGCGCATTCTCAAACTGTCCTTCGCTTAGCTTTAGCTTCTCTTCGAAGAACCGAAATACCCGATTTGCCGCAGCATCGTCCCAATGCAATCCACGCTTGGAAGCGCTGGCCAGATCGTTGAAGTGACGACGGCAAGCATTTCTGACGTGTGGGCCAGCAACGATAACGCCATCTAAAACTGCCCTTGCGTAAGCTGAAACCCGGTCTAGCGCTGGTGTCGCCTCAGTCGAGGATGTCGTCGTTGTCCTCGTCATCGTCTGGAAGGCTCACCTTGCTTGCATCAGACGGCGTTGCGCCCATTTGACCAAGGCATTGTCGAAGGAGATTAAGGCTCTGCACCCCGCATTCCTCGCCCGACGTCAGCCGCGCTCTAATAATTGTTGCGATCTCGACCAGGCCGCGGTGCGAAGCCGTCAGCCATGGAATCTCGCGCTGGAAAATCTTCCACGTCGCTCGCTGCTCGCCACCCATCCACTCTGGCGGGTCACCAAGTTCGCCGGCCGATGCAGGTTCTTTGCGGTTTTTGAAGCGCTGCGGGTTCTTTTTGTCCCGCGCCTCGATAGCAGCTTTGGCGCGAGGAATTCGCGGCTTAGCCACTAATGGACCTCAACATTTGAATGGTGGATGCGTGTAAAACTGGGGGCCGCCGGTCCTTCATGGAAAAGACCATAGACTTTTGATACACCCCTACCTAACTAACTGAATTCATTGATGTATTTAGATAGGCCAACCATCGGCATCGAAGCGAACAACAGTCTGGCCTAAGTCTTCGCGCTGGCCTTCGCTATCGTGGTGCGGCTTGCACAGTGACTCGAACGGCCCCGACCAGAACTTGTCTACATCGCCCTTGTGCCCACCATCTGCATGGTGAACCACCGTAGCCACCTCGACTATGCCCATTGCCAGGCATCGTTCGCACAGTGGCTGCAGCGTCAGTTGGGCTTCCCTCGTCCTGTGCCACCGCGCCGTCTTGTATAGCTTGCGGTACTCGGCGGCTTCGGCAGAACGTGGGTCTGTCATAGCGTCCTGGGTAACTACCTATCCAGCGCCCCGCTATATCGGTCACACGCCAACTGCGCCTTCTATGTCCACATCAGGCACAAACACCAAGCGCCAGCCAGCAACCTCCAACGCCTCAACGATATCTTCTGCTGCCTCGTCAGGATCGTCATGGTCCCACAACTCAGCCGCGATAATCTCAACAGGCTTGCGAGCGTGGGTCACTGGGCACCGTGCAATAAGGAACCGCAACCGAAGCCGCGGTGTGCCACGCGCCGTAGCGCAATGTCGGGCAAGAAGACCAGAGACGCCGACTACCGCCTCACGCTCTGGTTGCAGCTGTATGGATACAGCTGCGCATTAGAGCCGCGGCACGAGGCCGCGGTGGGCCGCCAGTAAACCAGCGGCGGGGAATTGATGACGGGCGAATCGTGCTGAACGGCCAATGTCTGACGGTCTAAGAGCGGCCGAAGCCTGGCGATCTGCATGCCGACGTGACGTAGCCCGTCGAGAGGAATTACCCTCCTATACTCTTGTAAAATTGTGACATGCAACGAAATCAATATGTTACAGGATACGGACTAAGCAGCGTAATCCAAATATGCGCCGTCTCGCATCCAACGGATGATGCTCCAATCGATGTATGTTTCAATCCGTGGAGACATCGGCTGCTTAACAGCATGAGCTATTTCCTCGGTGGTGGAATCTGCGCTGGCTAAATCAAGCAGCCGGCAACACACGTTTCCGAGCCTTCGTCTTGCATCGATGCAATCAATAGCGCGGTTTGCCTCATCATCCGCACTAGATTCAGCTTGATACAGTTCAACGCCGTTAGCCTTATATTGGCCAGGGCCGGGCGCAGATCTGCCCCGATCGTTCTGGTGGGGGATATCAAACCTCTCGTCCGAAGGGCGCCAAGGCTTGCCATCGGCCTGTAGTTTAATTGTTAGTTTGGCCGACTGCGTCGTCATCAGGTTGTCAAACCTGCGTTCCTGCGTGTCGCCGGCGTCCAAATCGTCTGGCTCTATGTAGTTATCATTCGCAACGCAAACGGCTGGCATGGCGTTAAATGCTCGCCAATCCATCATGGCGCTAATCATGTGATTGCCGCCATCCTCATATTGGAGGCGTTCGGCTTGCGGCCAATGGCTGCTACGGTATGGGCGAGGATTCCCCCGTCGCTGGGTAGTGGCGTGAGCGATGATGGTGGCGCGGTGGTCTGTGGGGGTGCGGATGGTCACTGCGACAATTCCCCAAACCTAACAAATCCAGTTGGTTCTGCCCGCTCAACCGAATACAACCGATTGCCGCTTGCATCGTATAAGCCGCTGAAGCGCTCTACCGGCTCTTGGCTCATGACGGTGCATGACGGGACGTGGACGCGCCACTCGTCCTCCCAAGATGATTTGGTGCGGTAAGTTTTCACGAGCACAAGCTCCTCGTATGTTTCCAGTCTGCATCCGGGTCGTTGTCGTTATCCGCGATACCAAGCCACCAGCGCACCAAGCGCACCGATTGCTCAGCCGCGTTGGCCTCGCTGGTGGCCTTAACGACAGCCTGCATGGTGAACCCGAGACGTGACAACAGCGCGCCCCTGTCTCGCTGCTCTGGTGACAGGCGCCCTTTCTCTGCCTTGTATTCGATAAGCCCAAGGCGACCACCTTCGAGGTACAGGCGCAAGTCATGTTCACCTGCCACCAGCCCCGTTGCTTTTGCGATCGCCGCGTTCTGCCGGCCTCGCCTACCAGCCGCCATGTCTGCCGCCAGCGTGAACCGCTTGCCGAACTCTGGCATGGCGCGCAGCGCGCGGACCGCAGCAGCCTGGATGCGCCACTCTGGCACGGTCGCGACCAGCGTGGTTACCTTCGTGCCGTTCTTGAGCGTGGTGGTTTTGGTCCGCATGAAATCAAATACGGCGCAGAACCGGATTCTCATGTGGGTGGAGAAAATAAAAAACGGGATGGCGGATTGTGGCTGCTTTATGTCGGTGTAGTGCGGCCACCCCACACCGTAAATTTAGAGTCCACTCGCACTACACACCCCACCCCACACACCCCACCCCCTAAAGGGGGATGGGGTAGTGAGGGGTGTGTAGTAAGGTGTCAGCCAGAGGAAATACCACACCAACCCCACACCATGAGTTTGCGGTGGGGGTAACAGAAAAGCCACAATTGGAGGGCTGCGGATAAAGAAAAACCCGGCGCGATTGTCCGGGTTTTTTGTAGCTAAGCTGCATCGTCCCACACCGGGACTAGACACTTCCGCTTCATGAATTTTTCGTCTGGGCGCATTTCAGATGTAAAGTGTCCATCTCGCTCCCACTTTTTCAAAAGCGCCTTTACCCGTTTTTTATCTCCCTTGTTGTCCACATCCATGTTCAGCACATCAGCAACCACGCGCCCAGCCCATTGTTTGGCCTGCTCGCTATCGCGGTAGTCACCGCTGCCGATGCGCTTTTTAATCGCTTCCAGCGCTTCCGCGGACACGCTTTCTGCCGCATCGTCGACGCTTGGCCACTTCCACTCCACCACCACGGGCGCGAAGTCCTGCGGCTTTGTAAGCCCGCGGCCATTGCCTAAAGGCACGCCCTCGAGATGGCGCCAATCCAGTTTCTGCGACATCGGCGCAAGGTTGGCTTTGCCGTGGTTGATGCTGAAATACCCGAACCTGTCGTTCGCCGGGACGGCAGCCTCTTCCGCCTGACTGACGGTCATGCGGTTTAGGACTCTTACACTCCTGGCTGCACCGATCAGCGACACGGCGCCGCGTGCGTCCTCCACCGTAGCCTCCCTATCCGCCAGCTTGCGCAGGTGGTGAACGATATCGATCGCGCAGTTGGTGTGGTCCGCGATTTGCGCCCACAACTTGGCAACCTTATCGATCGCGCCGTTGTCGTTCTCATTCACTTGATGGGTTGAGACGAACGGATCGACAATCATCACATCGATCTTGTGCTTCTGGATCTGTTCGACGACGGCTTCCACCACCGGCTGCACAATGCGAACGCCTGATTTCTTGTCCTCAACCGCAATGACAAGCTCCTGCTCGCGGCCGGTGTCGAGAAACAAGCCTTCGGTGTCAGCCGGCGCAAGTTTGTACCGGATGCATGCCGCCATAATGCGGCGGTCCAGCTCGTCGCGCGGATCCTCCGAGTTGAAGAACCAGCATCGAAGCCGTTCTGGCGGTTTGGTTCCGGCGAGAGGCTTTCCAGATACCATGGCCAACGCTTCCACAATGCTGTTAGCCGTCTTACCCAATCCGCCAGGCGCTACCGTCACCGACACGTACTTGCGGATATAATGGGTGCCGAACGCGAACTCGCGGCGCGGTAGCGTTTTGGGGTTCTGCCATTTGAATGCGGTGGCGAGGATGGCCGGTTTGCCGATGTCGACCGCCGATGTCGTGTCCGAAATTTGTGTAGGTTTTTCTGACGTTTCGGCCGTTTCTGTCGATTTTTCTGCCGGTTCTTTTGCCTGGTTTTTGGTCGCCGGCTGGCGCTCCTTCGCCTTGCGCAGCCCGTTCTCGATCATCTTGGTAATGTCTACGAGGCGCGTGTTGTCGTTGTCGTGCTCTGTGCTGGGGATTTCCCGCGGCGACCGCATACCAGCCGCCAGCCCATTCTCGATCGTCTTGACGCAGCGCGCCCAGTCCCGGCCCCATCCGCGGGCAACGTCCTGCAGCAAGGCCCGTGCCTCGGATTCGGGCAGCGCGCCGGCACCGACAAATGTGCCGAGTGCGAATGAACAGTCGTTTAGCTTGTTATTGCGATTGCCCATGCCTGTAGCGGCAAGATCGGCCAACTCACGATCTACCGCAGCGTTCACGTATGCGCTGTTAGTGACGTGGCCGGACGGTGCGGTGGCGTTTGTTGTCGATGGCTTGCGGACGACAAGATCAAGAAGCCAATCAGGCGCCGGTTGTGGTTGTAGATCGTTGTCCCACTCGTAACGCCCGCCGGCTGCAGTGACACTACCGGGCGCTATGACGTACCCGCCATCACCACGAACGTCGACGCCTTCGCCAAGATTGCCACGGTTGCGCACGCCAGGCACATGCGTGAAATAAAAATGCTTCCCGCCAGACGCCGTAGTTGCAGACAGTGTTGCTGGCAACTCTCCGTACTCAGCTTCCATCTGCTCGAGAGTTAGGTGTCCGTTATGGCGCGGATCGATATCCAGAACCCACGCGCCGATGCGCTCACCGGTCGGAACGCCAACCATCGCGTCCGGCCAGTCGCGCCACCAGCGATCGACTATGTGCCGAAACTTGGTGGCGGCTTTGAAGCCGTTGCTCGTGTATGGCGTCTTAACCTTAAGGACTTCAACTTCGCCCGTTTCCGGGTCGTGGTTGTTCGTCGTCTCGTCAGCATGCCTGCATGGAAAGATTGGCCAAGAGCGGTCTGCAATATAGGTAAGAGCCAGTTCGAGTGGGGTCATCATCACCACGGCACCTCGCGCGACACAATCTCTCGCATGCCATCCGCATACGCCTGCAGCACAACGCCGAGAAAATGATTCCACTCGTGCTGCTCTAGTTCGGCCAAGTCTGTCTTTCCGATGCTGTCCAGATACGCGCCTGCGGCATTGCCGCCTTCTTCCAATGCTTGCCGCTCGAAGCGTTCGATTTCCTTGCGTGGCATGTGATGAAACCTCTTAACTTGGTCGATTGGCAATTCGAGACATTCCTTGCACTCCCACTTAACTGGCGCGCGTTCGTGTGGCGCGTAGCCAATGTTTGCGTGCCGGCGTTTGCAGATTGCGCAGATTCCGATGAGGTCGGTGGATGGGGCTGTCATGCTGCACCAGCTTGCGCAGGAGCGTTGTCATTTGCTGCAGGCGTGTAGTCGCGCCAGTCGAACCATTGAATTTGAGGGCGGCCCTCATGGCGCCTGTCCCAAACGAACCACGCGTGGCAAACCGCGCTACCTGCCTTTGGTCCGGTCCATCCGTCGCGATGCATCATCGGTAAACGACGAGACGAGACGTGGACACGAGCCAATGGGGTCGTTTCTAACCACGGCTTACGGGCGCAACCCTCAAGGAACGCCAGCCTCAACAACATCGCCACATAAGGCGCGCGCTGTAGGGCTGCATCAACGAACTCGCGAGCCAACCTGAACGGCGGATTGGTGATGATAGCGTCGGCCCTTTGAGCGTGGCAGTTTAGGAAGTCAACGCCGCCCCGCCCGAAACCGCGGTCAACAAGGTCAGTTACAATGGGACGATAACCCGCATCCTCCAGTGGGATAGCGATTGCTCCATCCCCACACGCCGGCTCCCATATAATGGAGTCGACAGGTGGCAACCACTTCCCTTCAACCGCTAATAAAGAGTCCACGGCTACGCGCGGCGTAGCGTAGAAGTCGTCGCCGCGATCTGCATGGCTGTGCGAGCCAACGCCTGCCACCATGGCCATCACCTCAACACCCCGCACACCCTCAACGTTTCAAACAACCGCCGCAGCGCATAGCTCCGCACCAGCGACACAACCGTAAACAGCGCACCGATAGCAGCGTGGCTGCCGGCACCGATATGGATTCCAAACAATGGGAAGATGACTACTTGCGCCGCTATTGCTACGCAGTAGCCGATTGCGATGTTGGCTAGACTTTCGACTAAACTGGCGTGTCGGGATTGTTTTCTTGCGGTGTTATTCATGCTGTGCATCCACTATGGGAATTGCACGCTTTACCTCGGCCAGTGGCCGCACATAGTTAGAACGGCACTTCGCCCGTCCACTCCTCACCCGCCGCCATCAGCGGCTTCCAGTTGTCGTTGGCTGCGGTTGGCACAGCAGCTTGCGCAGCGGTGCCGGCACGCCAGCCCAACACGTCATGATACTTTCCATTTGGACGCAATTGTATTTCAGCTGTGGTTCGCAGTTCGTCGGCTCTATCAAGAAACTCAGCAACCGTTTTGGGAAACGGTTGCTGCCCCCCATGTTGCACCCAGTAGCGTTGCGCCTTCGCTCCTGCGTAACCTGGATGCTGCGGGCAGAGCCATTCGTTTACCGCCGTAAGGCCAACCATATATGTCGTCTTCACACTCGGCGGCTTACCCGGTTTCGGCGGGTGCTCGCGGAAATGCCTACCCGTCACCGCGTGCCAAACAGGCGGAGCGGTGCTTAGTACCGGAGTAATATCAGCCTGCGCAGCGTGTTTCGGTTCTTCGCTGGGCGGAAACTCGTGGCCGCAGTCTGGGCACACCTTCGCCGACGCATGCACCAGAGACTCGCATTCGGGACATTGCTTGACGGGGGCCTCTCCTTCTCCTTTGCCCGGTTCTTTCACGCGGATTGCATCGATAGGCCCGTGCTTGCGGACGCAACCGGCGAAATCAAGAATAAGACAGTTCTCCTTGCCGGGAGCATTACGCAAACCGCGGCCGATCATTTGAACGTACAGGCTCGCGGACAAGGTAGGACGGCAGAGCGCCAAAAGGTCGACGCCTGGATGATTAAATCCGGTAGTCAATACGCTGTTATTGGTAACGGCGCGGATGCGCCCAGCCTTAAAGTCGGCCAAAATGCGATCACGCTCAGCGGTTGGTGTTTCGCCTGCTACCGTCTCGCACGTTATGCCGCGCGATCGGATTTCATCGCGCATGTGGTAGGCATGTTCAACACCAGCGCAGAACAGCAGCCACGCCTTGCGGTTGGCGCCATACTTCACAACCTCATCAATCGCCGAGCGCGTGACAGCTCCCTTGTCGACCGCAGCCTGCAGCTTGCCCTGGTTGTAGTCGCCGCCAACCTTACCGACGCCGTCGAGGTCGTATCCGGTAGCCATCCCCTTCGATACAGGGCGGCACAGATAGCCTTCGTCGATCAGTTCGCCTACTGGTTTCTCAAATGCGATGTCGTCGAACATCGCACCATCGCCGTCCGTCAGCATACCTTCACCAAGCCGGAACGGCGTAGCAGTCAGGCCAGCAATGCGCATGTCAGGATTGATTGCGCGCAACCCCGCGAACAGTTTGCCGTATTGCGTTTCTGATTTACGAGGTACCAGGTGCGCCTCATCGACCAAAACCAAGTCAATATGGCCGATGCGCGCCGTCTTGTTAGCGATCGTCTGCACGCCGCCAAAGATGATTTGCGCGTGCGCGTCAGACTGCCCAAGCCCCGCTGAATATAAGCCAGCCGGAGCGAAAGGCCAGATGCCAAGTAGTTCTTTGTAGTTTTGCGTGAGCAGCTCCCGGACGTGCGTAACGTTCAAAATGCGCATGTCTGGATATTGATCGAGCAGTTCACGCATCAACGTGGCGATAACCAGACTTTTTCCGGCGCCCGTCGGTAGCACAAGCAACGGCGAACCGCCGTCTTTATCCCAGTAGGAATAAAGCGCGTCCAATGCCGCCCGCTGATAGTCTCTAAGCTGCAGCATTATTCTTGTGCTCGTTATTTGACGTATCATTATCATTGGCTGCTCGCAGCATCGCGCGTCCTTTATCTAATTTCCAACGCGGCGCGTGCTTGTCGTTGCAGAACTCAGCTATCTCTAGGCGCGAATACCCAAGGCCGGCGAGCGCGACAGGTAGAGAAAACTCGTCTGGTATCGATGCCAGTTCGTCCTCCAGTATCAAGCGCGCGTCTTGGGTCGGTTGAACCGTTAGGCTCTGATGCGATGGTGTATTTTGTTCCGCACGCTTACGACGTTCGTGAGCCGTGCTTCGCGCAATGAAGTTCAACCACGTTGGGAAGTGTCCATCCCTCCGATAAGACGCCCACCTTGTAAGCGCACTACACGCCGACTCCTGATAGACGTCTTCCGCATCCGCTGGAGAGAGCGCCTTGCACCGACCACGTAGGAACGGCTCATATTGCAGCAGAAGGTCGTCGAACCACTGGGGTCTGGGTGTGTTGTCGTTGGCTGGGGCCGGTGTCATGCTGCGGCCTGCTGCGTGCGGACCAACAATTCGTCGAGATGCACCGGAGCATATCCAGTCTGCTCCACGCAGATATTGATGTGTCGATCAGTCGGCGCCGACTGCTGATGAATGTGCCCATGAACATTGAACGCCACCTTGCGCATCTGGTCGAGCGCAAGAGGAATATGTGTGCAAACAAAATTGTATTCTTTGAAGATGCGCCATAGGGTCACCTTCCTGAAATACTCAAGAAGCCGATAGTCCTTAACTTCGTCATGGTTACCTAGGATGAGGCGCTTTGATCCCTTTAGGCGGGCCATAATCTCAGGCAGCCGATCTTTCCCGAACGACACGTCGCCAAGATGGTATACACGATCGCCGTCTTTCACGCGCTCATTCCACTTGGCAATCATATGCTCGTCCATTTCCTCGACACTAGAGAACTGGCGAATATTTTTTCCATCATCGTCCAGGAATCCAAGAAAGTTGGCGTGGCTAAAGTGAGTGTCAGAAATAAACCAAATGTTCTTCACGCCACCTTCTCCTTCTTCTCATTATCGTTCGCGGCGCCATCAACCCACGCTTTGCCGTTAGCCAAGCGGTACGTCACAGTGCCAGCGTCTTCGTCGCAATCCGCTTGCTCGCCAGGTACCAGCGCAGGCAGGTACAGGTGACTACCGCATCCGGTGCCCTGCTCCTCGACCGACAACGGCTTGTGCCATTTGCCGCAGCTCCACGACCCACCAACCTCCGGGCTGCTGTACAAACAAGTGCGACAATTACGGCGGGGCCAGTCGCCCTCGTGACACACGCCGCGGTGTTTGCACCACCCGCACTTAAACGCCATCTTGTGATTGGGGTCTTCGTGCAACTTGGCCGGGGGCTCATTCGCGTTGATAATCCCTTGCGCCCGCGCCAGCATGCGCAAGACGTAAGGCAAGTCTAACTCCATGCGCTCGACGTACAGTTCGTCGTTATCCTTGCAAACTGCCAAATAGATCCCGCGCGTTCTGTTGCGCACGTACATGTACGTCTGGAGCTGACAAAAGTGATCTGGCTTCGCGGCCTTGACATTCAACTTCTTAAGCGCGGTGAAGCTCTTAAGGTTGTGCGACTTCATTTCTCCGACGTGCCAGGTTTTCGGCGCTTCTGGCAGTCCGAGGATTTCGGAGTCCAGATACCCGCGCACATGGCCGTCGCATGCCTCCACCATGATTTGCCGACCGTTGTCGTCCCGGTCGACAACCTCGCACCCAATGCGGCGCAGATTCTCGATCCATCTGCTTTCCTCTATGTTGCCGGTTTCAAACAGTCGTAGCGTGCGGCCCTGAATGTGCTCGTGCGGCGTGGTCCAGCGCAGATTATACCAGAGGTTTCTCGCGCATTCGTCGGCCAGCGTGCTCACGGAGATGGAGCGTCCATCCAGTGGCACGTTGTCGTTTTCATACGCGGCGTAGATTGCGCGTATGGTGGGTGGAATTGGTTGAGGAAGGGGTGCCACTGCTATGCCTGCTCCACTTCATGCCCAAGATGCCGCAAGATGCGCTCATAGACGTCGCCTTGATCGTAATGCGAGCCGCCGAAACAATGCGCGCTTGGCTCAAGGTCAAGGGACAACGCGCCGTCTACATAAACACGCGCACCTTCAGCCAACGACATTCCGCAAGTTTCGCAGTTGTCGTAGGTGTCAGACAGCCATTCGATTTTGATGGTGCTCATGTAAACATCTCCAACGTGTCGGGACATCGCACCGGACAACTCGGGTCTTCGGTGTATGCGGAGCAATGGGGCTCGCCATTTTGCCAAGACCATTCCTTTGGTTGGCTGTGGAAGGATGCGCCAAGTATGGCGCAACCGTCACAGTCAGGATTCCCACCAGTATCCTCGTAGTATTTACGGAAAGCTGCATCCCTAGCGCAGTGTGCGCACCATCCCTCTTGGAATATCATCCCTTCCGTGCCGTTAGCCGGCCTGTACGGGTATCCATCTTCCGGTGGCCACGCCATGCCACTACGCCCTCATCGGCATGCACAGCGCCAACACCTCGCCAGTGCCGCGGAAGATTGCAGGAGTCTGACCGTCAGCCAGTGCGATGGTTATTTCATCGCCAGGCACCGCGGCGAGTACGTCCTGCATGTACAAACTGTTGAACCCAATCTCGATCGGCTCGCCGTTGTACGATGCCGGCACATCTTCATGCGCGGTGCCATCGTCCGACCGCATATCGATCGCGATGTTGTCTCCTGCAATGCCGAATTTAGCGGCCTTGCCACGTTCATTAGCAACCGCAGATACGCGCGCAATAGACTTCGACAATTCGTCGCGGCTTACGGTGACGACGTTGTCGTTAGCAGCCGGGATGACGCGACCGTAATCGGGGAACGTCCCGTCAATCAGCTTCGACACGATGATGGTGTCAGCCGTGGCAAGGCGGATTTTGTTCTTCGACAGGCCAACGTCGATAACGCCGTGCGGAATAAGACCAACCGTCTTGGATGGGATGATGACGCCTAGGATGGGCGCAACATCGGGGCGAGGTAGACTGTTATGCGCCAGCCTGTGCCCGTCCGTGGCTACAGCTCGCAGCATTTCGTTGGTTTCGTGCAGATACACACCGTTTAAGTAGATTCTAGTTTGTTCATTTGAGATTGCGAATTTTACTGGAGCAATCAATCCTGCAAAATCAATCGAAAACTCGACATCGAACACGCCACCATCGAGGCGTGGGTAATCGAAGGCTGGCAAGGTGGGCAGAGTGAACCGACTGCGCCCAGACTTAACGATGAGTTTGTCATCCTTGATTGCTAGACTGACGGTGTCTCCAGTCACGCGCTTGGAAATATCGGCAAGACGTCGCGCATCAACAGTTGTTTCACCACCATCTCCATCGTAGGTGAGACTGGACGAAATTTCGATATCGAGATCATTTCCGACAACTGTTAGGCTACCGTCCGCTGCCGAAAGCAGAACATTCCCAAGTATCGGAATCGTCTGCCTATGCTCAATCACCTTCCCAACGGACGAAAGCGCCTTAGCTAGGTCAGTGCGACTTACGGTAATATTCATCGTTAGACAGCCTTTGCTTGGGGTGAATTGTCGTTAGCCGGATTCCCGTGATTGGTGTGGAATCCGAATTCTTTCTCGGCCCGCGCGCGCGCCGCAATGGCATCTGCCTTGTCGTGATACGTGCCTAAGTGATATGGAACGCCATGCGCTTTGATACTGGCCTTCCATGTGCCGCGATGGGAAACCCACGAGACACCAATCCTGCCGCTAGTGTTGTCATCCGGCAGCGAGATGTTGCGCGCGTTCTCGCCAACATTCACTTCTCTTAAGTTGGCGAGCCGGTTGTCGGTTCTGTCATGATTGATGTGGTCGACTTGTTCCGGCCAATATCCGTATTGGTGAAGCCAGATCACGCGATGGACCAAAAGAACGTTCTTAGCTAGGTTTATGTATTTGTAGCCGTTCTTCAGGATGGCCGTGCCAGCTTCTTTCCCGCAAAACCTCTTATGCCAAGTTAGGAACGATTGGCTCCGCGCGAATTCAGACTCTGGCTGCGGCAGCCATGTGAGTAGCCCGGTTTCGACGTCATACGCCAAACGGCTTCTCACATATTCCTGCGTAATGCTGGACTTCGGTAGTTTCATTGCGAGACGTGCGTAAGGCTGCGCGCCAGATCGGCGCGTGAGATGGTGAGCATGGTGGTGTTCCTATAAAGTTGCGATAACTAACCGACCTGCGTCAGTCAGCCGCCAGTAAGGTCTGTCGTAAGTTACGAGTCCGAGCCTCTTGCATTTCTGGCGCGCCCTATTCTCATCCTGAGAAGTTTGCGGGCCAATCTCTTGCGGTGTAGCTGCGCCTTCCCACGACAGTAGAAGGCGCAGAAACTTGATATCGCCGTCCACTAGGCGCGTTTTCTTTGTTGCGGCGCAGGCTCGCTGCAATCCTTCACCCATCAATGCACCCACTCCTTGTCGCGTTCATAGATTTCGGCGTCGATACGCTCGTCTTCCATCCACTTTTTAAGGTTGGTTCCGGTCACTGACGACCACCACCACTTATTGTAGATTGCCATCTGTTCCGGCGTTGCTTCTTCATGCATTGCCCACGTCCAGTCGCGAGGGTGGAGGCTGTAGTCGTGCGGTGCTGCTGCAGTCATCAATGCACCGCATGTTCAGGACGGTAGTTCTGCGTCTCTCGCCAGTGGGTCGGTGCGCCGCCTGGATTATCTTCATTCCATGTGATCGAACCGTCTGGTGTTACCCACATTCCAACTTTACCCGGGAACAGCCCGTTACGCTGAATGTGGCCCCACTGTAGCGGCCAAATCTCCTGTGGCTTGCCATCCTCCATCCACGTCAGGTCAATAACTCGACCGTCACGCGGCGCGCTTTCCATGGTCTGCCATGCACACATCAATGCACCGTCCGTTTGTGCTTTGCCTTGTAAATCTCGTCCCCGCTCCACGTCTCAATGCGCGTGATGTCGGGAAACGCTTGCCCCAGAAGTTCAGCTTGCTCCGTGCTGTAAAGCGCAAGAGCAATCCATTTCTCCTGGCCGTCGCGCGTGATGTAGACGTGATCAATGTTCATCAAATCAGTAATCCTTTACTGCGAGCGAACACTTCCGGCATCTTGTCTGACTTTGAAAGGTTGCAAGCCACACATAGAAATTGGAGGTTTGATTTGTCGTTTACCCCTCCCTTAGCCAACGGAATGACGTGATCTAGATGCCTTTTTGAATGTGCCCTGATGCTTGTTGAACAATAGACGCATCTGTATTTCTGCGACTTCAGTATATCGTTCAGTTCGTCTGCCGTGTATGTGCCGGCTTTCTCCCTCGCCCTACGTCGCGCGTCTTTCGCTATCTTTCTTAGTGGATTTTGCTTTCGATACTTCGCCTCAGTCTCGCGCACCTTGTCGCCACGCCTTCTACGATAATCGCGCGCTCTGGCCGCATGGACACCTGGGTTATTTGCCCTGAATTCAGCTTTCTTTCCGCGATGGTACGACGGATTTTCTGCTCTAAACTTTCCGTTGGTCTCGCTGCGGCACTCAACGCAAAACCTGGACACTGTGTAGTGCGGAGATAGATGACCATTCACACATTCAACTCCGGTGAAGTATCTATCGACGCCTAACTCCCGTGCTTCAGCCGCCGTTGTTGGAAGCATTCCCCATTTCAGGCCACGGGCGTTTTTCAACGGTCCGTGGCCATCCTTGTCCGCGCTCATTATAATTAGGCGCTCTTTCGTCCCCACGGCCGGCTCTTACCGCCCGCAGATGCAGCCGCACCGCCGTTGCCAGTCGTGCGCGCGTCACCGCTTGCAGGCCGGTTGTCGTTGGCGGGTTTGGGCGGAGCTGCAGTAGGCGTCGTGATGCCGATCTCGGGCATATCGTCGGAGTCGGGGAAGTACAGCTTGCGGATTTCAACGCGAGCCGGATACTTCGGAGAACCGTCCGCGTTCTTATCCTTAGACGGTTTACCGAGCCCGACCTTCGCGGTGAAGCCAATGAAGTGCAGGGCGTCGGAATCTTCAATCTCCGACAGACCAACAGCGCGGCACAGACTGGCAAGCTCTTTTTGTCCCAGCTCTTGACTCACCGCGTTGGGGTTTTCCAGATTGATGCCGCCAAAAATCTGACGGCCCTTGAATTCTTCCGGCTCGATCACGCCGTATACAAGGTTGAGACGGGTACCGTCGCCCTTCTTCGTCGGGACAACCTCGGACTTAATTACTTCCAGACGGTAGATTCCGTCAGGCAAGTTCTCGTAATCACGCTGAGTGGTGTCCACCGAAGTGGCGTCGAATTTATTACCAAGTTGTGCCATGTAATTCCCGTGGTGCGGGTTGCTCCTTTGGAGCGGTGCACTCGGCTAAAGGGCCGATCGTGCTGGTAGAGAGGCTAGTCAGTCCACCTGGTGGCATCGAATGTGTCTCGGCTACCGCGCTGGTAGGCTTCATCAGTAATTTCTTCGCTGGCAGTTGCGATTGCCACGGCTGCCAAGTCATCCCAAATGCGGGCGAGAGGCTGGTTGATTAGCTCGGCGCGCTTCGCCTCCATAGCCGCGGCAACTCGTTTGGTAATGGTTGTCATGACGACTCCAATAGTCCACGCATGGCGAAGCCTAGCGAGAAACAGGATAGGGAAATCGCAAAGATCTACAGCCAGAACAAAAATTCTGTCACGCTGCCTCCCCGTTCACATGCGGGAAGTATTTCGCCAGTTCGGTATAGCCCTTCCCCTTGACGTACTTGATGGAGTCCGGCGTCGGGAAGCGCGACTTAGCAACGAAGCCAGCGTTCTCGGCCAGGTGGATGATGCGTTCCTTGCCTTCGCCGTGGGTGTGCGACTTCGGATTCTTCGGGTCCGCCTTAACCAGCGTGACGCGATAATTGACGAAGGCTACCAAGTCGCTCTTCTCACGAATGAGCGCGGCCCCGCGCTTGTGCAGCTTTATTTCATACCTCGAATATGGATCCGAAATCGGCGAGTTGAATGTCACGATGCCGGGGTGGGCGAGCAAGACGACAGTCATGCCAGCCTCAACCAAGTCGTTGAGTGCGTCGATTAACTCGTTCCATTCGACATCAGCTTCGCGATATCCGCGGCCATAGGCGGCAACAGAACCGGCGCTGCTATCGTCGATCGACGTTGCACCAATGCGGGCGCAAGTGCGCTTCCAGATCAGCGGCTCGAGTCCATCAAGACTATCAATAATTACGGTCTTGAATTCGTGCTCAGTGGAAAGAAGCTCGCCGATCACTTCCCAGAGGTCGTCAATCGATGTGACTACACCCGGCGTAGGCAGATCGATATCTGACGGCGCGCGTTCGCCAGCAGTGGAAATGTAAACCGGGTTCGGGAATTCCGAGGCCAGCGTGGTTTTGCCCACGCCGTCTACGCCGTAGATAGTCAAAATCGGAGGGCGCTCCTGCGCCTGCTTCTTCGTCGACTTAAGTGAACCTAATGAGATAGCCATTATATTTCCTCGATTGAGGGTAGCGCTCGGCAAAAGGGGCCAATCACGCTGTATCGCTACCGCCAGTGCAGCGGTGTAGTTGCGATTGCTACTAGCGCGAACGCTAGCAGCAGAATGTACAGTTGGCCGAGTTGGATCGTGGTGGTCACCCGAACACCCCAAGCCAAACACCAATCCCATGGATCACGCCAACCGGCGCCACGATGCAGCCGAACGCAAGCAACACCCACGCGCTGGCCTTGATGCAGACGATAACGTGGGTAATCCAGGCTGCTGCACTACCGAGCAGCAGCGCGATGATTGCGAAGAACAGAGCAACGTATCCGCCGGCAGCGGGAAGTTGCGAAGGCGCATGCGAGCGCGCGGAAGAATTGCGGATTGAGAACATTAGCTAACTCCACAGTCCATACGAGTTGAAGCTAGGCATTGAGCGAACGGTTTCCCCGTTGCCATGGAAGAAATTCCGCTGATAACAACCCACATAAGCGCGAAGGAGAGAATGAAACAAAGTAGGATGTCACGCATCACGCAGCCTCCCTTACCTGCCACTCGCCCAACTGGTCAGCCACCGCACGCAATGCTGCAGCCTGCGCCTTATGCCGTGAGCGAGCCTTGCGGCGGCGCTCGTCGTAGGACTTGCGCTCGTTCCAGTCGGCGACAGCTCGTAGGCTGGCTGCGGTTGCGCCAGAGGCGAGTGCCTGCTGGAGTGTGATAGTTGCGGGCTGCTGCGGGGCAGCAGTAGGCAACCGGCGCGGGTGAGAGGCTGCGTAAGTGGAAAGGCTGGTGATCTTGTTCATTAGTCCACCTCTGCGAATGAAACTGATTCCGAGTAATAACCGTTCGATGAGCCGTGCCAGCGGATGTCTACGCTGCCATTGATCGTGCGCAGCTTGTAGAACGTCCAGGTTTGGCTTTCATCGTCCCAGTAATAGTCATTTGGATTGGCGGCGCGTTCGGCCTCTTTCTTCGATTCCACGTCTGGAGGGTCATCGCTACTTTCGGCCTCTTCGGCCAAGAGAATTGGCGTGCCAATCAAATCTGCAAGGTCGCCGCAGATGTCGCTGATGATTACGGTCTCGCAACAGTCCTGCACATGAAAGAGCGCGAACTCCTTGCCGTCATCGCACTCGAATACGATGCGGTCATCGCCAATCTGGCGAACGTCCTTCATCGTCTTGCCGACGAGCGACGAGAATGGAGGATCATCCCAACTGGCCATCACGCCACCTTCATTTCAATGTGTTGCTCGGCAACGCGACCTGTAACGCGCTGATAGACGTCGAACTGCTTGCCGGGGTTAACCGAGGCCAGCCGCTCTGCTTCCTTGGTCGCCTCTGCTGCTGAGTGGTGAACGTGCGGCCACGATGATGGACGAGGCTGGCCGTCCTGAACGCGGGCAACGATGCAGGGCAAGGCTGGGTCGTTGGCGGGTACAGGAGTTACTAGTTCGAACTCGTCAGCGGATCGCATACGGTCGTCACCATCGTTGTCATTGAATTCAACGACATCGGGGTTGGTGCGAGTTAACGTGAATGTGTCGCCCGCCTTATACCCACCGGCAGGGTCGTCATACTTGGCGCACACCACATCACCAGCCTCGAACTTCGGCTTGGCTTCCTGCTCCACCTTGCGCTCCGCGCAATCGGGAGCACCCCATGGGGCAGGTATCGCTTCCAAATCACCAGACTTGAATGCCCAGTGCCGGCCTTCATCCATCAGCACGCCGACATTCTCGTCGTTGGCGACAGTTACCGTTCCCGTATCGCCTGCGGCGAAGCGGTGAACGTGGCGCTTAAGGCGAATGCGTGTGTCTGGGAGGAAGGTGGGAATGCGGGTGAGTTCTTTAGGGACGTAATACCACTCCTCACCCGAATTCAAACGCACCAACCACAAGTGGTCGTTGATGCCACGGGTGCCGACAATCTTACCCTCGTTCGGGTCGAACGAATAATTTCCATTCGTCTTCACCCGATCACCAACCTTCAACTCACCACCCGCCTCCACCGTCTTCCGCTTGCTCGGAAACGGCACGCAGAAATACCATTCAGTCCCAGTATCTGCGCTGCTCATGCTGTTGCCCCTCTCAATGAATGGTTGGCCGGCTCGTGCGGCCGACAGGGAATTGAATGACGTTGGATTGTTCTTCCTCGTCAGCGTCCGACAGACACGATGCCGGCCACCACTGGCGCTGCGGATTGCCGCAGTTGTCGTGATAGGTGACGAGGTATTCGTCCTCGCCGTTAACTGTGACCTTGAAGCCATCCACAATGCCGATGACTTCGGAGCCGTCGATCTCGACAATGTCGCCAATGTCGAAAGCCGTGAGCTGGTAGAGAGCAATTTCTTCGGGTGACATTCTGGGGTGGCTCCTTGGTTAGAAATGGAGAGGCGAGGTCGCTAGTGTGATTGGTCGACGCAGACTCTGCTGCGGCACCTTGTAGCGAGCCGTTTCTTCCGCGAGCGGCATCACGCAATCAGCGGAAAGCAAGAACACTGGGCGTCTCCCGTCCCCGTATTCGTTCAGCGCTCTGATGTCTGTTTCGTAGAATTTGTCTGGGTGCGCGGCCTGCAATGCGGCCAGCTCATCGTCAGCGCCAGTAGGATCGGCGCGCTCGTCATATTCCGCGATGAGGATCAGGCGGCGAACCGTACTGGCGTCAATTCCTGTCACCGCTGCTATTTCAGCCTGCGAGACACCGTCGCCCCACATATCAAGGACTTTGAACAAACGTTCATCTGAAATTGCGACCGCCGCCCTGGCCGCCTCAATCTCTGTTCTGTTCGCCTTATAAAATTTCTTTACAGAAGACAGGGAAGCGCCCAGAATTTTAGCCACTTCGTCTATGGTAAGTTCAGACACGCAGGCAAGATCTATCGCCCGTGCGGAAGTATCGCTTCCCCATCTAAACATCTGATATTCCTTGTGTTTTGGAATTCTTCCTTCCTTAATCATAGTATAGAAAAATTATAGATTCGCAACGGCAAAAGTGTAAAACTGAGAAAAATTATACACGATCTATTTTTTGGGAACCGGTTCACATTGTTTTTATTGGATAATCGGGCTTGAAAGTGTGCCATACGTTCCTTATTAGGAACCGCGTTTTGTATGGGAGGGCGATATGGACTACGGAAAGTGGCTGGACCGCGGGCTGGAAAAAGGCGAGCCAAGCGAGAAAACGATTCGTATGCAAGAACTCGCCGAACGCCTTGGCTTTAGTAACGGCACATATCTATACAAGTTTATAAATGGCGAGCGCGCGCTGTCCGCGAAGCGCATTGCAATTTGCGCTGAGTATTTCGGCGAGCCTGTGCCGTCCAACGGGAATAAGTCTACGGCAAACAAAAAGCCGGCAGCCATTCAGGCCACTCCACACGCGCCTAGTATCGGTCTAACTCGCTATCCAGTTCTTGGTGTAGTTGAGGCCGGCGCATTTCGCGAAGCTGACTTAATCAATGACGTTGAGCCTCGCATGATTGAGGCTTATCACGATGATGTCTACCCGAACGCACGGCCGATGGCGTGGGAGGTCCGCGGCGACTCCATGAATCAGATCGGCATAGTAGAAGGCATGGTTGTGCTTGGCGTGGATTTCCTGCAGGCGGGCGGCATTCTACAAAATGGCATGATCGTTGTGGTTGAACAGAACCGCGGCGGGCTTATTGAACGATCGTTGAAAGCTGTAGCAATATATAATGATAGAACTGAATTTCAGCCGCGTTCGTCTAATGCAATCCACAAGCCCATTGTTTATCGCAATGGAAATTCCTCCGAAACGGAAGTCCGCGTATTGACTCTTGTCCGCAGAGGAGAAGTTTATTTTTAGAATGAATACTGCTCATGCACAGTTGATTATTCCCAATATGCGCGACAGCACGCTTGCAAGTCGAAATTTTTTATATCAATATATTTTTGGGTGTAGAAACCCGGATCAAACCTAGGCGTGTTTGTGCGCTGAAACCCCACACCATTGTGGGAGTCGCACTCTGGCGAGTGCGTCACTTGGCCGTTTATTGGCCGGGGGCGCCGCGCCATGTCCAGAGCCTTCGGGCTTAAAAACGCGACGACAGGTAGGTTTGACCTGTTTCTACCCCCCGGCTTCGGACAGTCTATGTGTGGGGGTATTATGTGCGTGCTCGGGGTTTCTAGTGAGTTATCTTGTCTTAAAAAACGCCCGTTCGATCCTGCGGCTTTCTTTTCATACCAACGGCTGCTCGGCTTGGATCCATATGTCCGGAACGGCTCGATAGGGTTTCGACTGGCCGACAACGCGATTGCTACATGCCTTCATCGCTGGGCAGAAGAAAACGATCCGGACGGAGTCGCCAGGCTTAAATATGCCGCCGTAGCGTGGGAATCCCGCCTTCCAAATCAGAAAATAGTGAGCTTGGGCAACGGGTAGTGTAATTATTTTAGATTTTTACACTTCAAGACTTGCATTTATATACATTTTCTATACAGTCTCCCCATCGCATCGGGGAGACTCACATGTCATCCATTATCGAAAAACGCCGCTCGATCAATCGCAGCATCAACTGGCCTGCATACCGCGAGCAGCGTGCCCACTTGGCAGATTTGTTTGCGCCGATCGCTCACAGCGGCCAGGCCAAGCGGCCTTTGGCCTTGGGCATCAAGTACGACTTGATCGGCGCCAACACCGGCCTATCGCAGGCCGACGTAAAGCACTTCCTGCGCGCCTACACATTCGGCCCCAAATATCTGCGCACGCTAAAGCCTGGTGCATGGCGCATCGGGCTTGACGGCCACGTTGATGGTTGGGTGTCGCCCAATGAAGCAGCATTCGCTGCCATGTGCCTGCACGCGCATTACGCAGACCGCGAGCGGCGCAGGGTTGTTCGTGATGTTGGTGCGCGAGCCGCAGAGGACGCGCGGCACGCCGAGATGTGGCCAGAGTGCGCCGCAGATGGCCCTACTGCGGAGGCCGCGTGATGTCGACGTATTCAGTTTGGCGCGACTACGCTTCCGGCACCTACGAAGTCGTGATGTGGAATGAGCGCCACCCGACTGTGATCCAATCCGGAATCAAAACACAAGAAACCGCGCGCAAGGCGCGCGACCGCTGGCAGAAAAAAGAAGAGGCGGCCCTCGCTCTGCTCCTCGCAAGTGGAGCAGGCGAATGACTGAAGCCGCCCGCCTATCAGGCACGTTCGCCAGCCTGTTCATCGCCATTTCAATTTCATTCGTGTTCGCACGCAACATGCGGTGGATCCGATGTTTATGCAGACTCTAACCAGACAACAGCAAGCCGACCTTCTGCTCGCGCACTGGCAGGCCAACCGGCATTTGCCGGCCGAACGCAGGTTGCCAGTTGAGCAACACACCGCCTCCCGTCCCCTCCAGATTGATCGGGTGTGATGATGGATGGAATTAAAACCATGCGCGAAGATCGCAAAGACCTCTGGGGACCAATGTTTTTCAAGTCGGCTTGCAACACGCTCAAGGCGTCTCGCTGGCAGCTTTGGAAAGCGCGGCTTTTTGGACAGCGGCACGAAGGTACGGACGGCATTCACGAGGCAGTCGGTTATTATTACAGGGGCAGCTTTTATCTCTGGGATTATCGCCTCACCAGAGATCAGCGATGACCTCCGGGACAGCAGCAGACGGGCGGACGGCAGAGCTTACGGGAGATGAACTGACTTTCGCTCAACGCATGCTCCCGCATTTCCTTGCAGGAAAATCGCCTATCGATGCTGCTCGAGCGGTTCTCGATGACGACATCCGCATTCTGAACGAAACGTTCGCCAATAACCGGCGTGGGGTAGAAGCTGGAATTTTCTCCGAGATTTCGGCGCTAGTTCACAGCCGCGCCGCCCTCGCCAACACCGGAGCCTCCTCATGACCTCTCACAAGCAGGCGTGGACGAAGGGGCCGTGGAAATGGCATTGGCGGCAGGAAGATGGGTTGGCGAGTGGATCGGTTTACTCTGAATTGCGCCCCGGCCACGCTTATGCGGTAGCTATCTGCCCGAAATACCAAACCCGCGAACAATGGGAAGCTGACGCGCCCATTCTTTCCGCCGCCCCAGAAATGTATGAGGCGCTGAAACGAGCCGAGATCGCGGTCCAAGAACTTTGCAACGATCAGCATCCTGGAAATGAGTGCTGGAATATTCTGAGAGAAATCCGCGCCGCTCTGACCAAGGCGGAAGGGGGCGAGAATGTGTGACCTTCAATCACTCATTGAGCGCGTCGAGAAGGCGAGCGGGCCGGATCGGGATTTGAACCGCGCTGTTGCAAGGCACTTCGGCTGGCACAGAGTTGAGCCGCGCTTTGCACGAAGTAAACACGGCGGGTGGATTGCGCCGGAGGACTTTATTGGTACGCATTCGGACGGGTCACCGATCTGCGACAGTCTGCACGGAACTGACATTCATCGTGACGTGCCCGACTTCACCGCCTCGCTCGACGACGTAATGACGCTTAAACAAGACGGACACACGTTCGCGCTGGGCGATTGCAACGAGGACAGTGTGCCATGGGCGTGCGTCACCAGCACATTTGGCACTGATTACGCCGCGACTGGTTCGGGCGTCATTTTGGCCGCGCTTGCCGCCATCCTCAAATCCCGTCTTGCAACCAATGGCGGAGGCGCGGAGTGAATGGACGCGCCTATTACAATGAAAACGAACCCTTCGCTGCGCAGTGGTTGCGAAACCTCATTGCTGCCGGACACATCGCGCCAGGCGACGTTGACGAGCGATCCATCGTTGACGTTAAGCCCGACGATCTCACCGGATACACGCAATGCCATTTCTTCGCTGGAATCGGCGGATGGTCATACGCGCTCAGGCTCGCAGGATGGCCTGACGACAGACCTGTTTGGACAGGAAGTTGTCCCTGTCAGCCGTTCTCATCGATCGGCTATCGAAAGGGCGAAGCTGACGCGCGACACCTCTGGCCAGATTTCAAATGCCTTATCGAGAAGCGCCGGCCTGCAATCGCGTTTGGAGAGCAGGTTGCGAGCAAGGACGGACGTCAATGGCTCGCCGGAGTACGTTCTGATCTGGAAGCAATGGATTATCTCGTCGGGGCCGCCGATCTGTGCGCTGCGGGCGTCTCAGCGCCGCACGTCCGGCAAAGGCTATATTGGGTGGCCTACCCCGACGACGCCGACGAAAACGAACGGACACCAAGCCGGCAACAATCGATTCACAACAAAAACCGTTCTGATTTTGAAGGGATGGGCATCGCCGCGGGCGAACCGTTGGGGAGCAGCAGACAGCCATGGCAACACTCAGAAGCCATTGAATGCGAGGATGGCTGGCGCCGTGTTGAGCCCGGAGCATCCTCGCTGGTTGAACGGATACCCTGCCGCCTGGACAAAATCCGCGGATACGGCAATGCCATCGTCCCGCAAGTCGCGGCGCAATTCATCATCGCAGCCAGCGAGGCCCTCCCATGAATGACCAACAGGTACAGGCACTGGCGGCAGAACTTCGTGGATGGATTCACGACATTAAACGCGGTCGAGGACCTGATTGGTATCGAAGCAAGCTCGCTTCATTCGAAAAGATGGAAATTGCCCTCCGCTCCCGCACCCCGTCTGCGCCGGATGTGGCGATGAGAGAGGCGTTGGAGGAAATCTGGTGCTTGCGAGAGGTGATCCGTGGCGTTCGCATCATGCAAAATGCTGGTGCCTTCAAGGAATACGAAGGCGAACCATGGCTCAAGCGAGTCCAAAACATTAATATTGATGTCGGATTTGACCGAGCATCGGAAGCCAAGGCGGGGGAGCCGGTTGTCTCGATCCAGCCGATGTCGCTTGCTGATGGCCGCACCGATTATTTTGTGTCGATCAAGGTCGGCGACCGCGAGGTAACACCGCATGTATTCAGCGAGGAGTACAAGGCCGCTTATCACGTCGCATTGTATGACTGGCTGTTGAACGGCAGTGGCGAAGAACCTGACGTGCTGGAATTCGGGCCTGATGATTTTCCTGCTCGCGTCGCCGCACCCAAAGTTGACCGCGAGGCCGTGGCGCGGGACGCGCAACCGCGTGTCACCGACAATGACCGCGATGAAATCACGGTGACGCTGGACGGGCGAGAGCTTCGTGGCTGGTCATATTCTACCGACCAAGAACGGCGTACCAAAATGCTTTGCGCTCGCGAGTTTGTGGAAGGCTTCTGCACCGGGAGGCAACCATGAGCCTAGAAGTGTGGGGCGACGAACTTCCAGAGCCATGCGATGCCGTAGCTATCACCGAAGCCCTTTTTCGTATGCCGCCGCCGGTTACGCGCGGCCTGATCGTCAATATGCCCGCCAAAGGAATGACGCTCGATGCCCGGCTCTTTCAGGCCCGTATGTGGCGCGAGTATGCGACCGCCATCCGTTATGACCGGCCAACCAGCATCGGCAGCGTCGGTGTCGATCGTCGTTGGTGCCTCGAAATCGGCCACATGACGTATGCCGATTGCATCAGACGCGCTCGCGTCAATCTTTACCTCGCGCACCGTCTTAACCGCATACTCGCGCCGACAGCGCCCGCACAGAAGGGTGAATGATGGGCACCAAGCAGCAAACCGCCGCGAAGGATGCATGTCGAGCGCACACCGACCTCAACGTGTTCTATTCGATCATCGCGATCTTGGAAGGCGGCACAATCGGCGCTGACAGCTTCCGCGATGGCGAACGCATCATCACCATTTGCAAGTCCGCATCCGCAAAATGCTTGAAGCGATACGACGCGGCACTCGCAAAGATCGGAGAAAAGCCATGACAGACCGTGACGCGGGATACCGCGAGGGGAAGCTGGCTCTGCACCGTCTAACGACGGGTCACTGGCAAAACTCGCAGTCGGTATCAAGCCCGGCCCGCCAGATACCCATGCGGAGGTGAAGGGATGAGCACGAAAGCCGAAGTCATTAAGGAAGCAAACGAGGGTCGCGGCTGTCTCGGAAAAGCCCTCATGGATGAACCTGTTTTCATCCTACGCGCTCAGGATCGATTTGCACCAGACCTTGTAGAGCGATGGGCCTCTAACGTCATGAGCGCAAAAGGCGCTCCCACCGAGAAGGTTCGGCAAGCTAGGGCGTTGGCTCACCGAATGCGCGCTTGGCAAGAACTCAACACATCGAAAATTCCGGACTGAGCCATGACCCTATCATCACGAGCAATCGAGATCGGAGTGCGAGCGATTGACCAAGCACAGCTTCAATGGAAGGCCGAGAACGGCGGTGATGCCGTTTCGTGTATCGACTGCCCAACCGAGGTAATCGCTAAAGCCTTCCTCGCCGCCCTTGCTGCGGAAGGCATGGTTCTAGTGCCGAAGGAGCCTACTGAGAGAATGAAGTGGGTTGGTCATGGGGCTCTTGACCAATCCGAATTTACCGAAACGGCAGTTGGCTCGCGTGTTGGGCTCGCAGCAATGCGAGAGGTATACCGCGCCATGCTCTCCGCCCATCAAGCAGATGAAGATAGCGAGGGGAAGAATGGCTTGGGATAATCGATACCGATTGCTCGAAGAAGGCGAAATCATTAGCCTTGGTGACGAGTGCCTTACTGATAGCCACTTAGGCTGGCAGCCGGCAACGCATGACATCGGCGGCAAAGCACCAGACCCGATGTACACCGCGCACCGCATGTATAGGCGGCTGAAAGGGTCTAAGCCATGACCGACGCGCACCAGGACGTGGCGGGGCTGGTTGCGAGATTGCGCAACATCGATGTTGTGGACGACTTCGCGAGGGCAGAAGCCGCCGACCGTCTCGAATCCCTTTCGCAAGCACTGAGAGAGGCGGAGGCGGCTCTGCGCAATCAAGATGGCATGGAGTATTTCGGTCAGCGGTTTGACAGGTGGCATCAACGCGCCCTCACCGCCGAATCCCGCCTTGCAGAGGCGATGAGAGTGATCGAGCAGATCGAGCGCATGAAAACCGTGCCGAGCGACAGGATGAATACGGTCACACTGGCGGCAGCGCGAACACTTGCCCGCGCCTTCATTGCAGGAAACGGAGGGAAGGATGAGTAAGGCCACATTCACACCTGAATTAGGCCAAGCCATGTACGGTCAGCCGTTTAAGCAATACGAGGTTTCGGATTTAGCCGATGCCGCTCTCTGTTTTATCCGAGAGCGCCTTAATACGGTGATGTGGAATATACATCAGCGCGAATATGAAAGCCCATTCGGGAATACTGGAAAGGAATTCAAGTGCGACACGTTCGAGGTTGCAGCCTATTCCTGGGGCGATGAAGAACAGCCACACAATTTCAAATGGCGTGACGTAGAAATCTCTTGGTACAAATATCTTGGCCGGGGAATGAGCGCAAATGTCAACCTAACACCCAAAAGAATTTCAGAACTTCTGCAAGACTGTTTAGCTGCGATAGATCGCATTGATGACGCCAAACACCCCGGAGCCTCCAATGCAGATCAGTGACGATGTAGTGAGGGTGGCGGCGGAAGCGATTTACACTAAAGCCGAGACATACCCAAAGTATGCCTTGCAGCAAATGAACGGCCTACTCGCCGCTGATTTAGCCCGCGCCGCCCTTGAAGCCGCGCTCGCTGCGATGTGGAGGCCGATTAGTGAAGCGCCGAAGGATCGCCGTGAAATTCTTGTTGCCGGAGGAAAATTCTACACCACTGCCGATGACTGGAAGGAGCGGCTAGAACATATCGGGCCGAGCGTGGCTGCATGGATAGACGGGAAATGGCGCGGTGAACAGGACGAGCAATACGATACATGGTATTGCTATGAGCCTACCCACTTCATGCCCCTCCCCTCACCGCCCTCCACCAACAAGGAGGATGGGAAGTGAGCGGATCATTTACACTCGCGGCTGCCGCCAAATTTATTCGGACCTCAAAAGCGCCAAGATCGTTGCTTGCCATTTTTAAGTCCGCTCGACGGATCATTAGCTTCACGCAGGAACGCATAAATCGCCCAGTGCGGTATGTTGCAGTCACCAATGCCTATAAGCGAGGCGTCCCTGTGCGAGATATTGAAGCAAAGTTCGGTTGCACGAAAAGCACTGTCCTCCGTTATGCCAGGATGGCGGAACTGAATAAGCGTGATCGCGGCTTTGATCCCGGCATACGGCAGGCAACAATCTCCATGTATCTGGATGGGCGGCCTATCGCTGAAATTTCAGCGCGGCTTGGTGTGTCTCAGGCTTATGTCAGCAAGACCGCGACAGAAGAGGGGATTAACCGACGCCGCAACCCCAAGGGCACCGGAGCATGAGGGGGGCGGCGAATGATAATGAGCCGCCAGACGACGCTCCGCTCCGACTGGCGCACGCGCTGGAATACGCCTTTCCAGCCGGCGGTATGACTGTGTCTGGATTGCGTCAGGAGCACGCGAAAGGCCGGCTAAAACTGGAGTTGATCGCGGGGAAGCATTTTGTAACATTGGCGGCGATTAAGGAAATGAGAGAGTTATGCCGCGTAGAAGTTCAGGCCCGCGCCTCTGGCAAGATAAACAAAGAAACTCGTGGACGATCGTCGACGGAAGTAAACGTATCCGCACAGGATATCCTCTTGGCGAGGATAGCGCAGCGCAAAAAGCACTTGCGGAGTACATAGCAACAAATCATAGGCCCGATGGCGATCCAAACCCTAAAATTTGTGACGTCATACTGGCCTACCAGAAGGACCGTGTTGAGGGTTTGCCTTCTGAGCATTCCATAAGCAATGACCTTGTCCGCCTTGGCAAATGGTGGGGCGAAAAACGCGCCTCTGACATAACCGCCGATAATGTAAAAAAATACACCAAACACCGCGGCGGCAAGACCACCGTTCGGCGAGAGCTTGGATTCCTTGAGACGGCCTTGCGCCACTGGAGCCAGAGCTATCATCCAATTCGAGTCCCCACGATAAAGCGGCCTGAAAAGCCACTTCCGCGCCAGCGTTGGCTCACTATCCAAGAGGCCGCCAAATTCCTGCGCCATATCCGACGCCAGGCCGACAGCGAGCACATTGCGCGGTTCTTTCTGCTTGGCTGGTACACCGGCAGCAGGGCCACCGTGATTATGAAACTCCAGTGGGACCAAATCGACCTCAAGGCAGGTCTTCTATACCGCCAGCGCCCCGGAACGACGCAGACCAAGAAGCGCGCCCCGCCAGTCCGCATAGGAAGGCGCCTGATAGGTCATCTGAGACGCTGGCGTCGTATATCCCCAGATTCCAAATACGTCGTGGAGTACCGCGGCAAGGCCGTGGAGAGGGTAGCAAAGGGATGGAATAAGGCGCGCGCAGCATCCAAGCTTCTCGATGTGCATCCACATGTGCTGCGTCACTCGCGCGCAACGCATCTGTTGCGCCAGCGTGTAGATCCGTATGAGGCTGCGGAGTCGCTCGGCATGTCGATAACGGTGTTTCAAAAGACGTACGGACACCATCATCCGGACTGGCAGCAGACTGCGGCTGACGCTAGATAGCCGTTACCGCAGCGTTACCAGTGCGGCAAGAAACCCTATAAAATAACGGCTTCTTTTACTTGCAACAGAAGCCTCCACTTCATCTCTCCGATTTGATTCATTTGTATGCGTGCTGCGATCCGCGGGCCGGGGTGTCAATTGAGGCATCTTCCTGTCCTTGCGATGCAACAAGGCTGCTGACGCAGGCTGCCGGAGCAGTTAATCTGGCGTGAAAGGGTTTGTTCACGAAAAGAGTGGCCAACGCCGCCTCCCATCGCGGACGGACTTGCTAACCACCATCCGCATGGAACAAAAGTGCGAGTCGGCTCCTCTCCTACCGGCACGCGACCCTTCGATGTTTTGACAGGACCGACCGATGGCCACCGATCTGATCCGCTATGATGTTCTGACCCGCGACGCACTGCGCGGAGTCCTGCGGCGTGTGCTGAGCGACGCCGCCGAAAGCGGATTGCCGGGAGACCATCACTTCTACATCACCTTTCTCTCCACCGCCGAAGGCGTGAAGCTATCGCCGCGGCTGCTGTCGCAGTATCCGCAGGAGATGACGGTGATCCTCCAGCACCAGTTCTGGGATCTGGTCGTGACCGAGGATCATTTCGAGGTTGGCCTTTCGTTCGGCGGCATTCCCGAGCGGCTGGTCGTGCCGTTCAGCGCCATCACCCGCTTCTTCGATCCCTCCGTGCAGTTCGGGTTGCAGTTCGAGACGGCGGAAGCCGCAATCGGCGACGCCGAGCCTGTGACGGCCGAGGTCGAAAAGGCCGATCCTCCCGCTTCGCCAGACTCGCCCGACAATCCGGATGACGACGGCGGCGGCGGCGACCACCCGCGCGAAGGCGCGCAGGTGGTGCGGCTGGATCGCTTCCGCAAGAAATAAAACGCCTCTAATCGAGAGTCTCGTCTGCCCATGCGGCATGGCTTCGCCCTGCCGCTTTCGGCATACTCGCGCCCGAAAGACGGGTCTGAGATGACAGCATGCGCCCGTCGCGACTGGCACGAGGCGAACATGGCACACAGCAAAACCACCCGCACCGAAACGGACACCTTCGGGCCGATCGAGGTTGCCGCCGACCGATACTGGGGCGCGCAGACCGAGCGCTCGCGCAACAATTTCAAGATCGGCGCCGAGCACATGCCGCTGCCGCTGATCCGCGCGCTCGCCATCGTCAAGCTCGCCGCCGCGCAGACCAACCTCGAACTCAAGCTCATCGACAAGAAGCTCGCCGACGCCATCATCGCCGCCGCGCAGGAGATCATCGACGGCAAGCTCAACGATCATTTCCCGCTGGTGGTGTGGCAGACCGGCTCCGGCACGCAAACCAACATGAACCTGAACGAGGTCATCTCGAACCGTGCCAACGAAATGCTCGGCGGTGAGCGCGGCACCAAGAAGCCGGTTCATCCGAACGATCACGTCAACATGAGTCAGTCGTCCAACGACTCCTTCCCGACCGCGATGCATATCGCCGCGGCCCAGGAGATCGCCCACGATCTGATCCCGGCGCTGGAGGAATTGCTCGGCGGGCTGCGCGCCAAGCAGAAGGAATTCGCCTCGATCGTGAAGATCGGCCGCACCCACACCCAGGACGCGACGCCGCTCACGCTCGGTCAGGAATTCTCAGGCTATGCCGCTCAGGTGGAAAGTGGCATCGCGCGCATCAAGGAGAGTGCGAAGAGTCTCTCTCCACTGGCGCAGGGTGGTACCGCCGTCGGCACCGGGCTGAATGCAAAGCCGGAATTCGCAGCTTCGTTCGCCAGGCATGTCGCATCGATCACCGGGCTTCCATTCGTCACCGCGCCCAACAAGTTCGAGGCGCTCGCCTCCAACGACGCCTATGTCTACGTCCACGGCGCCATCAACGCGACCGCGACCGGCCTGTTCAAGATCGCCAACGACATCCGCCTGCTCGGATCAGGCCCGCGTTCGGGCCTCGGCGAGTTGATTCTGCCGGAGAACGAGCCCGGTTCCTCGATCATGCCCGGCAAGGTCAATCCGACGCAGTGCGAGGCCATGACGATGGTGTGCTGCCAGATCTTCGGTAATCACACCACGCTCACCACCGCAGGCAGCCAGGGGCATTTCGAACTCAACGTCTACAAGCCTGTGATGGCCTACGGCATGCTGACATCGATCCGCCTGATGGCGGATGCGTCACGCTCATTCAATAAAAATTGTGTGATCGGAATCCGCGCCGACGAGAAACGGATCGGCGACCTGATGCAGCGCTCGCTGATGCTCGTCACCGCCCTCGCCCCGAAGATCGGATATGACAGTGCCGCGAAAATCGCCAAGAGCGCTCACGCAAACGGCACGACGCTGAAAGAAGAAGCGCTTAAACTTGGATTCGTCACTGCAGAGGAATTTGATTCCATTGTGCGGCCCGAGCAGATGACAAATTCCGGGAAGTGAAACACGCGCGTGGTACGTGGTATACGCAATACCTTTTGCTGCGCGTTTCATCACTCTTTCGTCTAAAGACGTAGCGTTATGCGGCTACCGCTCCTATGATGTGTTTGCTAGGAGCGAAGACAGAGCAGCTCTTCGCCAGTGGGACTTGTGGTCTGGGCGATTTTGATATTGATGCTGTTTAATCCGCGAGTGGCAGGTTCGTTTTCTGCAATCACGAGATTCCTGTGGGCGATCTGATCAATTTAAAGAGGTTCAAGAAGCGGCAGGAACGCCAGCGCGCCAATGTGGAAGCAAGCAGTCAACGCGCAAAGCATGGGCTCACAAAAGCCGAAAAGAACAACCAACGTGCACTCGAACAGCGCACCGAGGCATTTCTCAACCAACACCTACGCGATGACGGAAAGTCTTCATGAAGTCCCCTGTCGTTAAACGCTCCATCGTTGTTGCCGGCCACAAGACCAGTGTCAGCCTGGAAGAAGCCTTCTGGAACGGCATGAAGGAAATCTCATCGGCGCGCGGCATGACATTGTCCGAGCTGGTCGGCGAGATCGATGGCCAACGCAAACAGGGCAATCTCTCTTCGGCGATCCGGCTGTTCGTGCTCGATCATTACCGTTCGATGACACAGGGACCTTTGGAACCGAACGGCGCACATGATTCCAAGCGTGAGCCCGTGATGGATACTCAGGCCGCCGAGTAAGCGGCTGCGGGAATTTACGGACCGCCTCCGCAATATTCTGACTCATCCCTTAAGGCTTTCACCGAATATCGGCGCCCCCCGGTATCGGGTACGATGTAACTGTCTCGGCGATTCAGATCGATCGCCGGGGTAAGACGATCGTCCCGGGCGCCATGCTGTTCGCGCGCGGGTCGAACCATCCTGACAATATCCGCCTCGCAGTCCGCGAGAAGAACCGCATGGCTTTGCCCGGCGAATGCTCGCGCACGCGTCTCAGAAGGAGTGACGGCGATGATCAGCCAGCGTGACGTGAGAGCCCCGGTAACCGACCCCGTGAAGGAATTCGCCGTCATCAAGCGGTCGGTGGTCGTCGATGGACACAAGACCAGCGTCAGCCTCGAGGATGCGTTCTGGTCGAGCCTGAAGGACATCGCCGCGCGCCGGGGCCTGTCGCTATCGATGCAGATCGCCGCCATCGACCAGCATCGCCGGACCAGCAATCTGTCATCGGCGATCCGCCTGTTCGTGCTCGATTACTTCCGCGAGCGCGCGATCAGCACGATGTTCATCGGCGAACGGCAGGCTTCGCCGAAACTCACAACTGCGCATTGAAGCGTTTTCAGCCCAAACAATTCTAGAACGTCGTGGCCGGTGTGGAAGAGCGGCGCGGCCGCGGAGCACCCGGCACGGGCTTGATATCGATTGGCGGCGGCAGCGGAGAAAGTTGCGCGCCCGGCGATGACGGATGCGCGCGGGGCACATGTGGCATCGCCTGGCGCTTACGCGGATCGACGCCCGGAATCTTCACCTCGGCGGGCGGCAGCGCCTGCTCGGGTTGCGCAAGGGAATTGGCCGGAGGATTGGCCACCGGTGCAGGCCTCGGTGGCGGCAATGCGCCCAGCTTCTCCAATGCATCGAGGCGCTGCGTCTCCCGCTCGATGGCGCGCAGCGACAGCCAGGATGACAGCGCCGCGACATCGACATCGCGCTCGAAGCGGTCCGCGCTGCCACGCAGGAAAATCTGGATGTCCGGTGCATCCTTCATCGCGCCGGACATCGCCTTCAGCCCGATTCGCAGATCGCCCTGGTCTTCCGGAATATCGTAGCTGCCCGAGATCGTGGCACGCGCCGCATCGGACTGGAAAACCGTCGGATCGGCATGCACGCGCGCGTCCTTGATGGCGAACGGCAAATCGACAGAGGCGACCGCAAGCGGCGCGCGGTCGAGTGCGGTTGCGACGACCGATTCCATCTTGTTCTTCGCGGCCGGATCGTCCGATGCCTTTTCCGCAGCGTCGAACGCAGCGGCATCGAGCGCGGGAAGCTGCGCACCGGTCAACGTCAACACACCGTTGCCCGAAAGCGCATTGCGCAAGGCCGCCGCGCTGCGCCCTCGCGTCGCCAGCGTCATCCGCACCGACGCCTTGCCGGGCGGCAATTGCAGCCCGCGATATTTCAGCGCGGAAGCATCAGCCTGCTCCAGCTTCAGGCTGGCATCGATGGCGCTCTCCGACGGGCTGCGCTTGATCACAGCAGAAAGCGTCGCCGCGCCGCCGCCGATCGTTCCTTTCACATTGTCAAAAGAGATCGACGCCCCATCTCCCTGCGCCGTACCACTGATCGTCGCAGCTTCCATGCCGCCGGGCAGAATCGCTTTGTCGGCTTTCACCGCCATCGCCCCTCGCCAGCCGATCAGGCCTTGCGCAAGCGGGTCTGTCATCGCGCGGTCGTCGGCACCGAGCATCAGGGCCATCAGCCCTTGCACATCGAGCACATCCATCTCGATATTGCCGGTGAGAGTTTGCTCCCCCTGACGCGACAGGGACAGGTTGCCCTTCACCGGCGTCGCGCCAAGCTTGCCGGAGAGATTCTCCAGCGAGACTGCATCGTCGCTCACAGCAAGACGAGCGGACAGATCACTGACCACCTGCTGCGGCTTCAGCCACGGCGCAAGCGCCGCATGGCGAACATTGAGATCAAATATCCGCTTCTTCGGCTGATCCGTGACCGACGACAGGCTTGCCTGTAGCGGCGCAATCTCGTGGCCGAGAATTCTTGCCTTGGCGAGATCGAGATCGACATGCGTCTCGAAGCCGCCCTTCTCCCGCCACGCGATGATCCGGCGCGTCACATCTGCGAGACCATCGAAATCCACCTGCGGCGATCGCAGCGTGGCGTCGATCTTCTTCCCCGTCCGTGCAACACGTCCATAAAACCGGTTGTCGCCAAGATCGAGTTGCATCGCGTCGAGCCCAAGACGCTCCTTGCCGAGCGCCATGGTCGCCGCAAGATGAAGCGGTATCCGCGCGCCACGCACTACATCGGACTTCCCGAACGCCCAGTCGGCGAAACCCTGCGCATCGCTGGTTTTGACATCGAGCGGGCCGGAAAACTCCTCGCCTCCCTTGCCGCGCTCGACACGACCGTTGAACGCAAGATGCGCATCGCCGGGACCGCTGAAGGCGAGCCTGGTGATGACCCACGCATCCTTCGTCCCTTCAAGATCGGCCGACAACGCACTGAGCGTCTGCCCGGCGAGCGTGAGGCGATCCGCGACCGCTTCGATCCGCGACGGCCATGGCAAGGCCGGCAGCGCTGTCAGTGCGCTCGCCAGGGAATCCGCAGGCGTCCTGCCCTGCGCGGCCTTGGTCTCGCCGAACGCGCGGTCGAGATCGAGTTGGGTGGCCGAGAGCTTCATTTCCAGCTTCGCCGGGCGGAACGACAGCGCGCCATGTCCCGACAGCTTCACCCCGGTCGCCTCCGCGCCGTAGAGAATCTCGCCTTGCGTGAATGCCGCACCGGACGGATCGAGCGCGGTGTGAGCGCTGATCCGCCATGGCGTCTCCCCGGCTGCCGCGAGCGTCATCGCACCATCGAAATGCGGAATACGCTTATCGAAGGTCAGCGCACCATCCAGCGACGATGACATTGCGCCAGCCTGCGCGGAATCAAGATCGAGCCGCAGGCGCGTCGCCTCACCTTCGCCGGCCTTCGACAACGCAAGCCGGAACGGCTGCAGCACACCGTGCAGCAGGACATGTCCTTCCCCGCGCAGATTGCCGCCAAGCGAGCGGACGTCGCCGCTGAAATCGAGGCCTTCGAGATCGACATCGGAGCCGCTCGCCTCGTCATGCAATGCGACACGGCCGGACAGATCGAACTTGTCGATCGCGAGTGCGCCGAAATTGAACTCGCCCTTCGATGGCGCGATGATGCGCCCCTGCCTATCAAGACCGATATCGAGCGCGAGGCCATCCAGCGACAGTTGCGTCGCCCGCCATTCGCCGCGCAGCAACGAACCGAGGCTGAACTCGACATCGAGCTTGTCGGCGCGCAGTTTCGTCGGGTCCTTCGGCGCGCCGACCGAGAGCTTGTGCAGCCGCAGGATCGGCGCAGGCAGCAGCCGCGCATCCAGCGCGCCCTCGACGCGCACCGGCGCGCCGACCACGCGGGTGGCTTCCGCCTCGAATTGCGGCTTGTACTTATTCCAGTTGACGAACAGCGGCGCCGCCAGCGCCGCAATCAGCGCCATGATGGCGGCGATCGCCAATCCGAGCAGCGTCGTCTGCAACGTGGACCCCGCGGAAAAGCGGCGCGGTCAATCCCGCCGCGCCTCAACCGCCACCATCATAAAGAAAATTATGGCGGACTCACAACGCCGCAAAAAGGCTCACGCCGGGGGAATGATCTTGCCGGGATTGAAGATGTTCTGCGGATCGAGCGCGGCCTTCACCGCACGCATTGCTTCGATGGCCTCAGGCCCCAGTTCGGGAACAAGGTATGCCTGCTTGCCCTGCCCGATGCCGTGTTCGCCAGTGCAGGTGCCGCCCATGCGGTGTGCCCGCTCGGCCAACTGATGCACGAATTCATGCCCACGCTGCACTTCGTCCGGATCGTTGACGTCGCACAGCATCAGGCAATGGAAATTACCGTCGCCGACATGGCCGACGATTGGCGCGATCAGCTTGAATCGCTCGATGTCCTGTTCGGTTTCGCTCACGCAATCGGCCAAACGCGAGATCGGCACGCAGACATCGGTGGACATCGGCCGCGAGCCGGGACGGATCGCCGCCGCGGCCCAATAGGCGTCATGACGCGCCTGCCACAGTTTGGTGCGGTCCTCCGCGCGCGTCGTCCATTCAAACGCGCTGCCGCCGCAATCCTTCGCGATCTCGGCGAACGCGGCCGACTGTTCGGCCACCTCCGCCTCGCTGCCGTGAAATTCCAGCAGCAACAGCGGAGTCAGCGGCAAATTCAGTTTCGAGTAGGCGTTGCAGGCGGCGACCTGTGCGGCGTTGAGGAGTTCGATCCGCGCCAGCGGAATGCCGGTCTGGATCGCGAGGATGGTGGCGTCGCACGCGCCCTTGACGCTGCCGAACGAACAGGAGGCGGCGGCGATGCTCTGTGGGATGCCGCGCAACCGCATGGTCATTTCGCAAATAATGCCCAGCGTACCTTCCGCGCCGATAAATAAGTGAGTGAGGTCGTATCCGGCCGAGGATTTCTTCGCCCGCGTGCCAGTGGTGATGATCTCGCCGTCGCCGCGTACCACCTTCAGCGCCAGCACGTTGTCGCGCATGGTGCCGTAACGCACCGCATTGGTGCCGGAGGCACGCGTCGAGGCCATGCCGCCAAGGGTCGCATCCGCGCCGGGATCGATCGGGAAGAACAGTCCCTGATCGCGCAGATTCTCGTTGAGCGTCTTGCGGGTGATACCGGGCTCGATCACGCAGTCGAGGTCTTCGGCGTGCACCGCCAGCACGCGGTTCATCTCGCGCAGGTCGAGGCAGATGCCGCCCAATGGCGCGTTCACCTGCCCTTCCAGCGAGGTGCCCGCACCGAATGGAATGATCGGCACATGATAGCGCGCGCAAATCCGCACCAGATCCTGAATATCGGCCACGCTGCGCGCGAGCACCACCGCGTCAGGCAGTTGCGGCGCGATCCATGTGGTGGTGTGGGTGTGCTGTTCGCGCTGGGCCTGCGAGGTGAAGAAGTCGCGCTTGAAGCGCGTGGCGAGAGCTTCAAACGCGTTGCTCAGGGTCTGCGGCCAAAGCCGCGGTGCCGTCGTGGTATTCAAGGCATGCGTCCTGCAAGAGAGTGCGCAACCGTCGCAAACGAAAACCGGCCGGTCAAGCTGACCGGCCGGTTCACCACTCTACTCTCTCGGATTATGCCTTGATGCTTACGCTACACCGTCGGTCGTCCGCCACGCATCAAGCCTATCAGGGCCGAAACCGCAAACAGCACGATCGCGACAAAGAACACGATCTTGGCGATTTCGATCGAAGCGCCGGCAATGCCGCCGAAACCGAGAAGGCCGGCCACCAGCGCGATGATGAGAAACGTCACAACCCAACTCAACATGGCAATCTCCTGTATCTGTCTCCGGTCAGGAGTCATCGCTCCTTTGCAGAACCAATCCGGGAGGGATTTGAAAGTTCCGGGCGGCTGCCGCCTCGAAAACAGCTAAAAAATGAGATTTTTTGGGGAACAAAACCATTTCGGCAGGGCATCCCGCGGCCTTCTGTACGCGGCCGCGCAGAACGCCTATATCTGGACATATCCCTGATAAAGAAGGCTCCCTTTCGCGCTCCCGCGGTGCCATCGTGGGTTTAATCGATTCGCATGACCGAACCTGTCCGCCGACCTTTTGCCGATACTCCCGCCCACCAGCCCGCCGCTGGCGGCATCGCTGCGCGCGCTCGCGCGGCGGCGGCTCCGCAATATCTGAGCGCGCTCAATCCAGAGCAGCGCGAGGCGGTCGAAACGCTCGACGGCCCCGTGCTGGTGCTGGCGGGCGCAGGCACCGGCAAGACCCGTGTGCTCACCTCGCGCATCGCCCACATCCTCAGCCAGGGCCGCGCCCGGCCGTTCGAAATCCTGTCGGTGACATTCACCAACAAGGCCGCGCGCGAGATGAAGCACCGGCTCGGCGAGATGCTCGGCCAGACGGTCGAAGGCATGCCGTGGCTCGGCACCTTCCATGCCATCGCCGGGCGCATCCTGCGCGTGCATGCCGAACTCGCGCAGTTGAAGTCGAACTTCACCGTGCTCGATGTCGACGATCAGATTCGCCTGTTGAAACAATTGCTGCAGGCCGAAGGCATTGACGACAAGCGCTGGCCTGCGCGGATGCTGGCCGGCTTGATCGACGGCTGGAAGAACCGCGGCCTCACACCGTCGCAGGTCCCGTCCGGCGAAGCCTCGATTTTCGGCAACGGCAAGGGCGGCAAGCTCTACACCGCCTATCAGGAGCGGCTGAAGATTCTCAATGCCGCCGATTTCGGCGATCTGCTGCTGGAAAACATCCGCATCTTCCGCGAGCACCCGGATGTGCTGCGGCAGTACCAGCACCGCTTCAAATACATTTTGGTGGACGAGTACCAAGACACCAACGTCGCGCAGTACCTCTGGCTGCGGCTATTGGCGCAGGCGCCGTCGCAGTCCCCCGTCATTCCGGGGCGCACCGCAGGTGCGAGCCCGGAATCTGCAGGACAAGAACTTCTGGATTCCGGGTCTGCGCCTGCGGCGCATCCCGGAATGACCAAACCCAAAAACATCTGCTGCGTCGGCGACGACGATCAGTCGATCTATGGCTGGCGCGGCGCGGAGGTCGACAACATCCTGCGCTTCGAGCACGACTTCCCCGGCGCGAAGGTCGTGAGGCTGGAGCGCAACTACCGCTCCACCGGCCATATCCTCGCCGCCGCCTCGCATCTCATCGCGCATAATGAAGGCCGCCTCGGCAAGACGCTGCGCACCGAGGATGTCGACGGCGAGAAAGTCACGGTCACCGGATCATGGGATTCGGAAGAGGAAGCCCGCTCGATCGGCGAAGAGATCGAGCAATTCCAGCGCGCCGGGCAGAAGCTCAACGAGATCGCCATTCTGGTGCGCGCCTCGTTCCAGATGCGCGAGTTTGAAGACCGCTTCGTCACGCTCGGCCTGCCCTATCGTGTGATCGGCGGCCCGCGCTTCTATGAGCGCGCCGAAATCCGCGACGCGCTCGCGTACCTGCGCGTTATCAATTCACCAGCCGATGATTTGGCTTTTGAGCGCATCGTTAACACGCCGAAGCGTGGGCTTGGCGACGCCACCGTCCAACTGTTGCACGACATCGCCCGCAAGCGCCGCATTCCGCTGACCGAAGCCGCGCGGCAGGTGATCGAGACAGACGAACTGAAACCGAAAGCACGTGGCAGCCTGCGCGATCTCATCGCGAGCTTCGACCGCTGGAACACGCAACGCGACATCATCTCTCATACAGAGCTTGCCGAAACCGTGCTCGACGAGAGCGGCTATACCGAGATGTGGCAGAAGGACCGCTCGGCGGACGCCGCGGGCCGGCTCGAAAACCTGAAAGAGCTCGTGCGCTCGATGGAAGAATTCGAGAACCTGCACGGCTTCCTTGAACACATCTCACTGGTGATGGACCGCGAAGGCGGCGCCGACGAGGATGCTGTGTCTGTCATGACGCTGCATTCCGCCAAGGGCCTCGAATTTGACAACGTGTTCCTGCCGGGCTGGGAGGAAGGCCTGTTTCCCCACCAGCGTGCGCTCGACGAACAGGGCCGCGCGGGGTTGGAAGAAGAACGCCGCCTCGCCCATGTCGGCATCACCCGCGCGCGCAGGCGGGCGAAGATCTATTTCGCCACCAACCGCCGCATCCATGGCTCGTGGACGACCACCATCCCCTCGCGCTTCCTCGACGAACTGCCGGCGGATCACGTCGAGATCGCCGAATCCAAGGGTGGTTCCGGATGGGGCGGCGCCGGCGGCTTCGGCTCCTCGCGCTTCGACAGCGTGGAATCGTTTGGCTCAGGCTATGCGACGCCAGGCTGGCAGCGCGCCCAATCGAACCGCGGACGTGGCGGCGGTTTCAACGAAACCGGCGCGCGATACAATACGGGCGGGCGCGGGCGCAAGCAGCTCACCATCGAGGGCGAGCTGGTTGCGAAATCGACCGGCAGCGAATCCGAATTCGGTACCGGCGAGCGCGTCTTTCATGAGAAATTCGGCTACGGCCGCGTCGCCCGCGTGGACGGCAACAAGCTCACCATCGCCTTCGACAAGGCCGGCGAGAAGAAGGTAATCGACAGCTTCGTGACACGGGCCTGAGGCGTTCCAAAACCCATCGCCCGCCCCTTGTTTCGGTCAATCCGAGCCTCTATCTCTCCGCGACCCGCATTCCGCGAGCCCCCGCATCTGCATGCCAGCCATCATTACCGTCTCCAACCTGACCAAGACCTATGCGTCAGGCTTCACCGCGCTGAAGAACATCAACCTGGAGATTCGCCAGGGCGAGATTTTCGCGCTGCTCGGACCGAACGGCGCGGGCAAGACCACGCTCATCAGCACGATCTGCGGTCTTGCGATGGCGAGCGAAGGTACCGTCACCATCGGCGGCCACGATAACGTCACCGACTACCGCGCCGCGCGCGAAATGATCGGCCTCGTGCCGCAGGAATTGCATACCGACGCCTGGGAAACTCCGACAGCGACCGCCGCCTTCAGCCGCGGCCTGTTCGGCAAGCCGAAGAATTCCGCGCTGATCGAGAAAATCCTGAAAGACTTGTCGCTGTGGGACAAGCGCAAGAGCCAGATCATCACGCTCTCCGGCGGCATGAAGCGCCGCGTGATGATCGCCAAAGCGCTCGCGCACGAGCCGCAGATTCTGTTTCTCGACGAGCCGACCGCGGGCGTCGATGTCGAACTGCGCAAATCGATGTGGCAGGTGGTGCGCGAATTACGCGATTCCGGCGTCACCATCATCCTCACCACGCATTACATCGAGGAAGCCGAGGAGATGGCCGACCGCGTCGGCGTCATCAACAAGGGCGAGATCGTGCTGGTCGAGGACAAGGCCACGCTGATGCAAAAGCTCGGCCGCAAGCAACTGACGCTGCATTTCAACGAACCGGTCGCCGCCCTGCCCGCCTCGCTTGGCGAGTACAAGCTTGAACTGTCGGACGACGGCAAGGAACTGACCTATACCTACGACACCAAGGGCGAGCGCACCGGCATCACAACGTTGCTGAACGATTTGCGCGCCGCCGGCCTCAACTTCAATGATCTCAACACGACGCAATCTTCGCTTGAGGAGATTTTCGTCAATCTGGTGCACAGCGCATGAACCTCTATGCTGTCCGCGCGATCTACAAATTCGAGATGGCGCGCACCTTCCGCACGCTGCTGCAAAGCGTCGTCTCGCCGGTGATCTCGACGTCGCTGTATTTCGTCGTGTTTGGCTCGGCGATCGGCTCGCGGATTCCGGAAATCCACGGCGTCAGCTACGGCGCGTTCATCGTGCCGGGCCTCATCATGCTGTCGGTGCTGACGCAGAGCATCGCCAATGCTTCGTTCGGCATCTATTTCCCGAAATTCACCGGCACGGTGTACGAGCTTCTATCGGCGCCGGTGTCGGCGTTCGAGGCGGTGCTTGGATATGTCGGGGCGGCGGCGACCAAATCCATCGCGCTCGGCCTCATCATTCTGGCGACCGCAGCGCTGTTCGTGCCGATCAAGATCGCGCATCCGGTGTGGATGCTGGCTTTCCTCGTGCTCACCGCGCTGACATTCAGCCTGTTCGGCTTCATCATCGGCATCTGGGCGGACGGCTTCGAGAAATTGCAGGCGATCCCGCTGCTGGTGGTGACACCGCTGACATTCCTCGGCGGCAGCTTCTACTCGATCGGCATGCTCCCGCCGGTCTGGCGCTTCATCACCCTGTTCAACCCGGTAGTCTATCTCATCAGCGGCTTTCGCTGGAGCTTCACCGAGGTCGCCGATGTCAGCGTCTATCTCAGTGTCGGAATGATCCTGGTCTTCCTGCTTCTCAGCATGAGCGTGATCTGGTGGATCTTCAAAACCGGGTATCGCCTTAAACGCTGACCCGCCCGAAAAGAAAACGGCCCCGCAAGATTGCGGGGCCGTTTTGTATCAGCCGAATTCGCTCAGTAGCGATGATGGTGACGGCGGTAGTGGCGGTGACGGTGATAGTGGCGCGGATGGCCAATCACGCCGTTGACCGCGCCCACCGCGCCGCCGACACCTGCACCAATCGCACCGCCCACGACACCACCGACCGGGCCTGCGGCGCGGTTGCCGCGATAGGCACCTTCTTCCGCACCGCCGATAATGCCCTGTGCATGCCCGGCCAGAGGAGCGGCGAGCAGCACCAGAAGCGCCAGGGCGGAGGCCCATGCAAAGGTTCGATTTGCCGGCTGGACGGCGGAGGCGATTGCTTTCATTTCAGACTCTCATGTTGAAAGTGACAAATCATCGACGCGAGACTAACGCTCTGGCGGACCAAAGGTTTCACGCAAACGTTAGAGCGGTTAATGGATCATTTCGCCTGAACGGGATGTTCTAAACGTCAGCCCCGCTGGAAAAAGCCATCTTCAGCACATAACTCCCGAAGTCGTATCGGCCACATGGCGGGCCGCTGGAGATCGGTAACATGCGTAAATTGGTCATTCCCGTTGCGGCGCTGATCATGGCGGCCAGCGCGTCGATGGCTCGTGCCGCGGTCGATATCGAGGTCAACAAGGACATCCAGCAGATGACCGTCTCGGTCGATGGACAGGTGCTCTATCGCTGGCCGGTGTCGAGCGGCAATCCCACGCATGAAACGCCGAACGGAAACTTCCAGACCTTCCGCATGGAAGAAAACCATTTCTCGAAGGAGTTCGACGATGCGCCGATGCCGCATTCGATCTTCTTCACCAAGCAGGGCCACGCCATCCACGGCACCGATTCCGTCAGGAGCCTCGGTGTGCCGGTCTCGCACGGCTGCGTGAGGCTGTCGCGCGCCAACGCAACGACGCTGTGGAATCTGGTCAAGCGGGAAGGCCTGCTGAAGACGACGGTGCACCTCACAGGTTCGTCACGCGTGGCGCTCGCGCGCAATCCGCGCAACGTCGCCACCCGTGGCGGCACGCTCGATGCCGACGCCAGCGCGGGTCAGCCTTTGGACACGACGCCGCAGCGCGTGCCGTCCGGCGCGATGTACGATCGCCCCGGCGACGATTCCTACCAGCAGCAGGTCCAGCGCCAGCCTTATTACAATTACGGCAACAACAGCCGATATGGCAGCGACGTATCAGCCCCCGATCCGCGCGACCCGACCCGGCGCATCTATATCGATCCGCGCTACAGCCGCGGCTACGACAACAACGATTATGCCCAGAGCGGGGGTCAGCGTTATTACCAGCGCCGCACCTATCAGACCCGGCCGCTGTTCGGTGACGACGACGATTGACGCCTAAGCGCTAAAGCGCGGGGTCAGTTATCCCCGTCGCGCAGGCGGCGATACACCGCACCCAGCACGTTGGAATAATCGTCGGTCCAGACCCATTCTCCGGGCGTCGGCGGTGTGCTCTGCCAATAGCTGTCCGATGCAAGACTACCGACATCTTCCGGCTTGCGCGCGGACACCACCACATTCGTGGTGAAGATGTATTCGGCGTCGCGGCCGCTGTCCTCGTTGTAAACCCAGCTTTTCATCCCGTTCGCGTCGGCGATGCCGACGACGACGCTCGCCAGCTCGAGATGCCGGTTGGAGACGTGCATCACCACCGCGCCGCCCGGCGCGAGCTTGGCCTTGTAGATCGCCATCGCCTCCTGCGTCGCCAGATGGATCGGGATTGCGTCCGAGGAATAGGCGTCGACAATGATGAGATCGTAGGCGGCATCCGGCTCGCGCGCGAAGGTCAGCCGCGCATCGCCGATCACCGGCTTGATGTCCGGCATGCAGGCGGACAGATAGGTGAAATATTTCGGGTTGCGCGCGGTATCGACCATGGTCTGATCGATCTCGAAGAACTTCCACGTCTCGCCGGGCTTCGCCTGACAGGCAAGCGTGCCCGCGCCAAGGCCGATCACCACAACCCGCAACGGCCCGCTCTTGCGGGCGCGAATCGCCGCGATCGCGCGGCCGATTCCGCCATCACTGTGATAATAGCTGATCGGCTCCGGCCGGCCCGTGACCCGCGTGCCATCGTCGTTGAGGAATTTCTCCGCGCCGTGAATCGTCGTGCCGTGCATCAGCACATGATAGTACCCGCCCGGCGTCACCACGATCTTGTGCACGCCGAAGAAGCTGCGCACCGTCTCCACCCGCCCCTCATCCAGCGGATAGATGCGCACCAGCACGAGGCCCAGTGCCACCAGCACCGCGAACTGGAGACGATGAATTCGCATCACCATGGCCAGTAGCGCGGCCACCGCGGCGAGTGAACCGATCGCCCATACACGCCAGTTCTCAAGAAACACTTCCGCAGCATCCGCGCGATACGCCAGCGCGACCAGCACCAGCGCGGTCACCATGGCTGCGAGCCAGAGCAGCATCGCGCCGCGCCGCGACGGCTGTGGCGGGCGACACAATGCCGCGAGCGCCAGCAGGATCGGATATTCCGCGACCCATGAGAACGTGAACGGCGCGACCAGTCCCGCGAACAACCCGCCGATCATGCCGCCGAACGACAGCGCCACGTAAAAGCCGGTGAGGTAGCGCGCCGGCGGGCGGGTGCGCGCCAGTTCGCCGTGGCTCGCCATCGCGATGATGAAGAAGCAAAGCTGATGGCCGCCGAGCGTCAGCAGCAGGTTCTGCTCGCCGCCGATGGCCAGCAGCACCACGACGCCCGCAATGGCGAGCGGTTGCAGCTTCAGCATCCAGACATGCGGCAGCAGCGGCCGCGACTGGAACACCAGCACCCAGGTCAGCAGATAGAGCGACAGCGGCAACACCCACAGCAGCGGCGCCGCCGCGACGTCGGTTGAGATATGGGCGGTGACGGCGATCAGCAGGCCCGAGGGGATCGCCGCGAGATACACCCACCGCCCCCATTGCAGCCACGACGGCGCGGGCGTGGCCTCGTCGCTCTCGTCCGAGGTGATGGCTATTGGCGGCGCGCGCAGCAGCAAAAATCCGCAAACTCCGATCAGCAGGATCAGTAACCCGTAGCCGACAGTCCACAGCAGGTTCTGCGCATGCAGCGTCAGCATCGGCTCCAGCAGCACCGGATAGGACAGCAGCGCAAGAAAGCTGCCGATATTCGAGGAGGCATAGAGAAAGTACGGGTCCGGCCCCTGCGGGTGCCCGGTGCGGACGAACCATGCCTGCAACATCGGATTGTTGGCGGCGAGCGCGAAGAACGGCAGGCCGATCGAAGCCGCGAACAGGCCAAGCAGCCAGAAGGCGTAGCCACTGGCGGGCGGCTCGGCCCAACCGCTCGAGATCGACAGCGGCAGAAACGTGAAGGCCACCGCCAGCACTACAAGATGAACCACTACCGGAGCCGTCCGGCTTTTCAGCGTCATCAGCACATGCGCGTAGGCATAGCCGCCGAGCAGCAGCGACTGGAAGAACACCATCGCCACCGACCACACCGCGGGCGATCCGCCAAGCCGCGGCAACACCATCTTGGTGAACAGGGGCTGCACGGAAAACAGCAGCAGCGCGCTCAGGAAGATCGTCGCGGTGTAGGCCGCAAGCACAACACGGTTGCGCGCGGCGGGTGATGCCGCATCGGCCGGTGACGGGGAGGTCATGACAACTCCGCAAGCGGCCGCAAGGCCGGAAACGTCCGGAAACGCCGTTTCCACCAGTGGATCATAGCGAAGATGAACGGACAATAACGGGCCCATAACCATCCCCAGCGCGAGAAATCGCTCGCCTGCGGAAGGGACCGCATTTAAGAAGACCAAATGTCACGGTACGACGCGATCATCATCGGCGCCGGCCATAATGGCCTCACCTGCGCGGCCTATCTCGCGATGAACGGCCTCACGGTCAAAATCGTCGAGCGGCGTAAGGTTGTGGGCGGCGCGGCCGTGACGGAGGAGTTTCACCCCGGCTTCCGCAATTCGGTCGCGGCCTACACCGTGAGCCTGCTGCACCCACGCGTGATCGCCGAGTTGAATCTCGCGGGCCATGGCCTGCGCATCGTCGAGCGGCGCGCGCAGAATTTTCTTCCCTCCCCCGATGGCCGCTATCTGCTCACCGGCGAGGGGCGCACCCATCAATCGATCGCAAAACTGAGCCAGCACGATGCGCTGCACATCGACGCTTTCAACCGTGAACTTGAGATCGTCGCCGACGTGCTGCGGCAATTCCTGCTGCGCGCGCCCCCCAACATCACGGAAGGATTTTCGCTCAACACGCTGCGCGAATCCTTCAACGCACTGGAGAGCGGCAACATCCTACGCAGGCTTTCGCTGGAGCATCAGCGGCTGCTGCTCGATTTGTTCACGCTGTCGGCAGGCGAAATGCTGGACGACTGGTTCGAGAGCGACCTCGTCAAGGCGCTGTTCGGCTTCGACGCCATCGTTGGCCACTATGCAAGCCCCTACGCGGCAGGCTCCGCCTATGTGATGCTGCATCACGCCTTCGGCGAGGTGAACGGCCGCAAGGGATTGTGGGGCCACGCCATCGGCGGCATGGGCGCGATTACGCAGGCGATGGCGTCATCCGCCCGCAGTCATGGCGTCGAGATCGAAACCGAAGCCGGCGTCCGCGAAGTTCTGGTCGAGAACGGCCGCGCCATCGGCGTCACGCTGGAGAACGGCGAAACGCTCCGCGGGCGCTATGTCGTCTCCAACGTCAATCCGACGCTGCTTTACACGCGCCTCGTGCCGCAGGCCGCATTGCCCGCACCGTTTGCCGCGCGCATCAAAAAATATCGCAACGGCTCCGGCACGTTCCGGATGAACGTGGCGCTCGCCGCGCTGCCCTCCTTTACCGCGCTGCCGGGCATGGGTGACCATCTCACCAGCGGCATCATCCTTGCGCCGTCGCTTGCCTATATGGACCGCGCCTACCATGACGCGCGAGAGCATGGCTGGAGCCGCGAGCCGGTTGTGGAAATGCTGATCCCGTCCACGCTGGACGACAGCCTCGCCCCGCCCGATGCGCATGTCGCAAGCTTGTTCTGCCAGCACGTCGCGCCGGAATTGCCGGATGGCAAATCCTGGGACGATCACCGCGAGGAGGTCGCCAACCTGATAATTGCAACCGTGGACCGTTACGCGCCCGGCTTCGCGCGCAGCGTCATCGCCCGCCAGATCCTCTCCCCGCTCGACCTCGAGCGGCAGTTCGGACTGATCGGCGGCGACATCTTCCACGGCAAGCTGACGCTGAACCAGTTATTCTCGGCGCGTCCGCTGCTCGGCCATGCCGACTATCGCGGGCCGTTGAAAGGACTCTACCATTGCGGCTCGGGCGCCCATCCCGGCGGCGGAGTCACCGGCGCGCCGGGCTATAACGCCGCACAGACCATCCTGCGCGACCATCAGGGGATCTTTGCGTAAGCCGCCCTGTGGGAAAGCTGTGCGGAACCCGTGGATAGGCTGTGAACAGGTTGTGGAGATTTCGGCCTAGACACCACCGCCCGGCGGATTGTCCCTGTGCCTGAGCGGGTCGGCAGCCTCGTCGTGACCGCTGCGGCTGCTGAAAAACATCAACGCCATCAATCCGCAGCCGATCACAAGAGAGAAAAACGTGCCGAGGCCGAGCGCGATCCAGCCGTGCTTGCCCATGTCGACGTTGCCGCTGGCGTTCCAGACCTCAACGGCCCATACGCCGGTGCCGATCAGCAGGGCGACCAAAGCGAGAACGACCAGAACCCGGCCCAGAGTCAGATTTTTCATGGCCACTCTCCCTTCGGTTGTCTCAGCATCCCTTTAACATCTATTCCTAATGTATCAAATTTAAACAGATCAACTGATGACGGATATGTGACCTCCGACCGGAGAGGAACTCCCCTGCCGGATGCAGGCTCCTGCCTGCGCAAGACATTTTCGGCTCATAGACCGGCTCGCACTTTATGAGGATATCCTGTAGGCATCGTGCCCACGCTGGACCTCAGACCGCCACAGCCCGGCAGGCCTCTCCATTCCTTGCATTCGAGCTTTCATGGCCCCCTCCGCGACGCCCTCCAGCCCGACCCATCACGCCACCTGCAGCGCCGGGAGCGAGGCCAGCGCCAACCGGATCGTCGATGTGCTGTCCGAAATCTTCGACGACGGCGAGGTCGTCGTTTCGGCCTTCGAACGGCCGGGCAGCAGCGAGTGGGACGTGTCGCTGTATTTCGAGACGCAGCCCGATCAGGCAGCCATCCGCGCCATGGTCGCCCAGACTGTCGGCGATGAAACCGCCGCCGCGCTCGTGTTCGACACGGTGGAGGCCAAGGACTGGGTGAAAGCGAGCCTTGCCGACCTCGTGCCGGTCCGCGCCGGGCGCTTCGTCGTTCACGGCCAGCATGACCGCGACCGGATTCCGCCGAACAAGCTGCGAATCGAGATCGAGGCCGCGCTCGCGTTCGGAACCGGCCATCACGGCACCACGCGTGGCTGCCTCATGCTGCTCGACCGGGTGCTTTGCCAATCCACGCCCCGCCGCGTGCTCGACCTCGGCACCGGCACCGGCGTGCTGGCGATCGCAGCCGCCAAGGCGCTGCACAGGAGCATTCTCGCCAGCGACATCGACCCGCGCTCGGTTCTGGTCGCGAAGGAGAACGCCGTTCTCAACGGCGTCGGACAGGATGTGGAAGCGATCCACGCGATCGGCTTCGGCTCACCACGCTTTGCGGAAACCGGGCCGTTCGACCTCGTGCTGGCCAACATCCTCGCCAACCCGTTGCGCCAGCTCGCAGCACCGATGGCGCAGCATCTGGCGCCGTCCGCTTTCGTGATTCTGTCGGGCCTGCTGCCGCCCCACGCGCGCGGTGTGATCGCGGCTTACCGGGGCCAGGGCCTGCGGCTGATCCGCCGCTATGAACTCGACGGCTGGGTCAGCCTCTTGATGCAGCGGATTGCTTAAGATTCGCGCGTCCGTTTTGGCGTCACGTCGCCCTCGGTATAGCCGATGTTGCGGGCATCACGCTGCAAGCGCGCTTCCGTGAGCCGGTCGAGCAATTCCACGATCAGGCCGCGCCGTTTAGCCACCATGCCAAACAGTGCCCCCTCTTCGCTCGAAACCGGGGGCAGCCTGTCCGGCGACGGCTTTTCAAATCCGAAAGACCGCATTTTCACCCTCCTTGCCCGGTTGAACACTTCCACGCCGGCACTTCTCCGGTTAGCGAATGAAACGCGCAGATGCCATCAATGGTTCCGGCGCTCGCCTTCCGCTTGAGCCGTGTTAATTTACAAAGCATGGTTCGTGCCAAACTCCGCTTGGAAGGTTGCTGATGTTCGAGGCCCAGTTTCAGAATTTCGACGAACCAGAAGGAGGCACCGCGCTTTCGGCGCGGCTGGCAGCTTTCCGCGAGGAAATCGTGCAGCGAGGTCTGGCCGGGTTCGTTGTTCCACGCGGCGACAGTCAGCAGAACGAGTACGTTGCGCCCTCCGAGGAGCGCCTCGCCTGGCTGAGCGGCTTCACCGGTTCGGCCGGACTTGCGATGGTGACGATCCGCGATGCGGCTTTGTTCGTCGACGGCCGCTATACGTTGCAGGCTGCCCAGCAAGTGGACACCACGGCGTGGAGCATCGAGCCGCTGGCCGATCCACCGCCGGAACAATGGCTGACGCAGCACATCAAGACCGGCGAGCGCTTCGGTTTCGATCCATGGCTGCACACCACGGCGGCAGCCGAACGGCTTGCGGCTGCCTGTGAGAAGGCAGGCGCAGAGCTTGTCGCGGTGGACGACAATCCGGTGGATGCGATCTGGAGCGAGCGCCCTGCCTCGCCTCTCGGTCAGGTGACGGTGCATGCATCCGAATTCGCCGGGGAGAGCGAGGCGGACAAGCTCACCCGCATCCGCGCCGAGATGGCACGTCTCGGTCTCGATGCGCTGGTGCTGTCCGATTCGCATGCGGTGGCGTGGACCTTCAACATCCGCGGCGCGGACGTGGCGCACACGCCGCTGCCTTTGTCCTACGCGCTGCTGCCGAAAGACCGCGCGCCCACGATCTTCATCGATTCCCGCAAGCTCTCGAACGAGACGCGCGCGCACCTCGCCAACCACGCGGAGATCGCCGGGCCGGAAGCGCTGCTTTCCGCGCTCACCGCAGCTTCCCGGAACAGCGCCTCCATCGGCCTCGACAATGCCACCGCCGCCGACGTGCTGAGCCGCACGATCAAGGATGCAGGCGGCATCGCCCGGCGCATTGCCGATCCCGTCACCCAACTCAAGGCGATCAAGAACGCCACCGAGATTTCCGGCTCCCGCACGGCGCATCGCCGCGACGGCGCGGCGCTGGCGCGTTTCCTCGCCTGGATCGACCATGAGGCCCCCGGCGGTGCACTGACCGAGATCGACGCCGTCGAAGCGCTGGAAACCTTCCGCCGCCACACCGGCGCATTGAAGGATGTATCGTTCCCAACCATCTCGGGTACGGGACCGAACGGCGCCATCGTCCACTACCGCGTCACCCGCAAGAGCAACCGGCGCATCAAGCCGGGCGACCTGCTGCTGATCGATTCCGGCGCGCAATATGAGGACGGCACCACCGACGTCACTCGCACCATCGCCATCGGCGAGCCGACGGCGGAAATGCGCGACCGGTTCACCCGCGTGCTGCGCGGCCATATCGCGGTCGCCAGCGCGATCTTCCCCGACGGCACCCACGGTGTGCAGATCGACGCGCTGGCGCGGCAATTCCTTTGGCAGGCTGGCCTCGATTTCGAGCACGGCACCGGCCACGGCGTCGGCAGCTATCTCTCCGTGCACGAAGGCCCCGCCCGCATTTCCAAGCTCGGCCATGTCCCGCTGCGCCGGGGCATGATCCTCTCCAACGAACCCGGCTATTACAAAGCCGGCGCCTACGGCATCCGCATCGAGAATCTCGAACTGATCATGGAAGCAAAAGTCGATGGCGCGGAAAAGCCGATGGACGCCTTCGAGACGCTGACGCTCGCGCCGATCGACCGGCGGCTGATCGATGTCGCACAATTAAGCGCGCAGGAACGCACCTGGATCGACGATTACCATGCAAGGGTGCGGCGGGAGATCAAGCCGCTGGTCGATGACGAAGCCACCAAGGTCTGGCTCGATGCTGCGACGAAGCCGCTGGCTTAAGCCTCAATGAGCTTCAGCCACTCGTCTTCGGTGAGCACGGCGACGCCCAGCTCGCGCGCCTTGGTGAGCTTGGAGCCCGCCTCTTCGCCCGCGACGACGTAATCCGTTTTCTTCGACACCGAGCCGGAGACTTTCGCGCCCAGCCGCTCGGCCTGCGCCTTGGCTTCATCGCGGGTAAACTTCGTCAGCGAGCCGGTGAAGACGACGGTTTTTCCCGCAACGGCGGAATCGGTACGCACCTGCTCGGCGGGCAGCACTTCGATTTCCGCGAGCAGTTCGTCGAGCGCCTTGACGTTGCGCTTCTCCGCAAAGAACCCGACCACCGCGTCGGCCACAATATCCCCGATGCCGCCGATATTGTTCAGATCGGCATAGGCCTCGGAAGTATTGCCTTCCTCCGTCTGCGCCGCGCCGGCTTCCGCCATCGCTGCGCGCAGGTTTTCGATGCTGCCATAATGGCGGGCCAGCAGCTTGGCATTGCCTTCGCCGACATGACGAATGCCAAGCGCGAAGATCAGCCGATTGAGCTCGATCCGGCGGCGCGCATCGATCGCGGCGAACAAATTGTTCACCGAAACATCGCCGTACCCCTCACGGTCCTTGAGCTTCTTAACCGCGCGCGCGTCACGCTTTTGCAGCGTGAAAATGTCGACGGGATGCATGATCAGCCCGTCATCATAAAATTCCTGAATCTGCTTGTCGCCAAGACCTTCAATATCGAAAGCAAGCCGCGAGACGAAATGCTTGAGCCGCTCCACCGCCTGCGCCGGACAGATCAGCGCGCCGGTGCAACGGCGCACCGCCTCGTCTTCCTCGCGCACCGCATGACTGCCGCAGATCGGACACTTGTGCGGAAACGAATAAGGCTTTGCGTTCTTCCGCCGCTTCTCCGTTACCACGCTGACGACCTGCGGGATCACGTCACCCGCGCGCTGGATCACCACGGTGTCGCCTTCGCGAATATCCTTGCGGGCGATTTCGTCCTCGTTGTGCAGCGTGGCGTTCTGCACCACCACGCCGCCGACCGTGACGGGCGTCAACCGCGCCACAGGTGTCAGCGCGCCGGTCCGGCCGACCTGAATATCGATTTTCTCCAGCACAGTCGTCGCCTGCTCGGCGGCAAACTTGTGCGCGATCGCCCAGCGCGGGCTGCGCGAGATGAATCCGAGCCGGTTCTGCCAGTCGAGGCGATCGACCTTGTAGACCACGCCATCGATGTCATAGGGCAACGAGGCACGCTCGGTCTCGATCTCGCGATAGTATGTCAACAGCGTCTCGACATCGCGACACAAGACCATGCGCGGGTTGGTGACGAAGCCGGCCTTGCCAAGCCACTTCACCATCTCGAACTGCGTCGACGCAGACATCTCGCTCATCTCGCCCCAGGCATAGGCGAAGAACTTCAGCGGCCGTGAGGCGGTCACTTCGACGTTCTTCTGCCGCAGCGATCCGGCGGCGGAATTGCGCGGATTGGCGAAGATGGTGTCGTCCGCCTCGGCCTGCTTCTTGTTGAGCGCGAGGAAATCCTCGCGCATCATGTAGACCTCGCCGCGCACCTCGCAGATGGCGGGAACATTTTTTCCCTTCAGCGTGTGCGGCACGTCCTTGATGGTGCGGACGTTGGCGGTGACATCCTCGCCCTCGAAGCCGTCGCCACGAGTCGCGGCGCTGACAAGCTCGCCATTCTCATAACGCAGCGACAGCGACAGCCCGTCGATCTTCGGCTCGGCGACGATTACAAGCGGCTCGTCGGCGCCGAGATTGAGAAAGCGCCGCACGCGCGTGGCAAACTCCGCGACATCCTCGTCGCTGAACGCGTTGCCAAGCGAGAGCATCGGCACGGCATGGCGGATTTTTGCGAACGCGCGTGAAGGCTGCGCTCCGACTTTTTGCGACGGCGAATCCTTCGCCACCAGCTCGGGAAAACGCTCCTCGATAGCGGAGAGACGCTGACGCAGTTTGTCGTAGTCCGCGTCGGAAACCGTCGGCGCGTCTTTCTGATAATAGCGCTCGTCGTGCATCGAGATTTCGAGCGCAAGACGCGTCAGCTCGACCTTGGCCTGTGCCTTGGTGAGGTTTTCGACCGGCGTCACCGCCTTTTTTGCCTTAACAGCCATCAGCAGCCGTCACACCGTTGCGGCCTTGAGCAGCTGCTCCGCCGCAGCGCGGGCCTCGCGCGTGATCTCCGCGCCCGCCAGCATGCGGGCGATTTCCTCGCGGCGATGTTCCTTCACAAGCGGTGCGACACGGGTCGCGACACGTTTGCCCTTGTCGAGCGCCTCCTTGGAAATCAGCAGGTGCTGATTCGCGCGCGCGGCCACCTGCGGCGCGTGCGTCACCGCCATCACCTGCACCTTTTCCGCCAGCCGCGCGAGCCGTGCGCCGATCGCATCCGCCACCGCGCCGCCGACACCGGTGTCGATTTCGTCAAACACCAGGGTCGGCGCGGAGCCGCGATCCGACAGCACCACCTTCAATGCCAGCAGGAAGCGCGACAGTTCGCCGCCGGAGGCGACCTTCATCAGCGGCCCCGGCTTGGTGCCTGGATTGGTCTGCACCCAGAACTGCACACGATCGAAGCCCTGCGGCCCCGGCGATTGCGGTTCGCTTTCGATCTGGGTCGAAAACTTGGCGCGTTCGAGCTTGAGCGGAGCCAGCTCTGCGTTGACAGCCTTGTTCAATTTCTCCGCAGCCTTGATGCGCGCCGCCGAGAGTTTCTTCGCAGCCTCGAGATAGGCGGCATCCGCCGCGCTTGCCGCTTTCTCCAGAACTTTGAGCCTGTCCGCGCCCGCGTCGATCAAACCGACATCGGCCTTGAACTTCTCCGCCAGCGCGGCGAGGTCATCCACCGGCGTGGAATATTTGCGTGACGCCGCCCGCAGCGCGAACAGCCGCTCCTCGATCCGCTCCAGTTCGGCGGGGTCGTAGTCGGCGGCCTGGATTGCTGCATTGAGATTCTGCTCGGCCTCGGCGAGCGAATTGAGTGCAGCGTCCATCGCCTTCACGGCATCTTCAACCAATTTCGGCGCGCTGGCGACGCGGCGCTCCAGCCGCCGCACGGCCGCAGCCAGCGAGGTGACCGGCGATTGCGGCCCGGCGACCGCCGCGAGCGCATCGCGCAGATCCTCGGAAATCTTCTCGCCCTGCATCATCGCGGTGCGGCGCTCGGCGAGGCGGGTTTCCTCGCCCCCCTCCGGCGCAAGCTTCATCAGTTCCTCGGAGGCATGACGCAGATAGTCGGCATCGCGCGCGGCGCGCTCCATCCCGGCGCGATGCTCCTCGAGCGCATCGCGCGCGGTCCGGCGCGCGTCCCACAGGGATTCGACGGCAACGACGCTCTCATCAAGCCCGGCAAAGGCGTCGAGCAGGCGGCGATGCGTCGCGACATCGACCAGCGCCCGCTCGTCATGCTGACCGTGGATCTCGACCAGCGTCGCACCAATGGCTTTCAGGGTCTGGATGCTGACGGGCTGATCGTTGAGGAAGCCGCGTGTGCGGCCGTCCGCAAGCTGCACACGGCGCAGGATCATCTCGCCTGATTCCGGATCGTCGAAACCGTTCTCACGCAGGATCGCAAAGGCCGGGTGTTTTTTCGGCAGATCGAAGGCCGCAGTCACCTGGCCCTGCTCGACGCCATGGCGCACGAGGCTTGCATCACCACGCCCGCCGAGCGCCAGCGCGAAGGCATCGAGAAGAATGGATTTGCCAGCCCCGGTCTCGCCGGTCAGCACGGCGAGCCCCTTGGCGAAGTCGATATCGAGCCGCTCGATCAGGACGATGTCGCGGATCGAAAGGCGGGCCAGCATTGCGGTGAAATCCTATCCGAGGCCGAACTTCTTGAAGGCCTTGCTGATGTAGGAGCCCTTGTTTTCCTGAGGCTCGACGCCGCCCGACTTTACAAGATTGTAGGCGTCTTTGTACCAGCGGCTGTCCGGAAAGTTGTGGCCAAGCACGGCGGCGGCGGTCTGCGCCTCGCTGACCACGCCGATCGCCATATAGGCTTCCGTCAGGCGCGCCAGCGCTTCCTCGACGTGGCGGGTGGTCTGGTACTGCGTCACCACGACCTTGAAGCGGTTGATCGCGCCGGTGTAGTCGCGCTTGTCCATGTAATAGCGGCCGATGGTCATCTCGCGGCCGGCGAGCTGGTCGCGGGCGCCTTCGATCTTCTTCTTGGCGGTGGTCGCATATTCCGAGTTCGGATATTTGCGAATCACCTCTTCCAGTGCGGCGATGGCTTTTTCGGTGCGCCCCTGATCGCGGCTGACGTCGGGAATCTGGTCGTAGTTCGACACCGCCACGAGATATTGGGCGTAGGCCGCATCCGGGCTGCCGGGGTGCAGGCTGATGTAGCGGTTGGCGTTGGCGATGCACTCGTCGTAATCGCCGCTCTGATAGGATGCGTAGGCCGACATCAAGAGCGACTTGCGCGCCCAGTCCGAATATGGATGCTGGCGGTCGACCTCTTCGAATTTCTTGATCGCGCCCTTGCGGTCGTTCTTCTCGTTCAGGAGGAAGAGGCCCTCATTGTAGAGCTTGTCGGCGGGCTGATCGACGAACGTCTCGTCCTTGGCGAAGAATTTGTCCCACAGGTTGCCAGTGCCGCAGCCGCCAAGCGGCGCAGCGAGGACGATCACGCCCATGGCAAAGCAAAGCTGGCGACCCAGCCGGTCGAAAAAGGGCCGCTTGGGCGAATGGCGCAAAGGCGTCGTCATGTGTTTCGCAAGACCTGAGTAAATCGACCGGAACGGAAGACTGCCCGGCATGACCGGAACCCCTGCCCGCATTCCCGCCGGCTTATGTAGCTGAAATCGCGTTCCCGACCAACCGGATAGGGAGACATTTCGCCCGCATTAAGGCGGTTCTCACTGGGTCCCAAGCGGTTTGTAAAGGCGGCTTGGGTAAAGCCCTGCGCCCGAAGGCGTCGCAGGGACGTCAGGAAACGTCGGGCGCGAAGGCCGGCGCGACCATGCCGCCGCCCAGCATGCCACCAACCGCATCCGACACCGAAGCACGGCGGCGTGCTGCCACCGGTTCGACCTCGACCACCCGCCAGGCATGGCGATCGGCCATCAGAGCCGTCAGAACTGCATGGTTGAGCTTGTGGCCGCCACGAACCGAGCGATACAGGCCGATCAGGGGCAGGCCCGAAAGCGCCAGATCGCCGATCACGTCCAGCACCTTGTGGCGGACGCATTCGTCGGCATAGCGCAGACCCTCGGCATTGAGCAGACGGTCCTCGTCGAACACCACGGAATTGTCGAAAGATGCCCCGCGGGCATAACCGGCCTTCCAGAGCTTGGCCACGTCCTTCATGCAGCCGAAGGTGCGGGCGCGCGCGATATCGCGGCGGAAGGCGTCCGGCGTCAGATCAAAATTGTAGGCCTGACGGCCGATCAGCGGATTGGCGAAATCGATCTCGACCTCGGCGCGGAAGCCGTTTGCGTAGGGCCGCAGCTCGCCGAAGGATTCGCCAAGCGTGACCTGGATCGGCTTCAAAACTTCAATGAAACGGGACGGAGCGGACTGCTCGACGATGCCCGCACGGTCAATCGCCGCGACGAATGCCGCGGCGCTGCCATCCATGATCGGAATTTCAGGACCATCGACTTCGATGGTGGCGTTGTCCACGCCCATGCCGCGCAGGGCGGCAAGCACATGCTCGGCAGTGGACACCACGGCGCCCGCCTTGTCACCAAGGACGGTCGCAAAAGCTGTGGCCGAAACGGATGCAGCCAGCGCGCGAACCTCGCGCTCGGTACCATCAGCATCCGTGCGGATAAAAACGAAGCCGGCATCGACGTCTGCCGGTCCAAGAACCAGATTGACGGGAGCGCCCGAGTGAACGCCGACGCCCGTCAACGAGACGTGCGAACGGAGCGTCTTTTGCCGGCTGAATTTCATCCCCGCCTTCACCTAACTTAACAGACTTGGGAAATCCGAACCCAAAACCGAAATCCCCGCAGGTTTCGATTTCGCGGCATGGAGGCCAAAAAACTGGCCAGTGATTCCCGAAGTCCCCCCAACGTGGTCAGGACCTTACCCATTGCAGCGGGCAGCGCCACTCACGGTTGTTTACCGATTGTTACCCCAAAGGCGCCGCATATGACGCGCGATCCTGCCACAATTGATTTGGCGGACCTAAATGAAAGTCGGCCCCGATCACTTACTATTCTCATTGTAAATCAAAAGGTTGTGAGGCGGCCATTGCCCTACCCCACTCCTCAAAAGAAAATGCCCCGGCGGTGAGCCGGGGCATTCGCAGATACAGATTGTTACAAGGATCAGTTGGCCTGGCGCCGCAGAAACGCCGGGATATCCAGGTGGTCGTCCACAGAAGCGGGAGCGGCCTGAGCCGGACGCCCGTGCTGGTCGAGACCCTGGGGCGCCGGGCGGCGTCCGTACTCGGACACCGGCTCGCCCATGTTCGCCGGATTCGAGCGCTGCGGCTTGCGCTCGGGCAGCGGCGGCATCTGCGGCATGGCGGGACCGGAGGCGCGGGCTGCGATCGGAGCCTCATGCTCCTCGTCGCGACGGCCAAGGCCGACATTGGCGAGGCGCTGCAGCAGCGAAGTCCGGGTCTTCTGCGGATGCTCCTCCTTCATGTCGCCGCGCGCCTTGCGAATCTCGTTCTGGGCCGGCATCGGCAACTCATCGAAATTTGGCATGCGCGGCGCACGCAGCGGCACCCGTTCAGCCGACGGCGGAATAAACGCCGCCGCCGGTGCCGGCTCGTTCAGCTCCATCGGCTCTTCCTTTTCGGGGAACAGCGAGGGCCTCGGCGGGATCGGACGGATGCTGACGTCGCCATAGGACGCAGCCGCCGGAGCGGCGGGCGGCGCAGGCGACACGGCTTCGGCAATCGCGGCGAGCGCGGCGCGGTCAATCTGTTCGGCCGTCGGGCGGGCGGCCGGGGCGTGCGCAGCAACCGGAGCAGCCGCAGTTTCGATCTTCTGCATCCGCTCGGCGACGCGCAGGTTGTCGGCACGCAGGCGGGCGGTGAGCTCGGCGAGGCGGTTTTCCGGGCTGCTAGACGAAGCCGTAGCCGCGGGAGCTGCGGCAGGCACCGCCTTGGTCGCGACTTCCTTGTCGATGCCGGTGGCGACCACCGAGACGCGGATCAGGCCGTCGAGCTGCTCGTCGAAGGTCGCGCCGACGATGATGTTGGCGTCGGCATCCACTTCCTCGCGGATGCGGGTCGCGGCTTCATCGACTTCGAACAGCGTAAGGTCCTTGCCGCCGGTGATCGAGACGAGAAGGCCACGCGCGCCCTTCATCGAAGAATCGTCGATTAGCGGATTGGCAATCGCGGCTTCGGCGGCGGCCAGCGCGCGCTTCTCGCCGGTCGATTCGCCGGTGCCCATCATCGCCTTGCCCATCTCCTTCATCACCGCGCGAACGTCGGCGAAGTCGAGGTTGATGAGGCCTTCCTTGACCATCAGGTCGGTGATGCAGGCAACGCCCGAATACAGCACCTGATCGGCCATCGCGAAGGCGTCAGCGAAGGTGGTCTTTTCGTTGGCCACCCGGAACAGATTCTGGTTTGGGATGATGAGAAGCGTATCCACCACCTTCTGCAGCTCGATGATGCCCTGCTCGGCCGTGCGCATGCGGCGCTGGCCTTCGAAGTGGAACGGCTTGGTGACGACGCCGACGGTGAGGATGCCCATCTCGCGCGCGGTCGCAGCGATTACGGGGGCAGCGCCGGTGCCGGTGCCGCCGCCCATGCCGGCGGTGACGAACACCATGTTTGCGCCCGAGAGATGATCCTTGATCTCGTCGATCACTTCCTGCGCCGCAGCCGCGCCGACATCCGGCTGCGAACCTGCGCCGAGGCCCTGCGTCACCTGCGTGCCCATCTGCACGAGGCGTTCAGCCTTCGACATCGTCAGCGCCTGAGCGTCGGTGTTGGCGACGACGAAGTCGACGCCCTCAAGGCCTGCCGTGATCATGTTGTTGACGGCGTTGCCACCCGCGCCGCCGACGCCGAACACGGTGATTCGCGGCTTCAGCTCGCGAATGTCGGGTTTTTGAAGATTGATGGTCATGGGATGCCTCTCGTTACGCGTGCGCGCTGTCACTTCGGCGCAGCGCCGAAGACGTTGGTGGAAGGAAGTCGTTCGGTGTCATCAGAAGCCCTCGCGAAGCCATCGTCCGACCTTTCCGAAATAACCATTGGTCCCTGTCATAAGATGCCGCGTGTGCCGCGGTTCGATGTATTCGAGTTGTGCGAATTGCGGATAAACCAGCAGTCCCGCCGGTACCGCGAACGACGCGCTCTTCGCCTCGCCCGGCACCTTGCCGAAACCGAGAGGGCGGCCGATGCGCACGGGGCGGCCAAGGATGCGGCTTGCGAGATCCGGAAGGCCGGTGAGTTGCGACGCACCGCCGGTCAGCACGATCTGGGCGCGCGGTTCGCCTGCAAACGGGGACTGGGCCAGCCGATCGCGGACCATCTCGAAAATCTCCTCGACCCGCTGCTTGACGATGTTCGCGATCGTCGCACGGGTGACAATCTGCGGCGCATCGCGCTCGTAGTCGTCCGCAGCCGGAACACTCAGCGTCTCGCGCGCGTCGACGCCACCGGTCAGCACCGTGCCATATAACGTCTTGATTCGCTCGGCATCCGCAATGCAGACCCCCAGTCCGCGCGCCAGATCCATGGTGACGTGCTGACCACCGAGCGCGAAGCCGGACGCATGCACGAACTGCCCGCCGGAATAGGTCGCAATGGTTGTCGTACCGGCCCCCATATCGACCACCGCGGCGCCAAGATCGGCCTCGTCATCGGTCAACACGGCCAGGCCCGCGACGTAAGGCGCCGCCGCCATGGCCTCGACATTGAGGTGGCAACGCTCGACGACCAGCATCAGGTTACGCGCCGCCGAGACGTCGGCGGTCACGACGTTCATATCGACGCCGAAATGACGGGCGACCATGCCGCGCGGATCGCGCACGCCCCTCACGCCGTCGAGCGAATAGCCCACCGGCAGGGTATGGAGGACGGTCCGCCCCTCCCCGGTTGCGTGATGCATGCCGGCGCAGACGATCCGGTCGATATCCGATTGCGTGACCGCGCCCTGACGTAATTCCGCAGCCGCTTCCATCAACTGTCCGCTGAGGCGGCCGGACGACATCGACAGCAGAACTGATTCGACGCGAACCCGCGCCATCCGTTCGGCGAGCGCGACCGCATGACGGACCGCATGCTCGCATTCGTTGAGGTCAGACACCGCGCCGGCCTTGATGCCGCGCGACTGGATGTGGCTCATGCCGATCAGCTCGATCGCATGGGTCCGGCCGCGCAGCGTCTCGCTCGGCGGGCAGGGCTTCAGCCGCGCGATCAGGCAGGCGATCTTGCTCGATCCGATATCGAGGGCAGCCACCAGCGCCGTCTTGTTCGGCGGCATCTGGCGCGTCTTCGGAGTCTGGCCATGATCGAAGCCGCTCATGCGTCACCTGCCTTGCGCTTCGGCTTGCTGGCCGCAATCGCGTCCGCGCGGGCCTTGGCGGCGTCTTCCGACAGCCGCACCGTCACCCGGTCGGGCAGGCGCAGGTCGATGGAGGTGATGTCGCGGGACAGCAGTTGCTCGTCGCTGTCGAGCTTGACCAGCGTGGCGAGCGCCGCCTCGGTGCCGGTCTCCGGCAGCCGCACGTCCATACCGTTGGTCAGGCGCAGATTCCAGCGCCGATCGCCGACGAGGATGATGGCGCGGGTCTGGTTGCGGATGTTCGGATAATTCGCCAGCAGGTCGAGGAACGCATGGGCGCGCTCCTGCGCGCCTTCGCCCACCACCAGCGGCAGGAGGTTAAAGCGGTTGGCAACATACGGCTCAAGCACGGTGCCGTCTTCCGCGATCACGGAGAGGCGACCCTCCTGCTGCCACAGCGCGTAGGGCTTGCGTTCGGTGATGTCGATCTGGAGACGGCCGGGATAAAGCTTCTGTACGGTCGCATCCGCGATCCACGGATCACCCTTCAGGCGGTCGCGGACCGTCGCGGCATCAAGGAACAAGAGCGATGAGCGGCCATTGACGCCGCCGACCGCGAGAATTTCGTCCTGGGTCAATTGCTTGCGGCCGGAAATGGCCACTGAGGTGATACGGAAGCCGACGGCATTGGCCAGCGCGTTGCGGGTATCCTGGAAAGCGGTGACGACATTGTCGGCATGACCGCCTTTGACGGCACCGAACAGACCCGCGCCGACCAGCAGAACCACGGTCGCCGCGACGCCGAGACCGCGCGGCAGGCGGCGTTCCAGCTTGGCAAAAAAGCCGTTGGGATTTTCCTCGCGCTCCGGCTCGAACACATAGCGGCGCGTCGAGACCATGGCGTCACGGGACGTGGCAGCAGCCTTCCGGGCCGGGGCAGAACGCGATTGCGTCTGTCTCACCGATCGAGAGAGGCGTCCTCCACCATCCATTGAACCAACTCGTCAAATGCAACGCCCGCATATCCTGCAAGCTCTGGAACAAGTGACGTCTCGGTCATGCCGGGTTGGGTATTCACCTCAAGACAGACGAGTCCCCCCGTCCCCTCGATGCGATCGTCGTAGCGGAAATCCGCCCTACTCACACCCCGGCAGCCAAGCGACACATGCGCGGCCAGCGTCAACCTTCGGACTTCCTGGTAAACAAAGGGTAAAATAGGTGCGGGCAGAACGTGTTTTGATGCGCCTTTTGAATACTTTGCCTCGTAATCATAGAATTTTAGCAGAGGAACAATTTCCGTGACCTCGCTGGCCTCCCCCTTGATGACGGCGCAGGTCAATTCACGGCCGGCGACGTATTTTTCCACCAGCAGGCGCTCGCCATAAGACCAGTCGTCCCGAAACAGTTCCTGCGGCGGGTGGGCATGCTCCTCGGTGACGATGAACACCCCGACGCTGGAGCCGTCCGCGACCGGTTTGATGACGTAAGGCGGCTCCATGGGATGCGCCTTGGCGATGTCCGTGCGCGACAGCGTCAATCCTGCCGCAACCGGCACGCCCGCCGTCGCCATCACCGTCTTGGCGAGATCCTTCTGCATGGCAAGCGACGACGCCAGCACGCCGGAATGGGTGTAGGGAATCCCGATCGTCTCCAGCACGCCCTGAATGGTACCGTCTTCGCCGGGCCGCCCATGCAGCGCCATGAAGGCGACATCCGGCTTCAGCGCGGCAAGCACGGTGGCAATGTCACGCTGCACGTCGACGCGCGTCACGCGGTATCCCCTGCTCTCAAGCGCCGCGGCACAGGCCGCGCCGGATCGCAATGAGACTTCCCGCTCCGAGGACCATCCGCCCATCAGGACGGCGACGTGTTTGGATGCAGCCATTGTCACTCCTTGATCCGCCCTAACTACGCTGATTTGCCGAAGCGACCAAGGGGCGGAAACAGACGCGAGGGGTTCGCGCGCCCGCATTCTGCATGTAGATTTGGGTTATCCGACTCCGCCTTGCAGGCCACGACACAACTGACCGGATACCGGTTTTCGTCATGATCAGAACCTGGCTCGAACTACCGCCGATGGGCATTTTTCTGACGCTGATCGCGCTGTATTTCGGCATGGTCATCGTGCTGCGCATCTTGTCCTTCTGCCCGCCGTTCCGCTGCCCGATGCAATCGCTGAACGGCATCGTGGCCCCGTTCTTCAATGCCTCCGCCATCCTGTTCGCCCTGCTCGCGGGCTTTCTCGCCAACGACATCGCCGACCGCGGCCGCCAGGCCAATCGCGCGATACAGGCCGAAGCGGGCGAACTGCGCAACGTCCACACCCTGAGCGTTGCGGCGGTGGCCGACATGGCAGCGATCCGCGACGCGCTGAAAACCTATGTCGGCTCTGTGATCGCCGACGAATGGCCCACAATGATGGAAGGCCACAGTTCGCCCCGAACCACCGCCGCCTATGACGAACTGCTGCGCAAGATCAGCGATCCCGGTATCGCGCGCACTTCCGGCAACGCCGTTCACGCGGCACTCCTGAATGCGGCGGTGCGGGCGGGCAATGCGCGCACCGAACGGCTCGCGATAGCGTCCGACCACACCAACGATCTGACTTGGATCGTGGTGATCGTGCTCGGCTTGATTACGGAAATCTCGATCGCGCTGGTTCATATCGAGCGGCCGCGCGCCATGACGGCCGCCCTCATCGTTTTCGCGAGCGCCGCCGTTATCACGCTCACTCTGGTGGCATTTCAGGAATACCCGTTCTACGGCGCATTCCGTCTCTCGCCCGCGCCGATCGAGGCGATCCGCGCGCTGAATGGCTGAGAAAAACTACGGAACGCCGATCCGCTTGATTTCCCAGTGCAGCTCAATGCCGGACTGCGCCTTGACGCGCTCGCGCACCGTCTCGCCCAGCGTCTCGATGTCATGGGCCGTGGCATCGCCGGTGTTGATGAGGAAATTACAGTGCATCTCCGACACCTGCGCACCGCCGACCCGAAAGCCGCGCAGGCCCGCCGCATCGATCAGCTTCCATGAACTGTGGCCGGGCGGATTCTTGAAGGTCGAGCCGCCGGTCTTCTCGCGGATCGGCTGCGCGGTTTCGCGATGCTGCTGCACCTCGTTCATACGCGCGCGGATTTTTTCAGTCTCCGTCACGACGCCGCGATACAGCGCCGAGGTGAAGATGATCGACGGATCGACGCCATGGCTGCGATAGACGAACTTCATCTCCGCGTTGCTGAACGTCACCTTGTCGCCATTGCGCGTAACGCCACGGGCTTCAACCAAGACATCCTTGGTCTCGCCGCCATTGGCGCCCGCGTTCATGCGCAACGCGCCACCGATCGAACCCGGAATGCCGAAATAAAACTCAAGACCACCGATGTTGGCGGCAGCAGCAGCCTCCGCCACGCGCTTGTCGAGCGCCGCCGTGCCCGCGCGCACCGTATCGCCCTCTGCCACCACCGAACCGAAGCCGCGCGGTGACAGACGGATGACGACACCCTCCACGCCGCCGTCACGGACGATCAGGTTCGAGCCGACACCGATGACGTAGACCGGAATGTCTGTCGGAAGATGCTTCAGGAAATAAGCGAGGTCATCCTCGTCGGCAGGCGTGAACAGAATCTGCGCTGGACCGCCGACGCGAAACCATGTCAGCGGTCCCAGCGGCTCATTCGCAAGCACCCGTCCGCGCAATTGCGGCATCGCGGCTTTCAGGTCGGCGCTGATATCGGGAAAGCTCACTTGTCGAGCGCCTTCAATTCGCTCGGCAGCGCATAGGCCCATTGCGAGATGCTGCCTGCACCAAGACAGACGACGAAATCGCCCGGCTGCGCAATCCGGCGGACGATGGAGGCCAGTTGCGACGCGCCTTCCAGCGGGATCACCTCGCGGTGGCCGTGCGCACGCAGACCGAGGACGAAGGAATCGCGATCGATGCCGGGGATCGGCGCTTCGCCCGCGGGATAGACGTCGGCCACCACCACGGTATCGGCGTCATTGAAGCAGGTGCAGAATTCCTCGAACAGCGATTGCAGCCGGGTGTAACGATGCGGCTGCACCACCGCGATCACCCTGCCCTTGGTCGAATCACGCGCTGCCTTCAGCACCGCCGCGATCTCAACCGGATGATGGCCGTAATCGTCGATGACGGTGACGCTGTTCCATTCGCCGGTGCGCGTGAAACGCCGCTTGACGCCGCCGAAGCCCGCCAGCGCCTTGCGGATGGCCTCATCCGACATGCCGACCTCATACGCGACCGCAATCGCGGCCGTCGCATTGAGCGCATTGTGGCGACCCGGCATTGGCAACACGAGATCGGAAATGACATGCGCCGCACCCGCCTTACGATGGCGAATCTCAACCTTGAACTTCGAGCCGCCCGTGAACGGCTGCAGATCGACCAGCCGCGCATCGGCCTGCGGGTTCTCGCCGTAGGTGATGATGCGGCGATCCTCGATCTTGCCGACCAGCGCCTGCACCACGGCGTGATCGATGCACATCACCGCGAAACCGTAGAATGGCACGCCTTCCACGAAATGCCGGAACGCTTCCTGCACCGCCTCGAACGTCTTGAAATGATCGAGATGCTCGGGGTCGACATTGGTGACAATGGCGACATCGACGGGCAGCTTCAGGAAGGTGCCGTCGCTCTCGTCCGCCTCGACCACCATCCAGTCGCCTGCGCCGAGTCGCGCGTTAGTGCCGTAAGCATTGATGATGCCGCCGTTGATGACGGTCGGGTCGAGGGCACCCGCATCGAGCAGCGTCGCAACCATCGAGGTCGTGGTGGTCTTGCCGTGAGTTCCGGCGATGGCGATGCAGCTTTTCAGCCGCATCAGTTCGGCGAGCATTTCCGCCCGGCGCACGACAGGAATACGCTGCGCGCGCGCCGCCATCAGCTCCGGATTGTCACGCTTGATCGCGGTGGAGACGACCAGCACATCGGCGCCGTTGACGTTCTCCGCCTTGTGGCCGACCGAAACCTTGATGCCCTTGTCGCGCAACCGCACGACATTGGCGTTCTCGGCAACGTCCGACCCTTGCACGGTGTAACCGAGATTGCACAGCACCTCGGCGATGCCACTCATGCCGATACCGCCGATACCGACGAAGTGAATGGGTCCGATTTCGCGCGGCAGTCTCATGCAAATATCCTTGTCATGCCCTATTGGATGCCTCGCTTCGGCGGTCCCTGACAAGGGCTAAATCAGTCTCAAGACGTTAGATTCCGGCGACTTTCACGACCAGATCGGCCAGCCGGTCGGCGGCATCGAGCCTCCCCGCCTTGCGGGCATTCGCGGCCATGTCCGCGAGCCGCTGCGGCTCGGCCGCCAAGGCGGAAATCTCAGATGCCAGCCGATGCGGCGTGAATTCGGATTGCGGAATCCGGATCGCGCCGCCCGCATCCACCAGCACGCCCGCATTGGCGAACTGGTCCTGATCGATGGCGCCCGGCAGCGGCACCAGGATCGAAGGCCGCCCGATGGCAGCGAGTTCAGCCACGGTGCCCGCGCCCGAGCGCGACACGACAAGATGGCTCGCAGCAAGCCGCGCCGGAAGATCGCTGAAGAACGGTGCCAGTTCAGCCTGAACCTTGAGGCGCTCATAAATCGCGCGAACGCGCGGCATGTCTTCCTCGCGTACCTGCTGGATCAGCGACAGCCTGTTCCACAGCGCAGGCTCCAATTGTTCGATGGCGCCGGGCACGATATCCGACATCACGCGCGCGCCCTGGCTGCCACCAACCACCAGCAGACGGAACGGCCCCGCCGCCTCCGGTGCCTTGAACGGAACAGCAGCCGCGGCCAGAATATTCGAGCGCATCGGCGTGCCGGTAGTCGTCGCCTTGGACGCGAGCGCAGGATCGCGATCCAGCACGCCGGGCAGCGAGGTCGCAATCGCATTGACGCGCGACGATAACAGCCGATTGGCGCGGCCGAGCACCGCGTTGGAATCGTGAATGAGGGAGGGCACGCCGAGCAGCTTCGCCGCCATCAACGGCGGCAGCGTCGGGTAGCCGCCGAAGCCGACCACCACGGCAGGCTTCAGCTTGCGAATCAACAGCACCGCCTTGGCGGCACCCGCCGACAGCATCGCCGCGGTGCGCGCCAGCGACAGCGGATTACGGCCGCGCACGGTTTCGCTCGGCACCACGTCGATCATGTCGTTGGAAAACAGGCCACTGTAGCGCACGGCGCGGTCGTCGGTGACGAGCCGCACGCGATAGCCGCGGTTCATCAGCACAGCGCCAAGCGCCTCGGCAGGAAACAGGTGTCCGCCGGTACCGCCAGCCGCCAACAATACGAGGGGAGCGTCCGTCATCACGCCATCATATCATATCGTGCGCTCAGGCGTAGGCGCGCGCCGCGTTGGCGGCACCCATTGAATCCATTTCGACGCTCGGCCGCTGCCGCGTCAGCGCCAGCAGCATGCCGATGCCGTAGGCCAGCGATACCATCGACGAACCGCCATAGGAGATGAACGGCAACGTCATACCCTTGGCGGGCATCAGGTGCAGGTTCACCGCCATGTTGATGCAGGCCTGAGTGCCGAACATGATGGCGAGGCCGGAGGCCGCAAAGCGCGTGAACAGGTCCTCGCTCGCATAGGCGCGTGACAGCGAGCGCAGCACGATGAAGGCGAACAGCGCGAGCAGCGCGAGGCACAGCACGATGCCGAATTCCTCCGCGCCGACCGCGAACACAAAGTCGGTGTGGCTGTCAGGCAGCAACCGTTTCACGGTGCCCTCGCCCGGCCCCTGCCCGAACCATCCGCCCCGCATGAAAGAATCGGCGGCGAGATCGACCTGGAAAGTGTCGCCAGACGCTGGGTTCATGAATCGCTGAATACGCGCCGCCACATGCGGCACCGTGAGATAGGCCGTAAACAGCCCGACCGCCGATACGCCCGCGAGGCCGAACACCCACACCATCCGCATGCCCGCGATGAAGAACAGCGCACCCCAGACGGTGAGCATCAACATGGTCTGGCCGAAATCCGGCTCAAGCACCAGCAACGTGATCAGCATGCCGAGGAGAACAAGCGCCATCGAGGTCGCGGGCATTTCCGGACGCCGCGTCGATTCCGCGAACAGCCACGACACCACCACGACGAACGCAGGCTTGGCGGCTTCCGAGGCCTGAATGTTGACGCCGATGATGGTGATCCAGCGCCTTGCGCCCTTCACCTCCGGGCCGAACAGAAGCGTCGCCACGATCAACGCCATGCTGATCGCCAGCACGATCAAGGCGCTGCGGCGAACATGCTTCGGCGACAGGAACGATGTCCCGATCATCACGATGATCGACGGCACCAGGAACAGCACGTGGCGATTGAAGAAATGAAACGGATCGAGCCCGATGCGGGTCGCGACCGGCGGGCTCGCCGCCAGCGACAGGATCACGCCCGCCAGGATCAACGCCATGATCGCCGCAAGCAGGAGCTTGTCGACGGTCCACCACCACTCGCTCAGCGGCGTGCGTTGTTCGCGTGACATCATGGCGGCGGTCCTTCAGGCGGCTATCCGCCATTGGTCGCCGATCATGGTTTCGGGAGAGTTAACGAGATGTAAAAACTTTTACGGCTTCACCGGCGCGACGCCCGGAAGCGCCATCACCAGCTTGCGGAAATGATCGCCCCGCACCTCGAAATTCGGGAACTGGTCGAACGAGGCGCAAGCCGGCGACAGCAGCACCACGGCCTGCCCGCCCGCCGCCTCCGCGTCACGCGCCGCATGCGGCACGGCGACGTCGAGCGTGCCGGACATTTCCTGCGGCACACCTTCGAGGGTCTTGGAGAACTCCTCCGCCGCCTCGCCGATCAGGTAGGCCCTGCGGATGCGCGGGAAGAACTCACGCAGCGATTCAATGCCGCCGCTTTTCGGCTTGCCGCCCGCGATCCAGTAGATATCGCTGAAGGACGACAGCGCGCGGCCCGCCGCATCGGCATTGGTGCCCTTGGAGTCGTTGACGAACAGCACCTCACCCTTGCGCCCGACCTGCTCCATCCGATGCGCCAGCCCCGGAAAGCTGCGCAGGCCCCGCTGCACTACGTCGAACGGCACACCGAGCGCAAGTGCCGCGCTCGCGGCACAAGCCGCGTTTTGTGCGTTGTGACGGCCGCGTAGCGAACCGATGCCGCGCAGATCAACCAGCTTCGCAGTGCCGCCAGCCGCGCCGCGCACGATGGTTTCGCCTTCGAGAAACACGCCATTGTCCAGCCGGCGCTGCACCGAAACCGTGACGACATGCTTGCCCGCCAGTTCCGCATTGCGCGCCGCCTTGGCGCTGAAATCGTCGTCGACGCCAACGATCGCCGTGCCGCCACGCTGCACGCCGACCACAAGGCGCTCTTTCACCTCGGCATAATTCTCGATGCTGCCATGACGATCGATGTGATCTTCCGTGACATTGAGCAGAATGCCGACGCTGGGATCGAGCGATGGTGTCAGATCGATCTGGTAGGACGACATCTCGATGACGTGCACGCGCCGCGCGGCAGGCGGCTCCAGCGACAGGATGGCGGTACCGATATTGCCGCCCATCTGCACATCGAAGCCTGCCTGACGCATCAGATGCGCGGTCAGTGCGGTGGTGGTGGACTTGCCATTGGTGCCGGTGATGGCGACGAACGGCGCGCTCGGCGCATGCCGCCGCCGCTCGCGGCAGAACAACTCGACATCGCCGATGACTTCGATGCCAGCCTTGTGCGCCATCTCGACGCTCCAGTGCGGCGCCGGATGGGTCAGCGGCACGCCCGGCGTGAGAATAAGCGCAGCGAAATTCTCCCACGACACGGTGCGCAGGTCGGCGGTGATGAAACCCGCCTTCGCGGCCTGCGCCAACCGCTCGGCGCTGTCATCGCCGGCGATGACTTCCGCGCCGCCCGCTTTCAGTGCATGGCAACTGGCCAGACCAGAGCCACCGAGACCGAATACGGCGACGGTCTGTCCTTCGAAACAGGTGACGGGAATCATAGGCTCACCGCAATTTCAGTGTCGACAAACCGGCGAGCGCCAGCATCACCGCGATGATCCAGAAGCGGATCACGATCTGCGGTTCGGTCCAGCCCTTCTGTTCGTAATGATGATGGATCGGCGCCATGCGGAAGATGCGCTTGCCGGTCAGCTTGAAGGACGCGACCTGCACGATCACCGACAGCGCCTCGAACACGAACAGCCCGCCGATCACCGCCAGCACGATCTCGTGCTTCACCGCAACCGCGATGCTGCCGATCATGCCGCCCAGCGCGAGCGAGCCGGTGTCGCCCATGAAGATCGAAGCGGGCGGCGCATTGAACCACAGAAAGCCCAGGCCAGCGCCGAGCACTGCGCCGCACAGCACCGCAAGTTCGCCGGTGCCCGCGACGTAGCGGATCTGCAGATATTCGGAGAACACCGCGTTGCCGACGAGATAGGAGATCATGCCGAAGCTCGCGGCGGCGATCATCACCGGGACGATGGCCAAGCCGTCGAGGCCGTCGGTCAGGTTCACCGCATTGCCCGCGCCGACGATGATAAAGCCGCCGAAGATCACGTAGAACCAGCCGAGGTTGATGGCAAAATCCTTGACGAAGGGAATGCCGAGTTGAGTCACGGCAGAATCGCGCGCCGACCAGACAATCGCCGCACAGGCAAGCAGCGCGATCAGCCCCTCGACCGCGAGCCGCGACTTTCCCGAGAATCCGGCATGGGTCTGCTTGGTGACTTTCAGATAGTCGTCATAGAAGCCGACGAAACCGAAACCGAGCGTGACCATCAGCACGACCCACACATAGGGGTTGCGCAGGTTGGCCCACAACAGCGTCGCCACCACGAGGCCGGACAGGATCATCAGCCCGCCCATGGTGGGCGTGCCCTTCTTGGTGACGAGATGCGTCGGCGGCCCATCAGCGCGGATCGGCTGGCCCTTGCCTTGCGCGAGTCGCAGATGGTCGATGATCCAGGGTCCAAACATGAACACGAACAACGCACCCGTCACCATCGCGCCGCCGGTGCGGAAGGTGATGTAGCGAAAGACGTTGATGCCCGGAATCGTACCTGCGAGATCGGTCAACCAATAAAACATGCAAACCGCCTATACCGTGAGATCGTCCGCATCCGCGCCGCTCGGAAAATTCTTCTCAAGCGCGGCTACAATCAATTTCATGCGCGAGCCGAGCGATCCCTTGACCATGATCGCATCGCCCGCGCGAATTCCCGCGACGAGCTGTGATTCCAGCTTTGCCGAGTCTTCGGCATAGCCCCCCTTCTTCGCCGAGGGAAGGGCATCCCACAACGCACGCATTAAAGGACCGCAACAAAATACCAGATCGATTTTATTGGCCGCAACCGAGGCGGCCAGACCGCCATGAAGCTCCCGCCCCTTCGGGCCAAGCTCGAGCATATCGCCCAGAACCGCGATACGGCGGCCCCGCGGGCCGATCGCGGTCTGGCCCAGCACGTTCATGGCCGCCGTCATGGAAGCCGGATTGGCATTATAGCTTTCGTCGATCAGCGTCACCGTCCCGCCCGGGAGTTCGAGCATCTGGCGGACGCCCCGCCCCGCTGCGGGCCGAAATTCCGCGAGCGCCAGCGCCGACAGCGCGAGGTCGGCTCCCGCCAATGTCGTTGCCGCAAGTACCGCGAGCGAATTCATCGCCATGTGCCGCCCCGGAACACCAACCTTGTACGTCACATCATGATGGAGCAGGTCGGCATGGACTGCGGAACACTCACCATGAAGCGCAACGTCAAGCAGACGCGCATCCGCTTTTGCATTCTCCCCGAACGTCACGATGCGAGAAACGCCGCTTGCCTTGGCCTTGTTCTCCAGGCGCGCGAACTGCGCATTGTCGATGTTGAGGATCGCCGCGCCATCCGGCTCAAGCCCGGTGAAGATTTCCGCCTTGGCATCGGCAATCGCCTCGATGCCGGAGAAGAATTCGAGATGCACCGGCTCCACCGTGGTGATGATCGCCAGATGCGGACGCACCAGTTTCACCAGCGGCTCGATTTCGCCCGCATGGTTCATGCCAATCTCGAAGATCGCGAACCGCGCACTTGAAGGGCAGCGCGCGAGCGACAGCGGCACGCCCCAGTGATTGTTGAAGGACGCCGCCGATGCATGAGTCTCGCCCTGCGCCTGCAACACCGTACGCAGCGCCTCCTTGGTCGAGGTCTTGCCGACCGATCCCGTCACCGCGATGATTTTCGCATGCGCGCGCGCGCGCGAGGCTTTTGCGAGATCGACAAGACCCGCGAGCACGTCCGGCACCACCAACAGCGGCAGATCATCGGGGAATTCTGCGCGATGCGACTGCGCGATCACGGCGACACCGCCGCCGTTCTTCAGCGCCGCCTCGACAAAGGCGTGGCCGTCGTGCACGTCACCCTTGATCGCGAAATACGCCTCGCCCGGCGCGATGGTGCGGCTGTCGATGGAGATGCCGGTCACGCCTTCGGGCAACGCGCCGACGCGTTCCGCGCTCATCGCTTCCGCCATCGCGGCGATCGTCCAGAGCTGTCCGGTCATGCGGCATGCTCCGCGAGCGCGGCCGAGGCCGCTTCGTGATCGCTGAACGGCAACACTTTATCTCCGACGATTTGCCCGGTCTCATGACCCTTGCCCGCGATCAGCAGCACATCGCCGGGCTGAAGGGAGGCCACAGCGGAACGGATCGCTTCCGTCCGGTCGCCAATTTCTTTTGCCCCTTTTGCCGCCGCCAGAATTTCTGCGCGGATCGTGGCAGGCCTTTCGCTGCGCGGGTTGTCGTCGGTAACGATCACCGCATCGGCGTACTGCATGGCGATGGCGCCCATCAGAGGCCGCTTGCCCGCATCGCGGTCGCCGCCCGCGCCGAACACCACGACCAGTCGCCCCTTCGCGTAAGGCCGCAACGCCTCGAGCGCCTTCATCAGCGCATCAGGCTTGTGCGCGTAATCGACAAACACCGGCGCGCCGCGGCAATCGCCGATCAGTTCGAGACGCCCCTTGGCGCCTTCGAGTTGTTCCAGCGCTGAAAATGTTTTCGTCGCATCGCCCCCCGTGGCGATCACAAGACCTGCTGCAACCAGCGCGTTCTCGATCTGGAATTCGCCGACCAGCGGCAGGCGCAACCGATGGGTCTGCCCGCGATGTTGGATCGCCATCTTCTGCCCGAACCCGTCAATCGTGGCATCGACAAGCCGAATGCCCTCACCCTTCCGTCCAATCGTGATGACATCCAGCTTGCGCGCACGGGCCGCGGCGATCACCGCGGCGGAATGCTCATGATCGGCGGCGATCACCGCGGGCGCGCCTTCGGGCGCAAGGTCGGTGAACAGCCGCAGCTTGGCCGCGAGATAATGTTCGACGGTCGGATGATAATCCATGTGGTCGCGCGAGAGATTGGTGAAAGCCGCCGCCGCGATCCGCACGCCATCGAGCCGATGCTGGTCGAGGCCATGCGAGGATGCTTCCAGCGCGAGATGCGTTACGCCATCGCCCGCCAGTTCATCGAGCGCACGATGCAGCGCGACGGGATCTGGCGTCGTCAGGGAGCCGTAGACGTTACGGTGACGCGAGACGATGCCGATGGTGCCCAGACTCGCCGCGTCGTAACCGAGGCTGTCCCACAATTGCCGCGTGAACGCCGCGACCGAGGTCTTGCCGCTGGTGCCGGTGACGGCGGCGATGGTCTGCGGCTGGCGCGGATAAAAGGCGGCGGCGGCAAGCGCCAGCGCCCGGCGCGGATTTGACGTGACGATGACAGGCACGGAGACGGAATGAGCGTGATCCGCGACGACCGCCACGGCGCCAGCCTCAATGGCCGCGCCGATGAAGCGCGTGCCGTCGGTCTTGCTGCCGCCGAGCGCAAAGAACACGTCTCCCGGCTTCACCGCACGGCTGTCCACGGCAAGTCCCGCCACCGCAAGCTCACTTGTTTGCGGGTCGAAAGTGGCATCACCGCTGAAAAGTTCGCGTAGATTCATGGGGTCCTGGTGGTCCAAGGGTCGCGGATGTCCAAATCCACTTCCCTAGCCGAAGGCGGGCGGCAACCCGTTGCGCTTACCGATTCTCCCTCGATGTCGCAAGAATAAGGCGCTCGGACGGCGGCAAATCGAAGCGCGGCTTGATCCCCAGAAGCGGCGCTATCCGCGCGATCACCTTGCCACCGGTCGGCACGGCGTTCCAGCCAGAAGTGATGAACCCATGGGTCTCGGGCAGCGCCTGCGGCTCATCCAGCATCACAAGCAACTGATATTGCGGATTATCGGCGGGCATGATCGCTGTGAAGGCGTTCAGCACCTTCTTCTTGGCATAGCGGCCGTTGATGACCTTCTCGGCGGTGCCGGTCTTGCCGCCGATATAATAGCCCGGCACGTCTGCCTTGCGGGCGGTTCCGACCTCGGCATTCAGCCGCATCAGGAAACGCATCTTGTCGCTGGTTTCCGGCTTGATGACGCGCTTGGCGAGTTTCATCGCATCCGCCTCGCTGCGCTTGAGGAAGGTCGGCGGAATGAGGTAGCCCCCATTCACCAGCGCGTCGATGCCCATCACCGCCTGCAAGGGCGCCACCGCGATGCCGTGACCGAAGGCAATGGTCACGGTGTTCAGTTCACCCCAGTGCCGCGGCAGGATCGGCGAGGCGCTTTCCGGCAGTTCGGTACGCAGCCGCGTCAACTGCCCCATTTTGGCAAGAAACGCCTTGTGCGCCTCGATGCCCTGCGACAGCGCAATGCGCGCCGCACCGATGTTGGAGGAATAGGTAAAGACCTCCTTGGTGTTGATCGCGCGGCCGAGCGGGTGATCGTCGTGAATCCGGAAGCGGCCATATTGCAGCGGCGTGCGCACATCCCACATCGAATTCAGCGTGGTCTTGCCGGAATCCAGCGCCATCGCCAGGGTGAACGCCTTGAAGGTCGAACCCATTTCATACACGCCGGTAGTCAGGCGGTTGATGCGGTCGGGATCGTTGGCTTCCTTCGGGTTGTTCGGATCGAAATCCGGCAGCGACACCATCGCGACGATTTCGCCGGTATGAACATTGCTAACGATGCCGGACGCCGCCTTGGCGTGGAATTTCTCCTTGGCCTTCACCAGTTCGTCGCGCAGCGCGTGCTCGACACGCAGATCGACGGCCAGCTCGATCGGCTCCTGCTGGCGGTCGGTGGCGAAGCCCGCCCGATGCAGATCGGCGAGGCCGTTGCCGTCGAGCCACTTCTCCATGCCCGCGATGCCCTGATTGTCGATATTGACGAGACCGATCAGGTGAGAGACGTCGCGGCCGGTCGGGTAGACGCGCTTGTTCTCGCGCAGGAAGCCCACGCCCGGCAGGCCGAGCTTGAACACGTCGCGCTGCTGCTTCGGCGTCAGTTCGCGCTTGAGCCAGACGAAGCCCTTGCGAGACGACAGCCGGTCGCGCACTTCGCCGGGATCGAGATCGGGCAGCGTCGCCGTCAGAAGCTCGATCGCCTCATCCTTGTCGATGAGCTTGCGCGGTTCGGCATAAAGCGAGGCCGCTTTGATGTCCGTCGCGAGGATTTCGCCGTTGCGATCCAGAATATCGGGTCGCGCGGTCGCGACCGCGTCCTGCGCACCGCCACGGCGCCCGTTATGGGTATCACCCATCACCCCGTACATCACGAGCCGCAGCGCGATGACTGCAAAGACCGCCGAGAACGCCAGCATCGCAAGCCCGACGCGCGCGCGCGCCTTGGCGGCGCGGTCGACATTGCCATACAGCAACTTACGGATCAGCCGCTGACGCAGCGGCTCAGCCGGGGTCACGGAAACGCCGTCGCTCATTGCGCGCCTCCCGTGACTGCGGATGAAGATGGCGCCGGTGCAGGCGCAGGAATCGAGCCAGTCGCTTCATCCGGGCTGACGACATCGATCATCGCACCGATCGGATCGGGGTCGTTCGGCTTGATGTAGCTCGGCGGTCGCGACGGCAGGTTCTTCAGGGAGTCAAACTGGTTGGCATCGATCGGCCGAAGCTGGAGATGGCGCTCCACCAGCCCCTGCAACCGCGCGGGCGAGGACAGCTTGGCCCATTCCGCACGCAACGCCGCAATCTTATTGCGCTCCTCGCGAATATCGGCACGCAGCCGCAACACGCGCTCGGTGCGCACCGTCGAGTCCATCTTGATGCGATAGACATAGGCCGCCGAGATCACCAGCGCGCAGATGACAAGGAAATGGATGATCCTCAAGACCGTCCCCCCTTCATCACCGAACGCAGGGTCGGCCAGTCAAAGCTCATGTCTTCATGATGCGAGGGGTTGGCGGTGCGCTGTGCCGCGCGCAGCTTGGCGGAACGCGCGCGCGGATTGACAGCCGTCTCGTTGTCATTGGCCACCACGGGGCGCTTGGTCAGGATCTCGAAGCTCGGCGCGATCTGCTCGACCTCCGGCAGATGGCGCGAACCGCCACCCTGCTTCGCGCGGCTGGCGAGGAAATTCTTGACGATGCGGTCCTCCAGCGAGTGGAATGACACGACCACCAGCCTGCCGCCCGGCTTGAGCGCACGCTCGGAGGCGTGCAGCGCGGTCTGCAATTCGTCGAGTTCTTCGTTGATGAAAATCCGCAGCGCCTGAAACGTGCGGGTCGCAGGATGAATCTCGTTGGGGCGCGCCCGCACGACGCTCGACACGATGTCGGCCAGCGCCTTGGTGGTGACGATCGGATTGTCCTGCCGCGCCTTGACGATGGCGCGCGCCACGGCGCGGGAGTGCCGCTCCTCGCCGAAAATGTAGATGATGTTGGCGAGATCCTTCTCCGAGGCCACCGCGACCACATCGGCGGCACTCGCACCCTCCTGCCCCATGCGCATGTCGAGCGGGCCGTCATGGCGGAACGAAAAGCCGCGCTCCGCCCGGTCGAGCTGCATCGACGACACGCCGATATCCATTACGATGCCATCGACCTGCGGCGCCCCTTCCGCCGCGCAAACCTCGGCGAGATAGGAAAACCTGTCCTGCACCACCGTCAGGCGGCCCCCCGCGCGCTCGATCAGATCGAACGCCTCCGCCACAGCGGTGCGGTCGCGGTCGATGCCGATGACGCGGGTGCCGGCGACTTCGAGAATACGTTTGCTGTAGCCGCCCGCGCCGAAGGTCGCGTCGACGTAGATGCCGCCCGCGTGCGGTGCGAGAAACTCCACCGCCTCGCGGCCGAGAACGGAGATATGGCGGGAAGAGGCTGTGCTCATGCCGCACTCCTCACCCGGAACCCTTTGGCTCCTCCATAATAACAGCCGTGCCCATCACGCGTTTCCATGCGCACACGCGATGGCTTGCCTGCCGGAAGCCCGCGCAGGCAAATTGTCGTCATGAGCGGAGTTCCGTCTGTATGGCGAGGGTCTGCCAAGAGTCTTGCCATGGGTCGAGCGCACCGGGGAACCGCGATTGGGTACAAATCGGGCGCGGTTCTTCACCCTTCAGTAGCGGTAATTATCGTTAAGGAATGGTTGATGACCCCCGGGATGGCCCTCAATCAGTGCCCGGCCACCGATTCAGACCGGATGTGGATAAAGGGAACCTGCTGATTGCGCCGCGCGTTCCGGGAGCGCGATACTGACGGTACCGTTGAGTACGTCGTGGTCTTGCCTCGTTTGGTTGTCACATGTCGTTTGAGTCGTTCGCATCTGCTGGATTCGCCGCACACCGCGAACGGTTGGCATCCCCCCTCGGATCGCAAGACGACATGGTGAGCTTTACTCCGGATTCGTCCGTCGTCTTCGACGTACGACCGTCTCCGAACTTCAATGAGCGCAAGGCCGGGCGCCAGCCCGACATGATCGTGCTGCATTACACGGGCATGTCCGATGCTTCGAGCGCGCTGAAGCGGCTGTGCACCGCCGGCACCGAAGTCTCCGCGCATTATGTCGTGATGGAAGACGGCAACATCATCCAGTGCGTCCGGGAATCCCACCGCGCCTGGCATGCCGGCACATCGTCATGGGACGGCGACAGTGACGTCAATTCCGCCTCGATCGGCATTGAGATCGTCAATCCCGGCCACGATCTGGGCTATCCGGATTTTCCCTTACGCCAGGTCGCAGCGGTGATCGCGCTGTGCAAAGGCATCATGCTACGGCGAAAAGTGCCGAAGCATCGCGTGCTGGCGCACTCCGATGTCGCCCCCGCGCGCAAGAAGGATCCGGGCGAGAAATTTCCCTGGCGGCTTCTGGCCGATTCCGGCGTCGGGCACTGGGTCGAGCCTGCCCCGCTTACGCATAGCGACCGCAAGTTTCTGGGAACCACCAGCGACGAGATCATGGCGCTGCAGCGCGCACTGGTCCGTTACGGCTACCCTGTCCTGCCGAGCGGCCAGTATGACGGCGTGACGATGGACGCGGTGGCGGCATTCCAGCGTCATTTCCGCCCCGAGCGGGTCGACGGCATCGCGGACCAGTCGACGCTGACGACGCTCACGAGCCTGCTCGAAACCCTGCCAGACGCCTCCAAAGTCGCCTGATCTGGCCTTCGCACCTCCTAACCTCTCCCATCGGTCGGATCGCGATAGCCCTCGCTCGGCTTGACGCCGGGAAGCGAAACCGCCATGTGGTCAGCGTCAGTCGGCCGGACGGCCGCTCTTGCAGGATCGAAAGGTCGCAAGGGAGGAAAGTCCGGGCTCCATCGACATACGGTGCCGGATAACGTCCGGCGAAGGCGACTTCAGGGAAAGTGCCACAGAGAACGAACCGCCTCGCCTCCGCAAGGAGCGCGCGGTAAGGGTGAAAAGGTGCGGTAAGAGCGCACCGCGTTTCCGGCAACGGCGACGGCATGGCAAACCCCACCGGGAGCAAGACCGAATAGGGATGGCACAGTGGAAAGTTCGCCTCAGGGCGATAACTCCGCGGGGCGATGTCGAGCCCGCCATCCGGGTAGGTTGCTAGAGGCGCGGAGCAATCCACGTCCCAGAGGAATGGCCGTCACGTCTGCGTGGTGCAAACCATTCAGGCCCTACAGAACCCGGCTTACAGGCTGGCTGACATCCGCATCGCGACAAGCGATGGTCTATGAAGGGTCCGGCGCAACCGCGCCGGGCCCTTCACCACATCAGTGCCCCGCGCCTGCCCCAGCGCCGGGCTTCGGCCGCTTCACCACGACAACGAGCAAGCTGAGGCCGATATAAAACACCGTCAGCAGATAGAAGGCGTCCGCGTATCCCATCACCGCCGCCTGCTGATGCACCCGCTGCCACAACACCTTCAATGCCATCAACTGCGCATCGCCCTGCCCCTGAAAACGCTGCGTCAACGTATTCAGCATCTCGACCGCGCTCGCGTTACCCCAATTCACCACGTCATGAAGACGGGAGATGTGAAGATCGGTGCGATCGTTCAGAACCGTATTGATGAGCGCAAGTCCGACCGCGCCACCCATGTTGCGGGTCAGGTTGAACAGTCCGGAGGCGTTCTTCATCCGCTCCGGCGCCAGCGTACCGAGCGCAATGTTGTTGACCGGGATCATCGCCAGCATGATGCCGAGCCCGCGGAAAATCTGCGGCCACAACAATTCATAGAAGTCATACTGCGACGTGATCCACGTCATCTGCCATGTGCTGAGCGCGAAGACGAGCAGGCCGACACCGATCATGTAGCGCGGATCGACCTTGTTCATCAGGCGGCCGACGAGCGGGGCCGTCATGAACATCGCAAGACCGGAGACGAACATCGTCTCGCCGATCATTAGCGGGTTATAGCCGCGGATCTCGGCAAGATAGCGCGGATAAATATACGTCATGCCATAAAGGCCGATACCGACGCAGAAAGAGAAGATGCTGCCGATCGCAAAATTACGATCGGTAAAGGCGCGGATGTCGACGATCGGCTCTTTCGCTGTGAGCACCCGATAGAAGAATGCCACGGTCGAGATGGCGCAGACGACGCCCATGATCGCGACCGACTCGTCTTCGAACCACTGGTATTGCGGCCCCTCTTCCAGGACGTATTCGAGCGAGCCGAGAAAGCCCGCCATCGCTGCGAAACCGAACCAGTCGAAATGATCCAGCAAGGCGAAGTTCGGCTGATCGAAATCGACCAGCGCCAGCACGCCGAGCGTCACAAGGATGCCCGGCACCACGTTGATGAAGAACAGCCAGTGCCACGACGCGGCATCCGTGATGTAGCCGCCTACCGTAGGACCGATCGTCGGCGCAAGGGTTGCGACAAGGCCGATCGCGGGCGTGACGATCGACAGCTTGCTGCGCGGAAACACGGTGTAGGCAGAAGCAAACACCGTGGGGATCATGCCCGCGCCAAGAAAGCCCTGCACCGCGCGCCACAGGATCATCTCGTCGATGGTCGAGGTCAGGCCGCACATGAAGCTCGAGATGGTGAAGCCCGCCGCGGAGATCGCGAACAACAGCCTCGTGCCGAATGCGCGCGACAGGAAGCCCGAGAGCGGGATCGCGATCACTTCCGCGATCAGATACGCGGTCTGCACCCACGATACTTCGGTCGCGGACGCCGACAGGCCGGCCTGAATTTCGGACAGCGACGCCGACACGATCTGGATGTCCAGGATCGACATGAACATGCCGAAGATCATGATCAGGAACGCGATCATGCGGCGCGGCGCCACGCTCTCCCAAGCAGGCGTGGCGGCTGGTATCGATCCTATGGTGCCGGATGCTGCGCTCATGCGCGAACTCCGCGAGTGCTACTCTGCTTTGGCAAGAGCTTGTTTGGAGGACTTCCGCGTATCGACTTCAACCTCGACCGACATGCCCGCGCGGAGAAGATTCTCACGCGCGACGGCTTTCGGGACGCGCACGCGAACCGGCAGGCGCTGCACGATCTTGGTGAAGTTGCCGGTGGCGTTGTCCGGCGGCAGCAGCGTGAACACAGAACCCGACGCGGGCGACAGGCTCTCGACGGTGCCGACGATGTCGCGGCCCTTCACAGCGTCAACGCTGATGTAAACCGGCTGGCCGGGACGAATGCGTGCGAGCTGGGTTTCCTTGAAATTGGCGTCGATGAACACGTCATCCAGCGGCACGACATTGGCGAGACGCTGGCCCACTGAAATATTGTCGCCTTCGTTGACGAGGCGATTGGAGAACACGCCGTCGATCGGCGCGCGAATGGTGGTGAAGGACAGGTCGCGCTCAGCCTTGGCAAGCGCAGTCTTCAATTCGCCGAGCTGTCCTTCGGCTTCAGTCTGCTGCGCCTTGATGACGTCGATCTGCGCCTGCGCGGCGTCGAGATTGGCCTGGGCGCCCTGCACCGAGGCATTGCTCTGGTCGCGGGTCGCCTGCGACTGGTCGAAGGTCGCCTTCGAGGCAAAACCCTTCTCGCTTAACTGGCTCTGGCGGACGAAATCAGCTTCGGCGCGCTTGGCCGCAGCCTGCGCGGACTCGAGTTGGGCTTGCGCCTGCTCGACCGCACTTTCCTGCGCTTTTGCCTGACGGCCAATGCGTTGGATGGTGGCTTCCTGTGTCGCGATCTTGGCGCGAGCGTTGTCGACCGCGATCTTGTAATCACCATCGTCGATCTGGAACAAAAGATCGCCCGCCTTCACCTCGGTGTTGTCACCGACCGCGATCTTCGCGAGATAGCCGGAGGCGCGCGCGCCAAGCATTGTATTGTTGGCGCGGACATAGGCGTCGTCGGTCGACACCATGTAGCGGCCGACCAGAAAATAGTGGATGCCGAACACGGCCAGCGCGATCGCGGCCACCGCTCCGAGCCCTGCGAAAATTTTCTGGCGGCGGCCAAGCCGCGCCCAGCGGGAGCCCGCCGCAGCCGGGGCATCGGCTACGGTGTCGGGGCTTTCCGTTGTGCGGCGTGCGGTCACATCCTCCAACCGGGGGCGGGGCGGAGAACCGGAAGGCGACGAAACATCGCCATTTTCGTCAACATCAGCCTTGCGGACGGCAGATTGCTCACGCGGGGCCATCGGTGGAGCCTTTCATTGACCAAACGGTTCGGTCAACCCTATTTACTATTGACCGAACCGTTCGGTCAATAGTAAGAAAGGCACAGGGGAACAAATTTTTGCGAGCGAAATCCCCCTTGATGGATCAAACTGCACCTATGATTCCTACCCAGCCCCTTCCCGCCAATGACGAGGACAGCGCCAAGCGCCGCCAGATCGTCGAGGGTGCGCGCAAGGTATTCCGGGAACTCGGTTTTGACGCCGCCAGCATGGGCGAGATCGCCAAGGCGGCCGGCGTCTCCAAGGGCACGCTCTACGTCTATTTCGCGGACAAGCTCGCGCTGTTCGGCGCCATCGTCACCTGCGAGCTGCGCGATCAGGGCATCAACAAACTCGTCATTGATCCGACCGAGGACGTTGAAACGACCCTCAGAAAGTTCGGCCAGAGCTACATGGAAATGCTGTGCCGCCCGACCGGCGGCTCCACCATCCGCACCATGATGGCGATCGCCGAACGTATGCCTGAGCTTGGCCGGCGCTATTACGAGCATGTCCCCGCGTCGTGGCTCGGCAAGCTGGCGGAATACCTGAAGACGCGGGTGGCGAATGGGACGCTTGTCATCGAGGATTGCGATCTGGCGGCCGCGCAATTCATGCTGTCCTGCCAGGCCAGCCTGTTTCTGCCATTCATCTTTCAGGTGACGCCCGCGCCGAGCAGCGAGCGGATCGCCGAGGTGGTGGCCAGCGGGACCCGGATGTTCCTCGCCGCCTACCGCCGGCAATCCTGAGCCGCCCTGCTCCGCTCGTCTATTTCTGATCTGGTTCCAGGAATTTTCAAAAATTCTCGCGCGCGACCGCCTGCAAACGGCTGTGAAATTGGATTAGTCTAGTGTGCGGCTCACAGACCTTCGCAAGGAGATCGGGGATGAAACCGCTGACATGGTCCGAATTCCTGGCGATCTTCGTGGCTGCGTTCGTCACCGCCGTCTCGCTCAACCTGCTGTGGGGAAGCTACTCACAGGCGCGAATGGCGCATAACGAGCCGCTGTTTGCGCCCATCATGCTCGACAAGACCACACAGCTCGGCCCCTGAGAGCCGCTACCGAATGCGGCTTTCGTCCTCGATCGAGTCGCGGTCTTCTTTCGACAGCGGCCCATGGGCGAACGCGCGGCGCACCTTCTGTCCAATGGATCCCGTAATTCCAGGATCGCGATTGGCATAGCTGCGCCCCCCCGCGCGCGCAGCAACCTCCTCGCCCGACACGGCCGCCGGCTTGCAGATGATGCGCCCGCTCGCGCGGCGCATCAGATCGACGTGAATGTGATTGTAGTGATAGACGTTGGCGCCCGGCGCGAGCACGGTGTTGAACCGCTGACAGGCGGCGCCCTCAACGTCGCGCAGAAAGCCCTGCTCCTCCGGCAATCCCTTCCAGCCATGCTGCACCGAGATATAGCGTCCATCAGCCAGCGTGAATCCCGCGACATCGAGCGCGTTGCCGAACGCATGTTCCGAAATGTGCGCGTTGGGATTCCCGTTCATGCCGCGGCATGAATAGGCCGAGATCTGCTTGATCTCCACGACACGCGCGCCGAACCAGCGCATCGCCGCAGGCTGGATGGCTTCCGTTATCCAGCGATCGAGCGCGGAGACAATGGGACATGCGAGCGTCGCAGTCGGCTTCAAAGTGACATATCCGAAAGACGACACCGGATTGCCAACAGGGCCAAGCCGTTGCTGCGAATACGGCGGCGGTTGCTGCGCCCCCTGCTGGTACGGCGCATTTCGATAAGGCGCGCTTTGATAAGGTGCGGGCGAACCACCCGGACGGCTTTGCACGGCTTCTTCATGCGCCATGTCGTCTTCACCATCGGCCGGTGATGTTGCCTGAATATTCAATGGCACCGGCTCGCCGGACGGCACATAACCAGTAGGCGCGGATGAATAGGCCGGGCGCTGATACGAAGACGGCTGCTGATACGACGGTGAAGGCTGGGCAACCGGCCAGCGCGGCTGGCCCGCGATCGAGCCCGGCGGCCGCAGATCGTCGGCATAACCGAGCGAACTGTTGCTTTCACCGAGCGCGCTGACCTTCAGCGGAAATTCCGCGCCGCAAACCCCCGGCCCGGAAATCGGACTGATGCGCACAACCTCGGCGCTTTCCTTGACCTCTCCGGTCTTCAGGCATGCCTGTTCCGCCTCGGCTCGCCAGGGTTCGCGCTCTGCGGTTTGGAAAAAACCGCGACCGCAACCCGCCAGGGAGACAAGGGCAAGGGAGCCGACGAGATACAAACTCACTCCACGCGCCATGCGCGGGAGAGTCCGCGAATAAACTTAAAGACTTATCAACGACTTGCTTTTCAGATTCTTTTAACCACGATGGGCGCGTTCGGGCCCCGCTGCGGGCAAATCATCTCAATCAACAACGGACATTATGCGCTTCAAACCCCTCGCGGCTGCGATCCTGATCCTGGCCGGCTCTTTCTTCATCAGCCTCGAGGTGATGGACTGGATATGGCCGCCGCGCGCATCGAAGCCTGCGCTCGTCAAGCTGCCGCCGCTGCCATCTGCAACTCGTAAATCCGAATTCGTGGCGCCGATCACCATTCCGCTTGGTGTGATCGCTTCGGCGCTCGATCGTGCCGCGCCGCGCGATTTCAGCGGCAAGGCCGACAATCCGGCCAGCCAGATTCTGACCGATGCCGACCTCAACTGGCACATCACGCGCGGCAGCATCACCGCGAGCGGCGAACAGAACGCGCTGACCGTATCCACCCCGCTCAATGGAAAGCTCACCGTAACCGGATCACTCTCCACCGCCGCAGGCTCGCCACTCAACAACACGCTCGGCAGTCTGTTCGGCGCGAAAAACGCGCAGAAGCTCGGCAACATTTCCATCAAGTCGCTGAACGCAAGCGCCGCGATCAACGGCACCGCGACCGCGACCGCGCGCCCCCGCCTCACACCCGATTGGCATGTCGATCCGCAACTCACCGCGCAGGTGGCCCTCGCCAACAACAGCCTCTCTGTTGCCGGCGCAAAGGTCGCCGTCCCCGCCCAGATCAAGCCGGTCATCGACAAGACCGTGAACGAACAAGTGGTGCGCCTGCAACAGCGGCTACGCAACGACGAGGGTTTCCGCCGCGCAATGCAGCAGCAATGGGCACGCGCCTGCAAATCGATCGCGCTGCCTTCGCCCGCGCCGGGCGCGCCGCCGCTGTTCCTGGAAATGCGGCCGATCAAGGCCATGGCGGCGCAACCGCAGATCGATAGCGCCGCAGTCAAACTCGCGGTCGGCCTGCAGGCCGAAACACGGATCGTCGACAAGCCGACAACCCCGCAATGCCCCTTCCCGCAAACACTCGACATCCAGCCAGCGCTCAATGAGGGGCACGTCAACATCGGCGTTCCAATCGATATCCCATTCGTCCAACTCGGCAAGATCGCCGAGGCCGAACTCAAGGGCCGCACCTTTCCGGAAGATGGCAGCGGCGCAATCGCTGCCCGCATCAAGAGCGTCGACATCGATGCCAGCGGCAACCGCCTTCTGGTGTCGCTGCTGGTCCATGTGAAGGAAAAGGCAAGCTGGTTCGGGCTTGGCGCCGACGCCACCGTGCGAATCTGGTGCCGTCCCGTGCTCGATGCCGACGCTCAGGTTCTTCGCCTGACCGATTTGTCGGTCGCCGTCACATCCGATGCCGCCTTCGGCCTGTTCGGTGCGCTCGCGCAACGCGCCGCGCCTTATCTGCAGCAGGCATTGCAGGAGCATGCGACGATCGATCTAAAACAGATATCATCCGGCGCACAGCAAAAGCTCGCCGGTATCATCGACGGCCTCAAGACCGAGCAGAACGGCGCCAGGGTCAACGCCAGCGTGAGCAGTGTGAGACTCGGTGAAGTCTCGTTCGACTCCTCAACGCTGCGCGTGATCGCCGAGGCGACAGGAACGCTCAACGTCACCGTGACCCAATTACCCTCGCTGTAAGCGCCTTCCTGTGCGGGTTCCATTGTAATGGATGGGCCAAATGACTGGTTCCGCAGCCATCTTTCGATGACATGATATCTCCACATTATCGGAGCAATCAGGCCGCATCCGCGCGTCGCCCCTGAGGGACGCAATCGTTCGCGCATCTGGCCATGGGCCTGCCGAACCAAATTCATCGAACCCAAGGATTTTTGACATGAAAAGATTTGCGCTCGCCGCGGTTGCGGCGTTGTCGGCGATTCCGTTTGCTCATGCCGAAGGCGAATCCTATCGCGCCATGGTGGAAAGCCATGCCGCCGCCGAGGGTGTTCCGGCAGAACTCGTTCATCGGGTCATTATGCGCGAGAGCCGATACAATCCCCGCGCCGTTCATGCGGGAAATTACGGCATGATGCAGATCAAGCTGCAGACTGCACGCGGCCTCGGCTACACCGGAACGGCGCAAGGCCTGCTCGATCCTGAAACAAACCTCACTTATGCGGTGAAATATCTCGCCGGCGCCTATCGCGCCGCGCATGGCAACCACAACCGCGCCGTCGCCTACTATGCCGGCGGATATTATTATGCCGCCAAGCGTCAGCGCTTGATGGAAGCGAACGCAGCCATGCTACCGAATTCCGGGCTTGCGCCTGCGCTGGACATTACACCGCCGCAATATGCCACGCCGGTGCGGTACGTTGATCACCGGCGTCATCGCCATCACCGTCACCATCGCTGACCGACAACAGCCGATCAGCATAACCGGACTGTTTCAAACAGGCTTATGCCGCGCGATCGGCTGCGGCTGTCCCTTTTCGTCAATGGCGACGTAGGTGAAATTGCCATCGGTCACCAGAATGATGCCCATCTCGTTGCGCCGCTGCACCCATGCTTCGATGTGCACGGTGATCGAAGTGCGCCCTACGCGGACCTGCGTGCCGTACACCGACACCAAATCTCCCACAAACACCGGCTTGCGGAACGTCATCGCCTCAATGGCGACCGTGACATTGCGCGCCAGCGTCGTCTTGTAGGCGAACACGCTGCCCGCAAGGTCCATCTGGCTCAACAGCCAGCCACCGAAAATATCACCGTTCTGGTTGGTGTCGGCCGGCATCGCGATGGTGCGGACACACAGTTCACCTTGGGGCGCCGAGTCGTCCAATACGATCGATCTGATTTCATGACCCGTCACAGGGGTTTCTGTCATGTGATACTCTATTCCTTGAAGATCAGCGGAATGTTGCCCAGCCGGCATCCGGCTTGAAGCGTTCTCCATATTTCGCCGCCAGTGCCGAAAGCGCATTGGCGACATTCTCCGGACCTCGCTCACGCGCATAATTCAGCGGTCCGCCGCGGAACGGCGCATAGCCGGTGCCGAAGATCATCGCGCCGTCCACCGTATCCGGATTATCGACGATACCCTCGCGCAAGCATGCGACGCAGACATTCGACATCGGCAGCACCAGACGGTCGGTCATGTCGGGCGTCGGATGAACATGCGCATGCCCCTTCTGCACACGGCCATCCTTCCATTCGTAGAAACCACGTCCGGTCTTGCGGCCAAGTTCGCCCTTGGCGACCTTTTCACGCAGCCATTCCGGGGCGGACGGAATGGAATCGCCGAGCTTGGCGCGCAACTCGTCGCCGACCGCAAGGCAGATGTCGAGACCGACCTGATCGGCGAGCTCGATAGGTCCCATCGGCATGCCGAACTTTTCTGCCGCCTCGTCGATGGTGAGCTTGTCGATCTTTTCGTCGAGCATCAGCAGCGCTTCCATCAGGTATGGCATCAGCGCGCGATTGACGAGGAAGCCCGGAGAGCTTTTCACGGGCAACGGCAGGCGATCGATACTGCCGACGAATTTCATGGCATTCGCGAGCGCTTCACGGTCCACCTGATCGTGACTGATGACCTCGACAAGTTGCAGCCGCGAGACCGGATTGAAGAAGTGGATGCCTAGCAGCCGCTCCGGCCGTTGCAGCGAGGTACGCAGTTCCTCCAGCGGAATGCTCGATGTGTTGGTCGCCAGAATGGCCTCCGGCTTCATCACCTTCTCGAGCCCGGCGTAGATCGACTGCTTGAGCTGCAGCTTTTCCGGCACCGCCTCGATAATGAGATCGGCGTGTTTGGCGCCCTCACCTGTCATATCCGGGATCAGGCGATCCAGTTCGTCACGTTGGCCGATACGGCTGCGGGTGATTTTTGAGAACAGATCGGACGCGCGCTTCATCGCGCCAGCGATTGCCGCCGACTGCATGTCGGCCAGCGTAACGCGCAATCCCTGATGCGCGCACCACGAGGCGATGTCGCCCCCCATCGCGCCCGCACCGATGACATGAACATGCTTGATCTGGCTCTTGCCGCCCGCAAGCTTCTTCATCTCGTCGCGCAGGAAGAACACGCGGATGAGATTTTGCGCGGTCGGCGTCACCATCAATTTCGCAAAAGACGGCTTTTCGGCCAACAACATGTCCGCGCGATTGCCGCCGTGCTTTTCCCACAGATCGATCAACGCGTAGGGTGCCGGATAATTCTCCTGCGGCGCCTTCTTGCGCGTCTCGGAGCGCATGCGAGAGGCCAGCAGGCCACGAACCGGGCCGAAGTTCATCACCTTGGGCAGCATCGAACGATTGCGCTTCAGGCGGCCGAAGATCGCATCCTTCACCGCACCACGCACATGGCGCTCTTGCGTCACTGCATCGACAAGACCGAGCGATTTCGCCTTGCGGGCATCGACATTCTTGCCCGTCAGCATCATGGTCATGGCCTCGAGCGGGCTGAACAGATGCGTCGAGCGCGCCGTGCCGCCAAAGCCAGGATGCAGGCCGAGCAACACTTCGGGGAAGCCGAAGCGCGCGCCATCGATCGCGATCCGCATGTTGCAGGCGAGCACGACTTCCAGTCCGCCGCCGAGGCAGAAGCCATGGATGACAGCTACCGTCGGCAGCTTGATATTCTCAAGCCGGTTCAGGATTTCATGGCCACGCCCGAGTTGCTGTTCGACAAGGGCCGGATCGGACAGACCGCGAAATTCAGTAATGTCCGCGCCCGCAATAAACCCGGAACGCTTCGCCGAGCGGATGACGAGTCCGGCGGGACGCTCATTCTCCAGCGCGGTAAGAATTTGTGAGAATTCCTCCAGCACTTCGGTCGACAGCGTATTCGCACTCGCCCCTTCGCGATCGAACAACAGCCACGCAATGCCGTCTTCGTCGCGCGTCAGCTTGAAATGACGATAGGGCCCGGATGACGGCTGGGGGCCGAGCTCAAGGACGTGGTCCTTCATCACATTGAGGATTTTGCTGTCCATCGCCGTTTCCTAAACCGTCTCGATCAACATGGCGCCGCCGAGGCCGCCACCGATGCATTCCGTCGCAACGCCCCGCTTGGTGCCAAGCCGGTGCATCGCATTGACCAGATGCAGCACGATGCGGTTGCCGCTCGTGCCAACCGGATGGCCGAGACTGATTGCGCCCCCATCCACATTGAGCTTTGCCTGATCGATTTCGCCCGCGGCACCGTCGAGGCCGAGGATGTCGCGGCAGAATTTGTCGTCCTTCCAGGCCGCGAGACAGGCGAGCACCTGCGAGGCGAACGCCTCGTTGATCTCCCAAGTCTCGACGTCCTGAATCGTCATGTTGTTACGCTTAAGCAGCCGGTTTGACGACAGCACCGGGCCGAAGCCCATCACGGTTGGATCGAGCCCCGACCAGGCGCTGTCAACGATGCGCGCTTTCGGCTTCAGCCCGTATTTATTGACCGCATCTTCCGAAGCCAGAATGGTCCAGCAAGCGCCGTCGGTGATCTGCGAGGAATTGCCCGCCGTCACCTGTCCCCACGGCCGCTCGAATGCAGGCTTCAGCTTGGCGAGCTTCTCCACCGAGGAATCGGGCCGCACGCCATCGTCGTGATCGTAGAACTTGCCCTTGCGGTCAAAGGCGGTTTCGACTTCGCCCTTGAGATAACCCTGCGCCTGCGCGTTGGCGAGCCGCTTGTGGCTTTCCACCGAATAGGCATCGGCCTGCTGGCGCGTGATGCCCATCAGATGCGCGATCACTTCCGCAGTCTGCCCCATATTCAGGTCGGTCACGGGATCGGTCAATCCACGTTCCAGCCCGATGATCGGCTTGAAGTAAGACGGCCGCAATTTGAAGAATGCCGCGAGTTTCGCGAGCGTGGTGCGCGCCGAAGCCATGCCTGCGAACCAGCGCACACCCGTCTGCGGAAACACCAGCGGCGAATAGCTCAACGCTTCCGTGCCACCCGTAAGAATCATGTCGGCCTGCCCGGCTTGAATATAGCGGTAGGCGGTGTCGATCGACTGCATGCCGGAGCCGCAATTGATCTGCACGCCGAAGGCGACCATGTCCTCGCCCATGCCGAGCCGCAGCGCCGCGACACGCGCCGGGTTGACCTCGTCGGCGATGGGGCTGACGCAGCCAATAATGACCTGATCGAATTCGGAGGATTTGAAAGGCTGGCGAGCAAGAAGCGGCCGCCCGGCCTGCACCGCCAGATCAACTGGCGTGAACGGACCCGGACCGCCCTGCGCCTTCAAGAACGGCGTACGGCTGCCATCGATAATATAGACAGGACGGGACATCAGCTTGCGGCCCTTTCCGCCGTTGCGGTGGCAGGATGGTTCTGACGGTAGATCGGAGACAGGGCTTCCGGCGCGAAGTCATCGACCTCGATCACCTTCGCCACGGCTTCTTGCGCTGTCTTGATTGCTTCCACATCCGCCGCCGTGATGATGCCGCGCGAAGCGGCCTCCTGCCAGTCGCGAATATGAGCGGCACGCATTTTCTTTTCAATTGGCTCATTGGCGGTGACGAGCAGGAAAGCGCGCTCCAGCCGTGCCAGCGGCCCGTCGTCGTTCGCGCCAGCATGATAAAGGCCCGCCGTGAGGCGATCGCGCTCCGGCGAGGGCGACAGGATCATCTGCGCGCACTGATGCACGACCTTGTCGGACGGGCCCAACGCGTTCGATCCGAGCGGCTGCACAACAAATTTCAAGAGCCACGCCACGGGCCGGTTCGGCAGGTTCGCCAGCACTTCGGCGAAACGCAGCTCCATGGTGCGGATGCCGTTCGCCATTACCCAGCGCAGCGCGGGCAGATCGGCGTCCTGACGCCCTTCGTCTTCCCAGCGCTTCAGGGCGGCCGACAACAGATAAAGCTCGGAGAGAATGTCGCCGAACCGCGCCGACAGCATTTCCTTGCGCTTCAGCGCGCCGCCGAGCGTGAGAAGAGCCATATCAGCGCACAGCGCGAACGCGGAGGAATAGCGCGAGAGCTGGCGATAATAACCGGTCGCGGCTCCTGCATCGGGTGCCGGCGCGAACAGGCCGCCGGTCCAGCTTCGGCCCCAGGCCCGGAACAGGTTTGTGAAGGCGTGGCCGACATGCTTCCAGAACGATTGATCGAACGCGTCCAGCCCGGCCTGCTGATCCGGGTTGCCGATCGCGTTGATCTCTTGAAGCAGATAGGGATGCGCGCGCGTCGCGCCCTGCCCAAACACGATCAGATTCCGCGTGAGAATGTTGGCACCTTCCACCGTAATCGCCACCGGCACCGAACGGTAAAGGTTGCCCATGTAGTTCTGCGGGCCTTCAATGATCGCCTTGCCGCCATGAATGTCCATCGCGTCATCGACGACGATCCGCAGCCGCTCGGTCGCATGCAGCTTCATGATGCCGGAAATGACGGCGGGATGCTTACCCTGATTGAGCGCCGCGCAGGTCAGCCGCCGCGCGGCATCAAGCTGATAGGCCGTGCCCGCGATACGCGCGAGCGGCTCCTCGATGCCCTCGAACTTGCCGATCGGCACCTTGAACTGTTCGCGGACGCGCGCGTAGGCGCCCGCATTGCGTGCGCAGTAAGCCGCCCCCGAAGCCGACTGCGATGGCAACGAAATGCCGCGCCCCGCCGCCAGCGCGCTCATCAGCATCTTCCAGCCCTGGCCGATCCGCGCCTGCCCGCCGATGACGTAGTCCATCGGAATGAAAACGTCCTTGCCCCAGTTTGGGCCATTCTGAAACACCTGCATCGCAGGCAGATGACGATGGCCGATGGTGACGCCGGGCAAATTCGTCGGGATCAGCGCGACGGTGATGCCAAGGTCCTCCGCTCCGCCCAGAAGGTGGTCGGGATCGCGCGCCTTGAAAGCAAGACCGAGCAGCGTCGAGACGGGGCCCAGCGTAATGTAGCGCTTGTGCCAGTTGAGCCGAAGGCCGATCACCTCCTGTCCCTCGAACGTGCCCTTGCACACGACGCCGGTGTCGGTCATCGACGCGGCATCCGAACCCGCCTCCGGGCTGGTGAGGCCGAAGCAGGGAATTTCGCGGCCAGCCGCCAAGCCCGGCAACCATTTATCCTGCTGCGCGCGGGTGCCGAATTTCATCAGCAATTCGCCCGGCCCGAGCGAATTCGGCACCATCACGGTGACGGCGGCGGCAATGGAACGCGAGGAGATTTTCCGGATCACTTCCGAATGCGCGAAGGGCGAGAAGCCCAACCCTCCGAATTCCTTCGGGATGATCATGCCGAGAAACTTGTTGGCCTTGATGAAGGCCCAGACTTCGGGCGGCAGATCGCGCCATTCCCAGTTGACCTTCCAGTCGTCCACCATGGCGCAGAGTTCTTCGACCGGACCCGCGAGAAACGCCTGCTCCTCATCCGTCAATTTCGCCGGTGCATTGGCCAGGAGCTTCGACCAGTCCGGGTTGCCGGTGAACAGGTCCGCATCCCACCATACATCGCCCGCTTCCAGAGCCTCGCGCTCGGTGTCGGACATCGCCGGAAGAACTTTGTGAGCCCACGCAAAGATCGGACGCGTCAGAACATCGCGGCGGAAGGAGAAGCTCATGGAGGCGTCCTTTTCGGTACGGGCAGAATAGCCCATCGGCGGACAAGAAGGCGGGACTTTGAAATATCAACAATATGAGCCTGGACTGCACTCTCCTTACAAATTCTCACCATCGATCCTGAATTGATCCCCGCGCGGCATCGAATCTCAACATCGTGAATGAGATTATACGAAGTCGGAGATGCTTTCAGGTGATCTTCCCCACCTGCAGCAGAGGTACGTTTTCTGCCGGCCCACGCGTCCTATACCGTGCATGCAAAATTCGGCCATTGCTTTTCATGTTCCCCCGATTTTTCATTTATTTCAGATTGTTAGGCAGGAACGTGCACGGCGCCCCGGTGTTTCCCCCACGAACCTCAAGCAAGGAGTTTGCAATGGGTAGCACCACCGACAAGATTAAGGGCAACGCCAACGAAGCCATCGGCAAGGCCAAGCAGGGAATCGGCGAAGCCACCGGCTCGGATCGCCTGCAGGGCGAAGGCGCGATGCAGGAAGCCAAGGGCCACGTCCAGAAAGCGGTCGGCGATGCGAAGGACGCAGCCAAGGAGGCCGTGGACAAGGCCGCCGCCGCGGCCAAGCGCAACCTCTGATCGCGCGATCAACCTGACGATAAAGCCGGCCTTCGGGCCGGCTTTATTTTGCTCGTTGTTATTTCCCCTCGCCTGACGGCAGCGCACCTGTTTCTTTCAGCACCTCGTGCGCCGTCTTGAAGGCCTCAAGGCCCGCCGGCACGCCGCAATAGGTGGTGGCGTGGATCAGGATTTCCTTGATCTCATCCACCGTCACGCCATTGTTGAGCGCGCCTTTGACATGCAGCCGCAACTCGGCCGGCTTGTTCAACGCCGTCAGCATCGCGATGTTGATCATACTGCGCGTTTTACGCGACAGGCCAGGCCGGGCCCAGGCATGACCCCAACACCATTCAGTCGTAATGGTCTGGAAGGCCATCATGAAATCGTCGGCACGCGCGAGGCTGCCATCGACATAATCGGCGCCCAGCACCTCGCGCCGGACCTTTAGCCCGCGATCGAACTTCTCACTCCGTGCCATTCATCATCTCCCGATTAATTATGGTGTCTCATAAAGTGCAGCAACGGGCTCTTCATCGATGCATGGCGGAAGCTTTCTGCCTTCGATCTCGATGATGTCGTAACATCCAAGACTGTTGCTGATGAACGCGGCATCGACAGAACGCAGATCGGTCTCTGTAAGCGAGGCCTCCCTTGCGCTTATCTGCCCGAGAATTTTTGCGCGCGCGATACCGGGAAGAATTCCATCGTTCACAGGCGGCGTGACCCACTCGCCTGCAACCCGCGCGAACAGGTTTCCGACCGTGGCGCAAACGGCGTGGCTACGCGTGTTTAGCATCAACGCATCGGTTGCACCGCGCACCAAAGCCTCACGCCGCGCCAGAATATTGTCCCCGTAATTAAGTGACTTGATCTGTGATAGCGGTGAGTATTCGTTACGCTTGGTCGATCGCGCAATCACTACCCGTTGCGGCGCTCCGAGCGTAGCTGTGGGGGCGCAGGTCATCAGCAGCGTCGGCATCACCTTCTCTGCAACCCAGAGCCCGCGCTTTATCGCCGGGCCCCGGGTCAGAGTGATGCGAACTGCACTTCGTGGAAATCTGTTTTCGCGCAACAGCCCGGTGACGGCTGATTCAAGCGCCCGATCATCAAAGTCCACAGAGAGAGCAAGCACGGACGCACCTTCGCGCAGACGGCGCAGATGCTCAGGAAGCCAGACAGGTTTTTCACCGACCCCGAGCAGCGTCTCGAAAATGCCATCCGCCAGCGTGAAACCACGATCCGCAATCGACAGCCACGCATCCTTCTCGTCGAGAAATGCTCCGTTGAGCCAGACCTGCGTCACGAGGCGTGCTCCTCGATCCGGGCCTGTGCGCGATCCGAGAGCCGATACAGGCCTTCATCAAACCGGCCGAACGCGGCCACGACCAGTGCCTGGATCGATGCCTGCGCTTTCAGCAGCATTTCGGCGTATTCCGCCTGCGGTATTGATGCCGCCACAACACCGCCGCCAACACCGATGGTGAAGCGGCCTTGCTCCACAACGATGGTCCGGATGACGATGGACAGGTCGGCTGCACCATCGTCACCGATCCATCCCAGCGCGCCCGAATAAATTCCGCGCGCGCGGCTTTCCAGCCGGTCGATGATTTCCAGTGTCCGCAGTTTCGGTGCACCCGTCATCGATCCACCGGGGAAAGCCGCCTGCAACAGATCGACCACTGCGCAATCGGGCCGCAACGTACCGCGCACCGTGCTGACAAGTTGATGAACAGTCTCGTAACTTTCCACGCCGAACAATTCACTGACGTGCACGGTGCCGGGCTCACAACAGCGCGACAAATCATTGCGTAGAAGATCAACGATCATCGCGTTCTCGGCGCGGTCCTTGCGACTCTGACGCAGCCCCTCGCGAAGCTCTTGGTCGCGGCGTGGATCATGATCGCGCCGCGCCGTGCCCTTGATCGGCTTGGTTTCGGCCTCGCCTTTTGTATCGGCCGACAAAAACCGTTCCGGCGAGGCACTCAGCACCGCGCCACCCGGCCAGCGCACAAACGCTGCGAATGGCGCCGGGTTGATCCTGCGCATCACGCGATAGACATCAAGCGGATCAAGGTCGGCCTCGCATGACAGTTCGTTGGTCAGGCAGACCTGATAGCTCTCGCCTTCCCGGATCGCATGCAGGCATTCCTCGACGCTGGCGCGATAGTCTCGCTCGCCTTTCGCCATGACGACATCGAGCGGCCTTGTGCCATGAGGGACGACAGAAGGCGGCGCTTGCAAACACGCGATGACGGATTCCATCTCATCCAGCCATTGCCGCGCGCGAAGTTCGTGCTCCGGCGCATCGATAGCAATCAGATAACTTTTGCCGTCAACGTGGTCGACGGCGATGAACCGATCGGCGCGGACCAGCAAGCTGTCGGGCGTTGACGCTTGGCGACGAACCCGCGATCCGCAATCCTGCTGCAATTCATAACCGAACCAGCCTACATACCCGCCCGTGAACGGGCACGGCGGCGGCGTTTGCGGCGACGCCTGTGGCTGCATTTTCAGATAATCGAAAATGTTGCCGCCATGACGGAAGCGTTCGCCGCCACGCTCCACCTCAACAAACCCATCCGCGCAATCATAGCTGACGATTTCCGCGTTCGGCCCCGATGCGTCGCCAAGATACGACCATCGCGACAGGCCGGGTTCAACAAGGCTGCTGTCGAGCCAGAAAGCATGGGGCGACGTGGCGAACAACGAGCAGAACGCCGCCTCCGTATCGAGCGCGCGCGGCAGTTCGCGCCAGAAGGCCTTCCACGTGCTGGAAGGCTGTGGCACGTCGCGAGGTCGTCTCGCCGAACGCCGCACAACACCCGCACTGCCGGACAAATCCCGGAAATTTTCCAGCAAGCGCCGCCCATGCTCGGTCAGAATCGATTCGGGATGAAACTGCACACCCCATTGCGGCTTCTCGCGATGCGCGATTGCCATCAGCAGACCGTCCTCGGTCCATGCGATCTCTTTCAGATGCGACGGCAACGGTAGCTCGATCATGAAGGAATGATAGCGTCCCGCCGCGAAAGGTGATGGCACGCCCGCAAATATCGGATCGCCATCATGGCGCACCAGCGACGCCTCACCATGCACCAGCGACGGCGCATACGCGAGTCTTCCGCCTGCCTCCATCGCCAATCCCTGAAAGCCGAGACACACGCCGAGCACCGGAACATTCGCCTTCAGTAACGCATCGCGCGACAGGCCAAAATCAGAGGCGCGATCCGGACGGCCGGGACCCGGCGAGATCACGATATTGCCGAACGGCTCTCTCGAAATTTCGTCCCACGTCGTGGCGTCATTCTTCACCACCACCGGCGCGGACTGATTGATGTCCGCAATCAGGTCGGCGAGGTTATAGGTGAAAGAGTCGTAGTTATCGATGATGAGGGTTTTCATCGCCGCCGAGGCAAAACTGCCATTGTGGTTTCCGCCGCACCCGATCCTGACCATGGCTTATATAATGGTCGGATCAGCTATCTCCGGCAGGCCGGCGCGGCATCATGACCGCCGGAAAGACCACCCAAGATCGCGGCAATTATGCGCCAAATCCACAACCCTCCGCAACACGGCGGTAGGCCTGCTCCCATGGGACGCGGCCCATTTCCTGTCATGTCCATAAGAAAAATGGCGGCCCACAGCCGCCATTTTGAACCGGTTGAGAATATCGGGAGCGGCATTCAGGCCGCAGCCACGCCGCGCATTTCGCCATTCCCCGGTGGCGGGATCGGCTGCCCTTCGTCGGCATATTCGTTGAGCTTGTTGCGCAACGTGCGGATCGAGATGCCAAGAATGTTCGCCGCATGGGTGCGGTTGCCAAGGCAATGCTTGAGCGTCTCAAGAATAAGGTCGCGTTCGACATCGGCCACGGTGCGCCCGACCAGCGCACGCGTCACCTGCTCGGCGGCGAACGTCGCATGCGCGACCACGGGCGCGGTCTTGGCAAGATCGAGCCGGTCTCCATCCGGCGACAGGATCGCCTCGGGGCCGATCTCGTCGCCCTGCGCCATCAACACCGAACGATGGATGGTGTTCTCAAGCTCGCGCACGTTACCTTGCCAGCGGTTCGCCGTAAGCACGTTCTTCGCCTCGGCCGACAGCGGGCGCACCGGCACGCCGTTGGCGTTGGCGTATTTCTGCGCGAAATGCTGCGACAGTTCCAGAATATCCGCCGGTCGCTCGCGCAGCGACGGGATTTTCAGGTTCACGACGTTGAGCCGGAACAGCAGGTCTTCGCGGAACGTACCCTCCTTCACCGCATCCGCGAGGTTGCGGTTCGAGGTGGCGATGATGCGGATATCGACCGGCACCGGCTTGGTGCCGCCGACGCGATCGATCACGCGCTCCTGGATCGCGCGCAGCAGCTTCGATTGCAGCCGCACGTCCATTTCCGAGATTTCATCGAGCAGCAGCGTGCCGCCGGTCGCTTCCTCGAACTTGCCGATGCGGCGTGCGATGGCGCCGGTGAACGACCCCTTTTCGTGCCCGAACAACTCGGATTCCAGAAGATGCTCCGGAATGGCCGCGCAGTTGATCGAGATGAACGGCTTCTTCGCCCGTGCCGAACGGCTGTGGACATACCGCGCCAGCACTTCCTTGCCGGTGCCGGACTCGCCGGTGATCATCACCGAGGCATCGGAGCCCGCGATCTGCTGCGCGAGCTTGACCACTCTCACCATCGCATCGTCGCGATAGATCAGATCGCGCGAGTCGTTGGCCACCGCGGCCAGCACCGCCGCAATGAGTTCCGGCTCCGGCGGCAGCGGGATGTATTCCTTCGCACCGGCATGGATCGCGGCAACCGCGGCGCGGGCATCATTGGTGATGCCGCAAGCGACGATCGGCACATGGATGTGTTCGGCCTCGAGCCGCATCACCAAATCCCGGATGTCAATGGCCACATCCACCAGCAGCAGGTCAGCGCCCTTGCCGCCGCGCACCACCCGCATCGCCAGTTCGATGTCCTCGGCGTGCGTCACGGTCGCGCCGTTGTCCATCGCGATCTTGGTTGCGGTTGTCAGTTGCCCCTTCAGGGTTCCGACGATGAGAAGCCGCATGATTTGCTCCTGTCAGTATCGCGCCATTTGCGGCGTTCGGTTTGATTTTCCGCGCGGTCTACGCGCGTTCCGCCTTGATGATTTCCGTCATGGTCACGCCGAGCTTGTCTTCCACGAGAACCACTTCGCCACGCGCCACCAGACGGTTGTTGACGTAAATATCGATCGCCTCGCCGACGCGGCGATCCAATTCGAGCACCGTGCCCGGACCGAGCTTCAGAAGATCGCTGACATCCATTTTCGAGCGGCCAAGCACCGCCGACACCTGCACCGGAACATCAAATACCGCTTCCAGATCGGAGGCGATGCGTGCGCTGCGCTCTTCCTCCTCCGAATAGGCCGCCTGATCGAGCGGCGGAGCTTCGGTCTCGTTCAGGTCCGGCAACGGCACCTGCCCCTGTCCATCAGTATCACTCATGAGTTTCTCCCGGCCGTATCTTCGGCCTGATTGCGAGCCGCCATGTAGCGCTCCACCAATTCACCGATCCTAGTATCCGTCGCGGCACGATCGAGCGTGCAACCACCGTCCGCCCATTCGATCTTGCAGTCCGAAATATCGATGTCCGGCTCCGCCAGAATCACCAGCCGCCCCTCGAACCCGCTGCGGCGCGCCAGATCCTCGATCCGTGTACGCGCGCGATCGTACAGCGCGTCGTTCACCCGGATCGCGATATGAGGCGTCGACGTCAGGTGCCGCAGGCAATCAGTAATCAGCGCCGTCATCTCCGCAAGCGGTTCGGCTGCGACAAGCTCGCTGCACAGTTTACGCGCCACCGCCACCGCCACATCCACGGCCTCGGTCTCGACCCGCCCTTCGACTCTCTTGAAATTCCCGGCAAGCGAACGCATGGCGATGGCAATTTCCTCCATGGCCAACGCCGAACGGCGGTCGCTCTCCACGCTCGCCTCTTTCTGCGCGGCCTGAAATCCATCGCGGAAAGCGCGCGCCTCGGCATCGGCGACCAGTTGGGCAATTTCCGCGCGCGAGGCCTGCCGCTCGGTATTCGCCGGAGCGGCAAAGTCCATGTCGAACAGGAATTTCGCGGGCGCGCTCATCAGTACACCAATTCATCGTCGGCACGATTCTTTTGCAGCATGATCTCACCCTTGGCGGCGAGATCCTTGGCAAGATTCACCAGAAGCGCCTGGGCTTCATCCACGTCACGCAACCGTACCGGGCCGGCAGCAGCCATGTCGTCCTGCAGCATCTTCGCCGCGCGGCTCGACATGTTGCCCATGAAGAATTCGCGCACGGCATCGTTGGCCCCCTTCAGCGCGACGCCGAGCTTGTCCTTGTCGACATGGCGCATCAGTGTTTGCGCAGAACCCGCATCGAGCTTGACGAGGTCGTCGAACGTGAACATCAGCGACTTGATGCGCTCGGCCGCCTCGCGGCTTTCCTCCTCCAACGCGGTGAGGAAGCGGGTTTCGGTCTGGCGGTCGAAATTGTTGAAGATTTCAGCCATCACCTCATGGGCGTCACGGCGGCGAGTCTGCGACAGATTGGACATGAATTCGGTGCGCAGCGTACTTTCGACACGCTCGATAACTTCCTTCTGCACCGCTTCCATGCGCAGCATCCGGTTTACGACATCGAGCGCCATATCTTCGGGCAGGATCGCCAGCACGCGCGCGGCATGTTCCGGTTTCAGCTTCGACAGCACCACCGCGACCGTCTGCGGATATTCGTTCTTGAGATAGTTGGCGAGAACCTCTTCCTGCACGTTGGAGAGTTTCTCCCACATGTTACGGCCGGCCGGGCCGCGGATTTCATCCATGATGCCGGTGACGCGTTCGGACGGCAGGTATTGCTGCAACAGGCGTTCTGTCGCATCGAAATTGCCCATCAGCGCGCCCGAAGCGGACATCCGCGAGACGAATTCGAGCAGCAAATCCTCGACCACATTGGCCTCGATGGTCCCGAGCGAAGACATCACTGCGGAGAGTTCACGCACTTCATCATCGTCCAGCAGCGACCAGACCTTGCTGCCATATTGCTCGCCCAGCGCCAGCATCATGATCGCCGCGCGCTTGGGACCGCTCAACGGCGCTGCTGCCGGCCCCGTACGCCCGCTCTGACGGCTCGCAAGCGTCGCGACGACACTGGCGATATCTTCTGGTTTCTGTTGAGCCGGAAGGGATGCCATGTTTTATGCCGGTTGCTCTGTCAGCCATTGACGGATGATGGAAACAGTCTCGTTTGGATTGCGGTCAGCCAGTTCGCCAACACGATGAACGGATTGCGCGTGGACCTGTCCCTGCACCTGCGCGACATCGATCATCTGCGCGGTGGCGGCGGTATGAACGGGCCCTGCGACGGCGGCGGGCTCGGCTTCGGGCAGCGCCGGCACCGAAGCGGGTGGCGGGTCTTCGGCCAACACGCGCTTGACGAGCGGGCGAACAACCATGAACACGACCACGATGGCGAGCAGCGACATCACGCCGAGCTCGATGAAATACATCACATCGTCCTTGGTGAACTGGAATACGCTCAGCCAGCCGGTCGGCTCCGGCAGCGGCACGGCCGCAGGCGCCTCGGCGAAGCGCAGATTGACGACATCGACCTGATCGCCGCGATTCTTTTCAAAGCCGATCGCCGAGCGCACCAGTGTAGCGATGCGCTCGAGGTCTTCCTTGCTGCGCGGCGCATAGACCATGTCGCCTTTTTCGTTCTTGGAATAAGTGCCGTCCACCAGCACGGCGACCGACACGCGCTGCACGCGCCCTGCTTCGGTCACTTCCGTCTTGGTGGTGCGGGAAATCTCGTAATTGTTGATTTCCTCGCTCTTCTTGCTCTGGTCCTTGCCCGCATTGGCTGCATTCTGCTGCTGGTTGCCGGGCATTTCGTTATTGACGGTGACCTGACCGTTCTGCCCGTTCGACGTCGCGGACGATTCCTCGCGCGTCTGGCTGGAGCGCAGCACGCGCCCTTCGGGGTCGAACTTGTCGGATGTCTCGGTGACCTTGTTGTAATCGAAATCAGCCGAGAGCTGGACACGCGCGCGGCCGGCGCCAACCACCGAGGTAACGATGCTTTCGATCTGCTTGCGTAGCCGGTTCTCATAGGCGATACGCCGCTCGTCCGCGCCGACATCGCCCATCCCGTTGGCATCACCCGACCCGTCCGCGAGCAATTGGCCATTCTCGTCGACGATCGAGACGCGCTGCGGCTTCAGGCCATTGACGGACGATGCGACGAGATGGCGGATGGCGCGAACCTGCTGCGGCTCGAGCGCCCCGCGGACACGAACCACGATCGCCGCTGAAGGCTCCGGTTTCTCGCGCGAGAACAGGGGCCGGTCCGGCAGCACCAGATGCACCCGCACCGCCTGGATGCGGTCGATGGACTTAATGGTGCGGGCAAGCTCGCCTTCGAGCGCGCGCAGATGATTGACGTTCTGGACGAAACTGGTCGAACCCAGCGTATCGGACTTGTCGAAGATCTCGTAGCCGACGCCGCCGCCCTTCGGCAGGCCGCCTTCGGCGAGCTTCATCCGCAGACGGGTGACCTTGTCTTTCGGCACCATGATGATGGCGCCGTCGTTCTTCAGCTCGTAAGGGATGCCCTGCCGGTCGAGCTCCTTCATGACGCCGGACGCGTCGTCGTAGCTCAGATCGGTATAAAGGGTGACCATCTGCGGAGCCGTCACCCGCAGGATGACGAACCCAAAAAAGCCAAGCAAGGCCATGGTCACGGCCAACATCGCCGCGAGCCGCCCTGCACCCATACCCCGAAGGAATGAAACCAGCCCTTGCAAAGACCACCCCAAAGATTCGGCCAAATCGGACCGACTGGGCAGAATTTGCCTAGGGATGGTTTCTAGATGGTTAACGCCGGTTAACAGCCTGGCAGAAATTGAGACATCCTCAAGCTCCGCTTCATGGAATGAAGCGGATTTTCGGAAAATCCCGGCTGCGGGCCGTTGGTGTTATTGGCGATATTGCTGGATTCGGGTGGTGCGCAGCCCGGCCAGACCGTGCTGGTCGATCGAAAACTGCCAGGACAGGAATTCGTCCACCGTCAGCGTATAGCGGCTGCAGGCTTCTTCCAGGGAAAGAAGGCCGCCACGGACGGCTGCGACAACTTCGGCCTTGCGGCGGATAACCCACCGTTTGGTACCAGGAGCCGGAAGATCAGCAATCGTCAACGGGCTACCATCAGGCCCGATGACATACTTTACCCTCGGGCGGTGGGGTTCTGTCATGGCGTACTCACAAACTCAAACTGCACTCGTGGGAACAAGGTACCCCGCGCCGCTTAAAATTTGCCTAAGCCTAAGCGTCGAATGCAGTTCTCCTGAAACCCGCCTCTCTCAACGACTAACCCCGCCTCCTGAGAGACGGGGTAGGAATTCTTAAACAATCAGATAACGGTACTTAGGTGCTGCTGTCGCCCGTGCCGCTTCCGGTGTCGGACGTGCCGCTGCGAACCACCCGCTTGATCTGGTCGATCGTGTAATTGTTGCCACCCATCGAGAGCAGCGCCGGGCTCGCCGTCATGTCCACGGAATCCACCACGCCCTGCACTTCGGTCGTCACCGTAACATCCTTGCCCGAAGTGTCCTTGCCGGTCACCGTCAGCTTGTAATTGCCGGCCGGCCATTGCGTCCCGTCATTGCCCTTGCCGTCCCACACAAAGCTCGCATTGCCCGCCGTCAACGAATAGCTGCCGGTATAGGCAGTTTCGCCATTCGGAGCTGAAATCGTCACGACGGCGTTGCAGTTGGCCGCCGCATTGAAATTCCAAGTCGCCGACCCATTAAAGGCGGCGGTCGAACCATCAACCGAGATGGTCTGGCCGACGAAGCTCAGCGCTTGCGTCGATTGCGCCGTTTTCTGTAGCGCCACCAGCGAACTCAATTGATCGTTGGCCTTCAACTGCTGCTCGACCTGGGCGAACTGCACAAGCTGCGCGGTGAACTGGTTGGTATCGAGCGGGTCGAGTGGATTTTGATTCTGCAACTGCGTGGTCAGCAGCGTCAGAAACGTCTGGAAGTTATCCGCGATGCCCGTGGAGCTTGAACTCGAACTGCTGCTGCTCGACGACGAACTTGTATTCGTCGTCGACGCGGGGGCCGATGTCACCGGTGTTGCTGTTGTCGCGTCAACCGACATGGCTTGTCCTCAAATGCTGATATCGACGCCGGAGCTCGAACCGGAAGACCGGCCGTAGCTCGCGCCCGCAGCCTGCGGCGTGGTTGAAACCTCTTCGGAGACGATCAGGCGTTGCGAATGGCGCCCCTGCCCGTTGTCGCCCTGACCTCCTTGCGGCGATTGATCGCGCAGGCTGAACTGCAACCCGCCATCGCCCGTCTTGAGGCCGGCATCCTCCAGCGCGCGCTGCAATTGCGGCGCATCCTTGCGCAGCATGTCGAGCGTCGCGGGTTGATCCACCGTGAGGTGCGAGGTCACCCGGCCGTGCTTGTCGACGTCGAGCCGCACATCGATGCGGCCAAGTTCGGCGGGATCGAGACGGATCTGGAAGCTAGTATTGCCCGCTGCCGCGCGCGTCGCGATGTCGACCGCGAGCCCATTGACCGGCACAGGAACGCTGGCAGCCTGCGCGGAGGCCGTTGGCCCCGCCGCCGTCACCGTGAATTGCTGTTGGGTTTGAGTCTGTTGTGTGGCGGGCGCTTGCAGATCGAGGGCTGCCTGGAAGCTGACATCCGGCTTCGAACTCTGGATATCGGCGCCGTGCCGATCATGCACGGGAGCCGTAGGTGCAGTCCCATTGTCCGCTTTCGTCGAAGCGGCATTACTCTTGCCATTATCCGCATTCGTGTCATCGGAGGAAGAAGCGGCAGGCTTATCGCCGGAAGGCTTGGCCTCGGCTCCGGTTTTTGTGCCGACCTCATCCGCATCGGCCGTTTTGGCCTGTGCTTTCGCCGACTTGCCATTCCCGATGCCCGCGACGGCCTCCGTCTTCACGACACCGGTGGAAGTTGGCGTCGCACCGGCTGTCGTAACCTGCTGCGACATGACGATACCGGTGGACAGCGCTGTTGCATCCGCGCCATCACCGGTCGCTGCCGGCGCAGCACCATCGGCAGATGCCTGCGCGTGATCGGTCTTCGATTTCTCGGAAGACGAATGTCCGGCCACGGGCTCGGTGCCCGGCTTGGCTGCGGTTGTCGTTGCGACTGCCTTTGCATCCGTACCGGCAGCGGCGTCTTTGGCCGAAGTTGCTGCAACGGCGACCACCGCCGAGACCCCTGTAGCAGGTGTCTCAGTCTCACCCGACCCATCGGATGATTTGCCATCTGGCTTGATAGCCGCCTCCGGCGTCGTCGCGGGAGTCGCGACTGCGACCGCATTCGGATTTGTCAGATCGGCCGCCGTTTGCTGGGTCTTGCCTGTATCCGCCGATGTCTCGTCAGATGCGCCGTCTTTCAGCTTGGGCTTGGATTTTCCCTCGGTCAGGCCGGTTTTCGCCGTAGCCGACCCCGCATGAGCGGACGGCTTCTTTCCTTTTTGACTGGAAACGCCGGTGCGCGGCGTGGCCTGCTGCGTATCCGCTGCATTGCCAGCATCGCTCCTGTCATCGCGCTTGGCAGGGCGATCGTTGCCACTTGCCTGCTGAGCTGCATTGTCCTGGGAAGACGGCGCGGGAGGATCACGATCGGCCGCCGATGTATTGCTATCGACCAGGGAACCGAAATCGTCCGCGGACCCGCCCTGATCCTGCCTGGGCGGGGTACGGTGGCTGTAAATCTGGGAATTGACGGCTGGATCGTGCGCAACGTTCAACACGGGACTGGTTCTCGCAAAGGTACCTACAGCTTTCTCAGCAAGGACCGGGCCAGCCTCAGTTTCTAAATATGTACAATAAAATCAATATCTTAAATTGCCGGACAGTCTTCCATCGGAGCCTTGTCAGGATGCTTTTTCTGCCTTCCGGCAAGTTTTGCCGGACGAAACCGTTCTAATTGCCACCCATCGTCCCCAACTATAATAAAGTAACCAGACAGGACGCGGCCTTCGCGCCCTTGGATCAATGCGATGCTCAACAGTCTCGACCTCGAAGGACCGCCGTCCGGCACGCGCGTGGTCGTCGCCATGTCCGGTGGCGTCGACTCCTCGACCACGGCTGCCTTGCTGAAGGCCGAGGGCTATGACGTCATCGGCATCACGCTGCAACTTTACGATCATGGCGCCGCGACCCACCGCAAAGGCGCCTGCTGCGCGGGACAGGACATTCACGACGCGCGCGATGTCGCCGAACGCATTGGCATTCCACATTATGTACTCGACTATGAGAGCCGCTTCCGGGAGTCGGTGATCGACCGCTTCGCGGAGAGCTACGTCCTCGGCGAAACGCCAGTGCCGTGCATCGAGTGCAACCGTTCCGTCAAATTCCGCGATCTGCTCACCACCGCGCGAGAACTCGGCGCCAAGGCGCTGGCCACCGGCCATTACGTCGCCTCGCGGCGTCAGGCTGACGGCTCGCGCGCCATGGTCTGCGCCGCCGATGCCGACCGCGACCAGAGTTATTTCCTGTTTGCGACGACGCAGGACCAGCTCAACGATCTGCGTTTCCCGCTCGGGGACATGACCAAGACCCAGACCCGCGAATTGGCGCGCCGTTTCGATCTGCCGGTCGCCGAGAAACACGACAGTCAGGACATCTGCTTCGTGCCGACCGGCCGCTATACCGACGTGATCGAGCGCATGAAGCCGAATGCTCTGCAGCCCGGCGACATCGTCGATCTGCGCGGCCGCGTTCTCGGCCATCATCAGGGCATCGTGAACTTCACGATCGGCCAGCGCCGCGGCATTGGCATTGCAGCCGCCGAGCCACTTTACGTCGTTGCGCTCGACGCCGCATCGCGCAGAGTCATCGTCGGCCCGCGCGCCGCGCTGCGCAAAAGCGTCATCACCCTGCGCGATATCAACTGGATCGGCGACGGCTCATTCGAGCGCGCGGCAACCGAAGGTCGCGATCTCTACATCAAGGTGCGCTCGACCCGTCCGCCTCAGGCGGCCCATCTGCGGATGAATGGCGATCATTGCGAAGTCGAACTTCTCGCCGGCGAGGAAGGCATCTCGCCCGGACAGGCTTGCGTGTTCTACGATGCACCGGCAGGGCAGGCGCGCGTGCTCGGCGGCGGGTTCATCACGCACGCTTTCAATCACGGCGACAAAACGGATTTCCAGCACCTTGCGGCCTCCGCCGCGATCTAGAGGTTTCGAACCATCGTGGGTAACGACATCGATCGCGCCGGAGTGGCGAAGGCTTATGCCGCTTGGGCCCCGATCTACGATCTCGTCTTCGGGCAAGTCTTCGATGCCGGACGCAAAGCCACGATCGCACTGGCCGACCAGATCGGCGGACGTATCCTCGATGTCGGTATCGGCACCGGCCTGTCGCTGACCGACTATTCGCGCACCACGAAAATCTGCGGCGTCGACATTTCGGAGCCTATGCTCCGCAAAGCTCGCGAACGCGCCCGGACGCTCAACCTGACCAACGTGGAAGCCCTGTCGGTGATGGACGCCAAGCATCTGGCATTCGCGGACGGCACCTTCGACGCCGTGGTCGCGCAATATGTCGTCACCGCCGTGCCCGAGCCCGAAGCCACGCTCGATGATTTCGTGCGCGTGCTGAAGCCTGGCGGCGAGCTCATTCTCGTCAACCACATCGGCGCGGAAGGCGGCCCTCGCAAACTTTTCGAGTTGGCCTTCGCGCCGCTGGCGCGGCGGCTGGGCTGGCGGCCCGAGTTCCCCTGGGCACGCCTCGTCAACTGGGCAGCCCGCCACGGCGGCATCGATCTGATCGAGCGGCGACCAATGCCGCCGATGGGGCATTTTTCCCTGATCCGTTACCGCAAGCTCTGACTTCGCGCCGGAACATCCGCGGGCCGGAATCGTTCAGCCGTCATGCGGATATCCATGACTTTCGGTGCGATGATCTGTGTGCTGGCGGCCATGCCTGCACGCATGTTTGCCCAGGCCGCACCTGCACCCGCGACACCGCCGGCGCAGACGGCACCGCCCCATCCTAATCGTGCAACGACCGGCTGCGCACCTACTCAGATTTCGCCGAAAGAAGGCCGTGTCCAGTCGTCGAATCCGAAGAGCGAAACTGGCAGACCGCTCGGCGACACGCTCGCCCAATCAGACGGGGTGCTGTGCCCTCCTGCTGGCGTCGACCCCGAGATGCACGCGCCGACTCCAAACCCACCCAGCAGTTCCATGCCGGTGATCCCTCCGCCCGGCAGTCCGGGCGGCAATCCGAACGTGCGGCCGAAATGATGCGTTTTCGGAGCTTTCTCTTGCTTGACAGCCATTTGCCTCCCTCTTTATATGCGCCATTCGCGGGTGGCCGGTCACATCGGCCATGCGGATTTTGGCGAGGTAGCTCAGCTGGTTAGAGCACGGGAATCATAATCCTGGGGTCGGGGGTTCGAGTCCCTCTCTCGCTACCACCTTCGTCGGCTTTCCAAAAATCCTTGAAATTCATCGCACTCGCCCAATCAGGGGTTCGAGATCGCTGTGTGACATCCCCCAGTGATGTCACACAGCCAATCGCGCCCCGAAAGGACGAAAGCACGATGGCGCGAGCTCCCTATCTCACCCGCCGCGAGGGCGGCCGATATTATCTACAGATACGTTTGGGCCGATTTGCATCCGAGCTTTACGAGCGCTCTGTTTTGCGGGCCTCATTGAAGACGTCAGTGTATGCGGAAGCAAAGAGGCGTCTGATGAGTAGCTTTGCGTGGGCCATTGAGATCGTTAACGCGCCGGATCTCGACTCTCTTGGATTTATTCTGCTGGGCCGGTTAAATCGGTTCACCAGCCTTGGTCAACCCGACGATGAGCGCACCCTCGCCGATCGTCAGGCGTTCGAACATCAAGTGCGCACTTTCATCACCCGCTGCCGGGAACGCCAATACCTCTACAGTCACAATTTTCCGGACTTCGCCGAAGCCTGGTGCGAATTCATTCGTCAGAACCAGGCTTCAGAGGCGCAACTTGCCATCATTGCCCGGCGCCGCGAATACGAGCGCGGCCGCAGCGAAGCGACTGAAGCCTTGGCGAATGGCTGGGCTGCCACCTCGACCGCTCCTCGCACACCGATTGAACCCGTACCCACCGCATCATCGCGCTATCCGGATATTCCACCCGAACTTCAACCATTCATTACGGAGAGCGCGGAAAGTCATGCGTTAGTACCCGCGCAGTCTTCGGAAGTTGAAATAACGCCCTTGGCCATCAACGAAGTTGAAATCCAGTCTTCACTACGACTCTCGGAAGTCATCGAGAAATTTTACGCATACAAAAAAAAACGAAAACCGGACGATCGCACCCGCGGGAACTATGGTCCGGTGCTTTCATTCATGATCGACTTTCTAAACGACCCCTTGATCGGGTCGCTTACAGAAGATGACTTCGATCGCATCGAAAAAGCGCTGCCCGATATTCCAAAGCGGAACAAAATTCCTCAAGATCATACTGAGAGCCTGTTGGCGCGATACAATTATGCCCGGGATCACGGGTGGGAGAAACTGACTCGCCTGACTGCGAGGAGCATTGAAAAATATCACGCGCAAATCGAAGCTTTCTTCAAGTGGGCAAAGTCTAAGAACATCTACACAGGTCCAAATCCCGACATGGCGTTCATTAGTCCAGAAAATTTCGCATCGATCGGCCGCGACGCCTTCGACACTGATGAATTGGTCCGGCTCTTCCGCCTTGCTTTGTTTACCGGCTGCGGCGGTAATCACCGGATTTGGACCAAAGGCAACTACTTTGTTCAAAGTCATTTGTATTGGGCTTACCTCATTCTCGCCTTGACTGGCATGCGAGCCGGCGAAGTCGGCCAGATCCGCTGCAACGATCTCGTGTGTATCGACGGACTCTATTTTTTCGACTTACGGCCATTCGACCCGCGCAGTGGTCGCGTCGCAATTAAAGATTTGCGTCAGCTGAAAACGCGCACGTCGGACCGGATTGTTCCGATTCATCCGCTCCTCATCGACCTTGGTCTGCTCCAGCGCGCCGACGAATTATCTGCGCTAGGTACGGACCGGCTGTTTCCCGAATGGAAGCCTTATCAAAAATCGACCGGCGAACTGAGATGGGGGCAACCCATCACAAAATCATGGCAATACGTTAAACCGCTTCTGGAAATCACGCGCGCCGACATTGCATTGTACAGCACCCGTCATCTGATGGCGGAGGCGCTGGACAGTGAAGCCATCGCACAACGCACGCGCGATCGGATACTGGGGCATGCTGGCCCTGCCAGTTCGCGTTACGGGCGCAAGAACTCTCTGTCAGAAAAGCAGTCGGAGGCCTTGATCGCTGCACTCGATTCACCGGTTATCTGCAAAATCAGCGAAATCCTTCTGGCCGCCAAAGAAAAGTCAGATCGTGGCGAGTTGATCGTGCTGAAACCGTGGCTCACAGGCCAGCCAAGTTGAGTTGGAGAACCTGCCATCCAGCCCGTCAAAAACCTTGAAACTTTTGTCTGATCTTTTGAAACAAGAATCTCAGCTCATGAAACGTAAGTCTGAAGGTTTTTTGGGCTTATGAAAAATGTTACAAAACGTCTGAAATACGTTTCAAAATGGGGGATGTAACGGGGGGAGAACTTGCAAACTCCGCCGCCACTCAACGCGCGATATCAGAGCAATTTCAAAACGCGAGCGGCGGCGATGAAATGTGGCAGGCGCTTCGGAAGGTTTTTCCTTGGCTCTGGAAAGCCGCTCTCGGCGCTCTTATTCGAGCATTATGACCTTATGGTTTTGAGCCCCAATCGTTGGTTCCTTCGAGAAACAGGCGACCTTGGGATTCCATCGGCGCTAGAGATGTACTCTCGACCACTAAATCCTGAACCAGGCGCTCAGCGAAGGTGGCAATCGACACGTGACCCGCCGAGCCAAGGAATGCAGCGAGTTCGATACGAATGTCTCTGTCAACTACCCGAAGGCTTACAATCAACCTCTCAATTCGGTCTTGAGCTTCAGCCGCGTCAGCCGCATCCGGACTAGCATTTATGTGCGCCATCACTGAAGCTTGCGTCACTCGCTGACCACTTTTCACAGACGCCACGACGGCTGATACGGTTGCTTCCGGAGCGTTTCTCGCCGCGAGCCTTTGAGCAATGCCGAGTGGCAAATCCCTCGCTACATCCTGCCCGACCCGCTCCACGAACCTGTTCAAGTTCATGTATATTTGAGCCAGACGCCGATCCAAACCCAGCGCGTCAGAACAAAAGGTCCCGAACCGACCATGGGGCAGAATATTTTTAGCTTCACGCAGCATCCCACCGATCTTTGCGGCCTGCTCCGTCGTCATTCTTAGCGCAAGTCTCAATCTTGTCGCCAAGTGACGAAGTTCATCGCGCGTTTCTTCTCGAATCGTCCGATAGTCGAAACTGTCCTCATCAATCATGCGAGATTCCAATGTGCTGAAGCACGATGCGCCAGCTAATTACGCACATTGGAGCAATATCAAATCAACTACGTATTCAACGAAATCCTCAGATCTGATTCGGTGATAGTGTGCATCTTGCCATCATTCAAATGCGAAACAGTTTCGCATTTGAACCGACGTCCATCACGGCTATCGTTGATTCATGGGCTGGCAAGAGCATCTAACTAGCGCCAAAAGCCGACACAGCAGGCGTCCCACCATCTGCGGCCAGCAAAATCGCAGTGCGGTCCTCTGCCGCGGGCGATCACCAGTATGTTAGCGTAAAAACATACGCGCCAATAACAACTTTCGATGACGAAACAGTTTGCGCTTGAAGGAAGCGCACTTCGTTTATTGGCTACTATACTTAGCTAGTTTGAACAAATGCTCCGTCATAGAGGATCGCTCAACTTCTCAAAGCACGAGTTCAGGCGAAAACATGCGTGTATGTTATGCGACATCTCCAGCGATGGTTGGCCGTTAAGCGCCGTTTCCGGAAAACCGTTATCTCTTAGCAAGAGCTGAATGCGCAGGATGGAGCGTTTATTGGCTAGCTTTACCGATTCCACTGCATCATCGCCGGCTTCATCGAAGCGGTTCATTTTGCGTAGTATGAGCGCTCTATTCAAATAGAGGCCCGAAAGTTGGTCCCCATTGAACGCGTACTTGCGATGGCCGTCCACCGTCTCCAATACCGCATTATATTCCCCCAAGGCGGCTTCATCTTTACCCATCCGCTCGTATGCGGCGGCGAGCATTAATCTCAGATCGAAGCGATTGGGCTCTCGCCCTATCGCGACTTGAAAATCAGCCACTGCCTTTGCGGAATCCCCATTGCCCATATTCGCAATAGCACGACGCTCGATTAACCCCATGTCGTTAGGGTTTCTGGCAGACAGATAGTTTAAATCTTTGACCGCTTCCGAAAATTGCCCTACCTGCATCAGAAGCGTGGCCCGTTGCGAGCGTGAAAAGGTATGCTGCGGATGAGAAGCGACAATCTTGTCGAACTCGCGCAATTCCTCCATCGGAAGCTGACTTGATAGAAGAGCCAGAGACGCTTGTGTGTCTGCATCGTTTGGCTCTAGCGAATCGGCCTTTTCCAATTCAACTCGCGCAAGTTCGAGATTCCCGGACGACATAGCAAGTCGTCCCACCAGCAAGTGAATCTTGGAATCACTCGGCATTTCGACTGAGAGTTCAGATGCTTCCTTCAGCGCATCGCCGAACTGGTTGAGATCAATGTAATAGTCAATCCGCTTACGTCTTGCCGCTTCTCGTTGGGAAGCGTCCATACCATCCGCAAGCACCGGCAATTCGCAAGGCGGCGTATGGTTGTACTTCGCCATGACGCACGATGTAGATCGAAAGTAAAAATACCCTGCGCTCGGGGGAGCCTCGGCATGTGCCGGCATAATTAGCGCCGCCAAAGTAACTATGACGTACTGCGCAAGGTTATGTCGGGCTCTTTTCTTCATCCGCATTGATCATCCAACATACAAGCTTGAGCTGCATCATAGAGAAGCGGACGAGGATCTCGATCGTCAGAAATTTCAGGAAGCAGCCCGTTTGACCTCAGCATCTTAATTTTTTTGAACATGAAGCCTGGATCGACTTTGAACGCAGCAACAGCTTCGGCCGAAGCCTCCTCTGTCCTCGATAGCTTCTTTAGCGAAAGAGCTCTCGACCAGTGCATGAAGCCATTCTCTGGGAATAAACTGATCGCCCTAGCCATCTCGCTTTGAGCGTCATCGTAGCGTTGGGTGTAGAAAAAGACGCGAGCCTGCTGTTCAATAGCGAACCAATAATTTGGATCGTAAACGAGCGCCTTATCCAAATCATCCTGCACCGATTTTATGGGCTCTGAGTTCTCCAAGAGGAAATTGGCTCGCCACGAATAGGTCAGCTCACTCGGGTCTTTTCGGACAGCTTCATCATATGACGCACGAGCATCTGCGATACGCCCTGCTTGTCTGAGCATTCCGGCATGATCAAGCGAAACAGAAACACGGAATGTCGTGCCCTTTTTATAGTAAGTGACAACGTTTGGCTTTGTTATCGCCTCAGCAGGCAGAGACAAGATTTCCTCTGACTCCTTCAGCGCTTCGGGCAGCATGCCATTGGCTTTGAATAACTGCATCCTGTTGAAGTGCGCCAACACATTGAGTCGATCTAATTCAATCGCTCGGTCATAGGCGCTTTTCGCTTCACTGAATGAATCTCTTCCACGGCTAGCCAGGACAGCACCGATCAGGCCATACGCTTCACTGTAATTGGAGTCGATTTTGAGCGCCGCATTGGCCATCTGAATTGCTCGGAGCGGCTGCCGTTTGTCGACAGCACACCAGCCTCTTCGAGCGAGCAATTCCTTGTCGCCCGGGGTCAATTTAATGGCCTGATCGTAATCAGAGATGGCATCATCTACGCGGCCTAATTTATGCAACGACCGAGCTCTTATTTTGAGTGCCGCGGCTCTTTCGCTGTCCGAAAGATCGGAACGCTCAAGCTTCTTAGAGCAAGATTGGACCGCCTCTTTAGCTCCGTACTCAAATGAACGGATAGAGCAATCGGCTACTTGAATGCCAGGTGTCTCAGCCTTCAACTCCCCGACCGGAAGCGATACCACCAGCGGGATGAGAGCCGCGAGGCACAATAATCTTCTTGTTTCGCTCGATCGAGCGCCTCCGAAGTATGATGCCATCTAGCCCATTTTGCCATCTCAATGAAGTTTCGATACTTATTTACCGAGACTCCCATTGAGGCGAGGCTTCCGAAATCGAGGCATTTTTCTTAAAGGTTTAATTGGATGGCGCGTCACCAACCTGAATAATATGTAAGAAATTGCGTAGATCTTGCAGTCACCGACCATTGGTCACCGGCCTACGATAGATGCGCGGCTCGCCGTGCACCCATTCATCCTCCTTATTAGTGGCAAACTGGATAGCCTTTCCCTAAATGTTTATCAGTGGAGCGGATTGGATAGCAGCAATCTACTGCTGATTTTTTAGTGCCCCCGATTACGGACCCGCGCGCAAGCGGCGGCATACTGTGGGTTGTCCCCCAGCCCATTCTCCCAATGGGTGCGACTTGGCCGGACGCCTCCCCTTATTTCCGGCACGTCGCATTACGACTTGAAGGCGACTGACCGCGCGTTAGGCTCATCAGAAAGTCTCGGAGTCGCTGTTTCGACATCAACGCCGCTAAGGATGCTCCAGTCCCGCAGCGGGGACGACGCTGATGCCTAAAGCGAGCGGTAATCATCGCGAAGCCTTGGCTCAGACTGATCCAGATGCGCCTATGCGCCTGTCGGTCCTTGCCGCATTAACCTTCCCTGACGGCAGATGACGCCTTCCGGCTTACGCAGAGAAGCTGCTCGCGGACGGCTCATCATCGAGCAGGTCGCGGGGAAAGATTACTCGACGATAAATCACGTTCGGAGGATGAGAGAATTATGCCGCGTAAAGCACAACGACCAAGACTCTGGCTGCGATCAGAGCATCGCGACTGCGGTGGCTCGCTTCGACCAGCAACTTGGGTCATCCTTGACCGAGGCAAGCAGTTCGCCACAAGATGCTCTGAGAGCCAAACTGCAGAAGCAGAGAAATGCCTCGCGGCGTACCTCGCCGCGAAACACCAGCCAAAGCAGCAACGTAACGACATCGAAGACATCGACATCGCCGACGTGATCTCGATTTACGTCGATGATCGAAGGCTCCTTGATCATCCATCCGCTACAAAGTTATTCGGTCGTCTCGAACGCCTTAACGAGTTCTGGGGTGGCAAAAAACTTTCCGAGATCAACGGCGAGACCTGCCGCGAATATGCGCGGCACATCGGGTCGGAAGGTGGGGCACGCCGTGATCTTGAAGACCTTCGCGCCGCCATCAATCATCATGCGAAAGAAGGGTATCACCGCGGGATCGTTCGGGTCGTCTTGCCCCCGAAGGGCAAAGCTCGCGACCGATGGCTAACCCGCGATGAAGTAGCCCGGTTGCTTTACGTATGCTGGACGTATGCTGGCGCGCGCGCGAGTACCAGACTGTTCACCGCGGTCCCAACAAAGGCACCTTGGTCGAGACAGATCGACGGCCACTTCGACATCTGGCGCGGTTCATTCTGATGGCACTTTATACCGGCACGCGCACCAACGCCGTGATGACAGCGTCGATCAAGCGCGGCGAAAGTCGGTCATTCGTCGATCTCGACAACGGCATCTTTTACTGGCTGGCAGAAGGCCGGCAGGCGACCAAGAAGCGACAGCCGCCGGTGCCCATTCCACCCCGACTGCTGGCGCATCTGCGCCGCTGGCGCGACGAGCGCATCATTCGTGATTTTGTCGTGGAGTGGAACGGCGAACCGATCAGGTCATCGGTGAAGACCGCGTTTAACAGCGCCGCCGCGCGGGCAGGCCTCGATGGCCACGTGACCGCTCACACCTTGCGCCACACCGCCGCGACCTGGCTGATGCAAGCCGGCATCGACAAATGGGAGGCAGCTGGGTTTCTCGGTATGTCGGTCGAGATGCTCGACCGCGTTTATGGGCATCACCACCCAAGCCACCTCAAACAGGCCGCGAGGTCGATCGGTTATCGTCGGCAGGACGTTTCGTTGGCGGTATCGTTGGCGAAGCGGGACGCTTCCACCATAGACACCTCGCAAACCATTGAAATTGTTGGTGGGCCCGGCAGGACTCGAACCTGCAACCAGACCGTTATGAGCGAACCGCTCAACCCGCATAAGACAACAAAATCAAATACTTAGATCGACTTCGATTTCATCTTTTTGCGTTTATAACAGCTATATCATTGGCGAAACGTTGGCGAGACCGGGCTCCCAGAGCCGCATGGCACCCTCGTCACCGAAGATGCGATCGAAGATCGGCACCATGGTTTCAAGATCGAGGCGCGTTTCATTGACGTCAAAAACGATCAGGGGAAATTTTGACATGGCTTACCACTCCAGTTTTCGTTCAGACCGACCGGGCATCGCCACCATGCATGCGCAGCACGGTGCCCGTCCTCCAGCGAACCGCCGGAGAGACCGCGAACGCCATCACCTCGACGATTTCCTCCGCCGATCCGAAGCGTTTGATCCCGGCCTGCTTGAGGAAACCCTGCTTGGTCTCGTCGAGGCTGATGTTCTTCGCAGCGGCCACCCTCTCCAGCATCGACAGACGCCGTCCCGTCACGATCGCGCCAGGCGACACACTGTTGACCTGCACGCTGTCCTCAATACCGCGATCGGCAAACGCCGTCCTCGGCGAATAGTTTGGTAATTGGCTTCCGTGCGATGATCGCCCGCTGAAGTCCCATCGGCGATGGCCGGCGTTCGATGGCCTTGGTGAGAAGATTTTCGATCTTATCCTTCAGTATCTCATCTCGATTTAATCGTTGGTTTTGTCCGTCTGCGTCCCGATCGCGACGATCTTGGCCTCTCCCCGACCAAACCGTAGAACGTCCCCGACTATCTTCCCCATAAGAGCTCTTGCCAGCGGCGATACATGGGGCAAAAGGCCCTTATTGGGGTCTGCCTCGTCTTCTCCAACGATTCTATATGCTAAACGGCGGCCACTCCGCTCAATTGAAACGACGCTACCGAACCTCACGGTCGAAGAATCGGTTGGCGAAGGGACGATCTCTGCCGTAGTGCGTCTCGCGTCCCAATACCGCAGGTCTCGCGCCACCGAGGCCAAAGCATTGCGGTCACCCTCGAGCTGCGCCTCGGCAAGTTTCGCTCGCAACACGGTTATGGTGCTATCAATAAGTGCCAATCCCTCAATGCTTACGTAGTTTGGGTGATCAGAGACAAGCCGATCAAACATGTCGCCACTGAAGAAACGAACCGTGATGCTCTCGAAGCCAAAAGTGGTGGTTCACCGAGCATCAACGCGAATAGCTGCTTAAATAACACAAGTTAATTACCGCATTTGAAAACGGGGCACTTGCTCACGGCTCCTGCGTTTTAGCTCAATTTCCCCGGTATGTGCTCTCCAGCAAACGGGTTTGGCTTGACGCACATCTGACCGAGCGCAGAGGCGCCGAAGGCGTTCCCCCCACGAATCGAAGTTAAGCTCCGGCTAGATGGATGAAACCATATCCATACGAAAACATTAATGAACGCTCGCGCCGGGTGACAACCGGCCACAACGGGGACGATGGACGCGGTCATTTTGCCGGTTTCTGACCGCGACACCAACGCATCGGTACGCGCTGACATCTGACCTGTTCTCGACGCGAGCACACACCCCAATTAGAGGCTGGCACCCATGGCGAAGACTAAAACTCTCAAGGATCTATTCCATGACACGCTCAAGGATATCTACTTCGCTGAAAAGAAGATCATGAGCGCATTGCCGAAGATGGCGAAGGCAGCTCAGAGCGATGACCTGCGGGCAGCTTTCGAAAAGCATCTCGAAGAAACCGAGGGGCAGGTCGAGCGCCTTGAATCCGTCTTCGAGGAGCTCGGTGAAACGACTCGCGGCAAAACCTGCGATGCAATTATGGGGATCTTGGACGAAGGCAAAGAGATCATGTCTGAGTACAAAGGCGCTCCTGCCCTGGATGCCGGCCTACTCGCTGCCGCTCAAGCCGTTGAGCATTATGAAATCTCACGCTACGGAACGCTCATCACTTGGGCAGACGAACTCGGTTTAAAGAAAGCCAGCCAACTTCTAAAAGAGACGTTGGCCGAAGAAAAGAAAACGGACCAGACACTTTCCAGCATTGCAAAGTCCGTTGTGAACGCGGAAGCCGAGGCTGCATAACCCCATTGGCTCGGCGTAAAGCCGAGCCAGTTTTTCTGAGGTCGGACAATGCCTCCCGCAGTTAGACTGGTCGGATACGATCTCTACAAACTTCCAAAAAAAAGTGGCGAAAGCTCGGAAAGAAGCTGCCCACAAAACGGGTCTTAAGAAAACGGCAAAACTTGTCTCTGATGAAGGCAAGGAGCAAAGCTGCAAAGCAAAAAGGCTGAAATAGGAAACCCGGCAGCCTGCCCGCTTGTTCTTGCCCGAGCAAAACCGAGGAAATCGACATGGCCGACGATCTAGCCAAGAGGGGTTCGCAGGACCGCAGCCACATCAACATGCACGAAGATTACGAAGTGAAATATTGGACGCATCATCTGGGCGTCAGCCGGGACGAGCTGAAGAAAGCCGTCGATAAGGTCGGAAATTCCCCCGCGGCGGTGCGGAAAGAACTCGGGAAATAGCCCTTACTGGATGTCCTACGGCCGTCGTGTCCCACGGCGGCCGCCAGGATGAATTATCCGGTTGGGCGGCTATCAAGTCCAAGGCCACGCTCAAGGCTGGCAATTCTGGATTCTAAATCCGTCATCCAGTCCTCGGCAGGAATCATTCTCGGTCCTCCGACCTTGATTTCAGAGCCGAGAACGGCCTTTTTCAGTCGCCGCAGCCGCTGAAGCTCGAAGGCTTGGGGCATGCTCTTAAACATCGCCGCCTCCATCAGGCCGCCGCGGGCACGCGGGATACGGATCGACGCCGGACAGGTTTTCCTCCCGGCGGCCTCGGGCGGTGATCGAGGCTAGAGAGGGCTTCCAAGATTTCGTCGATCGACACAGGACACCGTTGTCCGGGAATAGATCGAAGCGATGGGCAAGAGCTAACAGCGGCGGCATCCGATGCCCAAGAAGCGAGGATCGCTCTCTTCTCCGCAATTGTCAGGCCTTTGTCTGCCAACACATCGCGTGGGTGGTCATAAACCGCACCGGGATGAAAGATTGCATCGAGATCGAAAACGTCGTCGTCGTTGAATCTACCGTGGATAGTCATGTCGTCCTCCTTCTTCTCCTTTCGTTGCGGACGCCAGTGGGGCGGCTCGAAAACCGAGCCGCCCGAGGAAGGTCAAGCAGCCTTCGATTCAATTTGGTGGACGTTGGATGAGGAAGATCCAGCGTTGATTTCGATTTTCCGTGGCTTCATCGCCTCCGGAATCTCTCGAACCAGATCGATGCGCAGGATGCCATTCTCGAACGAGGCATCTTTCACCTCGACATGGTCTGCAAGGCTGAACTGCCGCCTGAACGCCCGCGCGGAAATTCCGTGGTATAGGAAGTCCCGTTTTTCCTCGTTCTTGCGGCCCTCAATGGTGACAACATTCTGCTCAGCAGTAATGTTGACGTCGCTCGGCGCGAATCCGGCCAATGCCAGGGAAATCTGGTACTGGTCCTCACCGACGCGCTCGATGTTATACGGGGGGTAGCTTTCCTCGTTGCTGCGTTGCGCAGCGTCGACGAGATCGATCAATCGGTCAAAGCCGATCGAAGAGCGCCAAAGAGGCGTAAAATCAAAGGTTCTCATAGCCAAATCCTCCATAGAGCAAGATGGATACGAGCAGACACCGGACACCACCGGCGCCCGCCTCACGGAGCCCTTCAGGCGCTCCGCACCACTCATCGTGGCGACAAAAAAATTAGAAAGGGTCCGGTCATCGTCAAGAGGGGTCGCAAAAAATTTCAATCCTCGCTCCTCCGCCGACTCGTCCGAAGCCGCCTCCCTGTCCAGGTCTCTTTGATTTTCGTCAATAGCGAACGATCGATTCCCCGTTAACTGGATTTCGCAGCCGAGCGACCCTGCAGGTACGGCCGTTAAGGTTGAGCCCCGGACCGCAAATGGTCTGGGGCGCCTTGGCGAAGATGACCGTTAATCCGCGCTCCTGAGCTGCCTCATCCAAGAGGCCTACACCGTAAATTAAGCTTGGAACCCGGTCTGCACTTACGGCATTATGATGGCCGGTTTTGGGTAAATCGGCGTAATCGGCCATGAAGGACATCAAGCTTTACATCGACAAACTCAATGCCGACGCCGAGCATTGCGTCACAATCAGCCAAACGGCCACGAACGAGACCAAGCGCGCGGCCTTTAGCAATCTAGCCCAGACCTATCGAAGGCTAGCGGCGGACCTCCAGCGAATCTTGGAGGATCACGCCGAGACGGACGCACAGCGGGAGGAGCATCTACTGGGGCTTATTTCCGACAGGACCGATGAATGTTTCCCGTCCGACGGCAGCTAATCCCCCGACTTCACCCGTCTCATCCGAAACTCGATCCCCCGCTCCCTGTCGCCGCTCCGGGCCTCGGTTCCGTTTCTGCCACCCGATGGTCTGGAAATGGTCACGGGGCGAGGCGGAACGGCCTTCTGCCACCGTGCGTTTTGTGGTGTGCCGACCATCTCGGAAGGCGCTTTGGAGGACGATCATGCAAAATAATCTGATATCCGCCGTCGCTTTGGCCGTAATCGGATTCACAATCCCCGCATCAGCCGCCGACATCGGTTACGTTCAGGAACCGGTGGCCGAGATTTACACCCGGCCTGGGCCGATGCCAATTCAGGCGGCCATCGATATCGCCAATGGAGTCGGGTTGGTTTCCCTGTCCAGCACGAACAAATGGGGGAACGAGTGGCAGATCGAGGGATATGACGTTACCGGAAACTATATGGAAGTGGATGTAGATGCGCGCACCGGTGCGATCGTGGATGTCGATAGGTAGCGTCGGTCGCGGCCGACCAGCATGCATACTCAATCGGCCAAACGCAGTCTTCTCATCCGGAACTCGATCCGGTCCCCGGCAGTTCCCGTCACCACTCGACCTCTGTCATGCAGGTGCCGTTGCCGCGCATATAACCGTTTGTTGAATAGCTATTAGAGTTCGAACCGATGCCGTAGCCACCATGCTGGGCGTGTGCCTGTCGCCAGCGCAACCATGCTTGCCGCCAAAATCCTTTTTTCATTGAAAATCCTCCAAGCTTAAAATTGGCGAAGGAAGCGAAGGCACACACATGGCAGCCCGTAAGCGAAAGGGCGCGGAGAGCTTCCCGCCCTTCCCTGGATTCGCTGAACCAGGCGGAAGACCGCCCTGTCAACTTGCTTCTTACGCACGCCAGGACGGCTCTCGACGTCCTTGCTTTGTGCGAGCCCTCTTATTTACGATCCGGTCATGACCCCCGGCCCTCTCTCCAAAATCCTGAACGAGAAGCGCCTTGGCTACGTCGAGGAGCATGGGTCGAGGGATCGGCCGGTGAAGCGGAGGAAGCTGAGATGACCGACCCGATCCCCTTCCGTCCCCGCCGCACTCTATCCCGCTACGCCAGCGACAAGGCCGTGAAGGACTTTGAACGCGTAGCGAAGAGCCAAGGCTTATTTATCGACGACAAGAGGATCATGGAGCTACTCGATAATCCGAATCCGTCCGGCGAGACGATTGAGGAGCTAGCGAAGTTGTTGGGGCAGACGGAAGAGCCGAAGTTTTGATGTATCATGGCCAAAGACCTGTCCCACATCCACATGCCGCTCTCCGGCGGCGACAGGAAGGCTCTCCGTAAGGAATTGGCCAGGTCGCGCGGCGTTTCCAACATGCTGGAGAATGCGTCGATCGAGAAACGTGCGGCCGGCGAGCAACTGATCCGCGAGGCCGACGATCTCTCCTGCCAAAGCTGGAACGAGCGTATGTGGTCCGAGGGCGGTCCTGCTCAACCATCACCTACCATCGGTCAAGCCCTCAACGCCGACTATCGCTGGCTGGAAGTTCTTTGCACCCGCTGCCGCAAGCGCCTGAGCGTTGATCTAAGCCTCATCAAGCGACCATCAGACACCGGCATCCACCAACTTGAAAACTCGCTTCGCCATGAGGCTTGTCGGCGCCATGGCGAGACGCCATTCACCATCCTCAAGCAACTAGCAAAGACCCAACGGGAGCCGGCTGAATGACGGAACTGACACGAAGACGACTGGGTACAGCCTTCGAGAGCTGGGCCATTTTCCATGGTGACGTTCGGATTGGTTCTATCAGCGCGCGCTCTGGCGTTCCGAAACACGTCAACCCATGGCAGTGGTCCTGCGGGTTCTATCCAGGATGCGGTCCTTGTGAAATGACATCCGGCACCGCGGCTGACTTCACGGAAGCCCGCGAGGCATTCGAGATGGCATGGAAGGCCCTCCAGCCCCACAAGACCGAGGCCGACTATCAGGAGTGGCGCGATCACCGCGACTTCACAGATTGGAAATACACGATGCGGGACGAGGGCCTGCAGCTCCCGACGCAAAGCACCTCTGGCATCTCAAAATGCTATTGCGGCAAGACCATCACCATAGCCGGCATCTCAGAGCACGTTCGGCAACATCACTCGGCCGCCAATGTGTAACCTCTACTCCCAGACCAAGGGTCAAGCCGCCATCATTGCCCTGACGCGGGCGATGGAGGATCGCACCGGCAACCTGCCGCCAATGCCCGGCATATTCCCGGATTACGCGGCACCGATCGTTCGGAATGAGGCCGGGCAGCGCGTTCTGACAATGACGCGCTGGGGAGTGCCCTCGCCTCAGAACGTGCTCGCCGCGTCAAAGCGCGATCCGGGCGTCACCAACATCCGCAACACCGCCTCCCCGCACTGGCGGCGCTGGCTTGGCGTCGAGAACCGCTGCGTCGTGCCGTTCACGTCATTCAGCGAGTTTAACAAGGCCGAAGGCGGTGACATCTGGTTCGCTTTCGATGAAACCCGCCCGCTGAACTTCTTTGCCGGGATCTGGGTGCCGAAGTGGAAGTCGGTTCGCAAGGTCAAGGAAGGTGAGATCGAAACCGACCTGTTCGGATTCCTGACGGCATCACCAAACGCCGAAGTTGGCGCCATACACCCGAAGGCGATGCCAGTAATCTTGACGACTCAGGATGAAATTGAGACGTGGCTAACTGCGCCGAAAGAACAAGCGCTGAAGCTGCAGCGACCGTTGCCGGATGAATCGCTTAAGATCGTCGGTCGCGGCGCGAAGAAAGACGAGAATGCATCCGAAGCTGTTTAAGACCGACGACCCTTTCACCAACACCGAAGCCGCCGCAAAAGAACTGATCCGACTTTGCAAAGCCGAAATGGAGCAAGCCAACCGCTCTTTCGCATATACGGGAACGGTCAACTTCACTTTCATCTACGACGGCGGGAGTACACCTGCGAGTTACGGCGCGGGCAGAGATTACGCGATCAACAAGGGCTGGCTGGCCATTGACGAAAGCGGATCGCGGATCATGATCACCCCGGAGGGCGAGGATGCCTAGGAAGCTGATCGAGTTCGATGAGGACACGCTTCAGAAGCTGACTATGCTCGGCCGCGACCGGATGGCTACGTTCCAAGAGCTTGCCGATGAGGCATTTGCCGATCTGCTGAAAAGGCACGGCGTTCCGGTCGATCTGAACGATGCGCTGAAAAAGAGCGTGAAGCCAACACAGACAAATAAAAAGACGCGCAGGCCCCGCTCCTGAGATCGCGGGAATACTGCGCGTCCGTTCCCGCCGTGCACAAATCGGCGGGTGTCACCATTCTTCGCAACTTCTAAAATTATCTCTGATGCTGCACGTTCCGCGGAACTGCGCCTACTTTTCTGCATTTATGGCCAAGGTTCAACATGCGAGGAAGGAGCACATGAAGAGCAACGGCTGGTCGGAAGACGATCTTCAAACATTGCGGTTGTATGCTGAGGAAGGGCGATCCGTTTATCGGATTGCGGCTGCACTGGGACGAACAGTTTCTGGAGTTCGTACAATGGCCAATCGGATTGGCGTAAAAATTAAAGTTAAAAGGCCTGCCCAACGGGCGGCCAGGACTGGTTCATTTTCTTCAGGAACAAATCACGCAATGCCTCATTGAATCCGCCGTTCAGTTGTGGAGTTGCGTATGAGTTGGTCGAAGCCGCTCGATGTGGTGTTTGTGCCTGCGAAGGGTAATCGATTAAGACGCTGGTGCTCCTAGCCCTTCCTTTGGGGGCCGTGATTTTTCTCTGGGTGCTTTAGGATCGGAACGATCAGTCCAGTATTGCGTTGCGATGCGGATGTAGCCCTACAAAATGCCGATGCACTTCAGTTTGTTTTCGATAACTGTCGTTCTTTTATTGCTTTGGGTTTGGTTCAACAGCCGTCAGGAATGAGCCAGCGCCAGCGCGCCCTTCACATCACCAGCGAACATCAGGCCCTCGGCCTTCCGACGCCGCGTCAGGCCCGCCAGAACGCGGCCGCCTGCCCTATTCCACTTCGCCAGTTCGGCCGGGATGGCGGCCTTGTTTCCCGCGTTCAGCTTCTTCCACAGTGTCGCCGTGGCAGGCCCGCCCGTATTGTATGACCACGACACCAGCGCATCGAACTCGCTCTGAGTCAGCGGGACATGGCAAAGCTCCTGCACATGGCGCTCGAATGTCAGCATGTCGCCCGCCAGTGCTGCATCGCACTCAGCCTGTGACCAGATCGCGCCAGCCGAGAAGCGCGGCAGATGATGATTGGTGTGGCCCCAACCTATGGTCAGGATGCCAGCCGAATCCCGATAGGTCGTGAAGCGACCCTTCTGACCTGGGACGGCCTTCATGCAGGCCTCAAAAGCCCGCACCAGTTCAAGACCGGCCGGACCCATGCACAAGGTCTCGTCCGCGACCGCTAGGGCTGCGTTGGGCATTCGAATACTCCGTTTTGGCAGTTGTCTTCGCCGCCTTCAGGGATACGGTTCCCTGATGTCGGATGATGATGGGGCGGCCGAACTCATCCTCGGCATTGTTTTGGGTATTGGTGTTGGCGCTGCAGCGATAATCCTGGTCGCCGCGTTCTTCTTTGATGTATTTCCGCCCTTACTCGGACGATAGCGCCACGGCGCTTCTGGCGCTGCGTTGGGCATTGGATTTGTGCTTAAAATGAGTTGGTCTGTGCAGATTTCGGCGCTAGATTCTCGGCTTTCATCCGCGAGTTACTTAATCTCTTCGACAACAATGAGCAGGCCGCCCTCGCTCAAAACGACTACCGGCGTGGCAGCCCAACCTTTCAGAGCTTGTCCATTGGCTGCTTCTATGCGCTCGCCCTCGCAACGACGATGAGCAATTGGCTTTTCGGCTCAGCCCGTGGATGGGCAAATATCTATACTTCGCAATTCCGTTGCCGATGCTAGCCTCGGAAAGTCCAACACTTATACATGGGATTGATGGGCTGCATCAGTTCCCGGAATGGGCAATGCTCATCGTGGTCGGTATTCATGTCGGTGCCGCGATCATACATCTGTTGGTTTATAGAGATCGCGTAATGCAACAAATGTGGCCCGGTGAACCCTCATAGCGAGAGATCGCTTACTTTTAGCTTGTTTGCGCTTGCCTATCTCCCAAGGCTTGCCTCACTCCTGGCGCCGAGGGTGACAGCGTCGTGGCGCCATCACCAACGAGCGTTCAGAAGGCCGGAAACAATTGATGGTGGCGTCGGCCGGCAGACGCCACCATCAAATTGCACCCATCAGCCGAGAAATGCGGCTTACTTCTTCTTGCCGCTGGCGTCGAATTGCTTAAGGAAGGCCGTCAGATCGCCGACCTTTTTCTCGTCTTTCAATCCGGCAAAGACCATCTTGGTGCCGGGCACCTTGGCTTTCGAATCCTTGATGTATTCGCGGAATGTGGGTTCATCCCAAGTGAGACCTGAGTTCTTGTTGGCTGCGGAATAGGTTTGCGGGCCGGTGCCTCATCGCCCGAGAGACCGGCACCGTAAGATTTAACAGAGGTCGGGGCACTTCAGAAGAATATCGCGCTGCGCACCGGTGAAGCGCTGGGTCGTAAGCAATTCTACCGTCACTTCTGGGGCAAATTATCGGGTGCCGAGCAGGATCGTTAGGAGGATGGACGAATTCTTGATGCCCTTCAGCGAATGGATCTCGTTGCCTGCGAGGTAACCCATTCGCCTGCGCTCAATGTGATTTGCGAATCCGTCAGGCTGAGCGATATGCATCCTTCCAGACTATGCAGCATAACATTGCCGGGCACCTTGTGCGGCGAGATTTCCGCTCCCGTCAATACGATCAACCGAACTGCTTCAAAATATTCAGATTTTACGAGAGCTGCCGGAGACTCCGTGACCCCTCCAAGATGCGCTTATAGCGTTTGTCGCATAGCGCGGGGCCTGCCATTGGTGCGACGGCTCCACAGGTCGCACAGAGTCTTGACATCGGAATTAATGATTCAATCAGCCCGTCGATGATATATCGCCCGGAGTAAAATTGCCGATATTGTGGTTCATTTCCTCGCATCAGAATGATCTGGCTTTTTCGTCACAATGATGGATAAGGTCCAACCGGTGCCGACGAGATACGGCAAGCCGCCTCCTACCGCCATAAGCACGCCTCCCAGATGCTGGTCCTGTAACCGATCCAGCCCAAATGCCCCGCGACAAAGATGCGGATCGTAGAGCAACATCGGGGCAAGCGTCAGAATCAGTCCAAACATAGTCATATGCGTAAAAGTAAGGAACAACGCGATTGCCGCTGCGGGCGCTGTCTCGCGGCTTCGCGCCGACAACGCCGCGGTCCAGACAGCAAGGCCAGCAACTAGAAATGACGCCTGCTCCAGGACAAAGAGGCTTGTACTGCGCGCCGCTGCATCGTGGAGCAGAGGGACGTGCCAACCCCAGACGATCACCGTTTCGAACAAGGTGGCGAGCAGGCACCGCGACAAGGCAGTGCCGAAATCAATCATCTGCGGAACATGGATCGCAAGGCCGAACCCAATGAGCGGCGCTGCAACAACGACGATGCCTAGATGCAGCATCATGTGCGGCGAAAAAGCTGTCTGACTGAGCGACCGCAGCGGTCCCAGCCAAAGTGTGGCTAAGACAAGCAAGCCAGCAAGGAGGCTGGCGTTTCCGCGCCGGGCGACACAACTGGCGGAAATCGTGACCAAGGACATGCCTGGTTCTCTCATTTCAGCGTCGCTAGATATGCTGCGATGTTGCGCGCGTCGCGATCTGATATGCCCAGATTGGGCATAGCGTTGCCGGGAACCACTTTTTGAGGGAAGCGTAGCCAATGCACCATGTTTTCGGGTGTGTTACGCAAAACACCGGCGACGTATTGGCGACTTGCCATTCGTGTAAGCGGCGGGCCGACCATGCCATGTGCCCCAATGATCCCGGGAATATCGTGGCAGGAGCCGCAGCCGAGTTTCTGTATCACCGCCTGACCCTGTGAGGGATCGCCGATGCTGTAGGGATCGCCGGCAAGACCTGACGCTTCAGATTCAGAACAGTTCATGATGCCACCGATCAGCACCAGAGCCACAAGAACCTGCCCAAGCATCAGCCGCAAAAGCATCAAAATTTGCATGACGAGACCAGGAATAGTGACAAGGAATTGGCCAATGTGGCGACGAAAAAGACGATGGATGTGAACACGCTCCAAGTTGCAAGAAACCGTGTACGTCCTTCGCTCGCGTTCAGGATGCGGCCGGAACGCTGACGATGCTCATGCGTGGTGCGCCTCCTCAGGGCCAGCGCGACCATTAGAGCTGCGGCTGCAGTCGCGAGAGCGGCGAAGTTCAACCCTATCACCGCGGGGGCCAGCCAGGCCGGAACGGCGGTCCTCGCTTGACCGTTACAAAGATAGCTCGTGGAAGCGAATCCGAAGAGGAGTTGAATGGCCCATCCCATCGGTGCTCCCAGCAGCGCAAATAGCAACGAGAGAGGGCGAACCTGATGCCGTTGCGGTGCTGGATGGCCAATACCGAGGCCGGTGGCTGGAGAGGTGCTCGACATCAGGCTATCCCAGATAAGGCGTGACATAGATGGTGAAGAATACGGCGAGCCAGACTGCGTCGACGAAATGCCAATAGACAGCACCTATGGCGACCGGGGCGTGGCGCTCGCTGTCGAAATAGCCAAGCTGCGACCAGACCAGCAGAATCAACAGCACCAATATTCCGACAACCACATGGGCCAGATGGAAACCAGTGATGGTGAAATACAGCGAGCTGTACGGGCTGGAGTTGAACTGGTAGGGCTTGTTCGACCACTCGACCAATTGCACGCTCACAAAGACGGCACCAAGCACGATGCCGCCAAACAACCCGAGCGACAATCGACGCCGGCTGCCAATGCGTGCGCCCTTCTCACCCCACCAAACGACGACGCTGCTCAACAGCAGGACGATCGTATCCGGGGCGGAAAGGTCGAACTTCGGGAGCTCCTTGGGCAGGAACGCGCCGTGGCTCCAGATGACGAAATAATAATAGCTGAACAGAAGATAGACAAAGAGCGAAGCTTCGGTCGCTATCAGCGTCATCATGCCAAACCAGCCCGACGACTTGCGGCCCGCGCTACCGACCGGCAACAGACCAACCCCGATATCTTCTTCGCTATTCTGAAAGCTAAGATCTGTCATGGCTAACCCTTGCGACCTGTAGAAGCCGTCGCCTCGGCCAGAGCCAGAAGCCCAGGCAGATGACAGCCGCCGTGCTCGCGACGGCGATTGCCCACCAGGACTGAATCAACATAGCGGTAAACACTGCGCCCACGGCGAAGGTCAGGATGAAGGGCCATGGCGAATCTTCCGGCATCTTGAGGATGACATCAGGCTCGGCGTCGAGCACCGTGGTCGCCAGCGCCTCCTTGCCGTGATCCAGAACAAACCCTCGATTCAGCATGGAACGGCCCGACCCTTCCCCTAGTCTGTCTTCCCACAGGGGATGGCGGCTCGCCACGGCAGGAATCAGCGCAAAATTATAGGGCGGCGGCGGTGATGATATCGACCATTCGAGCGTCGGTGCATCCCATGGGTTATCCGGCGCGATAACTCCTTTGCGCAGGCTGATCCAAATGTTGACGAGGAGAATAAGGATTCCAACTGCAAGCAGCAACGAACCTACGGTCGAGATCATGTTGATGGTCCCGAGCCCCATATCGGCCGGATAGGTGTAGATGCGCCGCGGCATGCCCATCAAACCGATGAGATGCATAGGCAAGAAAGCCACGTTGAAGCCAATAAACGTGACCCAGAAATTCCATCGTCCCAGACGCTCGTCGAGCATGCGCCCGGTCATTTTCGGGAACCAGAAATAGAGGGCGCCGAGCACGCCGAACAGATTGATGCCGATCAGGACGTAGTGGATGTGGGCGACCACAAAATATGTGTCAGTGACTTGCAGGTCCGCCGGCACAGCCGCCGTCACCACGCCTGATACGCCGCCAATCACGAACATCACGATGAAACTGGCGAAGTAAAGAAAAGCTATGGTGAATACTGGACGCCCGGTCCAGATCGTCGCCACCCAGGCAAAGGTCGCAACCGCGCTCGGTATGGTGATGATGAATGAGGCGCCCGAAAAAAACGAGGAGGCGACAAACGGAAGGCCGGTCGCAAACATGTGGTGGACCCAGACGCCAAAGCCCAGCACCATCGTCAGCACCGTGGCAAGCACCACCAGCGTGTAGCCGACAATCGGTCGGCGGCAAAGGATTGGCAGTGCGTCCGATACCAGCCCCATGGCGGGCAGCACGATGATGTAGACCCACGGATGAGCGAACAACCAGAACAGGTGCTGCCATAGCAGCGGCAAACCATTCGTCTGAGCATTGAAGAAATGGGTACCGAACTGCCGATCAAGCCACAACATGAAGAATGCCAGGCTCACTGCCGGTACCGAAAGAAGAATCCCCGCTGAAGCGGTGGTGGTACCCCACACAAGGATCGGCAGACGATTGATGGACATACCGGGCGCCCGCATCCTGAGGACAGTGACGACAAAATTTGCCGCGCCAACTGTCGTTGAGATGCCGAGGAAGATTATTCCCAGCGCGTAAAAGTCCATGTTTGGACCGGGACTGAAAGCCTTCAGCGAGTTCGGCGCGTAGTTGAACCAGCCATCGTCGGGGACAGCCCCAACGAGGAAGCTCGCATACATAAACAGGCCAGCACCGAGATAGATCCAGTAGGAGAACGCATTGAGGCGAGGGAACGCCATATCCCTGGCCCCCAGCACAAGGGGAAATAGGAAGTTGGAAAATCCCGATAGCACCGGCAGCGCGTAGAGAAAAATCATGGTGATGCCATGCATCGAGAATAGCTGATTAAATTGTTCCGCGGTCACCACGCGCGCTCCCGGTTGGGCCAGCTGGACTCGCATTAACAGGGCCTCGAGCCCCCCGAGAATAAGGAAGACAAAAGAGGTCACCAGGTAGCGTATGCCGATCGACTTGTGATCGACCGATGAGATCCAGCCGTAGAAGCCAGGCCTGGTCTCCCAGAGCGCGTGGAGACGTGACGGCAGGTCCGGATCATCGGCAAGGCTGCGGATCAAAGGGACACGTTCGTATTCGCTGACGCTCATCTCGCGCCCTTCACTTCAGCGTTTCAACATAGGAAAGGATGGACTGAAACTCCGGGCCCGACATCGCGATATCCGGCATCAGTGCGCCGGGCTTGAGGCCCTGAGGATGTGCAATCCAGCCCGACAGATTGCCAAGATTGTTGTCCAGCATACCGGCGGCAATCCTCGAGCGGTTCATTATGTGGGTGAGGTCAGGGCCTTTGTCTCCCTTCGCTGTTGTGCCGCGAACGACATGACACTTGCCGCAACGATTCACGAAGTGGGCAAGCCCATCATGGAGTTCTGCCGTTGCCGGTTCGGGTGCCGGAGCTTGCTGGGCCGCACGCCACGCATCGAACTGGGGTCTTGATTCAGCGATAACGTAAAATGCCATCTCGGCATGCTGACGGCCGCAATACTCAGAACACTGCCCTCTATAGATGCCGGGCTTGTCGGCCTCCAGCCACAGAGAATTGCTGCGGCCCGGAATGACGTCGACCTTGCCAGCCAGTGCCGGCACCCAGAAGCTGTGGATGACATCTGGAGAACTCAGGTTGAAACGAACCGGTTCTCCGACAGGAATATGGATCTCGTTGGCTGTGTTGAAAGCCTTGGCGGGATCAGGGTCATCATAATGGAAACCCCACCACCATTGCCGCGCCGAAACCTCGACGGTCAGGGCAGGATCGCGGGGAGGCGTCGTCAGTCTAGCCATTGTCGTGACCGTCCATCCAACGAAGGCGATCAATATGATGGTGGATACGCCGACGCCGCCATAGATCCACCACAAGCCACGACCCGCGCGGGAGGGGATGACCAAGTTAGGCTCCCACGTGCTTCGCCCCCGTACAAAAATGCCAGCCACTACCACAACGGCAATAAAGACAACGACGATGATCGAGAGCCAGACGAGCCCCCAGAGCAAGGGATGAATGGCGCGCGCTCCGGCTCCTGCAGGTTCGAACATGCCGAGCGGCAGGGAAAGCCCCTCTCTCATGGCACTGCCCCCGTCGTCGGCAGAGACGCGAAATAACGTGCTGCCTGCTCAATCTGTTCGTCCGAAAGGGAAGCCGCGACCGGCTGCATGAAACCGCTAGGTTTGGCCCCATCGCGATAATCTTTCATGACCTGCACAAAACGCGGCACGCTCAGCCCTGAAATATTGGGAGAAGCGCCATTGCGCCCGCGTCCGTCGGCCCCGTGACAACGCCCGCACGGAACTGGATTGAAAGCACCGCCAGCCTCGACAGGCACCATCTCGTAAAGGAAATCCGCCCCACCGATCCAACCGCTAATCTTGGCAAAAGATTCGGTGTTGAAGTCGGGCAGGTGCTTAACGAAAGCGACCATCGCCCAGATCTCGTCCTTGCGTTCCTGTGCTGGCCAAGCTGGCATTGCCGTCATCTTAATGCCGTTCTTGATAATCCAGAACAACTGGCTCGACGTATAGTCGCGCCCCGCCGAATAAAGCCCCGGAGGGGTCGGCGTCATCTGCTGAGCAATGGGTGAGGCTAATTCGCCCGGCGCGCCATGACACGGCGCACAGCCGCCTGCATAATGTCTCGCGCCCCGACCAACCAATGTCGGATCGTCAAGATCAGGCGCATCGAGTTTCGGCGCATGAAACGCGACGGAGCGCTCCATGGCGTAGTGCAAAAGCAGCGTGGCCGGCCAGGAATGCTTGCTCGTCGCGGCTACATCGAAGAACCCTGCCCAAATAAACAAAGCGCCGCAGAAGCCCACACCGACCCCTGCCCCGGCCAACACCCAAATTGCAGCTTTGACGCGCCGCGAAAACCAGTGATGCTTCGTCGCCCCGCCTGCTTTGGAACATGCGCCGTGCTGCGTTTGGTCAGTAACCATCATCAAGTCCGCATTATCTTTTCATATGTCCTTCTGCCTGCCCGACAATAAATCAATAACAGCGTGTTCGATTTAGGCTCAAAGACACTTGGGTACGCAGCGCCCTCCCACGGAATTCTTTCTTCAAGACTCCAAAGTATGTGAGGCTCTATTTCATTTGCTCCTTCAGCATCCGGGAAATCCCTCCGTGTAGTGTTCAACAGTGCTGACTGGAAACATTCGCCGCTATCTAACCGAGCAGATCGGAATGCATTGATGACTCAAAGTCTCGCCAGCAATGGCGGGACTTTTTCTTAAAGCATTTGCTTCATCTCTTCTTCGACAAGCCGGTACGAGAAACGGCGACCCTCATTTCGTCGATCGTGATGACGCTGCAAATCAACCTTTTAATCCTGACGATGTTTCAAATCTGCTTTGCGCTCCTTGACAGTGTCCGCCGACACTTTGGAAGCTGAATTTCCCCAGGCATTCCGGATATAAGTCGTGACGGCGGCAACTTGATCATTGTTGAGTTGCCATGCAAAGGACGGCATTCCGGGCGAAGTAGGTTCCGCCGATGTTGCCACGCTCCGAGCACCGCGAAGGATAATCCGGATCGCCGTTGTGGGATCGTTCGACTGTGCGACCGCGGAATCAACGAGCGACGGGAAAAGATGGGAAACGCCCTTGCCATCGAGACTATGGCAGGCCGAACAGACATCCCGATAAATCGCCTGGCCTGCCACCATTTGCGGGTCTGTCGGTGGAAGCGGTTGAGAAGACGTATCCCTGTTGGGAACGGACTTCAGGTAGACCGCGATAGCCTTGATGTCATCGTCGGTAAGCTTGGAGGTTGAATGGGTCACCTCTTCCGCCATTGGCCCCGTCGCTGCGGACAAGCGGTTATGGCCCGTCTTGAGATAGGCGATGAGATCATCAACCGACCATTTGCCAAGACCTGTTCGATCGGTGTTGGTGATGTCCGGGGCAAACCATCCCTGCAGCTTCGCTCCCTGGAGATACTGAGATGATTTCTCACCGCCCAGAAACGATCTCGGAGTATGGCAGGCGCTGCAATGCGCCGGTCCCTCAACAAGGTAAGCTCCGCGATTCCATTCAGCCGATTGGTTGGGGTCCAGCTTATATTCGCCTTGTTTGAAGTAGAGCGCCTTCCATGCCGCCATGCTGGCGCGGATGTTGAACGGAAATGGCAACGTGTTGGATACCACACGGTTGTGGATCGGCTTCACGGTGTTGAGATAGGCGCGAATGGCCAGCACGTCCTTGCGCGGCATCTTCGTATAAGACGTATATGGCATCGCGGGATAGAGGTGTGCGCCATCCGCACGCACTCCCTTGCGCACCGCATCAACGAACTGGTCATCGGTCCACGCACCGATGCCCGTTTCCTGATCGGGTGTGATATTGGGCGAGGTGATAAAACCAAACGGCGTCTCAAGCGGCCGCCCGCCTGCATAAGGTTTGTCGCTGTTCGGGACCGTGTGGCAAGCAAAACAATCGGCGGCAGAGGTCAGATACCGTCCTCTTTCAATTTCCCCGAAACTTTGGCCGTCCGCATTGGCCGCGTTTGCCGTCTGCATGACGAAGCCGCAGCATCCACCGAGGACACATATAGCGCCGACAAAGAAAGCGGTTTGAACTCGGCTACGCATCGACTAGCGGCCTCGGGTTTTTCAGATACTGATTTCTAATCGCAGCGGCGGACCAATAAGCCAGCGCGCAGACGGTTCCTGTCGGGTTGTATCCGGCGTTTTGCGGAAAGGCGCTCGCGCCCATGACAAAAACGTTCGGAACGTCCCAGCTTTGCAAATAGCGGTTCACGACGCTTGTCTTCGGATCGGCGCCCATCACGGCGCCGCCGTTCAGGTGCGTCGTCTGATAGGTCGTGATGTCATAAGGCCCCTTGCGCGGTTTCTTTTCGATCTGCCGCGCGCCCATGGCCTTGACGATTTCGGCATACTTGTCCGTGAGAAAATTTGCCGCCTTGAGCTCGTTGTCGTGAAAATCGATCGTCATTCGCATCATGGGACGGCCGAAACGATCCTTATAAACTGGGTCACGATCAAGATAGACATCGCGATAGCTGTAAAAGCTTGAATGAATACTGCCGCCGGCCAGCGTGCTCAAATAATTGTCTGCCACCGCCTTCTTCCATTGAGCGCCCCACTTCGGTGTGCCTGGCGGCACAAGGGTAGTTGTGATGGGGCGGCCATTGGTTTGCACCTGTCCGAGATATCCCCCTCCCACAAAGCCCAACGGCCCGTGATCGAAATTGTCTCCATTGAATTCGTCGATACACATGCCAATTGCGCCGGATGCGATAAACGGATTGAAATTGAACTTTTCCTTGTCAAAAAATCCGTTGACGGCAGACGTCGCTTGATGCGTGAAATTGCGACCGACGACGCCGGAATTGGCAGCAGGATCGTATGGCTGCCCAATATTCGAATTGAGAAGCATCTGAACGTTGAAGACAGAAAACGCAGCAAGGATCACCAGATCAGCCGGCTGCTCCCACTCCACATTGCTGGTATCGACAAAGGTGACGCCCGTGGCGTGTTTTCCGGTGCGGTCAAGATTGATATGCGTGACTTCGCAATTGTCCCGCGCCGAAAAATTCGGCTTTCGGATCAGAACCGGCAGAATTGTGGTTTGCGGACTCGCCTTTGAATAGTTTCCGCAGCCGAACCATTCGCAGAAGCCGCAATAGGTGCATGGCCCGAGATGCAGTCCGAGCGGATTTGTGTAGGCCTGGGACATGTTGCCGGACGGCTGAGGAAACGGCTTGTATCCCAGATCTCGCGCCGCTTTCGCCCACAGCGTGTGCCCAAAACCCTGCTTCTGCGGCGGATTTGGATAAGGCCGCGAGCGCGGGCCTTCAAACGGGTTGCCTCCCTCCTGAATGGTGCCGCGCAGATTGCCGGCTGTGCCTGACGTTCCACAAAGGTGCTCGAAGCGGTCGTAATGCGGCTCCAATTCGTCATACGTCACGCCCCAGTCCTGAATCGTCATGTCGTCTGGCAGGAAGCTCGCGCCATATCGTTCGGTGAGGTGCGTTCGCAAGACGAAATCGGACGGCAAAAACCGCCATGTCTCAGCGTTCCAGTGAATACCGCCACCGCCTACGCCGTTCGGAGGCATGAATGCACCCCACGTCCGGATCGGAAGCGCCGTCTGGTCCATCTTGTTGCGGAACGTGAAGGTGTTCTGCTCGGGTCGCAGAAAGAGCTCGTGCCGAATGTGATAGCGCAGCTCGTCTTGGGCATAGGTGGGCGGAAACTCGGTCGGCGCATCGCGCCAGGGGCCGCGCTCAATGGCGATAACGTCAAGCCCCTCGTCCGTCAGCTCGTTCGCGAGGATCGAGCCTGTCCAGCCGAGACCGATAATAACCACGTCTTTTCGCGGAAGCTTACGCGCCATGCCTCAACCTTTCGGGGTCCAGTCGATGCGGCCGGTCACTCCGACAGGCGGCAGGGGAAAGCGCTCGTTGTGACGGTCGATCCAGTCCAGATAATTGTAACGGGCGCCGGGGAAACCGATCATCTTCCACGCCACCATGTCGCGATTGCCGCCATAGAGAGGATCGGCAAAAAATCCGGATTGAACATTTTTCAGCACAAGCGCGAAGAACGACTTGCCGTCGGCTCCATCGAGCGAAATCTCTCCGGCTTCCAGCCCCTGCAAAACCGTGTCCTTATTTTTGTCATCGAGATCGGCGAATGTTTTCCCAGAAAATTTCGCCTGACAGTGCTTATCAAGCGCGGCGAGCGCCTTCCTGTATTGTTGTGCCGGGCCGGCCTCGCCCTGCTCTCCCTGCTGCTTGGTACCGTCCATGAATGGCGGACGGTTATAATGGCCATCCCTGCGGCCGTAAGGCCCTGCCAACTGGCGGTCGATAAAAACCGCGCAGCCCGCGTCCTTGCCGCCGAGAGTCTCATTATCCGGTGGAATAATGCGATCTGCGATCGCTTCAACCGCCCTTCCCTCGGAGCCTGTAAAATAATGCCAAGGGCCCGGTTGAAACGGGACGGGAGGATTTCCGGCATTAGGCGACCATGGCAGGTGCAACATGATCGGCGATGCACGCGCCACGGAAAAGCTCGCAATGAGGTACGCAGCACTGGCAAGAAATTGACGTCGATGAAACATGTGGCTTGGCCCGCAAGGTGCCTTTCTAACGAGCACGCACCGCGCAAGTTCCTTGCTTCCAAAAATTTCGCTAACAATCGTAATTGTATCGTATTACGATGTTTTTGATGCCGAACAGCAAATTTAAGGGCAATCACACCTTCGTGAAAGACCATTAATTCGAGCCTAGCAGAATCATGGGCCAGCTCAGAGAGTGCTGCTATGCTTACAAATCGCACCGTGATTTGGCGGCAAGCACCCCGCTGGAGGCGGCGGTCAACCCGGCGGTGTCATCGCCTTTGACCCGCAAGGATCGCATCTATTTCTCACGGTGGGCGACCGGATGGAGCCGAGCAGCGCGCAGGTTCCTACTCAGGCGCGATGTAAGTTGCTTCGTCTTAACCTCGACGGCTCGACTCGGGACGACGATCCGCATGCTTCAAAACACGGTACCCCCGGACAGACATGGACCACCGGCCATCGGAATCCCTACGGCCTCGCCTTCGCGCCCGATGGCCGACTGTAGCTGCACGAGATGGGACCGCAGGGTGGCGACGAATTCAATCTGATCGAGCCAAGCCGCAACTATGGCTGGCCCATCGCTTCTAATGGTGCCAATTACAACGGGACACCGATCCCGCGCCATTCCACTCGGCCCGAGTTTGCAGCGCCTGCCATTTACTGGACGCCGGTGATCGCACCGGCAGGGCTCGCCTTCTATCAAGGCGCGATGTTTCCGCAATGGCGCGGCTCCGCGCTGGTCGGCGGCTTACGCGCCCGTTGTCTTGTTCGAGTCACCTTTGGACCTGACGGACAGCCCGACGAGGCTGAGCGCTGGAACATGCGTGCGCGTATTCGCGACGTCGCCGTCGCATCCGATGGATCTATCTGGCTCATTGAGGACAGCAATCTGGGCCGTCTTCTACGCCTGACGCCTGTTGGTGGCGGTACGGGAGGTCCGCAGTGACCCGGCCTCGCTCCATGCCCTGCCGAGGGACTACTAACGTATGTTGCTCAAAGATAGACTCAAGCAAGATCGAGCATGACTGGCGGAGAGCTGTTCTCCGATTGAATCTCAGCGTGCCGGCGAAGCCGCTTAACAGTTTGAAGCAGGGTTGAAGAACCAAAAGGCTGCTTCTTACTGCGAAGTCTTGAAATTTCGTCTTCCTGGAGACGGGATTGGCCATCACTGTCCGGCTGCTCGCCGTGGCGTTGTCCCAAGATACCAAGCCACAACGGAGACAATGCCCCACATCGCTATCGCCAATCCCAGCACGGCAACAGGCGGTAGCAACCGTCCAAACCAGACGGTGAATGCAAATGCCGCCATGCCGGCACTTCCCAAGGCAGCTCCGAAAGCATCGAGCGCTGCAGCCTCCTGTCCCCGGCGCGCGCCCTTTAGATGCTTCATTTTCTTGCGCCGCCGTTCGTGTTTTTCGATCAGCGTCGAACTGGCACAGAAGATCGCGGGAAACGCCAGAAACAATCCCCCCCAGGAAGGTCCCGCCAGTTTTGCGATGCCGCCTGCGAGCATCGTCGCAAGGCCACCGAGCACGAAGCGGATGACATGCTCGCACCATTGGCTTTGCTTGAGACTAGCGAATTTGAGCCGGACGATCGTCATTCAGGCTCCAAAGATCATCAGCAGCCCGGCGCCCACGCCGAACCATGCGAGCAGCGCCGTGCTGCTGGCGGTTCCCGCGCTCCATCGTCTGCGCATCAGCAGATGACAGACGAGGACGCCGTAAGCCGCGAGCGCGATGCTGCCGAAGACCATCGTCCGCGCTTCCGCAGCGGCATAATCGACGCCCTGATTGTGAAACGCCAAACCCAGCGTCACCAGCGCCACCGACGGCGCCGCGCTGAACAGCCCCGCAAAACTCTTGGGCCGCAGCAGGTCGCCCAGCAGCGCAAAGGCCGACACGACAATACCGCCTACCAGAAAGCGAATGACAAATTCCAAAAGCTGCTCCTCGATCGCGAGGGAAGAACTTAAGAACTTTCCGTGACGTGCCGAGTTCCTGTGATGGAGAGAGGACGGCATGGCCCTGGTCACAGTCAAACCCACCGCATTCGACAAGCGGGTTGCAAAATCAATTTCCAAGGAAACCGGCCCGCGCGTTGAAACGGTAGCGGAGGCGCTCACATGGGGCGCCGACGAACATCTGCTGCTGGCTGCTTCTGCGATTGTCTGGCTGGCTTCCCGGCGCGCTGACGACAGGACGCGAGAGGTGGCCACCCACTGCCTTGTGACCACCGTTGCGGCATCGATTTTACCCCACATCCTCAAGACCATGATCGACCAGAAGCGGCCCGACCGCGAGCCCTTCGCTCAACATCGGCACGGCATTCCCCATTCGGGCAAACCGAACGATGCATTTCCTTCCGGCCACGCCATTCACATGGGAGCGCTGGCTTCGTTCGCGACCCTGCTACCGCGTGGCTTTCGATACAGCGCGTGGACCGCAGCATCCGCTCTGATGGCGACGCGCGTGGTCTTGCTTGCGCATTGGCTCACCGATGTCGCCGTCGGCTTTGCCACAGGCGTGGTGCTCGAGCGCGTAGTCCGCCTGTGGACGCGACCTTGGCCTGTCCCGCGCAAACAGCGAAGGGGATCCGTCTGATGGGCAGCTTGCGTGGCGCAATCGGCGGACAGAGCGTTCATCTGTGCATCGACATGCAGCGGTTGTTTGCGCCGGGCGGGCCCTGGATGACGCCGTGGTTGGAGCGCGTGCTCCCGGTGGTCACGACGCTTGTCGCGCGCCAGCCCCGGCGCACCGTCTTTACGCGCTTCATCCCCGCGAAATCTCCCTCCGATGCGTTCGGAACATGGCGGGCGTCTTACGAGAAGTGGCGTGATGTGACGCTAGAGGCCGTCGACCCGGCGCTGATCGATCTCGTGCCGGAGTTGCAGACATTCGTGCCTCCGGCCACGCAATTCGACCGGCCCACTTATTCGGCTTTTGCGGATGGCCGCCTGCATGCGTGGCTGCAGGATCGCCGCGTCACCACGCTGATCGTCTCCGGTTCGGAAACGGATGTCTGCGTGCTGTCGACCGTCCTGGTCGCGGTCGATCACGGCTATCGAACCATCGTGGTGAGCGATGCGCTTGCCAGTTCCTCGGATGAGAGCCATGACGCGCTGCTTGATCTGTACAACAGACGCTTCGACATTCAGATCGAGCTCGCCTCCGCCGAAGAGGTGATCAAGAGCTGGGCCATTCCTGTGTGATGCCTCGCAACCGAGAGATCACGCCGGCGTCGAACTTGTCTGTTGATACGGCGCAAGATCGGCCCCGCCGATCCTGTCTTCATACTCCCGTTGCCGGGTTTTTGAATCGGTGAGCTTCGCATGAGGGTTCTGGGCGGCCTGGCCGGGCTGCTCCCACGGCCGATCGGTGCCCTTATTCGTAGTGGAGCGCGGGCTTGTCGTACTCTGTTCGGTCATACGCTTTACGCTCAAGCTGTGTGCCCACCTGCTGCGTGGTCGGGCATATTTTTCTCTTGCTGGGGCGTCATCCTGGCGGGATCCGGCCGTCCCGGCACACCACGGGGGCCGAGTTCTGCTCGCTGCTGATCGTCTTCGGTCTGCCTTTGCTTGGAATCATCCACCTTATTAGCGGCCGGCCATTTGTCGTCCATGGGAGTTCTCCTTCTCTTGTCAGAAGACAAAGCGGAGCGCATCCCGTTCCCATCACATGCAGCTACTTTTGTGAGAGATGGAACTCAATTCGACGGCGTCGCTTGTTCCAACCGATAGTAAACGATGCCTGGGATCATCGCAGGCGACGTAGACCACGAGATCGAGGAGACGCCGTATGGGCATGGCAAGTTACGCAGTGATCGAGAAAGGGCGGAATTGGACCATTCTTCACGACGGCGAAGCCGAGGGCGACTATACGTCAAAGGAAGCCGCATTCGAGTCCGCGGTGGCGGCGGCGTCCCTTGCCGTCCGTGAAGGTCACGAAGTTCATGTGAGCGTGCCGGGCCGGGAAGCGGGCAATCAGACTGCGCTCGGCGTCAACGATAACGATTAAGCAGACTGAATTTTACAGGCCCGCCTGCATGGCACGCAGTTTCGCTGCATCCAGCGGCGCCGCGCTCTTTTGATCATTGTCGAAATACACAAAAACGTCCGAACCGGCGCTGCGCCAGCCGCCGATCGTCTGTGACCATTTTTTCAATGTCGCGCTGGAATAGTGTCCACTGTACCGACCGCCCGGTCCATGGCCGCGAAGATAAACGAAGTCCGCCGTCTGCTCCCATGGCGACGGCGCGTCATGATGATCCGAGATGCAGAGCGCAACGTTGGTCGGGCGAGAATTCGGAAAATTTCAGCCGCATACCAGCTCGGGTGCCTGAACTCAAAGACGTAGCGATAACGAGGCGAAAGCATGCCGATGAAATGCTTCAACCGGTCGGGATTGGCGGAAAAATTCGGCGGCAGTTGAAATAGGACCGGCCCTGCCTTGGCGCCCAGCAGCGAGATCCGCTGCTCCATCAGCTTCAGGCTGTTTGGGCTTTTCTCCGATAACCGCTTCCAGTGAGTGATGTATTTCGATGCCTTCCAAGCGAAGATAAAATCCTTCGCGGTCTGCTCCCGCCAGTTTTCAACTGTCGATTCCGACGGCATTCGATAAAATACGCCATTGAGCTCTGTCGTCTCGAACTGAGTGGCATAGAACTGCAGTTGATGTTTGACCATCAATTCGGATGGGAAGAAGGGCCCTCGCCACGAGGCATAATGCCAACCGGAGGTGCCGATCAGGACTCTTCCCTTTTTCTTTCTCATGCGGTGCGCGGCACGATTGGTTATGTGAGATCGTGCAATCCATTGGTGACGGGAGGCGGCTCATCCTCCTTACGCCTGGCAGCCTCGCGACGATCCCGCGGCTTTTTCGTTGACATTTGTTTTTTCCTCGAATGGCCACGGAAAACGAAATATCGGTACTCCAAGTTTCATCAGACAATGGAATCACTTGGCTCTTTTCCCTTCGCGTTGGCCGATGGCGACGAAATTCCGAACCGGGCGAACAAAATGCCCCGCTCGGGTCTTGAGCCTTTAGGAGTACCCGACCTCGAAACAACGGATGACACAGCCAATCAGCGCGTCGCCGAAATCGATGCTCATCAAAGATGGATGGCTATTTGTCTTGGAAATGCTAAGCCGCCGGCTTGAAAGCGTGCGATAAAGAAGACCTTGGCCGATAGCTTGCCTTATCACGAGCTAGCTCAAACCTAACGGAAGTTGGGATCGAGAAGCTTGTGGATGTGCGTGGCGGCGATCGCCGCATGTCCTGCCCCAACCGCAAGCTGATGCAGATCGGAGACAACATCGCCAACGGCATTGACGTCTGCTGGTGCTCATCGACCTTGAGACATCCCACCTCGTTGAGCTTCCCGCCGAGGTCAGCCGCCAAATCGGAGCGGACATCGCAGCCCAGAGCGGGATAAATCACATCAAAAGACGCCGTCTTTCCCTTATTCAGGAACAGCGTGATTGAGTGCTTCTCGTGCCGGATTCGCTCTATGCCGCCGGCCAGTAAATTGACGCCAGCGTGATGCGCGCTTTTTGAAATCTCGGCATCGACCAATTTATCTTCAGGAAAGGCCAGAGTGACCGTTCTTGAATATGTCCGCATGAAAAGCGCCTTGTGAAGCGCATCCTTGTTTGATCCCAGCACGCAGATATTCGCGTCCTTTGCCTCATAGGCGTCACATACCGGACAAAACCGCACGATGCCGGCTGCGACCGCCTCATTCATACCGGGAATCTTGATTGACCGATCGACAAGGCCGGTCGCGAGAATGACCTTTTTGGCTAGCACCTGCCGTTCTGCGGATTCTGCGAGAAATTCGCCATCACTCCCTGAAAGCCGGACGATCCGCTCTGGAAGTATCACCGCGCCATAGCGCAACGCCTGTTCGCGCAGCAACTGCAGAAGCTCTTCTCCCGTCACTCCTTGCGGAAAAGCGGGATAATTATGCGATCGAGGAATGAGACGAGCCCGGCTGCGGCCATGATCGGCAACTAGGACCGACCTTAGATAGCGCCCGAGATAAACCGCCGCGGTCAGGCCTGCGGGGCCTGCACCGACTACAAAACAGTCCGTTTTCTGCAGATCGGCCATCGTCTCAACGTCGGCAATACAAAAGGTCCCGCAGCTTGCACACCAAGACGATGGCAACGAGTACTGCCCCGACCGAATTGGCGATAACGATCACCACGTCAGACCTCAGGATGCCATAGACAGCCCATAGACATAAGCCGACCAACAAGGCTCCCAGCGTCTTAAGCGAAAGGTCCTTTGTGGCCCCTCTGGGAAGGGCTTTCCTGGCCTGCGGCAAGTACGAAAGGGACGTGAGCGCAGCTGCTGCGAGCCCCAAGGCCCCTATCGTCAAGCTTCCGTTCATGGACTAAGACTTTTTGTGCTCGCGATGCTTTTCGATGTCTTCCGGCTCCTCCTCATCGATCCTGGCCAATCCTTCTTCAGCTTGCTCATCTGCCCGCAATAATTCATCGAGCTTGGCATGGATGGCTTGCGTATCGCGGTGCTCCGACCTTTGAATGAACAAGGTCATCATCCAAGTCGCAAGCGTGGCACCACCGTGCCAGTTCAGACTTTCGCGGTCGAAGACGATCCATAGCCCTGCGTAGAGAATGACGGTGGCGAACGCGATGGGATTCGCGCTTAGAGCACCGAGATTCGTCAGCACTGATGACAGCGATTTTGCCGCCTTGTTCACGGGAACGCCCGACGAGGGTTGGGCGTTTCGGAAACCACGCGGTCAATATCGACCGACGGGGCGTTCTCGACATTGAGGACGATCCGCTTCGCCATTCGTCTTCCTCCTGATCCCAGTCACAAACCGGTCCCAGCCTGGCATGTTCCGCCGTTACTCTCACTCCTAATGATATCAGTGAACGTTCGAACGCGAGACGCGAACAGGAAGAAGCTTGTAACCCGGCGTCTTCTATTTCGGATCGTGGTGATCCAGCGGAAACAGGCGATTGGCCTCCGGATAATACGCGACGACGCTGCCTTCCATCACGCCATAAGAGGTCACTTTAAACCCCTTCAATTGGCGAACAACGCCGTTGTCGATTGCGGTCGTCAAATCGACCGCTTCGCCCTCCTTCAAATCAAAGCGTTCGATGTCATTGGGGTGCATGAGCAGCACCTTTCGCGTTCCTTCCACGCCTTGGAAACGGTCGCTGTATCCATAGACGGTGGTATTGAACTGGTCGTTGGAGCGCAACGTCGTGAGGTGCAGGACTTCCGACGGATCTCCGCTGATCTGGAGTTCCGGAAACAACCGTTCCGGCGTGAGGAAATTGGCCTTGCCGTTGGGCGTGACCCATTTCCGCTCCCTCGCCGGCAGCGGCCGCGGAAATCCGCCGGGCTGAAACATCCGCTTGTTGAAGTTCTTGAACGTATCCGGATAGGTCGCCTCGATCGCATCGCGAATGCGGCTGTAATCGTCGACCCACTCATCCCATGGAACGTGGTGGTCTGATTGCAGCGTCGCCTTCGCCAGTCCTGCGACAATCGCAGGCTCCGACAGAAGCTCTTTGCTCGCAGGCGTCACCCTGCCTTTCGAACCGTGGAAATGCCCTACCGAGCTTTCCATCGAGACCGCTTGCGGACCGCTCCGCTGCTGATCCGTCTCGATCCGCCCTAGACAAGGTAGCAGGTAAGCCTGTTTGCCGTGGAGCACGGATGTCCGGTTGAGCTTGGTCGCGATGCTGACGGTCACCGGCATCCGGCGCCAGGCGGCCTCAAGCGCCTCGGTTTCCGGCACGGCACCTATGATATTGCCGCCTAGGCTGATAAAAACATCGAGTTCGCCCTTTAGCATCGCCTTGCATGCATCGACCGTGGTATGGCCGGTCCAGCGCGGCGGCTCGAAATGATATAGCTTCGCCAGCTTGTCCAGCGGCACCAGTCCGGGCTTCTCGGTAATGCCTACGGTGCGCTGCCCCTGCACATTGGAATGACCACGCACGGAACAAATGTTGCCGCCCGGCTTGCCTACATTTCCGCGAAGCAAGGCCAGGTTGGCCAGCATATGGACGTTCTGAACGCCCATTACGTGTTGTGTAATGCCCATCCCGTAGACGAAGAGAACATTCTTGGCCCTTGCGTAAATATCGGCTGCCTCCTCCATCTGCTTTTGGCTCAGGCCTGAAAGGCGCTCAAGTTCGGCCCAATCGCGCGAGCGTGCGGAGTCGGCAAATTGCTCGAAACCGGATGTGTCATCCGCAATGAAGCTGTGATCCAGCACATGTTCGGTATCGGCAGATGCCATCGAAGCAGCGAAAGCAACCTCGTCTGCTTCCGACGGATGATCCGGTTTGTCGTCCTCCCCGGCGACATGTTTGGCGTAGTTCGCATGGTAACGGTCGTCGGCCTCGATCAATGCCTTACAGACGCCGTACAGCGCCGCGATGTCTCCGCCGTTCCGAACCTGATAGAATATCGATGAAATCTGCGTTTCGGAGCCCGTCAGCATCTGCGACGGAGATTGCGGATTGACGAAGCGTTCGAGTCCGCGCTCATGCAGAAAGTTGAACGTCACGACCTTGACGCCGCGGTCCACCGCGTCTTGAAGATCGTGCAGCTTGCGAGGCGAAGACGTCCCGACATTCTGCGCGATGTAAAAAATGCAATCGCAGTTCTAGAAGTCACTCAACGACGCTGTGCCGACAGATGCGCCGATGCTTTCCGGCAAACCGACAGACGTGCTTTCGTGGCACATATTGCTGCAGTCCGGCAGATTATTGGTGCCGTATATACGCGCGAATAGCTGATACATGTAAGCCGTTTCCAGCGACGCGCGGCCCGACGTATAGAACACCGTGTGTCTGGGATCGGCGGCGCGGAGGTGTCCGCCGATTTCGGAGAACGCCTGCTCCCAGGAGATCGGAGCGTAGATGTCCCTTTCATTGTCCCATTTCATCGGATGAGTCAGCCGGCCCTGCTCCTCCAGATAATAATCTTCCCACCCCTCAAGCTCGGTAAGAGTATGCTTGGCGAAGAATTCCGGGGTGGTCCGGCGGTTGGTGATTTCCCATGCCGTCGCCTTTGCGCCGTTCTCGCAAAATTCCAGCGGATGCGGCTTCCCCGGCTTGGCCCATGCGCAACTGACGCACATATACCCGTCAGGACGATTTTGATGGGCCAGGGTTGAACTGCCCTCGGCCGGGACATGTTCCTGAACAAGAATTCTGGCGACTGATGCCGCCGATCCCCAGCCGCCTGAGGGGCCGCTATAGGGCTCTCCTTTTGGATGTGCTTTTGGACCGCCTGGCATTTCTTTTCTCCGGCTGCGGCAGATGAACCGGTGTCGGAGGTACTAGTTCCGTTTTGCCAAACCGCTGCGGGGACTTTTCGATGGAGGCTTCGGAACGAATAAGTCCCGCTTTGGAAGTTATTATATCGCTTTCCGAGATATTTTTATCTGAGCAGCACAACCCAGGCTGCCGACAGAATGTTTTATCGCGCGCTTCTGGATTTCGTTTTCCAGATCGACAGCAAAGCTCCCTTCTTCCCGTAAACCGGATCAGTGTCAGGCTTCATGACTTTGGCGATAGACTTCACAGCCTTCGGATGGTCCCTCGTGTCGGTGCATTCGTCATACGAACCTTGGGAAGGATAAGCCCCGACCACAATGAAGTTTTTGCTCGCTTCGATCAGACGATGGCCGGTGCCTGCCGGAAGGATTGCAACATCCCCGACCTTCAGCGCCATAACGCGCCCCTTGATGCCGCCAAACTCGACGCGGGCTTCTCCACGGGCAACGCCGAGAACTTCATGGGTTTGCGAATGATAGTGGACGAAGTCATAGATGCTACCGCGCCAGGACTTTCCCCAGCCGTTATGCCCAAACAAGGCATCGATCACGGCAGCCGGATCACCGCGACCTGCCAGATTTACGGCCTTGCGATAAATCACCAATGGCCATCGGGGATTATTCGGGACGATGCCATCGTCGGCAAACAGTTTGGTCACTGGCTTCCGTGTCACGATAGCCCGCTGAAGTCCCTTCGACGACGGCCGGTGTTCGGTGGCCTTGGTGAGAAAGTTTTCAATCTGATCCTTCAGTATCATTCTCGCCTCGATTTTCTGCTGACCATCTTTATCGTCAGTCGTGCAATTCCGTCTGCGTCCCGATCGCGACGATCTCGGCTTCTCCCCGGCCTACTCGTATGACATCACCGACCTTCTTTCCCATAAGAGCCCTTGCCAGGGGTGACACATGGGACAAGAGGCCCTTATTCGGGTCCGCCTCATCTTCCCCGATAATCCGGTATGCTAAACGGCGGCCATCATGCCGCTCGATTGAAACGACGCTGCCGAACCTCACGGCTGAGAAATCGGTTGGCGATGGGATGACTTCCGCCGTGGCGCGCCTCGCGTTCCAATACCGCAAATCTCGCGACACCGACGCCAAGGCATTGCGGTCACTCTCAAGCTGGGCTTTGGCGAGTTTCGCCCGCAATCCGGTTATGGCGCGGTCAATAAGTGCCAATCCTTCAGCTGTGACATAGTTGGGATGTTCCGAGACAAGCCGGTCGGGAAGCTCTTCAACGGCCTCCGATTCAGTGACGAATGCGCGGCTCATGGCTTCGCTACCATTAACAGCACAAACTGCTATCTCCGCCGGGCGAAAATCGCGCCTGCAATGAACGCGGCACCCAGCATGACGAATGGAGCAGTCCGCGTCAGCTCCACGATAACATCCCGCCAGTTCGCGTGACGGTTTGTAACACTGTCGAGATAGTCGCTGGCACCGGACGCTTCGATTACTGAACTCTCGCGCTGTTCAGGCATTTGCTTCGTTTCCTGTCACGTATCCGCGCTCTTCGATCATCATGATCCCTTTGGGAGTCAGTTCGTACAATCGCCATCCTTTTGAACATAGCCCTCCAGAACCAGATCGATGACTTTGCCTTTTTTGTCGTCGTCAAAGGCAACTGACGAACCAATAGCCCGCAAAATAGCAACCTGTTCGTCATCCAGCATCGCACCCTCCATTCCTGCGTTGAACGCGCCTGACCGGCGGTGGTTCCGAACCTGCGGAACACTCTTCGCTCTGCTGCATTAGCGAGCCGAGCCATTGCCGCCGTTTATGAGGACGCCGGTCGCAAGGCGGGCACTCTCCGACCTGGGCTGTCGATTGAAAATCGCGACCTTCAACATCAACAACATCAATAAGCGTCTGCCTAACCTGCTGGCCTGGCTTAAAAGGTCCAAAGCCGATATTGCCTGCCTGCAGGAGTTGAAATGCGAAACGAGCGCATTTCCCGAAGACACCTTGGCGGAGGCCGGTTACAGTGCGGTGTGGGAAGGACAAAAAAGCTGGAACGGCGTCGCCATTCTGTCGAGGGACGCGCCTCCGGTCGTCACACGAAGGAGGCTTCCCGGCGATCCCGACGATCATCAAGCCCGCTATATCGAGGCCGCCGTCAGTGGCATCCTAATTGCCTCTATCTATATGCCGAACGGCAATCCTCAGCCCGGGCCGAAATTCGACTATAAACTATCATGGATGGCACGATTTGCTCGTCACGCGGCGGCGTTGAAGCGCCAGGGCGTTCCGGTAGTGTTTGCGGGCGATTATAATGTCGCACCGACCGAGGCCGATATTTACCCGACAAAATCGTGGAAGAAAGACGCGCTGGTCCAGCCGGCGTCGCGGGAGGCGTTCGCCAAACTAATCCGCAATGGATGGATCGACTCGATCAGAAGCACCAACCCTGACAAACGAATCTACACTTTCTGGACCTACTGGCGCGATCGCTACGAGCAGGATCACGGCTTGAGACTAGATCATCTGCTTCTCAGCGAGCAACTAAGCCGCCGTCTTCTCAAGGGCGGAGTTGATCGCAGGATTCGTGGATTGGAAAACGCCAGTGACCACGCGCCGGTTTGGATAGAGCTTTCAGACTAATGAAAAGCAACACGCCGCTGCTCAATCGATCGAACAATTCGCCATCGGGCTGCTGCTGGAATGTAACGCCATCCGCGCATGTCCTGACAATGGACACATGCGGGATAACACCGATCCCGGCGCCCTGCGAAAGGCGTGCGATACAGCCCGGACTAATCCCTTTTCCGGCGCGACACCGGACGAATCTGTCGCCGCGATCGACGAAGCTTAAATGCGGATCGATTAGACGCGGCCTTCGATCAGAAGATTGCAGCTTGCGGGAGGGAGCTTCGTAGCGCAATATTCGCGCTCATCCGCGCAAACAAATATCTGGAATAGGAAATGGAGCAGAACGTCTCGCTCGGATTTCTGCGCGGCGCGAAGCAAGACGGTTTAATTGTTATTCGGAGTAAATTATGTTCTCCCATACGACTGATGCGTTAAACGTCTGCTAAGCCGACTGAGCAGACAGGAAGGCAAGAGAGTAGAAATGCAAGATATTCGGCTCTTTATCGACAAACTTCATGCCGACGCTCAAGCATGCGAGACTATTAGTCAAACGACGCTGAACGAAGGGAAGCGTAAAATCTTCGTTGCTCTTGCCGGTAGATATCGGAAGCTTGCCAACGAAATGGAGCGGATCGCTGCTGCTCACGCTGTCCTCGATGAGGAACGAGAAAAAAATCTTCTTGGAGTACTTGGCGGCGATACGAACACTTCTGACAGTCTCGCGGAGATAGCCAAAGTGCTGAGTTCGGCAGCGCCGAAGCCGTAGCCGTAGCCGCAGCCATCATCGGAACTAGCCGACTATGTCATAGTTATACGGCAATCTATCGCACCTACGAGGGTTGCTGTGAAGAACGGAAGACGATTTGCGTACCTTCCGTCTGTATGCTGAGCAAGGACGGTCCATTTATCGAATAGCAGCGGCGCCGAATCGAACTGCCTCCGGGGTTCGATCGATGGCTCAGCGGCATGGCATTTCCATTCGCAGTGGCCAGGCGGTGAGTCGAACGTTTAAAGCGGCAAACGCTGAAGCGAATAATTCGTCCTCACCCCGATAAACCAAGAAGGTAACTGTGAGCACTATCAGCCTGCGCGAGGAGCGTGTCTTCTGGCAAGAAGCCTATCTTGGGCGGACCTTCGACTTCCGATCGCAGTTAAATTTCACGCGGTTTGATGACTGCGTCTTTGTTGATTGTATCTTGCTGCTGGACGAAGGCACGGAACAGCTCTCACGAGTTGCACGTTCAAAGACTGCAACATCGATAAAATCGAAGACAATGTAATTCGAGGCATCCTCTCCGAAAACAATACATTCCATCGACCTATTGCGGCACGAAAAGCAGATTTTGATAAGAGGCTAGCCGAGGCGCTGCAAAATCAGACGCGTAAGTAAAGGCGTCTCTGGAACTTCAGCAACGGTCACGCATTTTTTCTCCATGATTATGGAGATGAAAGTTGCCGCGATATTTTTTTAACATTCTGCACGGCTCTGAACATCATTTCGACGAGCGCGGCGAAGAACTCCCGGATAAGCACGCGGCTTGGGCCGAAGCAACGAAAGTTGCGGGACAAACGATCAAAGACATCGATGGGAAGTTGCGGCCCGGCCAGGATTGGCGGCTGGAAGTCAGAGACGAATTTGGTGGACCGCTGTGGGAAATCCGCGTGGTTGCACAAGATAAACGGAATCAAGCATAAGAAAAGCGCGCAGGCTCTTCTCGATCTGCAAGCCTCTGTATGAGGAGGGGGTAAGATGGACTACGGTGCCGTTCGACTGACCGTGGTGCACGATCCACTACGCGGCCTTCCCTCGCCCAGCTCGGCTGAAACCGCCACAGCGCCGGCGACAGGACCAGACGACCGCCCCTATGCAGGTAGAATTCCGCCAAGCCCGAGCCGGTCCCGCGAATACCACGCCAGATCGGCGCCGACGTTAACCGCGCGTGTGAGATGACCTGAGAAAGCTTCGTCCTTCCACGACGGTGGCGCGGGTCGGTATCCCGAACGGCATGGCCGTCGTAGAGGGCCTCGCCCCCAGCGAGACGGCGGGTTTCCCTTGTGCTCGCTGTTTGGCTTTCCTACGCCCTCGCAAGGCATCGAGACATTGCACTCTGACTCGTAACGCTGGTGCACGACATAACGCGGGCGGCTTCAGCAATCGGCACCGCGCGAACAAGCGCAAGTCGGGAGGACTATCGATGCCGAGGCCACGCTCGAGGCTGGCGATACTGGATTCTAGATCCATCACCCAGCCCTTCAGCGGAAATCATCCTGGACTTCCCGAATTTGACGGCTCACCGCTTATGGGCGAGTTCACTCTGAAGCCATCCTTGCACGTTCGGCTGCTTCATGGGGTCGCCTAGATCGCAGTTGAGGCACAAATAACTGCGGGGACCATCGCTGCCTGGTGGCAGCATTAATTTGGTGAGATTTCCGCACTTCGGACAAAGGCGCTGGTTGATTGGCATAGCGTCTCACCGATTGAATGTTCCCCGATCTAATCACCCAACTCGACGACAATCGAGTCTGATTTCAATTGAAAGCTTTAGTATGTGCGGCGCAGCATTCCGGTACCTCGAAAGATATATTTATTGCTGGCCGTGACGGTATAGGGTGTGGCGCCGCCGCCGGGCCCTGGCTTTTATCAGCGATAAGACCGCCTGTTGCGCTCCCGCCGTCTGAAACAGAGGGAGCAGCAATATGCAGCATCCCTACAACGAGCCTGACCCGGTTGAGAAGATCTTCCTCGTGGTCGGAGTAGTTGCTGCCGTCGCTTTTGCTATGGCGGTTGCTTACGGCTTCTTTTTCCTAGGACTTGAATAACTAAACATCTTGGACTGACGATGCTGAACCTTGGCTAGCGCCAACGCGCAAAAGCCGGACTGATCCGCAAAGAGCAGTCCGGCGAGAAGCGATGAAAATTCTTACTTGAATGAGCAATGATGCTGCAAACATCTTAACGACATACAAACATCAAATCCCCCTCAAACATCAAATCCCCCTACATAACATGAGTTAATCGCATCGCGGAAAAGTTGTTTGCGCCCCGCAAGGGTTGGTCCAAGGACGATCTGGAAACGCTGCGGCTATACACTCAGCGTATCGCTGTATGGGGGCGAACAGTGTCCGACGTTAGGTCGATGGCAAATCGCGTCGGTCTTTTAACTCAGGCAAGGCGATCTTCTGCGAAACTTAACCCGAAAGCGGATCGCTTGGTCAGGAACGGGCTGGGCCTGCCCCCTATCGAGTCCGTCGACAATTGGAGAGGACAAAGGCTTCCAGGAGATCATTGAGGCGGCGGTCTTGATGGCAGCAAAAGGCGGCGTGAACAATGACACCAGCCCGCCATCTAACGCCTAATGTGGATTGGGCCACAGTTTCCGCCGTTGGCCGCCAGCTTGTTCACGGCACTAAAGCCGTCAATGGAAAGTAATGGCATCGAAATAGATGAGCGAAGTTGAACAAAACTAACCTCGAGGTTTCTCCTTCAGCATGACGCACCAGAAGTCCCGAAAACGCGATCTAAGCTTCGAGGGACATTTAGGAGCGCTCCAATGCCATTTTGGAACATGAAGTTCCACGCGTCGTTGTTTCCGCATGAGAGGTATTCTTCCGAATCGTACTAGGACGTCAGCTCACCGCTCGGGATCAAGCTGGTTCTCCCGTATGGCTAACGCCACCGCGACTTGGACCGGACGCCCTATCGCGTTTTTGACCGCAGTTCTGATCGTTCTTGTATGGGGCATCACCGGCCCGTTTTTTCACTACAGCGACACCTGGCAGTTAGTGATCAATACGGGAACGACCATCGTCACCTTCCTCATGGTGTTTCTTATTCAGAACACACAAAACCGGGACACGATGGCTTTGCAGGTCAAATTGTCGGAGTTGATCATCGCATTGAAAGACGCAAACAACAAGCTCGCCGATATAGAGGATGCGAGCGACGAGGAGCTGAAAGAGGCACACGAGGAGATTAAAGAACGAGTTTCCCAACCTGACTAGAGCGTGCCTCACTGCGGCGTTCTTCGACAATCGGCACTAGGTTTACGATGATGGTGGTCGACCATTTAATGAATGTCATCGTGAACCTAATAGATAGCGACGAATTCCTTGGTTGCTGGCGGGTACTCATGGAGATTTCTAAATGGCAAATGAGCAACGTGGTGGTTTTGAAAACTTCGCAAATGATCCTCAGCGCGCTTCGGAAGCGGGCAAGAAGGGTGGCGAACATAGCCATGGCGGTCAGCAGCAGGGTGGCGGCTCTCGGGGGCAACAGGGCGGCAACCCGGGAAATTTTTCTGATGATCGCGAAAAGGCGAGCGAAGCCGGCCGGAAGGGCGGGCAGAGCTAATTCAGCTACCGCATAGACGGTTGGAAGCTCGGGATCGCTATGGTCCCGAGCTTTTTTCAAGAACGAGGGCTGAGAGACGCAGACCCTATCTGCTTACTGCAACTAAATTATCATGCGCGCATCATCGGGCGCTTATGCCGGGTGCCAACCGGCCGCAACGGAGACGCGGGACGCGGCCATTTTGCCGGTTTCTGACTGCGACAACAAAGCATTGGTGCGCGCTGACATCTGACCTGTTCTCGGTGCAAGCACTCGATCGACCAATTCTAACGAGGCGTGCGCAATGTGAAAAGCCAAAACTCTGAACGATCTGTTTCATGACATGCTCAGGGATATCTATTTTGCGGAAAAGAAGATCATGAGTGCTCTTCCCAAGATGGCGAAAGCCGCTCAGAGCAAAGAACTACGAGCGGCTTTCGAGAAGCATCTGGAAGAAACCGAAGGCCAAGTCGAGCGGCTTGATGCTGTCTTCGAGGAAATCGGCCAAACGCCCCGCGGGAAAACTTGCGATGCCATCATGGGGATCTCGGACGAAGGCAAGGAAATCATGTCCGAGTACGAGGGTACGCCCGCCCTCGATGCCGGCCTTCTCGCTGCTGCGCAGGCGGTCGAACATTATGAAATCTCGCGCTACGGCACTCTCATCAACTGGGCAGGTGAGCTCGGTTTGGCCGGCAAGCTTTTGAAAGAGACCTTGGCGGAAGAAAAGCAAACTGACCAGGCACTCACAGGTCTCGCGAAAACTGTAGTGAACGCGAAAGCTGCCCGATCTAGATGGCTCGGCTACGGCCGGGCCCTCGCTTTCCATGACGTCAATCGATGATGCGACTCGTAGGCTACGACCTTTACAAGCTGCCAAAAAGATGCGCCGGAAGCTCGGGAAAAAGCTGCCGAACAAGCGGGTTTCGCGGAAAAAGCAAAACCTGTCGCTGATGAAGCAGCGCAACCATGCTGCCGCCGAAGCAAAGTCTTCATAGGCGCCGAGCATAGACTCTTTTAATAACATAGGTTAATCGTCACATTCGACAATCGGGCACCTGCAAACGGCTCCAGCGTTTAATGGCGACAGGAGTTTGTTATGCGGTTCGATATTTCTTCCCCCCTTGCAGCTCAATTTCGTGATTTGATTTCATCTTCGGACTTCCCCTGCGTGGGCGCCAAGTCCGCGCTGGCGAGAGGTCAATTGAACATCATGACCGCGCGCGATCTTCGGTCGAATTGGGATGACAAGCGAATTTATGGAGGTATTTCGGAGATCGTAAAACGCTATCGGGCCGAGAAAGCGCTATTTCAAAGCTTCACTGTCATCTTCGAAGGGCCGACAAACCTGACCGAAGCAGAATTTGAGCGCTACCTTTGGAAGCGAGCCGAATCTCTTACCAATAAGGATATTTGGCTTGGTTGTTCGCCCGACCATCGAGTGAGTACGAATCCAGATGACCCTCATTTTTCTTTGAGCTTCGAGGAAGAGGCTTTTTTTGTTGTCGGCATGCATCCGAATGCGAGCCGCCCCGCGCGACAGTTCGTGTGCCCTGTGCTCGTCTTCAACATTCATGACCAGTTTGAACAACTCAGGGAAATGGGCCGTTACGAAAAAATTAGAGAGGTTATCGTTCAGCGCGATACCGCAATCGCGGGAACGCCCAATCCGATGCTTGCCAAACACGGCGATGCGTCCGAAGCTCGCCAATACAGCGGGCGCGCTGTGAGTGACGATTGGAAGTGTCCGTTTCGTCCCGTTGAGCGTACATAAGATGGCAACTATTGCACCTCGATCCGGCACCGCTTTTCTTCTAAAGAAAGGACAGCGGCTAAAGGTGATTGACCCAAAAGGCGAACAGGTTGCAGATCTGGTCGCTTATAATGCCGACGACACTGGCGAGGTCATTTCCTCTGGGCGTAGCCTCGACTATGCCAGCAAATTATTCCTGACTACCGGTGATCCCATCTATTCCAACCGAAGCAATGTCATGCTGCGCATCGCCGAGGATACTGTTGGCCGCCACGATTTTCTTCTCACACCCTGCTCTAAAGACACCTTCAGAATTATATACGGTGATGAACATCCTCATCAGGGGTGCTTTGGCAATCTTGCGGAAGCCCTGGCCCCTTTCGGCATCTGCCCCGATCAAATTCCTGTGGCCTTCAATTGTTTTATGAATGTGGTTATCGATCCGTCGGGAGGCTTGAAGGTAGAGCCGCCGCTAAGCAAAGCTGGCGATCACATCGTTTTCGAAGCGGAAATGGACTTGTTTATCGGTCTCACCGCCTGCTCGGCGCTCCAATCAAACAATTACTCCTTTAAACCCATCGACTTTGAGATTTTTTCTCGTTCATAGGTCAGCAGCCTGATGTTCCTGTTGTTCTTTGGCTCTCGATCATTGGGCTTGAGTCTCCGATGCTGTTCAAACGCTGAGACCCCGGACATGAAGCGTAACATCGTGTGGCCAAAGAAATGGAAGTGCTCGGAGTGCGGCGAGACTTATACTTTGTTGGGCGGGACCAAGTCCTGATAGTCGCATTGATCACTGCTACAGGAGCGTCAGGACTGCCGCATCTCACTTAAACATTGGGACTTCTGTGAAGACGACTCCCCGAAATGATCAAACTTAGACCGCTTATTTTCGAATTTGCGTCCATATTGCATTTAGGTATTGCGAATCTTTGAGAATCGAAATAACGGGCCTAAGGGACTGATGTGAAAGATTGATCAAATGCAGTTCGTTCGGTTGGAGGAGCAGCAGCGAAATCAGCGCCGCACCGGTGCGGACGCGCTAGACGTCTTCTCTAGGTACTCAGATTTGCAGACGTGTAATGACCTTCAATTCAAGATTGGAAGGCTAATGCTCCCTTCAGGGGACATCGTGGGAATTGCTAATCTTTTTTGCGAATTTCAAGCACTTGGAAGACCCTCATTGTTTCCCTCGCGACCTCGAAAGTTTTTCGTGCACGATCGAAGGAACGTCGCGAGCTCAAAACTTTTTCCATCTCTGACCTTGACGACGCTTCATTGAAGCTAGACGGCAGCGTGGAGATGAAGGACGGGACGATCTTTCGATCGATCGAAGTTCTGCCGTCGAAGCTACCTTATGAATTGAGCGAATTGGACTGGCGGATCCTTCATTGCGCTATTTCAATGATGGAGATAGGAGAACAATGCTGGGTCCGACCCGCTCATCTTAATGAGCGAGAACTGTCAGTACCGGCCCGGGATTATATGTTGATCGACTTCAGCACACTCCCAGGACGCACTACCCCTTTGCTGAAGCAAATCCAGGGGGACCTTACGGACCGGTATCCAGACTGTAAGGCTCCCTCACAGCAAAAAATCGCCGATACGCTCGCGAAAGCTGGAATGCGGCAGCCCGTGCGGCGCGCTCAAAGCGCCCGGTTGTAAGCTAACCTATCCGGCCAATACTTCAGTTCTTGCTTTGTCACAATTCGACTTGGTTCAAGCTTACTGAATGGTTGCAAGATCCATGCGACGAAAGTGCTCCTCAATCAGGGCCACCTAAAACCAACTTACAATTGCGGTTAGCCTAAAGAAAGGGTCGGCAACAATCAGATTACGCATTTACTTCGGATGTCGGCTGGATTCAGTGCAATATTTCCAGACGTCGAAAAAGCGACGGTGTCAGCATTTTCCTCTTGGTTGAATCGCGGAGCACCCGCCACATTTCGAGTTGTATCGTCACGCGTGCCTCATCCGCGAAATAGTGACATCAATACTGCCATTCGAATGAATGGAGATATTGATGAAGATTCCTTCTATCAAGACATCACCGATCAACGATCTCAAACCCAGCAAGCGGAACGCTCGCACGCACTCCACAAAGCAGGTCGAGCAGATCGCGAATAGCGTACGTCAATTTGACGTAACGTCCCCCATTATTGCAGACGAGGACAACACGATCATAGCCGGCATGGCAGATGGCTCGCCGCAAAACGGCTCGGATGGCCGACATTCCCTGTCATCACCGTTAGCGGTTTGAACGAGGTGGAAAAACGCGCCCTCGCCCTGGCCGACAACAAGATTGCGGCGAACGACGGCTGGGATGCGGAGTTACTTGCCAAAGAGCTTGGCGAACTCGCTCCCTTGCTCTCAGAATGCAATCTGGACATTTCCATCACAGGATTTGCAGCCGCCGAGATTGACGTCTTGATGGTCGACAATGTCGATCCTGAACAGGATCCGTTGGATCAGATCGTTTTGCCCGAGGCGGTAGCTGTATCGCAGCGGAATGATATATGGAAACTCGGTCGACATCGTCTTTTCTGTGGCGATGCTGGCGTGGAGGCCGACATGCAGGCTCTCATGGGAGAACACCTCGCATCCATGATATTCGCCGACCCGCCCTACAACGTCCGCGTCAGCTCTATACAAGATCGCGGCAAAATTAAACATCGCGAGTTTGCAGCGGCCTCGGGCGAGATGTCGCCCGAGCAATTCACGGCGTTTCTTAAAGGATTTATGCGGCTAGCCGCCCTGTTCTCTCACGATGGCTCGATTCATTTTATCTGCATGGATTGGCGGCATATCCGCGAAATCATCACCGCCGGTGGTGACGTCTATGACGAGCTCAAGAATCTCGTCGTGTGGACCAAATCCAACGCCGGCCAGGGGAGTTTTTACCGCTCGCAGCACGAGTTGATTTTCGTTTTCAAAAATGGCGAGGCACCTCATCAAAACAATATCGAGCTTGGCCGACACGGACGTTCGCGTTCAAACGTATGGGCCTATGCCGGTGTCAATGCATTCCGCAAAGACCGTCTCGCCGAACTGACAGTTCATCCGACCGTCAAGCCCATTGCTCTCGTCGCCGACGCGATGCGGGACTGCTCACGCCGCGGTGACATCGCGCTCGATCCTTTTGCGGGTTCAGGAACGACGATCCTGGCCGCCGAGCGCGTTGGCCGGATTGGTTTCGGTATGGAGATCGACCCTCTCTATGTCGATGTCGCCATCCGGCGCTGGCAGGACCTTACCAAACGCGACGCTGTCCTTGAGGCTACCTGATAAGCTTTCGCATGAAAGCTTATCAGTTAGAGAAACTGGATAGGTTTCGAGTGAAAGCTTATCAGTCCTGTCCGCTTTCATTCCAAGCCTACACATCGATCGCGAGCTTCGAGCCCTCCATTAACCATCGCGCGGGATGTATCGTTTGCGTGTCTAGCTTTTTGATTTGGCGGCCTCCACGTTGATGAGGCCAGAGCGCGAGCGCTTTTGGCGGCCGCCGTCCGGTGCTTGCAACACCAAACGACGGCCTAACCACAACCGACTTGTAAGGAGTCAGTCATGGCTGAGTGCCAGTTTATCCGCGATTCGCGGTCCCCTTCCCATCCCTTGTTGTCGATGATCGCCGCCTGTTTGGGGCAGTATGGCCGGAACATGCCTTGTTCGGACGGCCCTGTGCCGCTGGGCCTGTCCGTTATCGGCTTCTCCGCCATCTAGCGATCGGTCGTCCTGAGCGGCGTGCGTGAGCACGCCCAGGGTTCGCCCTCTCGTAACCTGCGCTCCTCTAACGCGAGCGCGGCAATGGATGCGTGCACCTGCTTTCAGGACCCGGTCCCTTTCAGCAAGGGATTCTCATCAATGTCTTCAGCTAATCAGTCTGCCCTTGACGCAGGCACCACCACCATCATTCATCGTCCGAAGTCCGGGATTACCGGCTTTCGGGATATCATCGACGAGGCATCAAAGCTCTCGGTCTGCGTCTTTCCGTTTGGGCCGATCAACGAGGAGCTGCGCACTCGTCTCTCCTGGCTTCCCGCTTGCTACATCCTGGCAAACGGCCGCGAGATCTATGTCGGTGAGACCGGCCATATGGCGCGGCGGCTCAATGACCACCTTGCCGATCCGGACAAGTCCTTTGCTCGCGAAGTTTATGTGGTCAGTGGCATTGCGCACCGCTGGTACGACAAGTCCGGACCGATGTTCCTGCAGGAGCGTCTGACGTGCATGGCGGAGGCCGCAGGCTTCGTCGATGTCCGCAAGGATAAAAGCCCGCCCCACGCTGAGCCCACCTCCTGGCATCGGACCACACTGGAACGCATCGTCATGGACGCCGAGCGTCTGTTGTTCGATGCCGGCTGCCGGGCGTTTCACTCCAATAATATTAGGCCGGCTATCTCTCTCGTGCCGATGTCAGCGGTGCCTGCCTTCCCCGCCGACGACGAGGATGACGAGAACAGCCTGATGCAGATCGGCGTCTCAACCGCACCGATCGGCTCAGAAGAGTACGAGCTCAACTACTCCGGCATCTGGGCGCGCGGTTATCCCCTGGGTGACAGTTTCGTCGTGGCCGCGGGATCCGAGGTTCGCGCTTCCATCAACCCCAGCGCCCGGCCAATTGTCGCCGCCCGTCACGCCATGCTGCGGGACGCCTGTGCGCTTGCTCCGATCAGCGGCATCGAGGATCGCCTACGTCTGACGCTGGCCGTGGCCTTCGGCTCTCGGAACATCGCAGCGCAAGTCGTGTGCGGCGCCCAGGCCTCCGCCCGCCACTGGCAACGGCTCAGCCTTGCCAGCCCCGTCATCGTGGCAGCGTAAGGGGGGAAGAGACCATGACACATGCTCTCGACAAGACGTCTCCGCTTGCGTGGTGGCGAACGGTGCCTCCCAGCCGCCTCGGCGCCACGCATCGCTGCGCACTGCGACAGTCGCTGGCGCAGATCGCCGTTCTTGGCGAATCCGGATGGCAACGGGCCGTTGCCGGCGATGCCGCGGAAGCGATCGGCATTGCCCTGCCGCTCATCCACCGCGAGGAATCCGGCTCACGCCTCGATATCGTCATGAGCGCGGTCCTGCTGTGCGCCCTGAACGGCAATCCCGCCGCGGCGCTGATGCTCGCCCATGCCCTTGATAGCAGGTCCCATCAGGACTTGTGGCCACTCACCGAGCCCTGGCTGGCCAGGATCCCGACGCCAAAGACGCCCAAGTCCGAGCGTTCGCAGGGAGGTGCAGCATGAAGCTTCAGATCTTTAGCGACCTCCACGCCGATATCTATCCAGCTAAAGCGATCCAGCTTCAGCCGGACATCGGTGCGGCGATCGTGGCCGGCGACACCTGCGAGGGCGCCGACAAGGCCTTCACCATCTTGCGCGGGATCGTGCCCCTCGAGATCCCGATCGTCATGGCGCTGGGCAATCATGAGTTCTATCGCAGGTGCTTGCCGAAGGAAGTCGCTCTGGCGAAGAAGCTCGGGCCTGAGTTCAACATCCACTTGCTCGAGAACGAGACAGTGGTCTTGCACGGCATTCGCTTCATCGGTGCCACCTTGTGGACCGACTACAGGCTCTTTGGGGAGCACGCGGCACCCCTCATCATGGCGCACGCGCGGGAGGTCATGAACGACCATCGCCTGATCGCCTGGTCCAAACAGCCATTCCGCCGCTTCCGCCCGACTGACGCCTGGCGGCTGCATCTGGAGTCGCGTCAGTATCTGGAGACGGTGCTCAGAACGCCGTTTGACGGCGCCAGCATCGTCGTCACCCACCATGCCCCGCATCCCGGATCGCTGCATCCGATCTACAAGGATGATCTCTTGTCGGCGGCCTTCGTGTCCGACCTGTCGACGCTGCCGGAAAGGCCTTATGGGCCTGACCTGTGGGTGCATGGTCACGTCCACCACTCGTTCGACTATGCCGTCCACAAGACGCGCATCGTCTGCAACCCCAATGGCTATGGCGACGAGAATCCGGCCTTCAATCCCTCCCTGGTCGTGGAGGTGGGATCATGAGCGAGCCGTTTGACGATGACGACAACAGCCTCGGCCCGGACGATCATGAAGGTGATGGCGAGGAGATCAGCATCACGGTCGACGGCGAACGGCTTCTGTTGGGGACGGCCGCCGACAGTGGGGACCTCAAGGACGAGCGACTCAGCCTGCATCGGCTGTTTCGTTACGGCCTGCTCTGCGCCGAGCGCTCCAGCCTCGCCGAGGAACGGCTTGCCGCCGAGATCAATGAGGTTGCACCGAAAGTGGCGCTGGAGCCGTGGCTCATAGCTAAAGACTATGCCACCGGCGCACTTCTGGCCGAGGAGCTGGATCGTCTCGCCACCAGCGAAGACCGGGCGATCCTGCGCAGTCTTTCCGACTGCGTGCGGCTGTTGTCCTTGCCCGCGCCCCATATCGCCTATGATGCGAAGGCCTATTGGCGCGTCACGGCCGCCCTGTTCACCGCCCGCAAGAAGCGCTGGCATGTGTTGAGCCAGCCGATGCTGGCCGAGGTGGAATCCTTCCTTTACGGCTGGGCAGCAGCACCTCTTGTCTTGCGAGTGACACCCGAGCTGCAGCACTACAACCGCGCGGTGGATGCCGCCCTCGGCTTGGGCGACTTCATGGTGGCGTGCCGCATCCAGGCCGCCCAAGAAGAAATCCGCAACGAGTACCGCCATCGCGACGACGAGAAAACACCGGACAAAACACCAGCCAGTGAAGGTCCTGCTCCCGCTGAGATCCCACCCGACCATGTCATGGTGTGCTCCCTGCCCGAACAGGGGGCCAGTTCTTCAAGCAAGAGCCTGACCAAAACCTACCAGTCCGCGATCAACTCACCTTTGCCGCTTGCGTTGGCGCCCGCGCTGCCCAAGGTGCGCGCAAAGCTGCTGTTCGAGTTCCCTTATGCACAAGAGGTGATCGACACCATCCTGTCCGACCTCGTTGGCCAACGGATCGTGAGACTCAAACCCACCTTGCTGCTCGGCCAACCCGGCGCCGGCAAGTCGCGCTTTGCCAGGCGGCTGGCCGAAGAGCTCGGACTTACCGTCTGGCGCGTCGACGGCGCGCAGTCGGACGGTTCAATCTTCGCCGGCACCGACCGGCGCTGGCACTCAACCGAACCCTGTCATCCGTTCATGGCGGTCCACCGCGCGGGGCACGCCAACCCGCTCGTCCTGATCGACGAGTTGGAGAAGGCGGCAACCCGAAGCGACCATGGCCGGCTGTGGGATTGCCTGCTCGGCTTCTTCGAACCGGAGACGGCCGCCCGCTATCCGGATCCTGCGCTACAGACCGCGCTCGACCTGTCGCATGTCAATTACATCATGACCGCCAACAGCACCGATGCCCTGCCCTCACCGCTCAAGGATCGGCTGCGCGTGATCGGCTTCCCCTCGCCGCAAGCCCGCGATCTCGACGCACTGCTACCCGCGGTCCTTGCCGGCATCGCCCTTGAGCGCCAGCTCGAACCGCGCTGGATCACGCCGCTGGACGGTGAAGAGCACTGTGTAACTGCTCAACATTGGAAGGGTGGATCTGTCCGGCAACTCAAGCGGATCGTCGAGGTCATCCTGAAGGAAAGAGAGAAACAGAGCGTCCAAAATTAGCCGGATGCAAATAACGCAGAAGAGCGGTCTTCTGGGAGTAAAACGGCCTACCGCTGATGACCAAGCCCGATGCCAAGCTTCAAGGCTTTCTGACGCAGCGAGCCTTCCGTGCGCTTCATTTGCTTCGCAATTTTAGTGACCGGGGTTCTGGCTTTCGAATGGGCTCGTAAAGTCTTGACGTCGTCCTTTGTAAAAGGCCGGCGCACGGACTTCCTCGGCGCCTTCTTCGTCGACTTCCTCACCTTCTTGGCCATCCAACCCTCCTAATTACCGTCAGATGCGCTTTAGCACATCATCGACCAGGATCAAGAAGTGGAGATCACAACGAGTCTCCACTTCCATCTAGTCAGACAGCGTCCTTGGCAGCCTTGACTGGGCGTGCTCGAACGATCTTTCGAGCAGGCTTGGCTTTAAACGTCATTGGCTCGCCAGTGAACGGATTGGTACCTTTGCGTGCCTTCGTCGCCGGTTTTTTGATTACGACAAACTTGGCAAAGCCCGGAACGAGAAACGTCCCGTTCTTCTTCAGCTCCTTGTAGCCAATCGTTGCGAGAGACTCGAGAACGCCTTTCACATCTCTCTTCGAGAGCTCGTTAGCTTCGGCGATCTTTTCGATTAGTTGCGATTTTGTCATCTGAGTTGCCATGTCGACTCCATTGAGCCGGGCGGTCGACGATGCTCGATTTCGCAACTCTTCACCGGCCCATCAGGCGTTTCCCACCGCCATCCGAAGTTCTTCGCGGCAGTCCTTTTCAGAACCGCTTTCGGCGGTTTGCAGAAGATAATCCCCCGGTCGCGAGAGATAAATAATGTCGTGTTTTGGAGAAGGACAGCAATGATTCAGATGATTATCTGTCGCTGGTCAAACATGACGCGGCGCTGTCGGCAAGCGCTTGCGCCCGACGGTTAGCGTCTGGCCCGCGGACGTTAATCGCGCCTACCTCGCAAGGGCGCTGCCCTCGCAATGAGACCACAAGAAGCTCTTGCGTAACATGGTCGTGGCCGTCCTTATCCGTGTCGACACGCCAGGCTCGCAGGATCGCAGCAATTGGCTTGCCGTCTGATACCCGCCATTCGAGCTTGTCACCAAATACCTTGCCCGCCCCGCGCCAGATCAGACCCGGCTCGTCGTCTCGTTTACCTGTTCGAGAAATCTTGAAGGCGACCAGATTCCCCTCGTCGGCAAACTCCGCGCTGTAATCAGCAGGCCCTGGACACTGCCAGGCGTTGAATTCTTCCTTCGATCCGGAATCACGACAATCAGGTCCAGACGTACGAGTATAGAGACTCTCTGCGGCATAAGCTGGCGCACTCAAGAGTAAGGAGCCAATTACAACCCAGATAAGTTTCATATCCGGACGGCTTCCTGGGCCTGAAGGCGCCGCCGCTCCTCTCCGTGGGGGCCGTAGAACATGCTCTCCCGCCGGTTCAATGTCGCCAACGACATAATGAGTTGCCCAAACCCAATGATCGCAATCGGAATACCAATAAAAATCACCGATAGCACAATGCCGATGAATATCAGTCTGACCGCCATGTAAAACCGGAAGTTCATCCCCTCGAAGTGAACTTCCCCATTGGAGCACTTCACACCCCACAGGTGCTTCGGTCCCAAGGTCAAAATCCCCATGACCTTTTCGAAGTAAAATATCCCGCTCGTCCCCACCGCCAAATAGGCATCGGTCTAGGTTGTCACAAAGACCTTTTCGATGGTGACCCGGCGCCCATTCGGCTCGGACACCTCGACGTATGAATAATAGCGGCCGTGCAGGTTGTATTCGCTCGACCCCGTTGCCGTTACCTGCCCTTCAGTCTGAAATAAGCTCATATCGCTCTCTTGGAGAACGACTAAGATTATACGTTGAAACGTATATTACACGTTAAAGCGTGTGGCGGCATTTTCATGATGATGCTTCATCATCATGAATGGGACGGCGCCATACACAGACAGCCAAACGTGACCTTGCCCGCAATCTCCGAAAGTTGCGGCTTGCGAAAGGCTGGTCCCAAGACGACTTGGCAGCGGAAGCCAAAGTCCGGCAAGCCTTGGTCAGCGCTATCGAAGTCGGCACCGCCAACCCGACACTGAACTCCCTTGAATTACTCGCCAGAGCGCTTGAAGTTGGATTGGGTTCATTCTTTGAACAATCCTGAAGCCAGAATTATTTTGAACCAGGCTTGAGCCGCCAGCAGATTACTGTCCCATGGCAACTCGGTCTGGATTCGGAAAACGATTTCCTGCGCGGAATTCGCAAATTGCAAAAACGCTTGCCCGAAACGTGCGCCGATTACGCAAGGAGCGAGATTGGACTCAGGACGAACTGGCCGCAAAGATAAAGGTCGAACAGACCGCGATCAGTCTAATTGAGAACAGCCGCGCCAATCCAACACTTCAAACCCTCGAAGCCCGGCGACGGCATTCAAGATTCTTTTCTCGGATTGAGAACTCGCTGCAGGGGCCAAAGTCCGACAGCCTTTTAGTGCCCTCGAGAATCGGCACTTCCAGGTTTGCGGCGTGTTATTCGTGGAGCTGTTGCGAGCCTCTAAGCTTACCTACTCAGCCAAAAGTAGGCCCTAAATTAAGCCAAAATCGTACGGCACCATTCCACCCTAGCGCGCGCATGGCCACAGCGGCCTATGCGCGAATCACCGTCCCACTGCGACTCAGCTAACGACCATTTTCGTTGGAAGGATGATGAGATAGTTTCGTTGTGCACGCATTCCAGGGCGCTACGCGTCAGTCCGGAATGCCCAAGTTACCGCCAAGTGAGAATATCTATTCTTAAATCACCAATGTGAATGCGCAGACGAAAAAGTACACTCTTCACAAAATCACGAGGCGTCCCCGCGGTTAGGAAAATTCTTTAATACACCAGTAGTATCGCCCACCGCATGTTTCTTTGCTCACTGATATGTTTAAATACCCATCACGAATTTCTCTTTCTCACTAAAATCTTCAACCAATACCGCATTCGCTGCCAAGCACGGATCGTGGTGGCCCACACCCCGTGAATCATCTACGGATTATCGCTTCTTTCGCAGGATGCTGTAAATGAACCGCCGCGAACGCCGGATCGCCGCCAAGCAAAAGCGCAACGGTCAAACCTCTCAAATGGGGAGGAATATTAATGCAGTGCACCAAGAAATATTGGCGAAGTTACAGTCTGGGAGTTTTGTCGAAGCACAGGATAGTTGTCGAAGGGCTATCGAAAGTTATCCGAGCGATTCCGAGCTACTCCACCTACTTTCACTGACGCATTTCAATATGAAGGAATACGAAGCTGCTGTCGAATGGTCAACCAATGCAATTAGAAAATCCCCTCAACCTGTTTATTTGACGACTCTAGGAACAGCGCTCCTGAATCTTGACCGAAGGAGCGAAGCCATCAAGGCTTTCGGAAAGGCGGTTGAATTAAAGCCTAACGATGCTGCCCTTTGGATTAATTTTGGCGATGCCCTGCACTATATAGACAACAATGCTGAGGCATTTCGTTGCTTCGAAACAGCATTTCAGATTGATCCGCGCTCCTGGAATGCGGGATACAAAGCTGGAGCAATACTAAAACAGTTAGGGCGGCTACAAGAAGCACTTGTCTACTTTGAAAGCTGCAATAACTTAAATCCCCTCGATGCTAATATCTGTAACAGCTTGGGCGAAACTCTGAGAAGACTTGGCCGGCATGAGGAAGCACTCTCATGGCTCGACACAGCCCTCGGTATCCGAGCTAATTTCTGTGAGGCACTCGACAATAAAGCATTCGCGTTGGCGGAACTCCATCAATTCGACGATGCAAAAACTGCATTTGAAAGGTCGTTAACTGTCGACCCTACTCGAACCGCAACGACATGGAATCTTGCGTCCCTCCAGTTGCTGACCGGAGACTTTAAGTCCGGTTGGCGAAGACGCGAAGCGCGCTGGCTAAACTCGCAATTATCTGCAAAAGGCGGATACATAAATATACCCGGACCGATGTGGAGCGGAAGCGAGCCGATCGCGGGCAAGACTATTGTTATTAGCTCTGATGAGGGGCTTGGTGATACGATCCAATTTGCTCGATATCTACCGATGGTAGCAGAACGCGGCGCAAAAATAGTGCTCGTCGTGAATCCACCGCTCTACCCGCTACTTAAAAAAATGCAGGTCATCTCGGCTTGTCTTCCTAAATCGCCTGAAATGATCCTACCACATTTTGATTTCCATTGCGCCATCACCAGTCTTCCTTACATATTCGATACGAATCTCGACACTATTCCCAGTTCAAACTATCTTCCAGCGACGAATGCAGCCGATTTGATGGCGTGGGAACGCCTGCTTGGTTCCCATGACAACCTGCGGATTGGCATTGTTTGGTCTGGAAACGCGAAGCATAGCAACGATCGGAATCGCTCGATACCGCTACAAACGATGGCCCGTCTATTCGAAGTAAACGCAACGTTCGTGAGCCTGCAGATAGATCTTCGGCCAGAGGATCAACCTATTTTTGAAAAAAGTAAGATTGTTGATCACACCATGCGGTTAACTGACATGGCCCAAACCGCAGCGCTCATATCATGTTTAGATCTTGCCATTGCTGTTGACACCAGCGTCGCCCACCTAGCCGGCACCCTCGGTGTACCGACATGGATACTCTTGCCTTACGTACCGGATTGGCGCTGGCTTGTCGGCCGTGACGACAGCCCTTGGTACCCGACTGTACGGCTTTATCGTCAGGACGCATCGAGAAATTACGCAACGGTAATCGAAAGAATCCGAACAGATTTGCTCAAACTAGTAGAATCCAAGCAGCCGCCTACTGATCAATAGACAACGCTAACCAATATAAGTATGCGAGGCTCGCCCCAAGGCGATGAGTTTGCCTTGGGGGATATCAGCTACCTTTGATCTTAATCTATCTAGCTTCAACTATGCCACGCGCTAGCGATGGCCGCCTGGAGAGTAGTATCTGGCGGTACTGCCGTAGCGATTGTGGGATCGAAATCTGTGTGACTGGATGAGTAGCTCGCCATCGCTTGAACGAGTTGATTTATTGAGTTGTTAATCCTAAGTCCATCACCAGCTTTTATTTCCGCCAGCGATGCTGACGACCAATTGCTTATCGTGAATTGATCTTGCGTCCCCATGATGTCGACGTTCAGATCACTACCGGTTTGATAAAACCAAAGATTTTGACTTGTAATATTCGCGGCAAGGTCCACCGAGTTGTTAGTACCACTTACCGTCAGGGTATCGCCGGCCGCCACCGTAATTACATCGTTATTTCCAGTGATCGATGCAGACGTGTTCGCGCCCAAATGAAGAGTTGAATAGCTCGCGGTGATCGCATCGCCGGAACCTGTCACGTTTACATTTACGCTCCCGACCGCAAGCCCAGAAGTGTCAGTGTTATGGACGTTGAGCGTGTCGTTGCTGCCGTTGACAGTGAAATAGTTCGTCAGAGAACCGTATGACCCCGCGTTCAGCGAAAGTGCGTCATTGTCTCCACTGACACTAACGGCGCTGGTGGTTGAGCTGCCGCTAACAGTAGCAACAATATTCAAGGTATCGCCGGATGCATTTATTATATCGGGCGTCGAAGCCGCAGACGACGAACCCGCCGCAAGCCTAACCGTATCCGAGGCCCCAGAGCCCACTAATGTAAGAGTTTCACCAAGCCCGCCAAAGTTAATCGTATCGTTAGTGCTGCCACCACCTACGCTCAGCACGGACCCATGGAGAATAATTGTTGAGCTCGAAGTCCAAAGGGTATCATTCGTACCATATATATTGGTCGTGGTACTGTTCGGAGTGCTCAAGAAAGAATTACTGAACGATATGTCCGATGTGGGGCTATTGAAGGAAAATAATGCAGAAGAACTTGTGCCGATATTCCCATAGCTATCAGCAACATGCGGGACGATGGAGTTGCCACCTTGGCTTAAAAGGCCAATCGAGACATTGAACGTGCCGTCTGCTTGAACTACTGCTGTTCCAACAGTCACCCCATTATCCGCAAACGTAACGGTTTGCCCGACCACCGCCGCAGTTCCACCAGAAGCAACTGTACCAGTAATAACTTCAGAGCCTGTGAGCATCTCTGTTGCATTTGCAAATACGATCGTCGGGGCAACGGTATCAAGCAGATCAACGACCGCGTCACTGGTTCCAACATTGCCGTAGCTGTCGGTTACAGTCGCAACGATCGAGTTTGATCCCTCGTTCAGCTTCACCAATTTGGTGAACGAACCACCGGCTTGGACGGTTGCTGTGCCGATTACCGTGCCGTTGTCGGTCAGCGTCACCGTCTGACCGACAACGTCCGCCGTGCCACCCGACACAACCGTCCCGGTGATGGTCTGCGCCGCGACGTTGCTGCCCTCCGCCGCACTGGTCAGCGCAACCGTCGGGGCAACAGTATCCAGCAGGTCCACGACCGCGTCACTGGTTCCAACATTGCCGTAGCTGTCGGTTACAGTCGCAACGATCGAGTTCGATCCTTCGCTCAGCGTTACTGACGCTGTGAACGAACCATCGGCTTGCACCGTCGCAGTCCCGATCGCCGTGCCGTTGTCGGTCAGCGTCACCGTCTGACCGACCCCACGTCCGCCGTGCCACCCGACACAACCGTCCCGGTGATGGTCTGCGCCGCGACGTTGCTGCCCTCCGCCGCACTGGTC
>NZ_JBXAOZ010000001.1:1337500-1607367 GCF_058803465.1 Afipia sp. GW821-FHT14H12 | reverse complement strand
CAGTGCAACCGTCGGGGCAATTCCATCCGTTGCACCTACCAACGTGTCAACGACTGCGTCACTGGTCCCAACATTACCGTAGCTGTCGGTTACGGTCGCAACGATTGAGTTCGATCCCTCGTTCAGCGTCACCGAGGTTGAGAACGAACCATCCAGCTGGAGCGTCGCGGTTCCGAGCGAAGCGCCATTGTCTGTCAAGACAACTGTCTGACCGGATCTGATTGTAGAACCCCAATAGGCAACAGTCCCTGTAATCACTTGTGTTGCGACATTGCTGCTTTCTTCGGCGCTCGTAATCCTCACCTCTGGAGAAGTGACGAGCTCTTGTATCGTCAATGAACTCGCGCTTAGCACCGGCAGGACTGCCTTAATATTTGTCCAGGTGTCTCGAACGATAATCACACCGTCAAAAGAGGCTGCATCCAATGCCGATAGGTAATTTACGACGTTTGCCGCGCTGTCGATAATTGTAATGGAGTTAATCTGCCCATCCGCTGCTAATGCCGAAAGATTGGACTCAATATTGGCTGCAGTGTCAGAGACATCAACCGACACACCCCAATTTTGCGTCAGATTGAGCACATTCGTATCATTAAGCGCCTGAGCCGCGGTCAATATAAGGTTGGCGTAGTCTGTTACCTCGATTGAGGAGAGTGCTGTTAAGCCGTTCAAGACGTCGACGTTGGCCGAAATATTGGCCGCTGTATCAGACACATCAATCGCCGATACAAGGCTATCCGCATTCAGCGCTATGCTATTGGCGACAATATTCGCGGCCGTGTCCGCGATGGTCGCCGTCGCAATCTGAGGATTGGTGGTCAGAGCCCCCTGATTATTCAAGTAATTCGCCGCACTATCAACGATTCCAATCGATAAGATCTTAGAATCGGCCTGCAGTGCAGTGGCATTGGCCAGAACGTTCGACGTCGTATCCGAAATCACGACGTCATACCCAGCGTTGGTTAGCTTGCTGAAAACACCAGCGCCATTGAATTCTTGCGCTACCGTCAAGACCAGTGCAGGCGTTCCGGTATCATTTAGAGTGATCGACGTGACAGCAACATCAGCATTAAGCGCATCGAAATTATCTGAGATGTTCGTTGCCGTATCATCCACCGCGATAAGGCAGCTGCCAGTGCCAATTCCCTGGAATACTGCATTATCCGAAACTGCTTGGCTGGCCGTCAGCACGAGCTCGGGAACACCAACGTCTGTCAGTCTGATAGAGCCGTTCGACCATATCTCATTCAATTGATCAATATTAGCAGCGACATTTGCCGCCGTGTCGACAACATCGATCGTGTAGCTTCCAACAATATTTGCGGTGTCTAGCGCTTCAGCGACCGATAGCGTCAACGTCGGCGCGCCATCAATTATGACTTCGACCCCCCTGCCACTTATCTGGCTCAAAGCATCGATATTGGTGACAATGTTTACCGGCGTATCTACAACATGTATCGAGTTGAGCTTCGAATTTGAAAGTAACGACGCGCCATTCTCCCCGATACTCGCAGCAGTATCCACGACTTCAATCGAATAAATCTTACCGTTGGTGGCAAGATCGCCCTCATTGGCCAATATGTTATCTATCGTATCCGAGACTGCAATGGAGAATACCTTATTATCGGCAGCCAGCGTTCCGGCATTATTTAAAACATCAGCCACCGTCCCAGTTACGGCTATTCTGGCCACATTCGAATCGGCATCCAACTCAATTTCATTTGCGATAACATTACTAACATTATCTACGACGCTGATCGAATATGCCCCTGTGATTTTGTTCAATACAACCGTATCATCAAGTGCCTGGCTGGCCGTTAGGACGAGACTCGTAGAGTAAGCATCAGTCAGCGTAATTGAACTTAGCAACGCGGAAACACCCAGCGCATCGAAATTCGCCGACACATTGGCAGCTGTATCCCTGACGGCGACGCTCTCTATATTGTAGTTGGCGGCCAACGCAGCCACGTCATGGATGACATCTTTCGCATTACCTGAAAGCGTAATGATATAATTCTGTGTTGTGATCTCAGACAGCGCCCGAGTGTCGGAAATAGCCTGCTGAACCGTTAAATCAAGAGTCGGCGTTCCGGCATCCGTTAAGGTGATCGACCCGATCAGCCCATCAGCGTTCAAGGCACTGATATTGGCTGCGACATTCGCGGCAGTATCAGAAATCGCAATTCTGAAATTCCTATTGATGATGTTGCCTATGACGTGCCCGTCATCAAGTGCTTGTGCTACAGATAACGTAAGTTCCGGAACACCACCATCGGTCAAGCTGATGGCATCGATTTGGTCATTACCATTCAGAGCATCAATATTAGCAGCGACATTTGCAGCGGTATCCGAGACAAAAACCGAATTGATTTTTGTATCGGCCGCGATGGCCGTCTTTTGAGCCAGAACGGCGACAGCTGAATCGACTACTACTGCAGAAGCGACATGCGAATTAGCCGCAAGGATTTCATCGTTGGACAAAATATTACTTGCGGTGTCAAATATCTTTATCTGATAGCCAAGATTAACAATCTTGCCGAGCGCAGCCGTATCATTAACAATCTGCGCTACCGAGAGCATGAGAGTTGGCGAGCCATTATCTGTCAATGTGATAGAATTAATTTTGCTGTCAGTATCCAGCGCATCAATCGCAAGGGAGATATTGGCGGCTGTATCAGAGAGAGAAATCGAATAGGCCGGGCTAGAGATTTTAGAGAGAGATACCGTGTCACCGAGGGCCTGCGCCACGTTTAGAGTCAATGTCGGCGTCCCACCATCCGTCAAATCAATCGAAGAAATTTGAGTATTCTCATTCAACGCATCGATGTTCACAGATATCACTGCAGCCGTATCCGAGACGTGAATCGCCACGTTCGGATTGCTGATACGAGCTAAGACGGCCGCACCATGAACAGCCTGTACCGCCGAAACGCTCAATGTGGGCGTTCCCGTATCGCTTAGTACGATCGAGCCAAGAAAGGCATCGCCTGCCAGAGCGTCAATGTGAGATGCTACATTAGCGGCAGTATCGGAAATATCGACCGCATAACCAGAATTTATGATCTTACCGAGCGCGGTATTATCACCCAATGCCTGGTTGGCAGTCAGCGCTAACCTAGGCGCCCCGCTGTCGGTTAAACTGATCGCATCAATCTCGGTGTCGGCGTTAAGCGCGTCCAGTGTCGCGGAAACATTTGCAGCCGTGTCCGATACTACAATCCGGCCGGCCGGTAAGGAGCCAGCACTCGCCAAGATATTTGCCGCGGAATCAACCACAATAATGGACTTGATTTCCGGATTACTGGCGAGCGCCGCAGCATCCGCCGTAATATTAGCTACGGTATCTTCTACCGTTATCGAAGTGACTTCACTGTTAGACGACAACGCCGCGGCGTTCGAGACCACATTTGAAGAGGTATCGACGATCGTTATCCCCGTTATCTGCGTGACGGCGCTAAGAGCCGCGGCCTCGCTAATAACGTTTTCTGCTGTATCTGTAATTTGAATTGCATATGCGGAATTCGTAATTTTTTCCAAAATCGAAGTATCGTTGAGAGCTTGGCTTACCGAAAGATTCAGCGTGGGCGCTCCACTGTCGACCAATGTGATTAATGACACATTCGAGTTAGCTTTAAGCGCATCAATGGCTGCCGATACGTCCGCCGCTGTATCGGAAATTGCTATGGTGTAATCGATATTTGTGATCTTCTCCAAAGTAGCCGTATCGGCAACGGCCTGCCCAACCGACAGGGTTAGGCTCGCCGCACTGCCGTTACTCAAGGTAATTGAGCCAACGTTGTGGTTCGCATTCAACGCGTCGAAATTCGCCGAGACAGATTCCGCGGTGTCTTGGATATCGATGACATAGGTCGGGCTAGTAATTAAATTTAAAGCAGCGCTATCACCCGCCACCTGCGAAGCGGTGAGTTGCAAGGTCGGCGTTCCCTCGTCGGTCAACGCAATCGCGGTAACATTTGAATCATTTCCCAGCGCATCTATGATCGTTGAGATGTTTTCTGCGGTATCAACGAGCTCAAGGGCGCCATATCGGAAATCTAGATTTGCTTGATTGGATGTAAACTGTGTAGCCGAGATCGTAAAAGCAGGCCCCTCAGTTCCATCGCCACCATCGCCTTCGTCGCCCGCGCCTCCTCCGTCGTTATTGACAAGATTCTGCAATAGGTAATCGTCAATGGAGAACGTAGACGCAGCCGCCCCGCTCAACTCATCCGGGTCAATCAAGTCGTAGGATGCGTCGCCATTGTACGTCGTCCTAGTAAAGTAGACAGGACCTAGCCCTCCTGGCATCAAACCGTCCGTTGTGTAAATGACCGAGTCACTATGCATTTCATATGTGGTCTCAGTAAGGACAGCGTCGCGAAAAGCCGGAACACCAATGCCGGCATCCAGCTTGATACCAAATTCGCCATTACTGAAATTTATGAGATTGAAGTCGGTTGTATTGCTGCCTTCAGGTCCAAGGCCCAAAACACGGTAAGAATCACTAGGGCGCCCCAGATAGGTGTAGTCTAAGCCGTTCGCGCTAAGTTGGTAGGCCGTGTCAGTTTGGACAAAAACACCAAACCCGTCATTTGAAGGATAATGCGCATCAAGGAGAATGTTCTCATTGTAAGATCGTACTGCAGGAGACGAGATGACCGCCCCATTGTACGTCAGCGTATCGGAGGAAGTTGGATTCAAAATGACAATTGTAGGTTCTTGGCTGTATGCATAGTCAGCCTCCACATCGGACTTTAGCGCAGCCATATCGAGAGAAGAAATATTACTTGCCGTCAGGCCATCGATGGTTAGCGCAACTACATTTGCACCGCCCGGGGCGTTGATGTTGAATGTGTTGTTTCCAGCTCCACCCCAAACGACAGTAAATGCCGTCTGATCCGCACCGTTAAAGGTAAATTTATCACCACCTTGGGTATTGCCGATGATCAGATCGGTCCCAGTGTTTGATGTGTAATTGAAGGTGGCATCTATGCGATTCCCCCCAGCAAAAACTTCATTGTGACCTGCTCCAAAGGTAATTGTCTCCGCTGCAGCGCTAGTGATTATAATATCGTTGCCATCACCGGTCGTGACGGTCGCACCGCCCACAATCAGATCGTTACCATTTGCACTGCCAGTAATCGTGCCCTGCCCGTCGTTGCCGATCAAGACCGCACCACCTACCCCGCCGTCGTTCGCCTTAACGGAGCCCGTACCTGATATTGCGCTTCCCTGTGTCGTTGCCATTACGAGCTTGGTGGCCTCATTAAGAAGAGCCGCTAAGCTAGAATCGGATGTAGTTGATCCATTCGTTTGGGTAGCATATGCTGGATCGGGATAGCCGCTGGCGGACCAAAGCGCTGTTGCGTCAGACGCACTCATCCTATTGCTTACGTTACCGAGGACTGCGGCAACCAACTCACCGAGTCCGAGAATCTTCGTTTCAGCTAATCCCGAACCTTGATGATCTGTCTGGTCGAACGTAGTTGTCCAACCGGCTGGGTTAAGGTCGATCGATACAGAGCCGGCTGCTCCAACAAAGATGCCGTTAGCGGCAGAAGCGGACGTGTTGCTTGAGGCCGCTAGGTCTCCAGCATGCTGAACCAAAATGTCGGCTAAACCATCGATGACTCTGCTTCCCGTCATCACACCCGAAAAACCGGAATTGCTGACAATCGAACCTAACGTGTCCGCGTCTGCAAAGAGCGACTGAATACTAGTGTCGCCAAAGGGCTCGTATCCGTCATCGAGCGCAGAATATGCGATGATCGTCCGCATTGTGGACGCATCGAGTGATTTCCCGCCGACATTCTTGATCTCGCCAGCAAGGCGATTGCTGAAGAGCGCATTATATAAAGATCCGCCTATGCTTTGCCATGCGGTTCTTTCCTCCGCATCGGCGTAGAGAAGCATTGTCAGGAGCGCAGCATCGTGAAGATTAAATGGATCAGGAATATCCGGATTTATATTTACTGACTGAACAGCCGGGTTTTGTAGAAGGATTGAGGGTTCAAGAAATTGTCCCGATACCTCGTAAGCTTCCAGCCCTAAAAGGTCATTCGAGAACGGAGTCTGCGAACCGTAAATCGCGGCAGCCAAAAAGGCATTCCCTGGAAGCTGGTTGCCCAAATCATCGGTCATGCCACTCGGCAGACTGTACGCGTACGCATTAGCAGCAGCAGCGTTGAAGGGCATGTTGTCGAATAAATCGCCGTGCAGACCGTAAATTGCGCCGACAAAACCAGCGATTCCACCTCCGAGCGAATGGCCTACGACTGTAATGTCTTGGGGGCTCTGCAACGAGTCGCCTAACAGACCTGCGACCTCTTGGTAAAAACTTACGGCGTCCATCGCATCGGGACCAAATGGTCAGCCACCCCCGATACCGTAGCCGTTTATCAAGTCTGACCAAAAATGCGTCGTTCCCCGATAAGAAATAATCGCCTCATCCGAAGCAGTGTAAGCGATTGCAAAGAAATTATTGGTATTTGCTTCTGCACTGGTGCTTACGGCTGTAAGAACATAATTTCCGAGTTGATTATTAAGGAGATCGGGAAAGAATTTTCCCAGGCTATCTGACCAAGATCCATCGTCGGCATTGTGTTCGTAGGCGTCCATCGCAAACACGGCATCGAGGACGGTGGCATAGGTTGCATCGGTCGCCATTTCAAACTCTCCCACCTTTTTTTGCTTGCTGCTTAAGCCACTGCGGCCATATCTCTGGTATCGGCGTTATCGGATCATGGGTTAGTTCAAGAATCACACGTTTAAGTTCGACGCCCGGCCCGAAACTTGCGGCAAGATTGTTTGGCAAGACGGGTCGCCGTGTATGCGGGTCATTTGCATCTTGGAACCGGACGAGCTCCGGTAAAACTATGAAGGGGACATCTCGTGCCCCGCTTTGCCGCAGCAATTCGTGAAGCGGGGAGCTACGCTTGCTATAGGCAGTGTCAACATAAGTACCGCGCTTGTTGTATGCTTCGAAGGGAAGGCAATACACATCGTTCTCTGCACAGAAAACATAGCTATTGCCTTCGCGAATTTGTGTCGGCGTCCGGGCCGCATTCGAGAACGTCAGAAACAGTAGGCCCTTCTCACCAAGATCGACGGTTGGCTCATATCCGATGACTGGAGTGTAATTGCCAGGTCCGCTCGGAGACCAAGAGGGTTCCACATTGTACAACGCTTCGATCACACTCGATCCGGTTTTGATTTGATCACCATCCTGAACTTCTAAAGTCAGCCGGTAGCGGACATGGATGTCATAAAAATTAAGCCAAAGGACTCCCACTACGGTGACTATCAAACCTGCAATTATTCCAAATACGCCGAATAATGTTTTCATGAATCGGCACTCCGGATGTGATCTGCAACTAACCCGACCGGCGTCAAAACCATTAGACTCTTTCTCCACCTCACACAGGGCGTAGTGGCTACTCGTCGATCAACTCTTGCCGCCACCGCAACCATCTCTTCCGCGGTTGAGTTCATGCACCATCTCCACGCCGGGCTGGCGAGAGGACTTGATCCAGCGTCTCGATCCGCACACCGTCAGGGCCCTTTGTGATCAATTTCAGGCTTCGATCTTTGAACGGCATATCTTTAAGCCATTGCAACGCCGCCTTAACACCATCGGCACTCCCAACTGCATCGATAAGCCAAGCTATTTCGCCACACTTCCATTCATCCGGTCGCAAACGTGAGCGCGAACCAGTGCCTTGGCTGGCCAAGCGCTTATCTACCTCCTCAGACACGAACGCCCATGTTACTGCGGCGATCGGCGCACGAAAGCCACTCTCTTTGTGTGCGGCCTCTACGAGGTAAAACTGTCCATTGAATATGGGTGGCAATACCATCCATTCGATGTCGGCGAGCGAATAGTGCTTATGCGCTGGTGATCGCGATAAGATAACAACCACGTCACAGATGCTTGATGCGACTAGCTTAGATAATGCGGCGCCGACCTTTTTAGAATCTAGCGATCCTAGGATCTTCTTTTGATCGACTCCGATATCGCTTTCCGCCGCGTTATTCATTGCAAGGAATCCTTGAATTGTTTTCGAAGGCACTCATCTCTCTCTCATACTTTCTTGCCTGTAGCGCAGGATGGGTGACATTACGTATTCGATAAGACGTCGCGATCCCGTCTTAACCTCAACTGTGACAGCCATCCCCGGCGCAAGATTTACAAGGCGATTGTCGATCTGCATTTGAGTTTGATCGAGCGCAATGCGCGCTGAGTAAACGAGGTCTTGTCCTTTCGGCTCGCTCGATTCAGACAGAGAGCCCTGAGATTTTTGGTCGTCGCGGCTAGCAGCCGGGCGCTCTTTGACAATGGCATCGTGCGACACACTTATCACTTTGCCATGCAGAAGGCAGTAGCGTGTAAAATTGAACGTATCGATCTTGATCTCGACATCTTGGCCCTCTTGGACAAACCCAATGTCAGAGTTTGGGACCATTGCTTCGATCTCAAGCAAACTTCCGTCAGGAACGACATTCATCAACTGCTGTGCTGGCGTAACGACGCCACCGACGGTGTGAATTGCAAGTTGCTGCACTGTTCCAGCAATGGGCGCTAGCAATGTCTGCTGGGATTCTCTGCGCTGCGCCTTAATAAGGTCCTGCGTAAACCCATCGACCTTCTTTTCGGCATCGGCCAGATCGCTTGATATTTTCTGCGCATAGCCCGCTTCAGTCTGCTCGCGCTGCTGTTCCAACGCCTGTTGAGCAGCCGTCAACTCGACCAGCTTGCGCTGCTGCACGACTTTTTCGTGCTGCATGTCGATGAGCTTGGTCTGCGCATCGAGATAGGCGACCCTATTGCCGAACTGGATTTCCATTGCCTTGCGACGGATGGTAGCGCCCTCGTCAAGATAAGGCAGCGATTGCTCGATCTTGGCAATGGCCTCCTGCACCTGGCTATATTCAGCTTTCTTTTGTTCGATCTGCCGATCGAGTGAGGCAACTTTGGCCTGCTCTTCGGCACTCTGGGTCAACATCCAATCACGTGATCTTGCGACCTCGAACGAACTTGCACCTGCCGGCACCCTGAATTCATTTGCACTGATGTTTCTGCCAACGGCAGCCTTGAGGGCAATCAGCCGCGAGACATCAAGCTGAGATGCAACCAGGTCGCCTGCCACATGCTGCCGTTCCGCCTCAGCAACAGTCCGATCCAGCTCAATCAGGACTTGGCCCGCTTCGACATGATCACCATCGCGCACCAGAATTCTGGAAACTGTACCGGCTTCAAGCGGTTGGATAGTCTTAGTCCGGCCGGTCGGAACGATCTTTCCCGTCGCAGTTGCGATGATGTCGACATGACCAACCGTTGCCCACACCACCGCAACCGCGAAAGCCAAGATAATGGTGGCTCCAATAGCTCGTCCGACCGGTGATGGCGGTGTCTCAAGAATCTCCAGGGCTGCAGGTAGAAATTGGCGAGCCGTTTCCTTTGGCTCGCGCGAACGAATCCGGCCCGCATATTCGCGCAAGGAAATGACCTCAGGCGACGACATGAAAGCCTGCCTGCATCTGGTGAAGAGTTGCGTACCGCCCCGCACGTGTGATCAGTTCATCGTGACTGCCATCCTCGATAATGCGCCCTTTTTCGATGGTAATGATTCGATTGGCATGCCTGACCGCCGATAGACGATGAGCGATGATCAGAACCGTGCGACCTGCAGCGATTTTCCGCATGTTGCGCTGAATGATGTACTCGCTTTCGTAATCGAGGGCGCTGGTGGCCTCGTCAAAGATCAGAATGCGAGGATTGGTGACCAATGCCCAGGCAATAGCGATGCGTTGCCGCTGGCCGCCTGACAAGCTGGCGCCGCGCTCTCCAACGATCGTGTCGTAGCCCTCGGGCAATTCGAGGATAAATTCATGCGCCCCAGCCAACTCGGCGGCGGCAATCACTCGCTCCATCGGCATACCAGGATCAGCGAGCGCAATGTTGTCACGGATTGTCCGATTGAACAGAACATTTTCTTGCAAGACAGCACCGACTTGACGCCTGAGCCAAGCGACATCGGCCATCGCTAAATCAATACCGTCGATCAGGACGCGACCGGCTTCGGGGACGTAAAGCCGTTGAACAAGCTTCGTCAGGGTAGATTTCCCTGATCCTGAGGGCCCGACAATTCCGATCACCTGCCCTGCAGAAATCTTGAGGGACACATCGCTGAGTGCAGCTGGCCCATCGATCCGGTACCGAAACATGATGCGCTCGAAAGTAATGTCGCCCTTGATATTCGGAAGCGCCGCCCGTGACGCCGAAAAGGCCGGTTCAGGAGTCGTATTGAGAATGTCGCCAAGCCTCTCAACCGAGATTCGCGCCTGGTGAAAGTCCTGCCACATTTGAGCAAGGCGTAGGACCGGCTGAGCAACCCTCCCCGCAAGCATATTAAATGCGATTAACTCGCCGACTGTCAGCTTGCCATCAATCACGAGGTAAGCGCCTAGATACAGCGTCAGTGCCGTCACAATCTTGCTGATGAACTGAACTGCCTGGCTTGACCAGGTCCCTAGCGCAATGACATCAAAACTTGACCCGACATAGGCCGCCAGTTGCTCTTCCCAGCGCCGCTGCATTTGCGGCTCAATAGCCATGGCTTTGAGCGTCTGGATCGCACTCACGCTCTCGACAAGGAAAGCCTGGTTTTCGGCACCGTGGCTGAATTTCTTCTCAAGCCGACGCCTGAAGATTGGCGTTACCCCCGCCGAGATCACAATATAAAACGGAAACGAGCCCACCACGATCCAGGAGAGCTTTGGCGAGTAGTAGAACATGACGGCCAGAAAGATGACCGTGAACACCAGATCGACGACCAGCGTAAGCGCCGAACTCGTCAGGAAGTTACGGATGTTCTCAAGCTCGCGGACCCGTGCGACCGAGTCACCTGCCCGCCGAGATTCAAAGTAGGAGATCGGAAGAGACACGAGGTGCCGGAACAACCGAGCGCCCAATTCGACGTCAATGCGGTTCGTCGTGTGTGAAAATACGTAGGTTCTCAGTGCTCCCAGAACAGTTTCGAAGATCGACACGGTCATAAGACCGAAGACCAACACATCCAGCGTCGTAAATCCGCGATGCGTTAGCACCTTGTCGGTTATGACCTGAAAGAACAGCGGGGTTACGAGCGCGAACAACTGCAGAAAGAATGACGCGGCAAGGACTTCCGCCAGTATTCGGCGATACTTATGAATGGCCTGCAGAAACCACGTCAGATCAAAACGTGTTGTAAGATCTGAAAGCGACGCTCGACGAGTGACAAGAACGACACGCCCTGTCCATTCCTTCGCGAAATCAGAAAGAGCGACAGATTGAGGTCGGCCAACGTCATGCCTTTGAACGAGAATGTCTTTCTCGCCAACGCGCCCGACTAACGCAAACGTCCCATTTTTGAGTTCTGCAATTCCTGGCAGAGGAAGTTTTGTAAGATTTCCAATCGAGACGGAAAGCGCTTTAGCCCGCAATTTCAGGCGTTTTACAACCTGAAGCATAACGGTCACGTCAACCGCATTGCCCGCGTTTTGATGCTTCAACTGATCGGCATCAACCGCGATCTGATTCAGACGCAACAGCAATGCTAGGCAATAAAGCCCACTATCGCTCGATTGAGGGTCTTCCATCGTTATGCCAGCCCCAGCATAAATTTGGACACGCGTCATCGTTCGCCCCAGACGCGGGCGTATTTTTGAATCACCAATTTGAGAGATCAGAGACCTTCGTCAGTGGATCAACTATTGAGACACGCTACGCCAATTTTCGCCCTGCGCAAGAAAAAATGGACAGAATGTCGCATGCATTTTTTCGAAACAAATTTCTTGGACGCGCATGGACTTGATTAAATCCGACCACGATATACGGCCACTCGGTAGAGGATTTCTCCAGCATCATCCGCACTAAGGAGAATCCAAATTTATTGGCGCAACATACTTGGCGTTTTGAAATTGAGTGCGCGACCCTCGGCTTTTCCTATATCACCCCTGCGGTATGCCAACGATCTTAAGGGCGGCTTTGGCGGCGGCCAGATTGGTTATAATTGGCAACTCGCACCAAGCTGGGTGTGGGGTCTCGAGGCCGATGCCGCAGGCGCAAGCATTAAGTTCGGCGCTGATGATGGCGCCGGGACAAGCGTAGAAACTAAAATTCGGGCATTCGGATCGCTTACCGGTCGTATTGGCTATGCCGTCAACAACGTCTTGATCTACGGCAAAGGCGGTTGGGGTTTGGCGGACAATCGTGTTTCCGCGACGGTCGCAGGCATGCACTTTAATCGACGCGCCTTGTGCCATCACTGGATTTTATGTAGGTGTGAGACATTGCAAAAAACAAACCTGGGCGAGCCAAGTTAATGTTTTTCAAGGAGTTACAGCCGAATTAGTAGCGACTCCCTCTCTCGCTACCACCCTCTCGTGACAATTTTCCAGCATTCAGCTCCTTCGCGACGAACCTCACGTTCGCGGCGAACCTCACGCGCTTTTCCATATTGTGCAACTTCACACACGCACTGCACACGTCGTCGTCCGCGCCGCTGCGAACATGTGGTCTGGAAATTGGCATTACCGTGCCGAAAGTGCCGCTCCGAGCGCATTTGCATCCGGCGGTCGACCGGGCATATGATCTTCAGACGTTTTGTCACTCTCCGCTCCGCGTAGTGCGCGGAATGCAGGTGAGGCTGCCGCTGTGCGGCGCAATCCCAGGAGACCTATGACAATGAATGCCCCCATCGTGCGTCTGACGAGTCTTGCTCATGGTGGCGGATGCGGCTGCAAGCTCGCACCCGCCATGCTGCAGGAATTGCTCGCTAACCAGCCCGCCGCTGCACCGTTCCGTCAACTGCTGGTCGGTGTCGAAACCGGCGACGACGCCGCGGTATGGAAAGTCGACGACTCCACCTGTGTGGTTGCCACCACGGATTTCTTCATGCCGGTCGTGGATGATCCCTTTGACTTTGGCCGGATTGCCGCGACCAACGCGATCTCCGACATTTACGCCATGGGCGCGAAGCCGATCATGGCGCTCGCGATCCTCGGCATGCCACTCAACAAGATCACGGTCGATGACGTACGCAAGATCATCGCGGGCGGCAACGCCGTCTGTGCGACAGCTGGAATTCCCGTCGCGGGCGGCCACTCGATCGACGCGCCGGAGCCGATTTACGGTCTTGCCGTCATCGGTCTCTGCCGCCCCGATCAGGTACGCCGCAACGCCGACGCCAAACCTGGTGATGCGCTGATCCTGACCAAGGCCATTGGTGTCGGCATTTATTCCGCCGCTATTAAGAAGGCCGAACTCTCCGGTCAGGGTTATGCCGAAATGGTTGCTTCAACCACACAGCTTAATCGCATTGGCGGCGAGCTTGCCGACGACAAGACCGTTCATGCCATCACCGACGTCACAGGTTTCGGCCTGCTCGGCCACGCGCTGGAGCTTGCACGCGGCTCGAAACTCACCGTCACGCTGAAGGCCGGCGACGTGCCGCTGTTCACGCAAGCCGCACATCTTGCGCAGCAGGGTTACGTCACCGGCGCATCCACGCGAAATTGGGCAAGCTATGGCGATGCAATCCGCTTGCCCGAAGGTCTGCCCGACTGGCAGCGCAACCTGCTGGTCGATCCGCAGACGTCGGGTGGACTGCTGATCTCTTGCGCCGCCGATCGGGCGCAAGAAATCCTCACAACGATTCAGCGTGCGGGATATGATGCCGCGCGGATCGTCGGCCACACCGAAGCGGGCCCCGCCGAGGTGCGCGTCATAGCGTAAATCGCGGCATCTCCGGGCCGATCCACGCAGTCGTCTTGCAAAAACAAATGGATTGCCGGGTCAAGCCCGGCAATGACGGATCGATCCATCCGTCAATTCGCCGTCGCAGGCTCGACCTTCATGCGGCGGCCCCAATTATCGAAGAAGTGCCCTTCATTGACCACCATGCGGTCCTCATTGACGCGATCCTCCAGCGCGCGCAGCTCCTCTGCCGCGCGGCGATCCTCGATTGGGCCTCCATCTTCGTCACTGACCGGCATGATCAGAACGCCGTCCCACGCGACACCAGCGCCTCGCATCAGCATGCTGAACTGATGCCAGTCAAGTTCATCCCCGATCATATGCGTAAATGTCGAGCGCAACGGCAACACGCTGAGATTTGCCGTCGAAACCAGCAGGATCAGTGCGGTGAAGCCATTCCTGCGCCGATATTCCTTGACGATCCAGTCGTCGAACAAGGCATCGTCGAGCTTCTCCCGGTGCCCCCTAGCAGATTTCGACAAGCGGCAGCTCCACGATTTCTCGCTCAAGCACGCTGAGGAAGGGGCCATTGCGTGCCTTGCCGAACCAATTCTCGAACTCGCTCAACTGCTTTCCGATGTCGGCCGGCTTCTCTTCCGGCTTCGCATCGTCGCTCGCTTCATCTCCGGTCCCGGCCTGTTTCATTTGCCAGCAGGCACGAATGACCGGCTGGAATTTCTCCAGCGATTCCTGTTGGGATTCGTTTTCCGCCGACCAGCCGACCTCCCGCAGGAAGGCCGCCGAGCCTCTGACGACAGCATCATCCTCGGTCTCGCAATCCTGAATCGCCGCGACGACCGTCCGCATGAGATTTAGCCTGCGAAAACCGAAAGCGCGTTCGTTTGCAAGCTCCTTGAGGCGAACAGCAATTTCGCGGCGATAATTTTCCTCGTTCACGCTCGCCTCGTGCGCGGAGCGCTCGAAATCATCGAGAAATGCGGAAAGCTGCTGCGTCGTCATCGCACACCCAATTTCGGTGAGAGAGGATTTGGCGGAAGAGAATGGGAGTCGAACCCACCAAGAACCGTCTCGCGGCCCTTCCCGGATTTGAAGTCCGGACGCCCCACCGGGAACGATGCTCTTCCGTTAAGGTCTATCTTCGCAACCTTTGCTGACGCTGGCAATTCATCAGACGATCTGCCGAAAAGGTCAAGCCGGTACTTATTGACGCGGCGTAAATCGCCATGACGAATGGTGACTCCGTGCCGGTCGAAGAATTCGAGAATCTGTATTGCAACCTTGCGGCCATTGTCGAGGCGATCGCGTAGCTGTGCCGCGGTGAAATAGCCATCTGGCGCTACGGCGGCCACGGACGTCATGATCTGGACAATCTCGGCGACAGTCCCGCGCAGGAAGAAATGATCGTGAGCGACCTCGTCGACCTTGCCCATGCGGCCAATCAACTTGAAAACCCGCCTCACCTCGGGCTCGGAGATGCCCGTAAAACCCGCGATATCCCGCACACGCGGCGGCCGGAAGCGCGCTTCGCCGCCAATATAAGGGGCGACCTTGGCCCACACCGCCTCATCGGCCGACGACAATCGCACCTCATGACCCGGCAGGCGAACCCATGCGCCATCGAGTGCCACCTCCTTGTTGCGCGCGAGTCCCTGCAATAATGCGACGAAGACTGGCGTCGCGAGCCGTGGCTCGAGTTGCAGCCGCAACCGTTCAAGCCCCATGCCGGGGAGGTTGGGATGGTCCGCGTGAAAAGCCGTGAGCGTCGCGTTGATCGCATTCTTCAGGCGAAGCCATGCCGCCGGCGCGATCACATACTCTGCTTTCGGAGTTGGCAGCCGCAGCAGGCTGAGGCGCTGGATCATCGCCTCGCGCTCGCTTGCCGACAGCGCATGGTCGCGCACGAAAGCGGTGAAATCGATATAGCCGGTGACCGCGAGCATCGCCCACAGACTTTTATCGGCGTCGGCAATCGCTCCCGCTTCGAGCTGGGCGATCCGCTCCGGTGTCCGCCGCTTGCGCGCGGGGGCGCGTAAATCCACGAGAACGCCACCGCCGATGGTGCGTTGTGCCGTGGTGTCGCGAAGCACGAACCGGTCTCCCGCCACAGCAGCAATCGGCTGATCCATCACGAGTTGGACAAAAGCTTCACCGCCCGGCGGCACCGGATCGTCGCCCAGCAGCACCACCCGCGCACCAATCTCGGACGCTGCGTGATGCAGCCGTACCGGCATCCATTGGGTGACAGACCGCGTTTCCGAGGAAAGCACCTGCAATTTCGCATCGATCCGATTGGCCGGCGCATGCAATACGGGATCGAGCACGACGTCGCCGCGACTGATCGCATCCTTACTGATCTGATCGCCCGCAAGATTGAGCGCACAGCGATCCCCCGCCTGCCCATGCTCCGCAGTACGATTTTGCACATGAATGGCACGCACACGCGCCATTCGCCCCGACGGGCTGATGACGACCTGATCTCCTACCGTAACGCTGCCAGAGAGCACGGTCCCCGTCACCACGGTGCCCGTGCCAGACAATGTGAATGAACGGTCAACTGCGAGACGGAAACGTCCCTGCGCCGAGCGGCCGGACCACGCTGTCGCCGCCGCGAAAAGGTGCGCGCGCAATTCCGCGACACCTGCCCCCGTCGCGCTGGATACCGCAAACATCGGCGCATCGTGCAGCGCCGTTGGCGCCAGCAAATTCGAAATCTCAACCCGAGCCTCCGCGAGGCGCTCGGCGTCCAGCATATCCGACTTCGTAATCGCGACGGCACCAGCGTGGATGCCGAGTAGATTGACGATCGCAAGATGCTCGATGGTCTGCGGCATGACGCCGTCGTCGGCAGCGATCACCAGGAGAACGAAATCGATTCCGGTCGCGCCTGCGAGCATGTTGTGAACAAAACGCTCATGCCCCGGCACGTCGACGAAACCGAGAATGCCGCCCTCCGGCATCGCCAGATAGGCAAAGCCGAGGTCGACAGAGATGCCGCGCGCCTTCTCCTCCTTCAGGCGATCGGTATCGACGCCGGTCAGCGCTCGCACCAGCGAGGTCTTGCCATGGTCGATATGTCCTGCGGTGCCGACAATCATTATGCAGGCTCCGGCAATGGGAGATTCGCAAGCTTTTTGGCGCGTTCGATCTCCGCAACCGACAATGCCGCGAATGTCGGATGAATGAACGGTTCCGCAAGCGGGCTCGCGCCGGCCTGCGCCCGCAGCAGCCACATCAACGCCGCGACGCCGTCACGCGGCACCCCCGCGCCGAGTTGATAGGCCGCGCCGAGCATCGCCTGCGCATCGGCATCGCCGAGCGCCGCCGCCTTGTCCCACCAGCGCGCGGCTGCGGCAGCATCACGTTCGACGCCAAGCGCGTTGTGATACATCATGCCGAGCCGCGTCATTGCGGGCACGATGCCCTGCGCGGCTGCAGCTTCCGCCCAGCGCTTCGCATCCGAAATGTCGCCGGGGATCATCTCGCCCTCGACCAGCATCCACGACAGCATGTCTTGCGCGGGCCCGTCACCTGCTTCCGCTGCCATCCGGTAGAGTTCGGCGGCCCGGACCGCATTGGCCTGGACGCCTTCACCCTTAAAGTAGATTTCCGCAAGGTTGCGTTGGCCGACCGGATCGCCGCCTTCGGCCGCAAGCGTCAGCCATCGCAAGGCGAGCGCGCTGTCGCGATCGACCCCAAGCCCGTCGCTGAAACACTTGCCGATATTGTTCTGGGCGCGCGCAACACCTTGATGCGCCAACGGCCCCCAAATCGCCAGTGCGGATTCGTAATCATTTGCCTCAGCGGCTTCATAGGCCAGCGCCATCCGTTCGGCGACCAGCGCTTCGCCCGCAGCTTCGCCCGGCGCATCCGCCCCGCGCTGTTGACGCAAATCCTCAAAGAATTTGCGCAGGCCCATCAGCGCCGCTCCTCTACATGTAACGTCGCAAGATTACGCACGAACGCTGCCTCATCTTCGAGGCAGCGGAGATCCAGCACGAGAGCATCATTCTCGACGCGGCCGATGACCGGCTGGTCCAGCGTGCGGAGCGCAGCCGCCAGCGCCGTCAGCGCGCGACCTTTTCCACGTGTTGCTGTCGCGCTTAGCGCAATTCCCGCGCTTGGAATTACCTCGGACGGCAATGATCCCGAGCCGATTTGGCTTGCGCAGGCAATCACGACAGCGGTGAAGTGCGAACCGGCGGCGGCTGCGACGGCAGGCCTGAGGCGCGCTGCCGCGGCTTCGATGTCGGCAAGCGGGCGCGCCATCATGCGCAATGTCGGCAACCGTTCGGCCAGACGATCCGGGTCGCGATAGAGCCGCAACGTCGCCTCGATCGCCGCAAGACGAATCTTGTCGATACGCAGCGCACGCTTCATTGGATTGCGGTTCAGCCGCGCAATCAATTCCCGCTTACCGACGATGAACCCGGCCTGCGGGCCGCCAAGCAGCTTATCGCCAGAAAATGTCACGAGGTCCGCGCCCTCAGCCACAGCCTCCGCTACGGTCTGCTCGTGCGTCAGTCCATAGCGCGCCAGATCGACCAGTGTGCCGGACCCAAGATCGTTCAGGAGCGGTACGTGACTCGCGTGCGCCAATGCCGAGATGGCCTTGCCGGATACCGATTTGGTGAAGCCCTCGATGCGGTAGTTTGACGTGTGCACCTTGAGGATCAGCCCGGTCTTCGGACTGATCGCCGCCGCATAATCCTTTTCATGCGTGCGATTGGTGGTGCCGACTTCAAGCAGCTTGGCGCCAGCGCGCGCCATGATCTCCGGCATGCGGAAGGCGCCGCCGATCTCGATCAACTCACCGCGCGAAACGATCGCCTCTTTACCCTTGGCCAGTGTATTGAGCGCAAGCAGAACGGCGGCGGCATTGTTGTTCACAACCGTTGCATCTTCGGCGCCGGTCAATTCGCACAACAGGCCACGAACCAGGCTGTCGCGCTCGCCGCGCTTGCCCTGTGCAAGATCGAATTCCAACGCCAGAGCTTCGCGCATCGCGACCGTCGCCGCGTCAATCGCCGCTTCCGCAAGAATGGCGCGGCCGAGATTGGTATGCAGCACGGTACCGGTGAGGTTGAACACCGGCCGTGCATTCGGGCGCGCATCCGTCTCAAGCCATAAAACAGCATCGGCGGCGATGGCTTCGGCACTGGCCGCAGGCGCCTCGCCCGCGCCAATTCCGCGCCGCACGGCAGCGGTCGCCTGACGTATCGCTTCCACGGCGCGCGTTCGCCCAAAGCGGGCAACAGCCTGCTGCGCCGACGGCGTTTTCAGAATTTCATCGACGGACGGAATTCGGCTGGGGGTGGAAATTCCTGTATCCATATCGGCCTCCTTAGTAGCCGATCAGAAACGGATTGACGCCACCGCGGCGGAAGCCGAGCTCGCGCACCAGAAGATCAAGCCCAAGCGTCGCGACATCGTCGGCGACCGGATCGAGGCGATCATCCTTCTGGTGATTAAGCACTTTCATATAACCGTGACAGTCATCGCAGGTTTCAGCCTTGATGTTGCCGGCCCCTTCGATTTCCTGAAACAAAATTTTGCGGGTCGAACCGCAGAGCGTGCATTTGGAGCGAACGTAGTTCCAAAGCGTTCCGCAGAGCGAGCAAGAACAATAACGCGCACCCGGCGTATGCGGCGAATTGATCAGCACCGTCGCTGTCGGAGCACCGCCGCAGGACGGGCATGCACCGTCGCCGACCGATTGCAGGCTCTTGGGATCGAGCCGCGCGGCGAGACGAGCAAAATGCACCTGGAGGGCCGCAGCGAGAAAGATGTGTTCGGCGAGTGCTTCGACCGGAATGGCTTCTGCCAGCACATTCTCGACCATGCGCGTGCGCCCGTCGGCATCCGCTTTCGTAACCTTCTCAAGCGCGATACGTGCCTGTGCCGGCATATCGAGGTCGGCCGCCGCAACAAGCAGCCGGTCCAGCGTCGCAGTAAAGGCGGCGTCGGCCGTGAAATGTCCCCGATCGAGCGGCGGCATGGTGTGCTGGCGCGCGCGCTCCAGTGTTTCCAATGCAATGGCGTCCGGCTCCGGCAGTCCCTCCTGAATGGCCGCCTGCACCCGGCACAAACCGGACAGGAACCTCAAATAGGGCGCAAGTTCATGGCCTTCGGCGAGTGAGCTAAAACGCGCCGCGCGGACCGAAAACAACTGGTTTGGGTCGGGGAGCCGCACAAACGGCGGCGTCGGAATATTGCTGACAACAGATGGATCAGGCGCAGTCGAATCGACGCTGGACATCATTTATCCTCACGAACCTCACGGGTCACGTGGTTTCACCAAAACGTGGCGCGAGATATATACCCCGCCTGGCTGAGCACTTCAACACAACCTCCTTAACGACGCCGGCATGCTCATCATGCCGGCGTCGTTTGCACTCTCAGTGCTTTGTTGTCGTGACCAGATCTTTCAGCCACTTGCGATGGTGCCGCCAGGCCCAGCCACCCGTCACCTGACCACGCGTCATCGCTCCGATCGTGCCGCGCACCCAAATGCCCGCATAAACGTGAACGATCCAGACACAGATCGCCACAATCGCAGCCCCCGAATGCACCAGCACAGCAATCCGCCGCTGTTCGATCGTGAAATAGCTCGCGAAATACTCGTCCCAACTGATAAGTCCGGAGACGATCAGAACGAGGATCAGGAGCGACATCGACCAGAACACCACCTTCTGTCCGGCATTGTACTTGCCGACTTCGGGCAACTTGTTCTCGTCGCCAGCCAGCACATCACGCAACCGGCCCAGCCAGACGCTGTCGTTTTTCTTCCAGAGATTGAGCCGGAAGAAACGGAAGAACAACCCCATGAAGCTGAAGAACAGCACCACGCCGATCCACGGGTGGATCGCCCGCGTCAACTGCCCACCACCGAACAGGCCTGTCAGGAAATACAGACTCGGGCTGTACAACGCGAGGCCGGACAAGGCGAGCAGCACGAGGCTGACCGCCGTGATCCAGTGGTTGATGCGCGCACCGACGGTGTAGCGGTCGACGATGACCGGTTTACCGGGATGAACGCTGTCGCCCGTATCGACTTCCAACTCGCTCATGACCGTCCCTCCGTCAATCGCTCGGCGTTCTTCTCATCCTCCTCCGACACCCTGTTGGGGCCGGCGATGGCATGATGCAGGAAGCCGATGGCGGCAAAGGCACCGATGGCGGCGAGACCGGCGTATTTGGTCACGCCCTTCCAGACTTCAACGATCGGACTGATCGATGGGTTGTTCGGCAGGTTGGCATAGATCTGCGGCTTATCGAGATGCTGCAACACGTACATGACGTGCGTGCCACCCACGCCCGGAGGATCGTAGAGGCCGGCATTGGTAAAGCCGCGCGACTTGAGATCCTTGATGCGGTGGTCGGCCCACTGCTTCATCTCGTCCTTGGTGCCGAACACGATCGCCTGTGTCGGGCAGGCCTTCTGGCACGCGGGTCCCTGCCCAACCGCGACGCGGTCGACACAGAGTGTGCACTTGTAGACCTTGGAGTCCGCCTTCGACAGACGTGGGATGTTGAACGGACATCCCTTGATGCAGTAGCCGCAACCGATGCACTTGTCGTGGACGAAATCCACGATGCCGTTGGAGTACTGCACGATGGCGCCAGGCGCCGGGCAAGCCTTGAGGCAGCCCGGATCCTCGCAATGCATGCAGCCGTCCTTGCGGATCAGCCACTCGAGATTGCCGGTTTCGGCATTCTCGTACTCGGTGTAGCGCATCAACGTCCAGGTGTTTTCCGTCAGATCGTGCGGGTTGTCATAGACACCCGTGTTGATACCGACTTCCTCGGTGAGGTTATTCCACTCGAGGCACGCCACCTGGCAGGCCTTGCAGCCGATGCACTTCGATACGTCGATCAGCTTCGCCACCTCCGTCTGCCGCTTGGCAGGCGGAGTGACGGTGGAAGCCGAACGGCGGATCAGATCCTGGTCACCGAACTTCGCGGGAGCCGGATTGGTGGTCGGGTTAGGAACAGGTGTAAACATGTCTTTGCCCTCCCTTTAAGCCACCGGACCCGTGATGGGTTCGATATTGACAAGGAACGCCTTGTATTCCGGCGTCTGCGAATTCGCGTCGCCGATCGCGGACGTGAGCCCGTTGATCGGAGAAGCCTTCTTGGTCTCGCCGATGAAGCCGAAGTTGAGCGGAAGCCCCACTTCGTGCACCGGCTTGCCGTCGATCATGAACGGCTTGAGGCGTTTGGTGACGACCGCCTTGCCCTTGACCTCGCCGCGCTTGGATCGAACCCGGACCATCTGTCCGTGCTTGATCCCCTTCTCCTTCGCGAGTTGCTCGGAGATTTCCACGAAGAACTCGGGCTGCATCACCGCGTTGGCATGCACGCTCTTTGTCCAATAGTGGAAATGCTCAGTGAGGCGATAGGTCGTACCGACGATCGGGAAGTCCTTGGACGTGCCAAGCGCCTCCAGATCGTTCTTGAACGCCCGCGCCACCGGATTGCCCTTGAGTTTCGGGAACACAAGGTTGCCCACCGGCGATTCGAACGGCTCCATATGCACCGGGAACGGACCATCGGCCATCAAGCCACGAACCCAGAGGCGTGACACGCCTTCCGCATTCATGATGAAGGGTCCGACTGCCCGGCTCGGCGGAATGGTCGGCACATAGTCCGGCACATCCGGTCCGGTCCAGCGTTCGCCGTTCCAGTACATGTACTTCTTGGCTTCGCTCCACGGCTTGCCGTCAACGTCAGCAGAAGCACGGTTGTACTGAATGCGGCGGTTGGCCGGCCACGCGAAGCCCCAGCTACCGTACACACCGAGCCCCGAGGGGTCGCTGTTGTCGCGGCGCTGGGCATTGTTGCCGGTCGGACCGTAGACGCCGGTGTAGATCCACATGCAGCCGTCAGTCGAACCATCGTCCCGCATCTCGCCGAACGAAGCGAGGCGCTGGCCGGCGGCACGAACCACCTTGCCGTCTGCATCCTTGAGATCGACAAGAGCCTTACCGTTGAGCTCGGTTAGAAGCTCCTCGACCGTCGGATGGAGCGGATCCTTGTAGCTCCAATCAACCGCGAGGATCGCATCCTTACCCTTGCCGCCATCCTTCTCGTACATCTTGCGCATGCGCACAAAGAGATCCGACAGGATTTCGATATCAGTCCGCGACTCGAAGTACGGATCGGCGGCCTTCCACTTCCACTGGATCACGCGACTCGAGTTGGTGACGCTGCCCTCCTCTTCCGCGAAGGAAGTGACGGGCAACATGAACACCTCGGTCTGGACCTTGGCGGGGTCGATATTATTGAACTCGCCATGATTTTCCCAGAACCGGACGGTATCCGTCTCGATTGGATCCATGCTGACCAGGAACTTCAGCTTCGACAGCGCTTCCCGGCTCTTGTTCGAGTTGGGAATTGCCATCAGCGGATTGAAGCCCTGACAGAGAAGACCGTTGGTCTTACCCTGGTGCATCACATCAAACATCTTGATGCAGTCATAGATGCCGTCGAGCTTCGGCAGGTAGTTGTAGCCGAATTCGTTCTCCTTGGTGGCATTGGCGCCGAACTGCGATTTCAGGAAGCTGACATAGAACTTGCGATAGTTCTGCCAGTAGCTGGTCTGGTTCGGCGTCAGCGGCTTGAAGGTGCGCTTCGCAAGATGCGACTCCAGTGTCGGCTCCTGCTCGGTTGGCAATGCCAGATAGCCCGGAATTGCCGCCGTCAGGGTGCCGACATCGGTGATGCCCTGCACGTTGGAGTGACCGCGCAATGCGTTCACGCCGCCGCCGGGAATACCGATGTTGCCGCACAGAAGCTGGATCATCGCCGCACAGCGGATGTTCTGAGCACCATGGCTGTGCTGCGTCCATCCGAGCGCATACATGATCGTCATCGCGCGTTCGCCATTGGCGGTTGACGAAACCCACTCGGCCACCTTCAGGAACTTGTCCTTTGGCGTGCCCGAGACACGTTCCACCAGCTCCGGCGTATACTGCGCGAAGTGCTTCTTCATGAGTTGGAACACGCAGCGCGGATCCTGCAACGTCATATCGCGTATCGCGAAGCCGTCAGGACCGAACTTGTATTCCCACGTGCTGCGATCATACGAACGCTTCCCCTCGTCGTAACCGGAGAACAGGCCTTCGTTGAACTCGAAATCGTCGCGAACGATGAACGCCGCGTTCGTGTAGTTGCGCACGTACTCTTTATGGATCTTGTCGTTGGTGAGCAGGTAGTTGATCACACCCGACAGGAACGTGATGTCCGATCCGGAACGGATCGGAGCATAGTGATCCGCCATGGCTGCCGACCGGTTGAACCGGGGGTCAACCACCATCAGCTTGGCGCCACGCTCGGCTTTCGCCTCGGTGACCCACTTGAATCCGCAGGGATGTGCTTCCGCTGCGTTACCACCCATAATCCAGACGAGATCAGCGTTCTTGATGTCCGTCCAGGAATTCGTCATTGCACCGCGACCAAATGTGGGGCCCAAACTGGCCACCGTCGGTCCGTGTCAAATTCTCGCCTGGTTTTCGATCTGCAACAGACCAAGGCCACGCGAGACCTTGAACGTCGCCCATCCGCCTTCGTTGGCCACCGAGCTGCCGGCAAGGAACGCGGTCGTCATCCACCGATTGACGGTGATGCCGTCGCGATTCTTCTCGACCCAGTTGGCGTCGCGATCTTCCTTCATCAATTTCGCGATGCGCTCCATCGCGAAATCCCAGCTCACCCGCTCGAAGCCATTGCTGCCGGGCTTGCGGTACATCGGGTACTTCACCCGCGTCTTTGATTTGATGTAATCAAGTGCGCCTGCACCCTTGGGGCAGAGCGTACCGCGATTGACCGGATGATCCACGTCACCCTCGATGTGGGTGACTTCCATTTTGCCTTTTTCTTCCTTGCTCTCAGCAGAGAAGATCAGCATTCCGCAGCAAACCGCACAGTACGGACACTGGCTGCGAACTTCCTTGGTCTGCGCAAGCTTGAAAGGCCGGATTGAGAGTGCATGGGCCGCTTCGATTTCACCAAATCCAAGAGCGCCAAGACTTGTTCCGACCAAACCCGCGCCGGCCCCGAGCATAAACGAGCGCCGCGAGAGTTCCATGTTCATGGAACGTTTCCTCCGAGTTGGCCCCCGCCGGGGGACTGCCGACTTTAGAGTTAGTCAAAATAAAAGCTATGCTCAGTTCAAGTTACTGTCAAAGCTACGTTTTTGTCGCAGTTCATCTGACATTTGCGCGCATCACTGGCTTTCCTGCCTTGCTGCAAAGCGGCATCTCTTTGCGCCTGTTCATTTATCCATGCAGATGAAATGCACATTTAAAGCGCGCTCAGTGACAACAAACTCGCGTGAAGTCATTTCGTCGCAGCACAACGCTTGACGACAGACTCAACGAGTCGCAAAAGAAATGCGTGGCGACACAGGCTGCTCCCGCGGGTCGGGACTTTCGAATCGGATGGTACAGACGCGATATATTCGCGAATCGCGGAGCCGCATTCCGCAAGTATGCGATATATTCAAGCCACTCTACGATATATCCGATACGTCGTCCCCTCATCTTCCAATCCCTCAGCAGATTCTTGGCCGTATTCCTTGGCGCCGCCTATGTGCTGGTCTGCCTTGCCACGTCCGCCGTGGCCGGCCCCTTAGAGACACCGCAAAGCTCTCCTCCAGCCACGCTAAGAAATTGGTCCGGGCCAGAGAAACCACTGTTTTTACTGGACGATCTGCATGGCAATCCGCGCGATCTGCGCGCCTTCGCTGGAAAAGTCGTCCTGGTGCATTTCTTCGCAACATGGTGTGAGCCATGTGTGAGCGAAATGACGTCGCTGCAGCGGCTGGCCACGGCGACTCGCGGAAAGCCGCTCGTCATCACCGCCGTCGACGTCGCCGAAGTTGATCTTCGTGTTCGGGCGTTCTTCGAAAAACGTCCTGTCGACTTCGCCGTCCTGCTCGACCGCGATCGCGCCGTCAGCAAATCCTGGGATGTCACTGCGCTGCCGACCACGTTCGTGCTCGACTCCAATCTCACACCACGGTTCTTCATCGAAGGCGATCTTGACTGGTCGCGCTCCGATGTTCTGACCGCGCTTGAATCTCTCTATCCCGCTGCGGATCGACCGCAACGCGCAACAGCCAACCGCAAATAACCCGAGCATTCCAAGAGGAGGAGAATATGCAACGGCGAGAATTCCTGAAGGCTACGGCAGCACTGTCATTTGCAACCATACTGCCTGGCACAGCCCGCTCAGAGGTCGTATTCGCACCGCAGCCAGGCGCATGGCGGAGCGTCGATCTTGTCACCAAGATCGAGATCGACAGACCGACAGGCAAAATGCAGGCATGGATACCCCTCCCCTCCGTTAACGAGAGCGCGTGGATGCGGCCCGGCGAATCCACATGGAGCAGCAACGCTGCCAGCGTCACGCGCGTGCGTGATGCGAAATACGGCGCCGAGATGCTGCATGCGATTTGGAAAGACGACGAATTCATGCCGTCAATCGAGGTCACCAGCCGCGTCGCGATGCGCGACCGCGCAATCGATCTCAGCAAGCCCGGCAACGCCGCGTCGCTCAGCGATGCCGAACGCAAGCTGAACCTGGAAGGCACCGAACTCATTCCGATCGACGGCATCGTCAAGCAGACTTCGGACAAGATCGTGACGACCGCCAACGCCAAGACCGATCTCGAGAAAGCCCGCGCGATCTACGAGTGGGTCGTCGAGAACACCGTCCGCGTCGCATCCACGCGTGGCTGCGGCGTCGGCGATGTCGCAGCAATGCTCAAGAGCGGCAATCTCGGCGGCAAATGCGCCGATCTCAACGCACTTTATGTCGGGCTGGCACGCGCAGCCGGGGTGCCGGCGCGCGATGTCTACGGCGTTCGCGTCATCCCTTCACAATTCGGCTACAAGAGCCTCGGCGCCGGATCGGCCAACGTGACCAAGGCACAGCATTGCCGTGCCGAGGTTTTCCTCGAAGGCTTTGGCTGGGTTCCGGTCGATCCCGCCGATGTCCGCAAGGTGATGCTTGAAGAACCGCCGACAAATCTCGCACTTACCGATCCGAAGGTCGTCGCGGCACGCAAGACGCTGTTCGGAGCATGGGAAGGCAACTGGGTTGCTTACAACACCGCGCATGACCTCGCGCTACCGGGGAGTAAGCATCCCAAACTGGGCTTCCTGATGTATCCGCAGGCAGAACGTGCGTCGCTTCTGCTCGACTGCCTCGATCCGGACAGCTTCAGATACACCCTGATGGTGAAGGAAGTGAAGGCGAGCTAGACGCGCTTGACCGTGCGCATTACGCCAAAATAATCCCGGCAATGGCGACGGCCACCGCCATTGCCGGCTTAGCCCAACTCGATGAGATCAATGCCCGGCGGGCGCCGGCGCGCCATCGATCATCACATTGACGCAGGCCACCTTGCCACTCGCCACCGCGCGCGACAAAGCCGCATCGAGCTCGTCCAGACGAGTGACATACTCACCATGGCCACCCATCGCCTCTGTTGCCAGGTCGTAACGCGCGCCGCTTAGTTGGCAACCGATCAATCGATTGGGGCCATATTCTCGCAATTGAATCTGATGCTCGGCATTCCAGCGCATGTCATTGCCGACGACGATCACGTACGAGGCACTATGGCGTGCAGCGGTTTCCACCTCCGCGAAATGGAAACCAACCGTTCCGTCTCCCATCATGGCAAATACCTTATGACCGGGCTTCGCCAGCGCCGCCGCCAGTCCGTAGCATAACCCGCCACCGATCACGCCGGAAACGCCGTTGATAATCCGATGGTCGGCTGCGGTGAGAGCCTGCGCCCATTGCCCGATTTCTCCGCCATCGCAAACAGCTACGGAATTCGAAGCTAACTTGATCTGACGTTGCACGGCCTCGCACAATTGTGCGGACGTAATCGTCTCCCCTCCCGCGCCGGCTACGGAATTGCGTGTTGCCAAACGCTCCGCGGCCTGCGAGCGCCACTTGGCATGATCCTGCGCATGTGACGCCTTGCCAAGCTCGATCAACTGCATGGCTGCATCAACAGGGGTGGCAGCGGCAGTCATCTTCAGCCGAGAGCCGAGATTCAGATGAGCGCGATCGAATTCACCATTCTCGGCATCGACAACGATCCAGCCCGCATTCGCGTCGAATGAGTTGGCGCCGCCGAACGCCAGCGTAAAGTCGACCCTCTTTCCGAGACTGACGATCAGGTCGGCCTGTGCCAGTACTTTGCCGATTTCGCCCAGGGAAGGATCCCTCAACCCCCGTGGACTTTCCATCACGATCACTGGCACATCGAGCGCTGCCGCCAGACGTTCGGTCAAATTCCCATTGCGCGTACGGTTCAGCGCCGGGCCACAAACCAGAACCGGCCGTTGCGCGGTGGCGATAGCTTGCGCGATACGCTTCGCATCTCCATTGCCGAGCCATTGCGGCACGCGCTCGAAAGCAGACGGCGCCGCTGTCGCCCCCGCATCCGCTTCGAGCACATCGAAAGCCAAAGCGACATGAACCGGGCCGGGGCGGCCCGAGCGCGCGGTGCGTATCGCACGCGCCGTCTCATGCCCAAGATCGGAAGCCTTCGTCGGGCGCACCGACAACTTGGTCAATGGTGCCGTCACTGCACATTGACTCATCTCCTGAAATGCTCCGCGTCCATCCTGCGCGACAGGCGAGTCACCACTCAACAACAGGACAGGCGTTTCGGATTCACCGGCCGAGAACAGCGGCCCAACCGCATTCCCCAATCCACCACCCGCGGTCACCAGCGCCACACCGACCTCTCCGGTCAGTTGCGCGTGAGCTTCCGCCATGAAGACAGCAGCGGCTTCGTGCCGCGTGTGGACGATCTCGATGCCAAGTTCGAAGCAGGCATCGTAGACCGGCATGATCTGATTTCCCGACAGGGAAAAAATCCGGCTCGTCCCGGCCGCTTTGAGCGTTTGTGCAAGAAGATCCGCGCCGCGCATCACAAAGTCCCTTTCATGATTTTTCTTGTACGAGTCGAGAACTCGATCGTGTTCTTGACAGTGTTCAGATTATGGACTGCAACCCCTGCCCTGTGATTGCTATGCGGAGGCACCGATCGCCTGATCAAGCTGATCAACGATCTTTCTCGCAATAGGAATAGCCGATGTCGCCGCTGGCGACGGAGCGTTGCAGACATGCACTTGACGGCTGGTGTTCAGAAACAGGAAATCCTGCAGCAACGAGCCATCAGCCATGACGGCCTGCGCCCGAATTCCTGCCCCAGGCTGCCCCATGTCCGCGAGCGTCAGCCCTGGACAGTACTTTCTGCACAGGTCCAAATAGCGTCGTCGCGAAATGGAATTTCCGAACTCGCTCAGCGCCGCACGAGAGTGCTGCAAGATCAACTTCCAAAACCCGCCGAAGCTTGCCATGCTGAAGATGTCGGGCAGGTTCATGCTTCCCTTGTCATAACCCTCGCGATGAAATCCCAGCACTGCATTCGGTCCGATGGTAATGCGGCCATCGATCATCCGGGTCAGATGAATTCCGAGAAATTGCAGATCGGGATCCGGAACGGGATAGATCAGATGCTTGACGATCGACGAGCGCGACGGCGGAAGCGTGAAATACTCCCCTCGAAACGGCACGATCCGATGCGTTGGCTTGAGGCCACCCATCCGTGCGATGCGATCCGATTGCAAGCCAGCACAGGCGACCAGCCGATTCGCCGTCAATCGCTCTCCGCTGTCGAGCATGACGGAGACAACTCGCTCGCTCTCCTCGATTTGCGTGACAGCAGTTCCGGTCACAACTCGCGCACCATTTTGACGGAGTTCTTCCGCCATCGCCGCGCAGATCTGGCGGTAATCGACAATACCGGTCGTATGCACGAGAATGGCGCCGTCGCCGGTAATGTTCGGCTCAAGCTGCCGGAGGCGCGTGGCTGAGATTTCTTCGATCGAAATGTTGTTCTGCTCAGCACGGCCGATCAAGGCCTGCATCCTCTCCATTTCGATGGCATCGGTCGCGACGATCAGCTTGCCGCACGTCTCGAAAGGAATGTTACGCGCGGCGCAAAATTCCTTGGTCGCCATCTCCCCTTCGCGGCAAAGCTGAGCCTTCAGCGACCCCGGCGCGTAATAAATGCCTGCGTGGATGACGCCGCTATTGTGGCCCGTCTGGTGAAACGCGAAGCCGTTTTCCTTTTCGACCAGCACGACCCGCGCCTTGGAATCCCTGCGCATGATTTCGGTTGCGGTGGCAAGCCCGACAATGCCGCCGCCGATGACGCAATTGGTATAGGACATCCAGCCAAATCCGACGTTTCTGCAACTTCAAGGACTAGGCGCCGCATCGCCATGACGATGCGGCGCTCCGGAAATCAAGATCCGTTAAGATCGTAGATTGCGGGGAAATAAACGTCCTTCCAGTTGGTGGTCGTTCGCTCGACCAATCCCACCTTGTTCATGTGCTTCAGGAAGGTGAGCGTGTTTTGGGGTGCTGCATCCCAAATCATTTTCGGATTCTTCAGAATCGCGAGGGCATCGTCCATGCTGAACTTCTTGACATCCATCTCGATCCAGACTTTCGCAGCATAGTTGATGTCCGAACGGATCATGCCCTGCGCTTCCTTCAGCGCATCGACGAAAGCCTTCAGCAGTTTGGGATTTTGCTGAATGAAGCGATCGGTCGCATAGGCCACCGCGATCGGATAAGGCCCGCCGACGGCATCGTAGCTGTTCAGCACCACATGAACCCGTGGGTCTCTCAGCTCGATATCCTGGAATGGCGACTGGCCAAAGTGCGCGTCGATGCTGCCGCCGAGCATAGCCGCCATTGCATCGCCGTGCCCCATGGAGATCGTATAAGGATCGACGGAAAACGCCTTGGCTTCGCCCATCTGCTTGATGGCTGCCATCTGGATCATGACCGCCTGGTTTGAAATCTTGACGGCAGGCAGCGCGATCTTGTCAACCGAGGAGAAATCGGCCAGCGTTTTCACCTTGGGATTTGTCGTCACAAGAAACTGCGGATGCGAAGAGATCGAGGCAATCCCCTTCACTTTGTAATTGTTCTGGGTCTTCGACCAGATGGTTAGCAGCGGCGGAATGCCGCCCGTCGCGATATCGAGATTGCCGGAGAGAAGCGCCTCGTTCATCGCCGCACCGCCGGTGAATTTCAGCCATTCCGTCGTGATGTCGACGCCAGCTCTTTTCGCATATTTCTCAAACAGCTTCTCGTGCTCCATCACCATCAGCGGCAGATAGCCAACGCCCGGCTGCTTGGCGATGCGCACGTTAACGGGCGCAGCAAAGGCAGGCGCCGCCATGAGAGAGACAAGACCTGCAGCAAATATCTGACGGATCCATTTCATGATATCGCGACCTCACTTTTGATGATTGGTTCTCGACCAAACTGTTCACTTACGGATTGCGCGTGACTGAAAATCCTTATCCAGCGGCCAAAATCGCAGCCTCCGCTTCGCGAAGCTGCAACCATTTTGGGAGGGTTTGGAAAAGAGAAGATGTCGCAGGACCACGTCCTGCATGACGAGCAGCATCTTGTCACTGCACCCTCCCCAGGTTTCGACACAGTTCTTTGCGGAATCTGCGCCACGTTCTGAGCTTTTCTTTTGCACGATTCACGCGGATTGTTAGCTCCGCCACTCCCGTGCAGAAGTCGCCAGAATTCTTATTTGATGATCCTAACGAAGAAATCGCTGAGTAGCACAGAATAAATTTCTAATACTTACGATATAAATAGAATTACCCGCTCGGCACGTATCGCCATCATCAAATATCAATAAAGAAAGCGCTGCCGCACCGCGAATATGCAATCGCAGTATGCGACGTTTTGGCTTTTGACCGATCGTCTCAGAACGATCGATCCATGAAATCCATCATGCCGCGCGTGCGCCGTAGAACAGCGTCACGACATGGCGCGCTTCCGCGAAAAACAGCCAGCGCTCAACCAGTACACCCACCGCGGCAAGCAGAACCGCAATCATCAACGGGATCGTGGCCGCAACGCCACTCGCCAGAATGGCGATCAACACCAGAACAAACGGCGCCGCGAACAGCGCAAGCAGCGACATCCTACGCAGCTTATCGGCGTGCTTACGGGCAATGGTGAAGCCCATCTCGCGCATCAGATAGTTTTCTTCGGTGTGAGGCGCCTCGAACAGGCGCACCTTGCCGATGTTGCCGAGGCCGGTCGCACTTTCAGGGCTGCTCGGATGCCGGGTCGTTGCGATGAAGCGCCAATAGCTCAGCTTGGCGATCAGCGCGGCAACACCCGCCACCAGCACGACAATATCGACGCCCTGCGAACCCTGACCGAACAGGTGCAGGATCGTGGCCAGCAACAGCGCGCCGCTGTAAAGACCGAGCGCCAGATAGTTCGGCACAACATAGGCGTTGTGCCACTGGTGGATCGTTTTCAGCGACGCATAGATCATCGCGGTGCAATAGATCGTCACAAGCGAGGCGACCGCCGTGATGAGCCCAAGCGCCACCGCGGCGGCGCCCGGCGCAGGCGAGACGATCCAGGCCAACAGCAAGAGTCCGGCCGGAACATACGTCACGAACGAGCAGATGCCTTCCCGCGACAACCATGAGGTGCGCCATTGCGAGAACGCGCGCCACGCGCGCTCAGGTCGGCCGAGGTGGAATGTCGAGGACAACAGTCCAACTGTCACCAGCGCAAGCGCAAGTGGCAACACGACGAGCGCAACCATTCGATCTCCCGGCGCACCGGAGAATGCCGACATCAGGCCATACCAGACGAGCAGGCCGTAGCCTGCGCCCGATGCCGTGGTGAAAATGATGACCGAGAGTGCGGGATGCATCGTTTCACCTCAGCGCGACAGGACGCGATCGGCCCAGCGGAGCAAGGCAGCGCCCTTGCCCTCCGAGGCCGATTTCTTCGCCACGATATCGACCAGCGAAATGTCGTTCTGCGAACTGCACGAGCCGTTCTTGCGCGGCCGCGGCGGCAGATAGCGGTTGACCGGCTTGTAGCCGAGTTCCGGCATCAACTCATAACCGCCACGCTCCGCGACAAGGCGCGAGACATCGGAGTCTGGATCGCCGAGATCGCCGAAATGGCGGGCGCTCGCAGGACAGGTCGCGACGCAAGCCGGAACACGATCTGCCTCAGGCAGATTCTCGTTGTAGATTTTGTCAACGCACAACGTGCACTTCTTCATCACGCCGTCGTCTTCATCGAATTCGCGCGCGCCGTAAGGGCACGCCCATGAGCAGAGCTTGCAGCCGATGCAGGTGTCGGCATTGACCAGAACAATGCCGTCTTCGGTGCGCTTGTAGGACGCGCCGGTCGGGCACACGGTGACACAAGCCGGCTCCTCGCAATGCAGGCAGGAACGCGGGAAGTTGACAGTTCGCGACGCCTCACCTTGCCCTGCTTCGTAGGTGTGCACGCGATTGAACCAGACGCCGTCGGACTTCTTCTGGAAATCGCTCAGCGGCCCGGAATGACCGCTCGCGTTCCACTCCTTGCAGTTCACCGCGCAAGCATGACAGCCGACGCAGGTGTCGAGATCGATGACAAGGCCGAGCTTCTTCTGGCCGGGCACGGGTGTGGGAAGCGACGTCACTTTGCGGCTCCTGTTGATTTGCGGGCCGGAAGCGGATCCCACGGATTCTTGCGGCCTTCGGCGTCGAAGCGCAGCACGTCGGGACGCTGCGGCATGTGCGGTGGACGCTTGAGCACCGGGAATTCCGGCAACGGCGTACGTTCGTTCATCGCCGCCTTCTCGATACGCACGCGAACGTCGTACCAGGCCGCCTGTCCGGTCACCGGATCGGAATTGGAATAACGATAGCCGTCCTTCTCGGGCAGTTGCTCTGAAATGACGTGGTTCAGCAGGAAACCCTCGGTGCCCTCCGGCGCGTCGGACGGCAGATTCCATGCGCCCTTGCGCTTGCCGATCGCATTCCACGTCCACACCGTGTCTGGATTCACACCCTCCATGGTGCGTACCGGCACACGAATGCGTCCGTGATAGCTCGTCACCCAGACGTAATCGTCGTCAGCAAGGCCAAGTTTCTCCGCCGTCTCGCGATTCATGTAGAGGAAGTTTTTCGAGAATATCTGGCGCAGCCAGGCATTCTGCGAGTGCCACGAATGGTACATCGCCATCGGGCGCTGGGTGATAGCGGAAAGCGGAAATTCGGTTGCCGACACCGCCTGCTCTTCCAGCGGCTGATACCAGATCGGCAACGGATCGAAATAGGTCTTCACCCGCTCGCGATCGCGCTCCGGCGGCTGGATCGGGCCGTGGCCTTCCGCCGCCAGCTTAAACTTCTGCAACGGCTCGCTGTAGAGATGCAGCACAATCTGATCGGCCTTGTCGATCATGCCGAGTTTCACGGCATGCTCGAGATAGTTTTTATTGCCGTGCTTGAAGTAGACCTCGTCATGCGGCAGTTCGAGCCGCCAGAAGCTCTTGTTCTCGATGTAGCGATCGAGCTGGTTCTTGTTCGGCGCGCCCTTACCGGACGCCTCGCCATCCTCACCACGAAAACCGGCGAGTGGGCCGATACCCGGCTTGCGCTGGTGGTTGACGATGTAATCAGGATAGCCGCCGGGATATTTCGGCGTACCGTCGTCGTTGACGAAACCCGGCAGCTTGAGACGTGCGCCGAGTTCAATCAGCACATCCTGGAACGGCCGCACGTCGCGGTCGGGCTTCAGCACCGGGCGGCGGATCGCGTCCGCAGGACCATGCGCGCTGCCGATCGGACGATCGAGCAACGAAATGCAATCCCAGCGCTCAAGATATGTCGTGTCCGGCAGCACGAGGTCGGAATAGGACACCATCTCGGACGCATAGGCATCCGAATAGATGATCTTCGGAATCTTGTAGCTGCCGTCTTCATTCTTGTCGGTCAGCATCTTCATGGTGCCGGCCGTGTTCATGGACGAATTCCACGCCATGTTGGCCATGTACATGAACAGCACGTCGACCGGATAAGGATCGGCCGCCCACGCATTGTGGATCGCCATGTGCATCAGGCCGTGCGACGACAGCGGCGCTTCCCACGAATAAGCCTTGTCAAGGCGGAGCGGCCCGCCGTTCTCATCGACAAGCAGGTCCTCGGGACCCATGGTGAAGCCAAGCGGCATGCCGTCGAGCGGCTTGTTCGGCGCCCACGTCTTGCCGGCGGGCTTGGGGCCGCCGGGCAGCGGCTTCGGATACGGCGCCTTGTAGCGCCATGAACCGGGCGTATCGACCGCGCCGAGCAGCATCTGCAACACATGCAGCGCGCGGCAGGTGTGGAAGCCGTTGGAATGTGCGGATATCCCGCGCATCGCGTGCATCGAGATCGGACGGCCGACCATCTTGTTATGACGCCGGCCGGCCCAGTCGGTCCACGGCTGATCGAGTACAACGGGCTCGTTGAAAACTTCGGCGATTTCATCGGCAATGCGGCGGATGCGCTCTGCCGGCACACCGCAACGCTCCGCAACCGCCTCGGGCGAAAATTCATCGCTCATATAGCGGTCGGCAAGAAGCTGGAACGACGGAGTCACACGGCGACCGTCTTCAAGCTGGAAATGACCCACGATCGCGGGCGAGAAATCCGTGCCGCTCGCGGCAACCGCCTTCCCTGCTTTGCTGTCCCACGCGAGCGGCGCACCATTGGCGTCGCGCGCGAACAGGCCATGATCCGCGCCGCCCGGATTTTGCACGACCAGCCATGTCGCGTTGGTGTAGCGCGCGAGAAAATCGAGATCGACGATATCCGCCTGCAGCAGGCAATGGATCAGTGCGAAAACAAAAAGCCCATCGGTACCCGGGCGAATGCCAACCCACTCATCCGCGATCGCGGAATAGCCGGTCTTGACCGGGTTGATCGACATGAACTTGGCGCCGCGCTTCTTGAGCTCGGCAAGACCGATTTTGATCGGGTTGGAGTCGTGGTCTTCCGCAACACCAAACAGCATGAAATACTTGGTGTGCTCCCAGTCTGGCTCGCCGAATTCCCAGAATGCGCCGCCGACCGAATAGAGGCCGCCGGCTGCCATGTTGACCGAGCAGAAGCCGCCATGCGCGGCAAAGTTCGGGGTCCCGAACTGCATCCCCCACCAGCCGGTGAGAGACTGGCTCTGATCACGCCCGGTGAAGAAGGCGAGCTTCTTGGGATCGGTGTGGCGGATATCGCCGAGCCACTTCGTAGCGAGATCGAGCGCTTCCTCCCACTCGATCTCCTTGAACTCGCCGCTTCCGCGCTCGCCGGTGCGCAACAGCGGCTTGCGCAGCTTTGCCGGGGAATATTGCTGCATGATGCCGGCGGAGCCCTTGCCGCATAGCACGCCGCGATTGACCGGATGATCCTTGTTGCCTTCGATATATCGGATGCGGCCGTCCTTGATGTGGACTTTGATGCCGCAACGGCAGGCGCACATGTAGCATGTGGTGTACTTCACCTCGTCGCCGACGACGGGTGAGGTCTCGACGACCTCGGCGGGACCCGCCAGCATCTCCAGCAGATCGCGCCCCTCGCCCGTAGCCGCATCATGCTGCTCGGCACCAACATCACGATGGAGCATGCGGCCCGCATGACCCAGTACGTCTCCGATCAAACTCATCCTGGCCCGACCTTCCTCATTGGGATCGCCCATCGGTCAATCCCCGTTTCCGATTAGAACGAGTCAAAGAGATAATTTCAACGCGAAATCAAATACTTATCGATTGATTTTTACGAACGATCCAATCGCCTGTGACGATTGGTGTGCATCGCGGAAAGAAAAATGCCGGCGGCTTTCAAACGGCCACCGGCGATCTTTTTTCGATGATGACGACGCACGCGATGCGTGCGCGAGGGCATTTATTGAAAGACTTCCTCGGTCGCGCGATTGATTTCGTCGACGTATCTCTTGCGGGCAAATGCCTCGGTGAGAAAGCCGAGGACTTCATGCGTGGTCTTGTCACTGACGGCAAGGATCTCGGATTCCGCCTTGTCGAAGCAAGCCATCGCAACTTTGATGTTCATCGATGGCGTCAACGTCATGTCGCGATATTTCGCCAGTTCGGAAACCTCGCGCGTGTCCGCGCCGACATCGAAGTCGCTGGAGAACAGATCCGCCAGCAGCACGGTCCCCGCATAATGCCCTTCTTCGTCGAGCAGAAAGATCGCGTGGGTCGAGCCGAGCGGATGGAGATGGCGGCACACCTCGATCGTCGCCCGGCGTGGCTCGGTCTTTACATCGGTGCGCATCAGCCGGGACACCGTGAGGCTTCGCAACCAGCCGACATCATGCGCACCCCGGATAGTTTCGCCGCGCAGATGCAATCGCCATGTCGAGAACGAATGTCCAAAAAACTGGCGCACCATCATGCTCGTGACGAGGCAAGAGGCGAGCACGCCCGCCGTGATCTCGAGGCTGCGCGTCATCTCGAGCACAAGGAAAGACATCGTCAGCGGACCGCCGACGATCGCGACGCCGAGACACGCCATCGCCGTCAGCGCGCTGACGTTCGGGTCGACGTGAAACGCCAGTGCTGGAACGTACAGATGAAGGACTGTCGCAAACAATTTTCCGATTAGGGAGCCGATGAACAGCGACGCAAAAAACAGCCCGCCCCGGAATCCCGATGCGAGAGAAATCAGACATGCCCCAAGTTTGAGAACGATCAACAAGGCGATATGGCTGGGAAGCATGTCGCGCGACAGGTCCAGAACCATCGCGCCGTGCCCTGCACCAAGCACCTGGGGGGTTATCCCTGCCATGGCTGCAATGCAGATGCCGCCGATGACCGGACGCAGCCAGATCGGCACGACCTTGTGCCCGAAGACACGCTCCACCAGCGGCGCGGCCCGCATGACCAAAATGCCGATCACGCTGACGAGAACGGCCAGGACGAGCATCAGGCCATATTGGCGCAGATCGCTCATCACCAGATCGGGGACATTCAAGGAATAAGTGTTCGTCCCAAGCCACCGCACCACCAGCGTCCCCGAGATCGCCGCCGCCAGAATTGGCGCCGCGCTCGCGACCGTGTACGTTCCCACAATCAGCTCGCAGGCATAGAAAGCACCGGTCAACGGAGCATCGAACGCCGCTGCAATGGCGGCGGCGGCGCCCGCTCCGACGATAATGCGCAGGTCGCTGCGGCGAAGGTTCAGGAAACGGCCTCCGAGGGACGACAATCCCGCGCCGATCTGGGTGTAGCCCGCCTCCAGTCCCACGGAAGCACCTGACCCGTTTGAGATCAGGGTCTGAAGGCTGACAATGACACTGTCGCGCAGGGACAATCGGCCACCGCGCAATGCATTGGCTTCCACCGGATCGACGGCGGCCGATATTTTTTTCCGCCGCCGATACCATTCCATAAGGCCCAGTATGAATCCGCCAACGACAAGGGAGGCGCCCGCAACCCACGGATTGATCACGTCATTGGCGCTGAGCCGGACATCGATGCGAATTCCATAGATCAGCACATGGGCAAGCTGGGCAAGCTCGCTCATGAGCGTCACGACAAATCCGGTTCCGATACCAAGAGCAACCGCAAGAAAGACGAGGAAAAACTCGTTCGTCCGCACCCTCGCTCGCAGCCAAGCTCTCAGCGACATCCGAGCACACTCATCAAATGACAGCCTCGGCAGGCCGATCGCCGTGCCGCAGACTGCGGGCCGTTTGTCAGGATCGATTGCGTTTCAGAGGATGAGACGGCCATCAACCCGGAGGACACGATGGAATAGGTATTTCCGACTCAGTTCGGCGTGTCCAATGGAATCGCGGCCCGCTTCGGGGAAACGCGATAGGTTGACGCTCAAATTCAACGAGCGCGCAGGGCTAGCCAGCGGCCCGGATTCGGTCTTGCAGACCAGATCAGGATTTGGGTGCGCCTGCGTGACGGTAGAACTCGACGAACATCCGGCCTGGTTCGATGAACTGGACGTGATGGGCGACCTCGCTCTCGATCACAACCGTTTCCCCGGCCTTCACCAGCCGTTCGTCCTGGCGCGGCGGCTCCAACCGATAAACCAGCGCGCCTTCCAGCACGTGAAGCAGGCCCCATGTCCCTGCCTTCGTGGCATGGCCCGCCTGCAGCTTCGCCGGCAGGCTTTTGGAGTTGAATTCCGGCGATCGTGCATACGCCTCGAACCCGTCCGGTAACTCATCGGGAATGGGCATGGCGTCTTGCTCCAATCAGGCTTCAGGAAATCGCCGCAACAACCAGCATCCCAATGACTATCATGATCAGGCCACTGACCAGCATCGGAATGAGCGAACTGCTGGCCTGAGAATCAAGCCCCCGGTCGGCGGCGAGGGTCGCGAGTTTCTTGTAGGTTCCAATTGCAGCTTTAGGCATCGGTGACACCCTTTCTGAGCAAAAACACCTTGCATAGAGCGCGGTACCGAGTGGCGGGTCGGCGGCCGGGCCCATTAAGATATATATAAAATACCTGTTTTATTCAACCTCCTGGCCGGATTTTTCAGGATATAAAAATACTTAGGATGTATCTTTAGACCAGATGTGATAGGATGGTTATCAGCCGGGGATCCCATTCATGCGCCTGACAAATTTCTCAGACTATGCGTTGCGTATTCTGATGTATGCGGCAGTCGTCCCGGACGGCCGCCTCATTACCATCGAGGAAACCGCAGAGGCCTATGGCATCTCCAGAGCCCATCTGATGAAGGTTGCCAACCAGTTGACCCGGGCCGGTTACATGAAAGCCGTCCGCGGCCGGTCCGGCGGGCTAACGCTCGCCAAACGCCCCGACCGTATCCGTCTTAGCGATGTCCTCCGCGCCACCGAGCCGGATTTCGCGCTGGTCGAGTGCATGACAGCCGATAACCGCTGCATGATCTCGCCACGCTGCCGCCTGCGAGGCGCGCTCAACGAAGCGCTCGCTGCCTTCCTTGAAACACTCGACGGCTACACCCTCGCCGATCTCATTCTCTCGCCCAAAGATTCAGCGAGGCCCCTTCTCGCCATCGGGGCCCGCAGAGCTTAAGCGGCATCAGGCCCGTGACGGCCGATCGGTTCGCTCGAAGATGATCCCCGGCTGGTTATCGCCTTCGCCAGTCAGATGGCGGTAAAACTGCAGCGCAAAAACAATAATGATGGTGGCGATCACAATCGCCGCAAGACCGAGCACGATTCGCTTCACCATCGGCAGCGTCATTTCCTGAACAAGAATCGCGACAGCGCGAACCTCATGACAGACTCGCTGCCTTATGCGCGATATGCCGCTGGCCAAGCCATAACAGCGGAACGAACACCAACTCCATGAACAGCATGAACAAGGTGCCCACCGTCGGCGTCGGCTGGACGCTGAACGTATAAAGGTGAGCAAGGCCGCCGATGAAAATCAGAAATGACAGCGTACCGATCCGCTCATGATGGGTTTCGATATGGGGAATCGTCATCGCGAACATCACACCCATCGCGGCCGTCATCGCGGAGAGATAGCGGAAATAGCTGTCGACCAGTCCGCCGTTGCGGCCATGAATCAAATCGACCCCAAGCAGCGCACCGGCCGTACCCGCGCCGATCAGCACGATGGCAGCGAAGGCAATCGCGGCCTGCAAAACGATTCGTTCCATTGTCCCGCATCCATATTTCGACGCAGATTATATGTGCTTCGCACCCCCGGCGGATCACAGTTTGTCGTGATATCCCGCCTCAAAATGCGCCATTCGGCATCATGTTTCCCTCGCGGCTGTACCGCGCGGCCAACTCTCTCTATATCGGTGCCCCATGCCCACCTTCACCCCCCATCAGGACCGTGCGCTGTCCGCCGTCAGTGCCTGGCTCAAGGCGAAGCCCGGCCGTGGCAATACACCGCCGGTGTTCCGCCTGTTCGGCTATGCCGGGACCGGCAAGACCACCCTCGCCCGTCATATCGCCGATGCCGTCAATGGCGAGGTGAAGTTCGCTGCTTTCACCGGCAAGGCCGCGCTGGTAATGCGCAACAAAGGGTGCGATGGCGCTTCCACCATCCACTCGCTGATCTACCGGACCCGCGAAACTGGCGACGAACAGCCGAGTTTTGAGCTGTGGGACGATGCCCCCGCATCAAAAGCGAAGCTGATCGTGATCGACGAATGTTCGATGGTCGATGCCGATCTCGGGCGCGACCTGATGTCGTTCGACTGCCCTCTGCTGGTGCTCGGCGATCCCGCACAGTTGCCACCGATCGCGGGGGGCGGCTTCTTCACCGAAGCGGAACCCGACGCTATGCTGACCGAGGTGCATCGCCAGGCGCAGAACGATCCGATCGTGCGCATGTCAATGGCGGTGCGCGAGGGCCGTGCATTGGAGAACGGCCAGTTCGGTGACAGCGAAGTGGTGAGCCGCAACGGCCTCGATCCAGACCGCGTGATGGCGGCGGACCAGATTCTGGTCGGACGCAACAACACGCGCCGCGCCTACAACATGCGGGTGCGACAGAAAAACGGAATCGAAGATGCATTGCCGGTGGCGGGCGACAAGCTGGTCTGCCTGCGCAACAACCGCAAGAAGGCGCTGTTCAACGGCGGCCTGTGGCGGGTGAAGGCACGGGCGCAGTCGAAATCGAAGATCATCACCATGCGCCTGTCACCCGAGGAGGATTTCGGCGCCAAGGTGACGAAAGTCTCTGTCCGCGCTGATTGCTTCAACGGCGGCATCGAGGATCTGCCATGGGACCAGCGCAAACCCTACGACGAGTTCGATTACGGTTACGTGCTGACCGTTCATAAATCGCAAGGCTCGCAATGGAACGACGTGGTGCTTTTCGACGAGAGTTTCGCTTTTCAGGACAGCCGCGCCCGCTGGCTCTATACCGGTATCACCCGCGCCGCAAAGCGGTTGAGCGTGGTGGTCTGAGCGTTCCGCGCGGCGATCTCCCGGCGACCGGCCAGTAACAATCGTCCCGGAATAGCGTAGACTTATCGGAGCGGCCCTGTCGCCGCAATCGAAGGACGCTTTCTCATGACGATCCTCAAACCAAACCGCATCGCTTTTGCCGCATTTGGCGCCTTGGCGCTCGCCACCCTCGCCGGCGTTTCATCCCGCGCGTCGGCCGAACCCTTCATTATTCCGCCGCCGAAAACCGACGTTGCAACAAACACCGCAACTTCCAGCGAGCCCAGATCCATTGTTCTTGCCGGCGGCTGCTTCTGGGGTGTGCAGGGCGTCTACCAGCACACCAAGGGCGTGCTTCAGGCTGTCTCCGGTTATGCCGGTGGCTCGGCGGACAGTGCCCGTTACGACACCGTCTCGACTGGATCGACCGGGCATGCCGAGTCCGTGAAGATCACCTACGACCCCAAGCAGATCAACCTCGGCAAGATCCTGCAGATTTATTTCTCCGTGGTCCATGATCCGACCCAGTTGAACCGTCAGGGCCCGGACAGCGGCACGCAGTATCGCTCAGCGATCTTCACCTCGCAGCCTGAGGAGCAGAAGATCGCGAAGGACTACATCGCTGAACTCAACGCTGCGAAGATCTACAAGAGGCCTATCGTCACTAAAATCGAGCCGATGAACGGCTTCTATCCGGCTGAAAATTATCATCAGGACTATCTGACGCTGCACCCCTACCAGCCCTATATTGCGTTCAACGACATCCCGAAGGTCGACAATCTGAAAAAGCTGTTCGCCGCCGACTATCGCGACAAGCCTGTGCTGGTACGCGATGCGAAGGCGACCAATTGAACGAGGAGCGCATGACGACCAAAACTCAGAACGGACACGTCGAAAAATCCGAACAGGAGTGGCGCGCAGAACTCACGCCGATGCAGTACGCCGTGCTGCGCGAGAAGGCGACCGAGCGTCCCTTCACGGGCGAATATGACCATTCGTTCGATCCCGGCACCTATGTCTGCGCAGGTTGCGGCCAACCGCTGTTTTCGTCTGACGACAAGTTCGATTCCGGATGCGGCTGGCCCGCATTCAGCGCACCCGTGGACGCCGAAAAGCTCGATGAGGAGCATGATGCGAGCCACGGGATGGTCCGCACTGAAGTGCTCTGTTCCCGCTGCCAAGGCCATCTCGGGCACGTTTTTGACGACGGTCCGGGGCCCACGGGACTGCGCTACTGTATCAATTCGGCGGCGCTGAAACTCAAGCCGAAGTAAGAGACCCCGCAAATCCGGCCATATCGCGGGTTCCGTACCCTCTAAGTGATTGATTCAAAGGCCTCTGCGCACTCAAACCGCGCAGAGGCCTTCGTTCATCATGCTGCGAATCGGAGGTCGCATTCTGGGCAGAAAGCGCCTATATTGAAGATCAATGAAGAAGCGCGGCGCGTATCGTTTCAACGTGGCAGCCGCGGCAATGGTTAGCAACCCAACTTGAAGAATGAGAGGCCGAAAACGATGGCGGCATTCAACTACAATACCGAGGCCGAACTTTTTCCCGCAGCAATCCGGAAGAAGAAGCGTGCAGGCTTCGCCTATCGCCGTTTCGGCACTGCGGCCGAGGCCGTGCAATTCGCAATCGAACAGCTCCCGGCGGATTCGCTGAACGGAGCCTATCTGCAGGTGGATGAAGCCCGCTTCGACCAGAACGGAATCCGCTCGCTCTATGAGAGCAGCGCCTTCCCGCTGCCGCGCCGCCGCGATCAGGAAGAAGAAGAGAAGGCCGAAGCGGAAGCCACCGACGCGGCCTAAGGCTTTCCGCCTCTTCAGCCCTTCACAATCAATCCATCCGCGGCTGCTTGTCCATCCAGCGCCGCAGGATACGGATGTTGCGCATGTTGGCACGGAACATGACGTCGAACGCATCGCCGACGAATGGCACGATGCCGACGACGCCATCGAGCGCCACGTTACCGAGCATCCGCGCGACAATGTGAGCCGGCGCACCAAGCGCACGCGCCTCGCGCACCAGCCACAATGACATCGCAGTCGTCAGCAGGTCGCCGACAATGGGAATGAGGCCGATCAACCCGTCGATGCCGTAGCGTACGTTGGTGCCCGGCACCACGAACGCGACATCCATCAGCCGCGCCAACGCCTCAAGACGCGCGAAGCGTTGCTGGCGGGTCAGCGGACCGAACCCGATATTGCCAAACACCGTGCCATTAAAAGCCGTGCCGCTGAAGGCCGTACCGTATGAGCCTTGCCCGGCGCCTCCGAAACGCCCGCCACCGACCTCATTGCCATCCTGATCGATGACCGGCGGTGGCTGACGGCGGCGCGGGGCGCTTTGGGGATGGGTGAAAAAAGTGTCCGACTTCGCTGTCACAACCTTGATCCCGTATTTTCTCTGGCCAGCACACCTTCCATACCGGCAGGCGCAAATTATGGCGGGGAGCCGCCCACAACAATAATCGACCCGCGCCGAAGCGACGCGGGATGCGATCGATGTCGCGAAAGTGAATGGCTTCAGACTGCCTTACGGCCGCCTTCTTCCTCGAACGTCACGGCAACGGCGGCATTGGCCGATAACCGGACCTTCTTGCCTTCGACATCCGCCACCAGGCCGAGGTCGATGAAGTGGTGGTGGCCCTTGTGGCCGCCCATTCCGCTGTCGGCTTTGGTCAGCTTGATGCGGCCACCCTCGACGCGGTCGACTGTGCCGACATGCACGCCGTCGGCGCCGATCACTTCCATGTGTTCCTTGATACGCGGGTCGCTCATCGTCAAATCCTCACGGGTTTTATCCCGGAACTAACGCACAAGCGGCCGTTATGTTCACGCGGCCCTTCAGCCGCATGCATGAAATGATTTTCATGACGCGAAAGCTTACGCGCTCTTGCGCAGCGGCGGTTCAGCTTCAGACAACGGCGTTGCCGCATAAACGGAGTAGCGGCTCTTTCCGTCGCGCTTGGAGGCATAAAGCGCCTCGTCCGCCGTAACGATCAACCGATCGAAGTCATGCCCGATTTCCGGGCGCCATTGGGCAACACCGATCGACGTCGACAGCTTGATCGCTGCCGCACTCCAATGAACCTGCGCCGCCACGCACAGACCGAGCATGTCGCGCGCGATAAGCCCTGCTTCGTGCAAAGTGGTCGCGGGCAGCACGACGCAGAATTCGTCGCCGCCCATGCGCGCCAGCAGATCGCCGGTGCGGAGCCTTTGCTGGACGGTGCGGGTAAACTGCCGCAGACATTCGTCTCCCGCCGCATGGCCATAATTGTCGTTGATGGCCTTGAACTCATCGATATCCATCAGCAGGACAGAAAACGGCTGCATCGAACGATCCGACCGCGCGCACTCTTCCGCGAGGCACGTCAGCAAACGTCGGCGATTGGCCACTCCCGTCAGATCGTCGAACAACGCCAGATCAGCGACCTCGGCACGGAGGCGATCGATCGCCATCAGCAGAAAGCCGAAATTCCACACGATCGACAGGAACACCAGCACCAGCACGATCACCGACTGGAGCGGCGTGAAGTGGATCATGTAGATATTGTCCGGCGGCTGGGATAATCGCAGGATACATCGTACGGCCACCACGGTCGCGAGGATGGCTCCGACCACGCCGGCAAACCGTGCGCCCGGATGGCGCGCGCCGTACCGCCAAACCAGCACTGTCGCCAGACCGATGGAGAGAGACTGGCTGAACGAATAGATCACGATCCGCATCGGCGGACTGGCGTGCCAGGCGAAGAAGGCGAGGCTGAGCGCGCTGAGGCCGGTCAGCGCGGCATGCGTCCGCCACGAGACCGGCAGGCCGTAGAACCGCTCGACGCCCATCGCGACGAGGCTCGTCGAGGAGATCATCATCACGGCGCCGAGAAACAGCGGTAAGATGGGATCGACGTACATCCGCAGCACGGACAACGCAGCACCCGCGGATGCGATGAACGCGCCCGCGGCCCAGAACCGTGCCGCCTCGAAATTCGGGTAGGAGCGCGCGACGTAAGCCCACACCACGCCGAGCGCGACAAAATTGACCACGAACACAAGCCAGAGGGTGACGACGTTCAGCACGCGCAACCTCCCCGGTTGCGGCCCGTTCGCACGTCGCCGCGCGACTTATCACGTCGGCTGCTCGTCTGACCCATGTCCCCGCCTCAATACCGGTCACCGCCGGTTTCGTGGGGGGAACATGCACCTTGGGAACTTAACGGACCTTCACCGGAAGCAAGGACCATTTGGCTTGGTTTTAAATCAATGAAGATGAAACGGGATCGCAATTGCCCGAACCACGCCAACAGGCATCCCGCGCAAGAAACGGCGCGTCATTCGCACACCATTAACCCTGCGGCCTCGCCCCACCACACCTTACGGCGTGGCCAGCTTGTCGGCGAAATAGGCGATGGTCTTGCGATAGATCACCGCCCTGTTCCACTCGCGCATCGCATCGAAATTGGCGCTGCCCTCGTGATAGTCGGCGCCGGCCTTGAAGCCTGAGGTGTGCAAAAGGTTCGCGGTGGAGGCGAGCACATCCGGCACGCTGTGGCGCAGATCGACATGGCCGTTGCCATCGAAATCAACGCCGTACTTGATGTAGCTTGAGGGGAGGAATTGCGTCTGGCCGATCTCGCCTGCGAAGGCGCCGACCAGATCGTCGAGCCGCAGGTCGCCGCGCTGCACGATCTTCAACGCTGCGAGCAGTTCGCCCTGAAACAGCTCGGTGCGGCGGCAATCATGCGCAAGCGTCGCGAGCGTCTTGATCACAGGCCGCTTGCCCATGTCGCCCTTGCCGAAATCCGACTCCAGCCCCCAGATCGCGACGATGATCTGCGGCGGCACGCCGAAGCGCTGCTCGATGCGCGACAAGAGCGAAGCGTTCTTCTGCATCATGAAGCGGCCGCTCTTGATGCGCTGGGCACCGACGCGGGTGGAGACATACTGCTCGAAGGTCTTGTTGAAGGTGTAGCGCTGGCGGCGGTCGAACCGCAGCACTTCGGGATCCTCCGTCACGCCCGCGAACGACTGGCTGACGACGCTTGGCGAAATGCCTGCGGCCACCGCCTCACGTGAGAAGGTGGAGACGAAGGCGTTGAAGTCGCCGCCGCATTGCGCGGCGGGGGCCGATGACATCAAGCCCCCCGCGCCGAGGAAGCCGAGCGAGAGCGCCAAAAGAGACAATTTGCGTGAAAAGGCACTGGAGAAATTGCGCATGAAAACCTCTTTGGCTGCCGGGACCGGCGGGCGGGAAATTCAGGCTGCCTTTATAGCACGGCGAATCGGGGCGGGAGGATGACGTAAACACACCCGCAAGCGTCATCACCCGCCTGCCCCCGGCTTGCACGACTCACGCGCGATACCGCGATGTCGTTGTGCCATGTCAAATTTCGAGACCGGCAAAGCCGGTAGAAAAAGCCATCCCATCATTCAGGAGTCCATCCATGGCGACAAAGCGCATCCTTCTCGAAGTCGGAACGGGCAACGACTGGCATGGCGGCAGCTACACCAAGGCTGCCGTGCGCGCGGTGGAGGATGCGATCCATCACAGTTCGCTGGTCCTGCTGAAAACGCTCGATCTCGATCCGAGCAAGATGCTGGTCGATGTCAGGATTGGTGTGCAGCAGCCGGAGAAGGTGGACGCCGCCGCCGTGAAGGCGGTTCTGCCTCACGGGCAGATCACGGTCGAGGTCGTCAAGGGCGGCCTCAACGCCGCCAACACCGGCCCGGATGACATCTCGATCATCGCGGTCGCCGCGATCACGGTCCATCTCGATCTCGCATAGAGCCTGCTCCAGATTCCGCCGAAGGCTGGCGATCGGACCCGCGCGGCGGCGACATCGCGACGGGACACGCGCCATCAGCCCTGTTGTTATGACGGCGCGGGCGCGCCCGAAGCTCTGACCGTTTCCCGCGCGCTTGGGGCTTGCCCCATTCGCGCCGCCCTCAAGACCGAGGGCGCACGGAACGCCGGACGCGCGATGCGTCCGCAGCCTCATGCGCGATGAAAACAAGCGCACGAGTTCGTCACCACGAAAGCACCGGACACGTCCGGCGTTCCGCGCGCGATGGGCTTCCGGCTTGCTTCGTGCTCTCCCCGGTGACCGCACGTTTGGTTGTCACCGTCGTTGCGACTGAGGATGTGTCCGCCTCCGGTTGGAAGCGGCTCTCCGGGGCAACTTGACGCCACGTCCGGGGCGCCAGGACCACACGCTTTGGGCCGTCCGCGGCAACATCGTCGTCAGCGCCTCATCTGCGCGGGTCACGACGCCCCTTGAAAACAAGGCGAAGCCCTCCCGCGCGTCAAACGCGCCTGACGCTGCCGCGTCCACCGCATCCCGCCCCGCGACAAGTGACGATCGCGAGCCGCCCCTCGGGAGTGGGACGGGATAAGTAGGAATATAATCCAAAATAGCGAGTTTGTCAAATTGGACCGCTCGTTCGGCGAGAAGCGCACGGCATGGCTCTATCGTCGAGGTCCGTTGCTATCGTTCGGTGACATAAGGCTAGGAGAAAATTTCGCCAGTGGATTGCCTAAAAAGAATGTCGCTGGCATCGGCAGTGCTTAAACTTGAAGCTCAGATTCCACATATTCTTTCGCGTGCCGTTCCTCCTCCGGTGTAACTGCTTCCTTTCTGAAAAAGGCAACCTTCGATGAGTAAACGTCATTTGAATCCATATCTTCTATGAAGGCCGTTCCAAAAATCACAGAGCTTTCTGGATGAGCGACACATTTAAAGTGTCCTTGAAATATTGTTGTTTGAGAATATCCCGAAAAAAACATTCGGCCGTGGCGCGTGACTATTAGTCCATCGCATTCAGCGCGCCGCTTATTTCGGTTGCGATATCGCAATACGAAGGTAGCAACAGCAGACTCGTGCTCGGTTCGGATAGCCCAAAAGTTTAGGTCAAGATCAGAGAACTTGTGCAGTACACGATAGTCGCCGTGATACCGATTTAAAGGCTTCTGAGACTCTGCAGTCATTCCCAATTCGGCGAGAGTGAACTGATAAGCATTAATGCGTTTTTCAAAGTTCAAATCTGGAAGTTGGGCAATTGCATCGACAAATTCGGCCCAACGGTAAGCTGTTTCAATCTTTTTGGGATCTTTGAGATAGTTGCGGAGTGTGGACGCTGAGATGTGTCGCCTAGCCAACACCCTTTTAACCTCTTCCAGACGCCCCGCCTCTTCATATGACTTCAGCCTCAAAACAGCGGCACGTATTTTTTTCGATCGATCTTGCGGTTCCATGTCCGAATCTGCGTCGAGTTGATGCAATTTGCGCGAAAGCTATAATTTTGACGAGAGATCTACAAATTTGTACGAATGTTTCCGATTTTGAATAACTAAATAATTGATATTGATATTCTTTTTATTGAAATTTGCGTTTTGGAACTCCACTCTCAAGTCAATTTCGTGATCGATTCTGAGGAATCGGCGATAATTATGGGATTGGACTAGGCATGAAACCGGCAGGCTTTACTGCGTTCCTTAAGTTACTTGAACTTTCTGATCCTCTTCGCAAATCCGAGCTAAAGAAAAAGCTTAAAGGCGGGGGTGGCTTTCCGTATTGGCGCCCGCTTCAGACGGTTGCACCAAAATCAATTGTTCCTGGCGCGAACATCTCGCTTTTGAAAACAGAAATCGACAGCCTCAGCTGTAGCGCGCCACAACGCAAATATAATCAAAGTGGATTTGCGGCCTTCAACAAATGGTCCAAGGGCAAGTCCCTTGTGAAAACATCTGCGTTGCCGATCATCGACGTACCTTTTGGAGATTCCGGCTTAACTGTCCGCATCCGGCCTGATGTATCATTTGCAGTTGATGGACAACTATTCTCGATGAGTTTGTGGGCAACAACAAAGCCCCTGCTGAGTACAGCCTCTCTTTCGATGGGAATGCTATTTCTCTCGGAGGCCTATAAGAATCAGGAATATTTCGATCACAAACATCTAATTCTCGACACGATAACCGATCGACTTTTCCGCGAAGAAGATATTTTGCCTAACACGCCCGATCTTCTGAGCAAAAAAATTGTAGCTTTTAAAAACGACATAGATTCCTTGGGCACCCCACCTTCGGCCTTACCCGACGCGCCGTCGGATCACCCAAATCCGCCATGATGAAAACAGACTGCGGTTAAAGCAAAGGAGAAACTAGTGACTGACAAGCGGTTATTTGTAGAGCGACGTCCCCAAGGCGACTACGCCGTCAGGCGTGCTAATTCGGAACGTGCAAGTGATGTTCTGCCAACTCAAAAGAAAGCAATTGAACGAGCACGTCAGTTAAATCCAGATCAAGAACCCCGTGTGGAACGAGTTCGAGAAACTAATCGCGGCAAACCAGATCAATGGCGAAAACCATAATAAAACAAAAACGGCGGGCCGAAAGGCACGCCGTTTTTGTTTTATGGATTGCCGGATCAAGCCCTGCAATGACAATCTGAGAGATCAGTTATCCAAGAAGCTCCGCAGCTTCCTTGAGCGGCTCGGGTGCTTCAGCTTGCGCAGCGCCTTCGCCTCGATCTGGCGGATACGTTCGCGCGTCACCGAGAACTGCTGGCCGACTTCTTCCAGCGTGTGGTCGGTGTTCATGCCGATGCCGAAGCGCATACGCAGCACGCGCTCCTCGCGCGGCGTGAGCGAGGCGAGCACGCGCGTCGTGGTCTCGCTGCGGATTTTGATTTCAATGACCAGCGATCCATGAGCCCGTCTGCCCGCCCCTACTTCGGCGGCTGAAGGCCCGGGCTGTTGGCCCATTCGTCGCGATGCTCGTATGCGCTCTGCTGCTCGCTCTCGCGGGGCCGACGCTCCTGCGAGGCCGCCTTGCGTTCAGGCCATTCCCGCTCCGTCGTCTTCGGCGCTTTGCTCATGTGCGGGATTCCTTCTTGGCTGCTGAAAACGCCACCCTATGCTGGCCCCGTCATCTCCGCAACATCTAACTTATTGATTTTACTATAGTTTTTTACTCATTTCACGCCTGTTCGGGAACTTACCCACGATGAGTAAGTTGAGTAAGTGACGCCTCCAGAACATGGGAAAAGGCCATGAACTCAGACTTACGCGGCGAACGCCTCCAGATCATGCTCTCCCCCGAAGAGCTTTCTGCGATTGACGATTTTCGCTTCCGCCACCGCATGCCGACGCGCGCTGCGGCCGTGCGCGAGCTTTTGAAGCTCGGCCTTGCCGCCTTCGCGACCGACGGCGGACCGAACATGAAGTCGAGCAGCTATGGCGTGTTCGGCCGCGGCAAGGATGGCCATCGCGACCCGACCGGCGAGGACGACGTCGCCTGACGATATTCCGGCGCGGGCCTGCCTGCGACTTTCCAGCAAAAACGGCGGCCTTTGCGGGCCGCCGTTTTTGTTTGTCGCGTTGCCGCGAGGATCAGTTGTCGAGGAAGCTTCTCAGCTTCCTTGATCGTGACGGATGCTTCAATTTCCGCAGCGCCTTCGCCTCGATCTGACGAATACGTTCGCGCGTGACCGAGAACTGCTGGCCGACTTCTTCCAGCGTGTGGTCGGTGTTCATGCCGATGCCGAAACGCATGCGCAGCACGCGCTCCTCGCGCGGCGTGAGCGAGGCCAGCACGCGCGTCGTGGTCTCGCGCAGGTTCGACTGGATCGCCGCGTCGATCGGCAGGATCGCATTCTTGTCCTCAATGAAATCGCCGAGGTGAGAATCTTCCTCGTCGCCCACCGGGGTTTCGAGCGACAGCGGCTCCTTGGCGATCTTGAGAACCTTGCGCACCTTCTCCAGCGGCATGCCGAGCTTCTCGGCCAGTTCTTCCGGCGTCGGCTCGCGGCCGATTTCGTTGAGCATCTGGCGCGAGGTGCGCACGATCTTGTTGATCGTCTCGATCATGTGCACCGGAATACGGATGGTGCGCGCCTGGTCGGCGATCGAGCGGGTGATGGCCTGACGGATCCACCACGTCGCATAGGTCGAGAACTTGTAGCCGCGGCGATACTCGAATTTATCGACCGCCTTCATCAGGCCGATGTTGCCTTCCTGAATGAGGTCGAGGAATTGCAGGCCGCGGTTGGTGTATTTCTTGGCGATGGAGATGACGAGGCGGAGGTTCGCCTCCACCATTTCCTTCTTCGCCTGCCGCGCCTCGCGCTCGCCCTTCTGCACGCCGAGCACGATCTTGCGGAATTCGCCGATCTCGAGGCCGGTCAATGCGGCGAGCTGCTGGATCTCGTGGCGCAGGTCCTTGATCTTGTCCTTCTCGTGCGCGACGAAATTCTTCCAGCCCTTGGCGGCGAGTTTCGACACACGGTTGAGCCAGCGCGGATCGAGCTCCGAGCCGACATAGTTCTTCAGGAAGTCCTCGCGGCCGACGCCGTGGCTATCGCCGAGGCGGAACAGGCGGCCTTCGTAGGACACGAGGCGCTTGTTGATGTCGTAAAGCTGCTCGACGAGTGAATCGATGCGCGCCTGATTGAGGCGCAGCGACTTCACCTCGACGATGATTTCGTCCTTCAGCTTCTTGTATTTGCGCTCCTGCGACGGCGACAGCGACTCGCTCTGCAACTGGTTGGCGATGTCCTGCTCCTGCAGGCGGCGCAGCTTCTTGTATTCGGATGCGATCTTGTCGAAGGTCTCGACCACGCGCGGCTTCAGTTCAGCCTCGATCGCGGCGAGCGACATCTGGTTCTCGAACTCATCGTCCTCGTCGCCATCGCCTTCGGGTGCTGCGGCGTCATCGCCCGCGGCGGGCGCGGGGCGGAACGGGGTCGCGGTCTGCGGCGCGGTCTGCGCGGGCGCGGCCTGCTGGGCCGCGATCACCTGCACGGTGCCGTCGCCGTTGACGACGGCGGCGGTCGGCTGGCCATCGGGGCCGACGGGACCCGCGATCATCGCCGGGTTCACGCCGTTCTTGCCCTCGGGGCCGGCATAGGTCGCTTCAAGGTCGATGATGTCGCGAAGGAAAATCTTTCCTTCGTTGAGTTCGTCGCGCCAGATGATGATGGCCTGGAAGGTCAGCGGGCTTTCGCACAGGCCCGCGATCATCGCCTCGCGGCCGGCCTCGATGCGCTTGGCGATGGCGATTTCGCCTTCGCGCGACAGCAGCTCGACGGTGCCCATCTCGCGCAGATACATGCGCACGGGATCGTCGGTGCGCTCGCCGGGCTCCGACTTCTTGGTTTCGGTGACGGCCTTGGAGGTGACCTCGACAAGCTCGTTATCGGTGTCGTCGTCGGCCTCGTCCTTCTCCTCGTCCTCGTCGTTGGCGTCATCGGCTTCGGAGACGTTGATGCCCATGTCCGAGAGCATCGCCATGATGTCCTCGATCTGCTCCGGCGAGGTCTGGTCGGAGGGCAGCACTTCGTTGAGCTGATCGAAGGTGACGAAGCCGCGCTTCTTCGCCTGCTTGATCATCTTCTTGACGGCAGCATCCGAGAGATCGAGCAAGGGCGACGGCGCGTCGGCGGAATCCTTTTCGGGAGTCTCGGCGGCCTTGGCTTCTTTTTCCTTGTCCTTGACCGCTACCGTCTTCGCCTTGGTGGCCATACTTGTCGCTCCTGAAACGCACGTCGCGCGCGAGGCTTTCGCCTTGCGCGGAATTCGAATTTGGTGATCGCGCCGGGCCAAAGGTCCGCGCCGATCAGGTCAACGGTCTGACACGGAAAAGGCGGCGCGCACCCTACGCCACCCTTTGACCTGTCCCCACGATTCAGCCGCCGTTTTGGCCCAGAGGCCGTTAATCTTCGATTAACCCTGTATTTGCGGGTAAATCCTCGTTTTGGCGAGTCTTTTTCGCAAAAAACGAAAGCCCGCCGCCGCCGAAATTCCTGCCCCGTCAGGCGCGGAACCGCCCCGAGGACTCCCCGAAGCCTTCAATGAGCGCTTCGGTCCCGTCCGCCGCCGCAAGCCTCGCTTTGACATCGTTCAGCCAGACGTTGTTCGCCTCGCTGCCGTCATGTCCGAGCGCCTGTTCGGCATCCTTCAACTCCCTAAGTAGGGCGTGGGATTGCCGATGCAAGGCAACGAGTTGCTGCCAGGTCGACAAAACATCCTCGCGCGCCGCACCCGCCTGCGTACCCCACACGTCCTTGGTGGTGAGGGCCTTCTCAACTCGTTGAATTTGCTCGGAATAATTGTTTTTTTGCAACCATGAGGCGATCCGGTCGCGTTCCGCCTCCGGATCGTCGGCCGCGCCATAATTGGCAAACGCCGCGATAATGCCGGCGCGCAATTTCACCGCATCGGGGTGGGCGAGCTCAAGGCCCGCGATCTCCTCGAGGTGGTCGTGCAAGAGCCAGGGGTGATTGATGAGCGACTGCAGGATCAGCGCCTCGCGCCGCGACAGCGCGCTGCGCTGGCCCCGCATCAGGGGGGAGTTCGCCAGTTGCGGGCTCGCGGCCTGGTACGGTCCACGCCCCAGCGCGGCTGTGGATAGATTGGCCCGGCTGCCCGGCCGACCGCCGGAACCGGCTCCGAAACCGCCCCGGCCCGGAAAACGCCGCGGTGATTCGCTCCGGAAACCGCCCCGCGCCCCGCCATAGCCGCCGCCCGGCGCGGCCCCCTCGGGCGCGAACATCCGGCGCAATCGCTCGGCAAAATCCTGCCGGTAGTAGCGCCGCACGGTCTCGTCGCGGATGCCGTTGGTGAGTTCGTGGAGTTTTGCTTCCAGTGCGGCGCGGCGCTCCGGTGTCGCAAACTCGCCGCCCTCGGTCGCGCGCGCCCAGATCATGTCTGCGAGCGGACGCGCGGCGGCGAACACCTCATCAAGCGCGGCACGGCCGCCGGTGCGCGCGAGATCATCGGGGTCCTGCCCTTCCGGCATCATCGCGAAACGCAAACTCTTGCCGGGCATCAGATGCGGCAGCGCGAGGTCGGCGGCACGAAACGCCGCACGCTGGCCAGCGCCATCGCCGTCGAAGCATAGCAGCGGCTCGTCGGCCATCTTCCAGAGTAACGAAAGCTGGCTTTCGGTCAGCGCCGTGCCGAGCGGTGCGACCGCAGCGGGAAAGCCCGCGCCGACCAGCGCGATGACATCGACATAACCTTCGGCGACGATCACCGGCGCGCCGTCATGCGCCGCCTGCCGCGCCATCGCCTGATTGTAGAGATTGTCGCCCTTGTGAAAGAGCGTCGTTTCCGGCGAATTGAGATACTTCGCAGGCACATCCTTTTCGAGCGCACGGCCACCGAACGCGATGATGCGGTTGCGTGCATCGGTGATCGGAAACATCACGCGATCGCGGAAGCGATCGTAAGGCACGGGAATGTCGTCGCCCGCGATCAGCAAGCCCGCTTCCACCATGTCATCGACCGACACGCCGTGCGAACCAAGATGCTCTTTCAGCGCGAAGCGCTCGCCCGGCGCGTAGCCCATGCGAAACTGCAACTGTGTGGCGGGCGAAATCGAACGGTCGGCAAGATAGCCGCGCGCTTTCGCGCCGGTGCGCGAAGCCAAAGTCTCCGCGAAGAACTTCGAGGCCAACTCCATCACGTCATACAGCGTGCGGCGGCGCTGCTCGTGACGCGCGGCGTCCGGTGTCACCGCAGGCAGCGCCATGCCCGCCAATGAGGCGAGCCGCTCTACCGCCTCGACGAAGCCGACGCCTTCGGTCTCCATCACGAAGTCGAAAATGTTACCGTGCTTGCCAGAGGAGAAGTCGTGATAAAAACCCTTCTGGTCATTGACCGTGAAGGACGGCGTTTTCTCCTGATGAAAGGGCGACAGCCCTTTCCACTCCTTGCCCGCCCGCTTCAACTTCACGCGCTTGCCCACGACTTCCGACACCGGAAGCCGCGCGCGCAGATCGTCGAGAAATTGGGGCGTGAAACGCATAGGGTCGAATGGAATCCTAGTCAGCCGACCATCAATATAGGACCGGCAGCGCCAAACCCATAATCCGCCTCCGATGTGCGGAAATACCGGCTCTTGTCCCCACTAGTCACAGGTTATTGACCCCCAAACGCGGCCGACAGCCTTCCAAAAGATGCCAGTTCCCACGACATAGCGAACACCCAACCCGCGTCATTCCGGGGCGCGAGCCCAAGCGAGCGAGCCCGGAATCTGTCTCTCACATCGAGATTCCGGATCGGCTCGCTTCGCGCGCTGTCCGGAATGACGAAAATCTATACCGAATCCAAAGCTGAAAGCCCCGAATGACCACGACCCCCGTCAAATCCGACGATCCCGGATTCTGGATCATCCTGTCATTTGCGATTGCCTGCGGCGTCACGGTCGCCAACCTTTATTACGCGCAGCCGCTGATCGGGCCGATCAGCGAAGCCTTCCACCTCGACATCTCGGCGTCCGGCCTGATCGTGACGATGATCCAGCTCGGCTACGTCATCGGGCTGATCTTTCTCGCCCCGCTCGGCGACCTCGTCGAAAACAAGACGCTGATCCTCACCGCACTTTGCGCGGTGATCGCAAGCCTCGCCATCTCCTCTTTCGCGCCGACCGCTTCGGTCTTCATCGCGGCCTCGCTGTTGCTCGGCATCACGGCGACCGCAACGCAGATGGTGCTGCCGGTCGCGGCCCACCTCGCGCCCGATCACAAACGCGGCCAGATCGTCGGTACCGTGATGAGCGGCCTGCTGTTCGGCATCCTGCTGGCGCGGCCGGTCTCGACGCTGGTGGCGGGCGTTATCGGCTGGCGTGGCGTCTATGCCGCCTCGGCGGTCGCCATGCTCGCCGTGCTGGTGATGCTGGCGTTCACATTGCCGCGACGGCAGCCGGACCACACGCTCAATTACGGGAAACTACTTGGTTCGATGTGGTCGCTGCTGCGCACCACTCCGGCGTTGCAGCGCCGCACCGCCTATCAGGGCATGATGTACGGCGCGTTCTCGCTGTTCTGGACAGCCGCGCCACTGATCCTGCTGCAGCCGCCGTTCTCATTGAGCCATACCGTGCTGTCGCTTTTCCTGCTGAGCGGTGCCGCGGGCGCCTTCGTCGCCCCCATTGCGGGCCGCCTTGCCGACAAGGGGCATGGCGATGCATTGACCATCGCGGCCATCGTCATGGTCGCGATTGGCTTCGCGCTGGTCTGGGTCAGCGGCCACTCCCTGACGCTATGGGTTCTCGCAGGCATCATTCTCGATGCGGGCGTGCAGATGAACATGCTCGTTGGGCAGCGCACCATTTATGCACTCGGCGCGGACATCCGCAGCCGCGTGAACGCCCTTTATATTGCGCTGTTCTTTCTCGGCGGCGCGATCGGCTCGGCGCTCAGCGGTTGGGCCGTGAGTCATGGCGGCCATGCCAAGGTCGCAATGATCGGCCTATGCTTTCCCGCAATCACGCTTATACTCTTTCTGGGGGAGCTATCCCGGCGCGATTGACGAGGGACCCATGCATTCACCTGTTTCACCCCTCCTGCTCGATACCGATGAAGTCGCGCCCGTGCGCGAAGACAACGCAGACAGCACGTCTCCTTTTCTGCTCACCTGCGATCATTACGGCAAACGCATCCCGGAACGCCTCGGCCGGCTCGGCCTCACCGAGAGCGATCTGGAACGGCACATCGCATCGGATGTCGGCATCGCCGGTGTCGCGCGGCGGCTTGCGGAGGCCACCGGCGCGCATTTGATCGCACAGCGATATTCTCGCCTCGTGATCGACTGCAACCGGCCGTTCGAAAGTCCGGGCTCGATCCCGCTGATGAGCGAAGCCACTCACATTCCCGGCAATGACGGCCTGAACTTCGAGGACATCGCCGCGCGCCGGCGCGAGATTTTCACGCCCTATCACGCGCGCATCGCGCAAGCGATCGACCGCCGCGCCGCAAAGAACCTGCCGACCATTCTTCTGTCGCTGCATTCGTTCACGCCGGTCTATGCCGGCGTGGCCCGGCCGTGGCATGTCGGCACGCTCTATCAGAACGGCAACGGCCTGCCGCCCTTGCTGCTCAAGCTGTTGCGCGCCGAAGGCCATTTCCTGGTCGGCGACAACGAGCCTTACTCGGTAAGCGACGCTACCGACTACACCATCCCCGTGCATGGCGAGCGCCGTGGCATCGCCAATTCCGGCATCGAAATCCGGCAGGATCTGATCACTGACGAAGCCGGCCAGATCGAATGGGCCGAACGGCTGACGCGCATCCTGCACGAGCTCGAAGGCCGCCTGCTGGCGCAGGGGCTGGTGAAACGCTGACCTAAATTTTCAGGAATTTCCCATCGCGAATTATTGCTTCTTGACATGCAACCATTTGGTTGCCTATTATCCGAACCATGGATGAGGTCTTCAAGGCACTGGCGGACGCATCGCGGCGCTTGCTGCTCGACAGGCTTCATGCCCGCAACGGCCAGACACTGCTTGAGCTTTGCAACGGCCTCGACATGACGCGGCAGGCCGTCACCAAGCATCTTGCGATTCTGGAAGACGCCAATCTCGTCGCCACCATCAAGCATGGGCGCGAGAAACTGCACTACCTCAACCCCGTGCCGATCCATCAGATCGGCGAACGATGGATCAAGAAGTTCGAGCGCGGAAAACTCGAAGCGCTCAGCGAGTTGAAACGAAAACTGGAGAAGCGTGATGAGTAAACCGGAATTCGTCTACACCACCTACATCAAGACCACGCCCGAGAAACTGTGGCATGCGCTCACCGACAAGGCGTTCACCGAGAAGTACTGGTACTGCTGCAGCCTGACGTCCGACTGGAAGGTCGGCTCACGCATGCACATGGACCGCGACGGCGAGGTGAAGAACGAATGCGTCATCCTCGAATCCGATCCGCCGCGCAGGCTGTCCTATAGCTGGCAGTCGGTGTTCGACGAGGAGATGCGGAAAGAGAAACCCTCGCGCGTCACCTATGTCATCGAGCCGTCCTACGACGGCGTCAAGCTGACCGTGACGCACGAAGGCTTCGCGCCAGACAGCAAGACGCTGCCGAGCATCTCGACCGGCTGGCCGCTCGTGCTATCGAGTCTCAAGAGCATTCTGGAAACCGGACAGCCGCTCGCCTTCGAGCACGCGTGAGGCGGCGCACGTCGATCATGCCTCGCTCAATGAGGCGATGAAAAAATTGTCGTCCCCGCGAAAGCGGGGACCCAGTGACCGTATTGGAAGAAAACTGGATTCCCGCTTCCGCGGGAATGACCGGCGGCTGACTAGCCCGTCAGCGCGGCCTTCACGAGGCCGCTGGCCTTGCCGAAATCCATCTGGCCGGCGTACTTGGCCTTCAGCGCGCCGATCACCTTGCCCATGTCCTTCATGCCGGCCGCGCCGGTGTCATTGATGGTGGCGGCGATGGCGGCCTTCACCTCGTCCTCAGACATCTGCTTCGGCAGATAGGCGGAGATCACCGCGATCTCCTCGCGCTCCTGGGCGGCGAGTTCCGCGCGGCCGCCCTTGTCGTAGAGTTCGACCGATTCCTGGCGCTGCTTGATCATCTTCTGCAACAGGCCGAGGATGTCATCGTCGGACAAAGGCGGCTTGCCCTGCCCGCGCGCCTCGATATCGGCGTTCTTGATCGCCGAGTTCACCATCCGCAGCGTGGAGAGCTTGCGCTCCTCCTTGGCCTTCATCGCCTCTTTTACGGCGGTGCTGATGTCGTCGCGCAGCATGGTCAATCTCCCCGGGCGCACAGGCGCCATCAAATCCGCGTTGGATTTACGGGGTTTTTCGCCCTTGGACAACCATCCCCTGCCTTGGGCGCCGGGCGCGGACGGCAAACATGAGGAAAGCGCATGGAATGCCGCCCTTTGCCCTTTGACGCGCTGCGGCACCCGCGTTATGTCATGGGCTTATGATAACAAATGACAATTCCCCCGCCTGGCCGGACAAAAAACCGACCGCGCTGCTCGTGCTTGCCGATGGGACCGTGCTGGAAGGCTTCGGCCTCGGCGCAGAAGGCTCCGCTGTCGGCGAGGTCTGCTTCAACACCGCGATGACCGGCTACGAGGAGATCCTCACCGATCCCTCCTATGCCGGACAGCTCATTACCTTCACCTTCCCGCATATCGGCAATGTCGGCGCCAACGACGAAGACATTGAGACGGTGAACATGGCGGCGACGACAGGCGCGCGCGGCGCGATCCTGCGCGCCTCGATCACCGACCCGTCGAACTATCGCGCCACCCGCCACCTCGACAACTGGCTGAGTGCGCGCGGCATCATCGGCCTTGCGGGCATCGATACCCGCGCGCTGACCGCCTTGATCCGTCAGAAGGGCATGCCGAACGCGGTGATCGCCCACAGCAAGAGCGGCACATTCGATATCGCCGCGCTGAAGAAGGAAGCCGCGGCGTGGCCCGGACTCGAGGGCATGGACCTCGTGCCGATGGTGACGAGCGCCCAGCGCTACGACTGGGACGAGACCGACTGGCACTGGGGCAAGGGCTTTGGCCGTCAGGACAAGCCGGAATTCCATGTCGTCGCTGTCGACTACGGCATCAAGCGCAACATCCTGCGCCTGCTCGCGGGTGAAGGCTGCAAAGTCACGGTCGTCACCGCCAAGACCTCGGCGGAAGATATTCTCGCCATGAAGCCCGACGGCATCTTCCTATCAAACGGCCCCGGCGATCCGGCGGCGACCGGCGAATATGCCGTGCCGGTCATTAAGAAGATCATCGACAGCGGCGTACCGACGTTTGGCATTTGTCTGGGGCACCAGATGCTCGGCCTCGCCGTCGGCGGCAAGACCATGAAGATGCATCAGGGCCACCATGGCGCGAACCATCCGGTGATGGACCTCACCACCGGCAAGGTCGAGATCACCTCGATGAATCATGGCTTCGCGGTGGACAAGACCACGCTGCCATCGAACGTCGAGCAGACGCATTATTCATTGTTCGACAATTCCAACTGCGGCATCGCGCTGAAGGACAAGCCTGTTTTCTCGGTGCAGTACCACCCGGAAGCGTCCCCCGGCCCGCGCGACTCGCACTATCTGTTCACGCGCTTCGTCGATCTGATGCGCGCGAAGAAGCGGGCCTGAGCACAGCCGATGGCGACCATCATCTTCGCCGACAAGACGCTGCGCTATGACGGCCGCGATTTCGAGAAACGCCCGCTCGGCGGCACCGAATCCAGCGTGATCCAGTGCGCGCGCGAACTCGCCAAGCGCGGGCATCAGGTTACGGTGTATTCGAACTGCGACGCGCCGGTGATGGATCGCGGCGTGATGTGGCGGCCGCTCGACGGCGAGCGGCCCGACACCTGCGACCTCTATATCGCCTGCCATCAGCCGGAATTGCTGGGCTTCGTGCGCAAGCCGCGCCGCAACGCGATCTGGGTGCTGTGGCCGGTGAACCAGCTCAAGCACTACAAGAAGTTCTGGCGGCTGTGGCTGCATCGCCCGGTACCGGTGCTGATGAGTCTGTTTCAGGCGAAGAAATATTCGCCGGTGCTGCCGCAGCATGAGCCGCAGTTCGTGCTGCCGCACGGCTTGCCCGACGATATTCGCGGCCGCAGCCCGCTCACCGAAGCGCCGCCGCCGCGCGCGATCTTCGCTTCGCATCCCACGCGCAATCTGCACCGTGTCGTCGAGATCTGGGGGAAACACGTGCTGCCGCGCGTGCCCAATGCTGTGCTCGATGTCTATGGCATCAACGCGCTCAAGGAAGGCGATGATGCGTGGGCGGCGTGGGAAGGCCGCTTTCTGCCATCGGGAATGTCCCCGCAGGTCAAAGCCTCGGTGCGGGTGCATCCGCCGCAGAGCCGCGAGACGCTGATCGCCGCGATGCGCAGCGCGCGGGTGATGCTCTATCCCGGCCACAAGACGGAAGCGTTTTGCCTCGCCGTCGCCGAAGCGCAGGCGCTCGGCCTGCCCGCCATCGTCTCCAACATCACCGTGATGCCCGAACGTGTGATCGACGGGCTGACGGGCTTCGTTCACGACGACGATGCCAAATTCGGCGCGGACGCCGTGCGGCTTCTGACCGACGACGCGCTGTGGCGCAGCCAGCACGAGGCGGCGTTGCGTTATCAGCAAGGCATCACATGGTCGGAACACGCCGGGCGGCTGGAGAGTTTCCTTCTGTCGGACCTCGAGCCGATCTATCGCTCGGTGCTGGCGCTGCCGCCAACCTCAAACGTCACGCAGTAAACCCTCGACGGCGGTCACCACCGCATCGACAGGGATCGCCTCCATCGTCTCGCCGCCATGATCCTGCGCACGGATCACGACACCGCGCGCGGTCAATGGTGCCCAGCGCGCAGGGTTGGTCGGCCCGAACAGGCTGACGAGCGGCGCACCAATCGCGCCGAACAGATGGCCCATGCCACTGTCATTGGCCACGGCAACCTTCAGGCGTTCGCCCAGCGCGATGGCATATTCCAGCGAGGCCGCATCGGCATCATCTGCGTCGGCTTGCGGAAACAAAGCCGAGGGGATCGATGCGCGTAATTCATTCGCGATGGCCCGCTCCTGCGGACCGGTGAAAACCACCGGCGTCAGGCCTTGCGCCGCAAGACGCTTCGCCAGCGCCACATAGTTCGGCAGCGGCCAGTTCTTGCGCGCCTCGCGGCTGCCGATGGCGATGCCGACATATTTCGGGCCATCCGGCAGCGTCTGCGCGGCACGCGCACGAATACGGTCACTCAATTGAAAGCGGCCCTGCCATTCGGGCGCGCGCTGCAATGCCGCTTCCGCCATCGACAGCGCCCGCGCGGCAATGCCTTCCGGGCGCGACCAGCGGCCGGGCGGGCGTTTGTCGGACAGCGCATAACCCGGCAGGCAGCAATAGAAGCCACGATGTTTCAGGATCGTGCGCGCGAGAGCCACCGTCACCAGCCGCGTGCGCATGTCGAACACGAGATCGAACGGCGGAAATGTGCGCAATTGCCGGATCACGGTGCCCATCGGCGTCGTGATGTTCGCATTTTCAACCACATGGGCGATCAGATCGCCGACGAACGGCCTCATCTCCCGCGCCATCGAGGTGGTGTGGGTCGCAATCCACCAGATCGGCCGGTCGGGATAGGCGCGTGCAATCGCGCGCAGAAAAGGCAGCTTGAGAAGCGTATCGCCCAGTCCCTCGCGATCGACCAGAACGGCGATCGGGCGAACATCATCGGCGCGTGACACCGTCGAACTCATGCAAGAACCCGCAGGTTGATCCTACCGGGCCATGCCTTAGCGGAAGGCTATGTCGAAGGCAAAGGGAGCCGCTTGCAACTCAGCCAAACCAGCGCAACAAAAACGCCCTCATTGCTGAGGGCGTTTGAAATCGGCGCAAATCCCGGGAGGCAGACTCACGCCTCGTTGCCGCCTTCCTGGCGGCTTGCCTCGAACAGGAACCAGGTCCGGCGCTCCGCCTCGTCGATGAAGGTCTCGAGGATGCTCGTGGTCGCCACGTCGCCACCCTTGTCGGCGACCTCGTGTGCCTTGCGCATCTCGGCCGCCAGGTGCTTGTTGTCGCGCATCAGCTCGCGCAACATCTCGCGCGGCGGCACATAGTCCTCATCGTTGTCCTCGATGGTCTGCAGCTTGGCGATCTGCCCGATCGAGCGTAGCGTGTTGCCGCCGAGCTTGCGGATACGCTCGGCCAACTGATCGGTGGTCGCGAAAATCTGATCGGAATGCTCGTCCAGCATCAGATGATAATCGCGGAAATGCCGCCCGCTCATGTGCCAGTGGAAATTCTTGGTCTTCAGATAGAGCGCGAAGACGTCGGCCAGCAGCGCATTCACCGCTGCCGCAATCTTGTCGACTGCTGCCGGTTGCAGATCGGTTGGCGTATCCAGTTCAGATGCCACGGAGTTCTTGGTTTTGCTCACGACGGACCTTCCTGCTAGTAGGGGTGAGTTTATGCTGCCGGGGAAATCCGGCCCGACGATTATCAACTCACGACATAGGCGCCTGTTCCGGCGCCGGAACCGCTGTCCGAAACCATTACCGGAAGTTCATGGCCTGGATCGATTTCTATGATTCCGCACCTTCGATTTATGTGAGCGATGCCCACCGGCAGGCTCATTTCGCTCTCATCGCCAATGACATCGCGGGTTACATCTCCTCGCCCGAGGCAACGGTGCTGGATTATTCCTGTGGCGAGGCGCTATCGGCTGCGCGCGTCGCAGCGAAGTGCAAACGCCTGATCCTCGCCGAACCCGCGCCGAGCGTGCGCGGGCGTCTCGCGGAGCGGTTTGCCACCGTCCCCAATATCGAGGCGCTGTCGCTAGACGATCTGGCTGCGCTGCCGGACACATCGCTCGATCTCGTCGTGATGATTTCGGTCGCGCAATACATGACGCCGGACGAACTCGACGCCGCCTTCGCGCAGATCCATCGTCTCCTGAAGCCGGAGGGACGCTTCGTGCTCGGCGACATCCTCGATCCCGACGTCGGTGCCGTCACCGATGCCGTCGCGCTTTTGCGGTTCGCCGCGAAAAACGGATTCCTGATCGACGCCGTCACTGGCATTACCCGCATGGCGCTATCGGATTACCGCTCGCTCCGAAGCAAGCTCGGCCTGCGTTGCTACCGCACCGAGGAGATGCTTCACAAACTCGGGGACTCAGGCTTCATCGCGGCGCTGGCGGCGCAGAATGTCGGCACCAATCCCGTCCGCAAGACCTTCATCGCAAAGCGCAAATAGCCAATCGGTCGTTTCACGACCTAAATCCTCTTCTCCCGCCGTTAACCTTGTCCCTCATCTCGCTGTGACGGGTCATTCTGTCGCGGCTAGAGTGTTTTTGGCCCGGTGGCGGAAACGTCTTACGCGGGAGCTGTGCAAAGCTTTTTATCCTGGTTCAAATCCAGGCCGGGCCTCCAATTTTTCTCATTCAATATCGACACCATTTCAGCTTCGGCTTGAACGGCTCCAGAACCGCCCGCCAGCAAGCCTTTTCTGCTATTGTCCTGTCATGGTGACAAACGCGAAAGAATTTATCGACTTTTGGGTCGCTAACAGCGTCCACGCGAAATTAGAGCTTGGCGAGATCGGCAGCTCCCAAAGCGCAGATGAATTGGCGCGCCGACTTCTGGAAGCCGCCAATCAGCTCGGTCTGTCGTCCGATGACATCGTTCGGGAGATCGGTGACCCCGCTGAATACATCAAGGCTAAACTCCGCGAGTTCAATGTCGCCGAGTCAGATCGTCGGGACCCGCATTCGTAGCCAATGAATGATGCTGTCGACGAAGGGCTGGATGCCTCCGACATCGAACACATAGGCCAGACTTAGAGCAGCAAAGAAAACGATGGCGCCCGTACAGACGCCCATTAAAAAGCCCCTCGCAAACCGCGAGTTATTATTGATCGCGTGCGTGTAGACCTGCATTTCTGTTTTTGATCTGAGGGACATTCCCTGAATCCTTGCTGTATGAAGTCAATTGGCCGGTTGCTCTCACAATTCTCCTTACGGCAATCACGCGGACACGGCTTCCTGCGCTACGGCAAAGAAAAACCTCCAGTCATGAGACCGGAGGTTCACCTTCATCATCGCAAATGAAGCTTAACGCTGATCCGGCTTCTGTTGCCCGCCGCCCTGCTGGCCGCCCTGACCGGGCTGCTGTTGCTGCTGCTGGCCCGGCTTGTGATCGCCGCCGCCCTGCTGCTGCCCTGGCTTGTTACCCTGCTGGCTCTGCTGCCTCTGATCGTTGTTCTGATTTTGGTCTGACATGTTTCAATTCCCTCTGTTACGCAGAAGGCCAATGGATCAAATCCGCTCACGTTCCTAAGCATCGAGAGGAATTGGCTCTAAAAGATAATTTAATATCGGCCTTGATTTTCAGCCCTAAGCTCAGGCGAAAACATCAGGCACACGATACATCGTCAGTTTCCGAAGTTGCTGTCGAAAGCTGTTCTTCGGTCACGATGCGCTCACTGCCATCAAGACAGTTCCTGATGCGGTAACGAAATCTGCCATCCATCTCGATCGGCAAATGCGATACGACCATATAGGTAGGCCGTTGTCCTTTGCTGCCACGGCTTGGTCCTTGCGGGGAATGACGGACTTTGCCGCTTATGGGAAATTGATGAGTCAAATACCCTCTCTAAGTCACCTGCATGAAAGCCCCGCCATTTCAGGCAGGACTCTTTGGATCAACCCAATACATCCCTGGAATTGATCGGTTCAGTCATTCACATTCAGCGCTTATGCGCGCCAGATGTCAGCAATCGTCGACCATTTGGCGTTGCAGTTCATGCAATGCCATTTGTTGATGACGGCCTTCGCAGAGTAAGTCGAATTATAGGGCGCCACGAGAACCTGACCGCAAGCGCAGGTATCAGTGCTCTCAGGCCGCGATCTCCTCATTGGCGCAGGAGATGCATCGCGCGCGAATCGTGCCCATTTACGGGCAAATCGTCTTTCAAAGTGAAGCGGGTAAATAACGGCGCTCATGGCTGTTTCCCTCTTCGAGGCGGGAGCACAGCAGCGTCTCTCCGTCATCGGCACCTGATTTTGCCGACTGATCAAGATCATGTGGGGATAACCGATCAGGATTACAAGACGGGGACCATCCTCGCTTGGTCCTGACGGCATCCATCCTGCCCGGCATCCTGTCCCATGGCTCAACGCCGCGGTGTCAAAAAAGCAGGCGAAAGCGGCCCGAAATGCCCCAAATTGCCGGTTGATGGGGGCGTTTAAACCCTTCCACCACACGGGATTCTGGTCTAAAGACACCTCGCGCGCGAAAATCGCGCTCTTGGCTCAAGGGACGCGCGGCTGCGCGCCCTTTTTTTGTGCCGAAATTCCGGCTGGCCTTCCTGCCTGCGAGACTTAATGCCCAAACGTACAGATATCTCGACGATCCTCATCATCGGCGCTGGCCCCATCGTGATCGGCCAGGCCTGCGAATTCGACTACTCCGGCACCCAGGCCGTGAAGGCGCTGAAGGAAGAGGGGTACCGGGTGGTCCTGGTCAACTCCAATCCGGCCACCATCATGACCGACCCGGATCTGGCCGACGCGACCTACATCGAGCCGATCACCCCGGAAATCGTCGCCAAGATCATCGAGAAGGAACGCCACGTCATTCCCGGCGGCTTCGCGCTGCTGCCGACCATGGGCGGCCAGACCGCGCTGAACTGCGCGCTGTCGCTGCGCAAGCAGGGCACGCTGGACAAGTTCGATGTCGAGATGATCGGCGCCACCGCCGACGCCATCGACAAGGCCGAGGACCGTGGCCGCTTCCGCGAGGCGATGGACAAGATCGGCCTCGAATCCCCGCGCTCGATCCAGACCAAGACCCTGCCCGACGCGCTGCGCGCGCTGGAGGAAATCGGCCTGCCCGCGATCATCCGCCCCTCCTTCACCATGGGCGGCACCGGCGGCGGCATCGCCTACACCAAGGCCGAATTCATCGAGATCGTCGAGCGCGGCATCGACGCCTCGCCCACCAACGAAGTGCTGATCGAAGAGTCGGTGCTCGGCTGGAAAGAATTCGAGATGGAGGTTGTCCGCGACAAGAAGGACAACTGCATCATCGTCTGCTCGATCGAGAACCTCGATCCGATGGGCGTGCACACCGGCGACTCGATCACCGTGGCACCGGCGCTGACGCTGACCGACAAGGAATACCAGATCATGCGCGACGCCTCGCTGGCGGTGCTGCGCGAGATCGGCGTCGAGACCGGTGGCTCCAACGTGCAGTTCGGCGTCAACCCGGCGGACGGCCGCATGGTCGTCATCGAGATGAACCCGCGCGTGTCGCGCTCCTCTGCATTGGCGTCGAAAGCCACCGGCTTCCCGATCGCCAAGGTCGCGGCGAAACTCGCGGTCGGCTACACGCTCGATGAAATCGCCAACGACATCACCGGCGGCGCAACGCCCGCGTCGTTCGAGCCGACCATCGATTACGTCATCACCAAAATTCCGCGCTTCGCGTTCGAGAAATTCCCCGGTGCATCCTCCACGCTGACCACCTCGATGAAGTCGGTCGGCGAAGTGATGGCCATCGGCCGCACCTTCCAGGAGTCCCTGCAGAAGGCGCTGCGCGGGCTTGAGACCGGGTTGACCGGCCTCGACGAGATCGAAATCGATGGCCTCGGCCAGGGCGATGACAAGAACGCGATCCGCGCCGCCCTTGGCACGCCGACGCCAAACCGCATTTTGCAGGTGGCGCAGGCGATGCGGCTGGGCTGGTCGGACGAGGAGATTTTCAACTCCTGCAAGATCGACCCGTGGTTCCTCGCGCAGATGCGCGGCATTATCGAGACCGAGCAGAAGGTGCGCGAGCACGGCCTGCCGGACAACGCGTTCGCGATGCGCTCGCTCAAGAGCATGGGCTTCTCCGACGCCCGCCTCGCGGTACTCGCCAACACCACCGACGCCGAGGTAAAGGCCGCACGGCGCGCGCTCGGCGTGCGCCCTGCGTTCAAGCGCATCGATACCTGCGCCGCCGAATTCGCCTCGCCGACCGCCTACATGTATTCGACCTATGAGGCCCCGTTCGCGGGCAAGGTCGCAGACGAGAGCGACCCATCCGACAAAAACAAGGTCGTCATCCTCGGCGGCGGTCCGAACCGCATCGGCCAGGGCATCGAGTTCGACTATTGCTGCTGCCACGCCTGCTTCGCGCTGCATGACGCGGGCTACGAGACCATCATGGTCAATTGCAACCCCGAGACGGTCTCGACCGACTACGACACCGCCGACCGGCTCTATTTCGAACCGCTCACCGCGGAAGACGTGCTCGAGATCATCGACACCGAACGCTCGAACGGCAAGCTGCACGGCGTCATCGTGCAGTTCGGCGGCCAGACCCCGCTCAAGCTCGCACGCGCGCTCGAAGATGCCGACGTGCCGATCCTCGGCACCTCGCCGGACGCGATCGACCTCGCCGAAGACCGCGACCGCTTCAAGCGCGTGCTCGACAAACTGCATCTCAAGCAGCCGAAGAACGGCATCGCCTACTCGGTCGAGCAGGCCCGGCTTGTCGCCGCCGAGCTCGGTTTGCCACTAGTGGTGCGCCCCTCTTACGTCCTCGGCGGCCGCGCGATGCAGATCATCCGCGAGGACAACCAGCTCGGCGACTATCTGCTCGGCACGCTGCCGGAGCTGGTGCCCGCCGACGTCAAAGCGCGTTACCCGAACGACAAGACCGGCCAGATCAACACCGTGCTCGGGAAGAACCCGCTGCTGTTCGACCGTTATCTGTCGGATGCCACGGAAGTGGACGTCGATTGTCTGTGCGACGGCAAGGACACCTTCGTCGTCGGCATTATGGAGCACATCGAGGAAGCCGGCATTCACTCGGGCGACTCGGCCTGCTCGCTGCCGCCGCACTCGCTCGACGCCGCGACCATCGCCGAGCTCGAACGCCAGACGCGCGAGCTTGCGCTCGGCCTCGACGTGGTCGGCCTGATGAACGTTCAGTACGCCATCAAAGACGGCGAGATCTACGTGCTGGAGGTCAATCCGCGCGCCTCGCGCACGGTGCCGTTCGTCGCCAAGGTCGTGGGCCTGCCGGTCGCCAAGATCGCCGCGCGCATCATGGCGGGCGAAAAGCTGGCCTCCTTCAAGCTGAAGCCGAAGAAACTCGGCCATGTCGGCGTCAAGGAATCGGTCTTCCCGTTCGCGCGCTTCCCCGGTGTCGACACCGTGCTCGGCCCGGAGATGAAATCGACCGGTGAAGTGATGGGCATCGACCGCTCGTTCCCGGTCGCGTTCGCCAAGAGCCAGCTCGGCGGCGGCACCCGCGTGCCGCGCACCGGCACGGTGTTCATCTCGGTGCGCGAAAGCGACAAGGAGCGCATCCTGGAGCCCGCCCGCATCCTGACCAAGCTCGGCTTCAAGGTGATCGCGACCTCCGGCACCCAGCGCTATCTCGCCGATCACGGCGTCGCCGCCGACAAGATCAACAAGGTGCTGGAAGGCCGTCCCCACATCGTGGACGCCATCACCAATGGCGAGGTCCAGCTCGTGTTCAACACCACCGAAGGCCCGCAGGCGCTGGCGGACAGCCGTTCTCTGCGTCGCGCTGCCCTCTTGCATAAAGTGCCCTACTACACCACACTTTCAGGTGCCGTGGCGGCCACGCAGGGCATCCGCGCCTACCTGGGCGGAGACCTCGAGGTTCGCACCTTGCAGGGTTATTTTTCCGATCTTTGAGGTCTGACGCCGCCTCCGGGGCGGATCGCCAGAACTGTGCGGGAACTAGCCTGTCCTGTGCATGTTCTTTTCGGTTTGGCCGCCAATGGCCTGACAGACAGTTTTTCAGGCCCGGCGTTTGGCCGGACATGAAATCGAGGAATAGACGACATGGTTGAGAAGCTTCCAATCACCGCCGCCGGACTTGTGGCTCTCGAAGACGAATTGAAGCAGCGCCAATCGGTGGAGCGCCCGCGCATCATCGAGGCGATTGCGGAAGCACGCTCGCATGGCGACCTGTCCGAGAACGCCGAATATCACGCGGCGAAGGAAGCGCAGTCGCATAACGAGGGCCGCATCGCCGAGCTGGAGGACAAGCTCGCGCGCGCCGACATCATCGACGTCTCGAAACTGTCGGGCGACACCATCAAGTTCGGCGCGACCGTCACGCTGATCGACGAGGACACCGAGAAGAAGGTCGTCTACCAGATCGTCGGCGAGACCGAGGCCGACGCCAAGAAGGGCCGCATCTCAATCACCTCGCCGCTCGCGCGCGCGCTGATCGGCAAGAAGAAGGGCACCTCCGTCGAGGTTGTCGCGCCCGGCGGCGCCAAGGCCTACGAGGTCGCGAAGGTCGACTGGAAGTAGCCTTCCGCGAGCTTCAATGGTTCTGAAAAAGGTCGGGCATCTGCCCGGCCTTTTTTTGAGGCAATTGAACGTCAGTACAAAACACGCAAGTATCTCGGCGTCGTCCCCGCGAAGGCGGGGACCCAGAGCTACCTTAAAAATGTAGATTTCCTGCCCAAGAGGCAGCCATGTTTTGCGTCTACATCCTCGCCAGCGCTCGCAACGGAACACTGTATATTGGCGTCACCAATAACGTCACAGCACGGCTCGCGTTACATCGGTCCGGCCAAGGGTCGGAATTCGTAGATCGATATTCCGTGCACCGCCTTGTGTACATTGAAACTTATTCCAGAGCGACAGAGGCCATCCAACGAGAAAAGCAAATGAAGAAATGGAATCGTGCCTGGAAGATACGATTGATCGAACGGGACAATCCGGAATGGCGGGATTTATCTGATCAACTTGTTTGAAGAGAGCTGGGTCCCCGCCTGCGCGGGGACGACTGGGATAAAATGCGGCGTTCTCGACTGGCATTGATGGCATCAATCAAGATACTGGCACTGGCCGTCATACTCACGGCAAGCCCCGCGCGCGCCGACGAATTACTGCCCGTGCCGCCGGACGGGCCTGCACAAACGCAATCAGCTGCGCCGACAGAAACGTCCGTTCATACCGGCCCGCCGCAATGCCTGCACTGGACCGACGGATGCATCAGTTGCACGCGCAACGACATCGCGGACAAACCGGTCTGCTCCAACATCGGCCCCGCCTGCCAGCCTGCGGAGATCCGTTGCATTCAGGGCGAACCTTCGCCCGGCAAAACCCCGTAGGCCCGCCAATATGCCGCGGCCCTCGCATGCTTCGCACATATTTTTGTTCGGCGATGGCTTGGTTCCGAATCGCGCCATGCGATACGATGAATCATCGCCATCTTCACAAAGAGAGGACCGATGAGCATCGAACGAACCCTGGCGCCCTGGCAGCCGCAAGTTCTCAGCGTCCTACGCTTCATCGCCGGACTTGAAATCCTTCAGCACGGCACGGCGAAGATTTTGCATTTTCCGGCCGTGCCGCAATTCGCCAACGTGCAGATCGGATCGCTGATGGGCATCGGCGGCCTGATCGAACTGATCGGCGGCGCGTTGATGGTGCTCGGCCTGTTCACACGACCGACCGCGTTCATCCTCTGCGGCTTCACGGCGGTGGCCTATTTCATGGTCCACGCCTCCAAGAGCTTCTTCCCGGTCCTGAACGGCGGCGAACTCGCGGTGCTGTACTGTTTCGTGTTCCTGTACATCTTCGCCGCAGGCCCCGGGCCGTGGAGCATCGACGCCGCGCGCGGCAGATCCTGATCTGCCTTACGGCCTGACGAAGAAAATCACAGTCAAAGCCGCGCCGATGGCCACCACCACGGCGCGGACTATTTTATCCGGCAGCATTCGCGCCCAGCCGACGCCGCAATAGCCGCCCACGGAGGCGGAGATCATCGTCACGATCGCATGCGGCCAGTGTACCAGCCCGCCGAAAATCAAGAGCACCGCCGCCACCGCCTGAATCAGGAAGGCGATGGTGATGCGGATCGCATTGGCCTTGTGATAGTCGCCGCCTTCAAGAATGAGCAGCGCGGCGAGGATGACGAAGCCGATGCCTGCGCCAAAAAAACCGCCATAGATCGACACCACCACCATCAGCCCATAGGCCGCGATGCGGACGCCGGTCTCCGCGCGCACCGACCACGGCTCGACGAATTTCCGGATCGGCCCGCTGAACGCGAACAAGAGTGTCGCGAACAGCAGCAGCCACGGCACCAGCGGCTTGAAGCCCGCATTGCCAAGCCAGATCAAAAGCCCCGCACCGATCGCACCGCCGATCACCCCGATCACCGCGAACGGAATGAATTCGCGCCAGTGCGATTTCACTTCGTTACGGTAGGCCGCGACGGTCGCGAGATTGGACGGCGTGATCGCGACCGCGCTGGTGGCGTTGGCTTCCAGCGCATTCAGCCCGCAGGCGATCATCGCCGCGAAGGACAGGAAGGTGCCGCCACCGGCGACGGAGTTGACGATGCCTGCGAGGAAGCCTCCTCCAGCCAGCAGCAGAAAATCTGTAACGCTCATGTGCGCGTTCAGACTTTCAATTCCAGCGGCACGGCGGGCGCGTATTTGGAATTGTGCAGCACCAGCGAGGTGCGCACGTTCTGTACATGCGGCGCGGCGGTGAGATGCGTCACGAAGTCCTGAAAGGCCGCCATGTCGGAGGCGACGCATTTCAGGATGAAATCGACCTCACCCGACAGCATCCAGCATTCGCGCACGATCGGCTGGGCATTCACGAACGCCTCGAAGGCACGCAGGTCGGCATCGGCCTGGCTCGACAGATGGACGGACGCGAACACCGTGACGTCGAAGCCGAGCGCCTTGGGATCGAGCAGCCCGCGATAGCCGTGGATGTAACCTTCGTCCTCCAGCGCCCGGACACGCCGCAGGCAGGGCGGCGGCGAAATGCCGACCCGTTTGGCCAGTTCCACATTGGTGATGCGGCCGTCCTCCTGCAGCTCGTGCAGGATCCTGAGGTCGATGGCGTCGAGTTGTTTGGTCACGGGCTCCCCGGCTCCTGTTCGCGGCGCAACAATTCGAGCTTGTAGCGGGCTCTCCGCCGTTGCGCAATTTTATTGCGCGGGTCTTGAGGCCTGCTGGCTTGGGGAAAATTGCCGATGGGGGGTTGCAAATCTTGCATAGCTCGTAGGAAAGCCTACATTGTCCCAACCAGACTATGAGCGCCGCGGTGGTGGCAATTTCTCCCTGATTTTCACCGATTTGCCACCGGTTTGCCAAAGGGCGCTTCGTCCTCAAGGTCAAATCGAAGAGTCGTCCATGGCCGCTCCTATTCACGCCAAAGTCGTTATCATCGGGTCCGGCCCGGCAGGTTACACCGCAGCAATTTATGCTGCGCGTGCGATGCTTGAGCCTGTCCTGATCCAGGGCATCCAGCCGGGCGGCCAGCTGACCATCACCACCGACGTGGAAAACTATCCGGGCTTTTCCGACGTCATCCAGGGCCCCTGGCTGATGACGGAGATGGAAAAGCAGGCGACCCATGTCGGTGCGAAGATCGTCACCGACCACGTCAACAAACTCGAGCTTGGGCAGTCGCCGTTCCGCATCACCTGCGATTCCGGCGACGTCTATCTCGCGGAGGCCGTGATCCTCGCGACCGGCGCACAGGCGCGCTGGCTCAGCATTCCCTCCGAAGAAACCTTCAAGGGCTTTGGCGTTTCGGCCTGCGCCACCTGCGACGGCTTCTTCTACCGCAACAAGGAAGTCATCGTGGTCGGCGGCGGCAACACCGCGGTCGAGGAAGCGCTGTTCCTCACGAACTTCGCCTCCTCGGTGACGCTGGTCCACCGCCGCGACAGCCTGCGCGCCGAGCGCATCCTGCAGGACCGCCTGTTCAAGCATCCCAAGATCAAGGTGGTGTGGGACAGCGAGATCGCGGAAATCGCCGGCGAGCAGAACCCCTCCAAGGTCACGCATGTGCGCCTGCGCAATCTCAAGACCGGCGCGATCAGCGAGCAGGCCGCCGACGGCGTCTTCATCGCGATCGGCCATGCGCCCGCGACCGAACTGGTGCAGGGCCAGCTCAAGCTGAAACCCTCGGGCTATATCGAGATCGCCCCGCACTCCACCGCAACCTCCGTGCCCGGCGTGTTCGCCGCCGGTGACGTTGCCGATGAACATTACCGGCAGGCCGTGACGGCCGCCGGCATGGGCTGCATGGCCGCGCTCGAAGCCGAGCGTTTCCTTGCCGCCCGTGCGAGCGAACGCGCCGCAGCGGAGTAATCATGGCCCGATCTCACGACGGACTGACCGATATGGACTGGGACAAGCTGAAGGTGTTCCACGCCGCAGCCGAGGCCGGCAGCTTCACCCATGCCGGCGAGCAGCTTGGGCTGTCGCAATCGGCGGTGTCGCGCCAGGTCAGCGCGCTGGAGCAGGAATTGTCGGTGTCGCTGTTTCACCGCCATGCCCGCGGCCTGATCCTCACCGAACAGGGCGACCTTTTGTTCCGCACCGCGCATGACGTCTTCATGCAGTTGCAGGCGGCACGCGCCAAGCTGACCGACAGCCGCGAGCGGCCGAGCGGGGAGCTGAAGGTGACGACCTCCCCCGGTCTCGGCATCAACTGGCTGGTGCCGCGGCTCACCGAATTCACCTCGCTCTATCCGGAAATCCGGCTGGCGCTGACGCTGACCGACGAGGAACTCGACCTCTCGATGCGCGAGGCCGACGTCGCGTTGCGCACCCGCAAGCCGACGCAACCCGATCTCATCCAGCGGAAACTTTTTTCAATCGGCTTCCACGCCTACTGCTCGCCGGACTACGCCAAGAAATTCGGCACGCCGCGCACGCTGGAGGAACTGGACAATCACCGGTTGATCGTGCTCAACGCGCAGAACCTGCCGCCACATCTGCAGAACAGAAACTGGCTGATCGAGGCCGGACGTAACGGCGCGGGGCCGCGCGAGCCGTTCTTCAAGGTCAACAACGTGCTCGGCCTGGTCCGTGCCTGCCAGCAAGGCATCGGCATCGCCGCGCTGCCGGATTACCTCATCGACGAGGCCAATCGCCTGCTGCAACTGTTCGGTGAGGACGATTCGATTCAACTCGATGCATATTTCGTCTATCCCGAAGAATTGAAGTCGGTGGCACGCGTCCAGGTGTTCCGCGATTTCATCGTCAGCAAGGCGCAGCGCTGGCCGTCATAGCCAGAGATGTATGCAAAATGTCGTAGGTAAGAATGTCGCACGCATCTTGCGCATGACTGACATTCCAAACCCGCTGTTGCGATACATCGCCGCTCGATACGATACTCTTTTCATCCGATGCACCGGTTTGCATCCTGTCCCCTCCTCCTGCGGACCCCTGCATCGGAATCTTTCCAACTGTGAAAACGGAAGGAAGGATGATCGTATCGGCCTCTCAAGGCTGTCGACTAACAAGCCGGGCTTTTTGCCCGGCTTTTTTCGTTTCAGGCATTCCGTTCGTCCTGCCTTCACTATGGCGTGAGCTGCATCACGCGGACAGCCGCAGCCGCGCCAGCCGCAAGGCGTTACCGATCACGCTGACCGACGACAACGCCATGGCCGCAGCACCAATCGCAGGCGACAGCAGCAGGCCGAAGGCCGGATACAAAATGCCAGCCGCGATCGGCACGCCGGCCGCGTTGTAGAGGAAGGCGAACAACAGATTCTGGCGGATGTTGCGCATCGTCGCGACCGACAAGGCCCGCGCCTGCACGAGACCCATCAGGTCGCCGCGCAACAGCGTGATGCCTGCGCTCTCGATCGCCGCATCGGTGCCGCCGCCCATGGCGATGCCGACATCAGCGGCCGCGAGCGCGGGTGCGTCGTTGACGCCGTCGCCGACCATCGCGACACGGCGGCCCTGTTTTTGCAAACGCTGCACAGCTTCGCTTTTGTGTTCGGGCAGCACATCAGCCTCGACCTCGGTGATGCCGAGCCGTTCAGCGACCGCGCGTGCGGTGGCGATGTTGTCGCCCGTCAGCATGACGACGTGCAGCTTTGCCGCACGCAGGCGCTCAAGCGCGGACCGCGCGCTGTCCTTGATCGGATCGGCGATGGCGATGATGCCGCGCACGACGCCATCGACAGCCGCATAGATCACCGTCGCGCCCTGCCCGCGCTGCTCTTGCGCCGTGTCATCGAGCATTGAGGTGTCGATCTTCAGATCCCGCATCAGCGCCGCATTGCCGAGCGCGATGGTCTTGCCCTCCACGCGTCCGCTGGCGCCCTTGCCGGACGGTGAATCGAAGTCCTCGACCTTGCTGCAGACAAGCTGGCGGCGTTTTGCCGCCGCGACGATGGCCGCCGCCAGCGGGTGCTCGCTCGCCTGTTCGACACTCGCGGCGAGACGCAGCAATTCGTTCTGGCTGAAATTCTCCGTAGTCTCGATCGCAACGACATCGGGCCTGCCTTCCGTCAGCGTGCCGGTCTTGTCGATCACGAAAGTGTCGATCTTCTCCATCCGCTCCAGCGCATCCGCATCGCGCACCAGAATGCCGGAGCGCGCGCCGCGCCCGATGCCCACCATGATCGACATCGGCGTGGCGAGGCCGAGCGCGCACGGACAGGCGATGATCAGCACCGTCACCGCTGCGAGAAGCGCGAAGGAATAGCGCGGCTCGGGGCCGAACATCGCCCACGCAGCAAAAGCAATCGCCGCCGCCGCCACCACGGCGGGCACGAACCAGCCCGCGACATAATCCGCCAATCGCTGCACCGGCGCGCGCGAACGCTGTGCCTTGGCGACCAGATCGACGATGCGCGACAGCACCGTGTCGCGACCGACTTTGTCGGCGACCAGGACAAGCCCGCCACTCTGGTTCAGCGTGCCGCCGATCAGTTGCGCGCCCGCTTCCTTGGTCACCGGCATCGATTCGCCGGTGACCATCGATTCATCGACGGCGGAGCGGCCCTCTTTCACCGTGCCGTCGACCGGCACCGTCTCGCCGGGCCGCACCCGCAACAGGTCGCCGACCACGACCGCATCGAGCGCGATGTCTTCGTCAGTGCCGTTCTTGATGCGGCGCGCCGTCTTCGGGGCAAGCGACAACAGCGCGCGGATGGCGCCGGAGGTTTTCTCGCGCGCGCGCAACTCCAGCACCTGCCCGAGCAGCACCAGCGTCACGATCACCATCGCTGATTCGAAATACACCGCGACCCCGCCATGCATGTCGCGGAACGCTTCGGGAAACGCCTGCGGCGCAAGCACCGCCGCGACGCTGTAAAGATACGCGATGCCGGTGCCCATCGCGATCAGCGTGAACATGTTGAGATTCCACGTCGCGACCGAACGCCAGCCGCGCACGAAGAACGGCGCACCCGCCCACAGCACCACCGGAGTTGCGAGCGCGAGCGACAGCCAGTTCGACATGACCGGCGACACCAGATGCTGATCGAACAGATGCCCGCCCATTTCAATCACGAACACCGGCACGGTGAGCACCAGCGCGATCCAGAAACGGCGGCGCATGTCGATCAGTTCGGGATCGGGCTTGTCGTCGAGCGAAACGGTTTCCGGCTCCAGCGCCATGCCGCATTTCGGGCAAGAGCCGGGACCGATCTGGCGCACCTCGGGGTGCATCGGGCAGGTGTAGATCGTGCCGGGCGCGGCCTCGGGTTCAGGTTGTTTTGGCGCAAGGAATTTTTCCGGCTCTGCTGCAAAACGATCATGGCAGCGCTGGCCGCAGAACACGTACTCGGTGCCCTTGTAAGTAAAGCGTCCACCTTTCGGAGCATGGGGGTCGACCTTCATGCCACAGACCGGGTCGATCGCCACCGGCGCTGCGTCCGTGGCCGCCCCGTGGCAGCAGGAGCCATGTGCCTCGTGAGAATGCGCGGCAGGCACAGGCGCTTTCGTACCATGGGAGCCGCAGCAGCCTGATTCCCCGTTCGCATCGTGAGCCATGGCATCCACCTTGATCTTTATACCCCTAGGGGGTATATGGACGATATGAGAGACGAGATCAAGTCATCCTGTCGAAAACGGCTGAAACGCATCGAGGGCCAGATTCGCGGCCTCAGCGACATGATCGAGGCGGACCGCTACTGCATCGACGTCGTGACGCAGATCGCCGCCGCGCGCGCCGCCTTGCGCCGCGTCGAGGAGGAAATCCTGCGCGATCATGTGGCGCATTGCGTCGAGCATGCAATCCGCTCGGGCGACAAGGCGGATCAGCGTAAGAAAATTGCCGAACTGATGGACGTGGTGAGCCGCGCCGACCGGTAGCCGGTAGCCGATTCCCCGCTCCGGCACGCTTCGTTCGCGTTTGAACGAACCAATCAACCAATTCGTAAACTTAACGAAGGGTCGGCGGCATCGTAGCTGCCGAGTTTACAACTTCTTACCGAACGTCGCTCTAGGTTGCATGCAATCCCGTACCCCTGCCGCTGCAACCGGTTTCCATGTTCAAAATCTATAATTGTATCGCGACCGCCCACGATCTGAGGCTGGTCGTTCTCGCAGCCATTGTCTGCGGCTTGTCATCCTTCGCCGCCTTCCGCCTGCTACATCATGCGCGAACCGTGCAGGGGCAGATGCGCCACATCTGGCTCGCGGTGTCCGCCGTTGCCATCGGTTTCGGCATCTGGTCGACGCACTTCATCGCGATGCTTGCCTTCTCGCCCGGCATTCCGAGCGGTTACAACATCGCTCTCACCGCGATATCGCTGGTGGTGGCCATGCTGCTGACCGGCGGCGGCCTGGTGGTAGCGATGATCCCGGGCTGGAGCGCGGGTCCCGCCCTGGGCGGCGCCATCGTCGCGGGCGGCATCGCCGCGATGCATTACACCGGCATGGCCGCATTCGAGATCGCAGGTATCGTGGTCTGGGATTTCGGCATGGTCGCATGGTCCATCGTGCTGGGCGCAACGCTTGGCGCCATCGCGCTGCCGGTTGGCCTGCATGACCAGTCCGAGAAGTGGAAAGCCGCAGGCGCTGCGCTGCTGACGCTGGCGATCTGCAGCCATCATTTTACCGGCATGGCCGCCGTGACCATTCTTCCCGATCCGAACATCGCCGTTCCCGCCACCGCGCTGCCGCCGGCCCTGCTCGCGATCCTCGTCTGTGCGGCAAGCCTCACCATCATCCTGCTCTCGCTGACCGCGGTCGCGCTCGATGTCCGCGACAGACGCCGCGCCGAGCTTGAGACCGACCGGATGCGTGGCCTCGCCAACGCCGCCGTGGAAGGCCTCGTGGTCTGCGACGGCGACACCATCGTGACCGTCAATGAAAGTTTCGCGCAACTGGTCGGCCTGTCGTCGGCCATGCTGGTCGGCAACAAGCTCGACCACTGCCTTCCGGACGACACCGCGCGCGAACGGCTGCTGACCTCGTCGAACCAGCCGATGGAAGTGACCCTGCGCCACCACGACGGATCGATGATTCCGGCTGAAGTCATTCTGCGGCCGATCGACTACGCGGGACGCCCTCATCATGTCGTCGCCGTGCGCGATCTGCGCGCGCGCAAGAAGAACGAGCAGCACATCCGCTATCTCGCCCATCACGATGCGCTGACCTCGCTGCCCAATCGCACCTCATTCAATGCAGCGATCGACGAAGCACTTGCGGCCCTCCCGAAAGACAACAAACTCGCCGTGCTCTGCCTCGACCTCGACCGCTTCAAGGAGGTCAACGACCTGTTCGGCCATGCCGCAGGCGACAGGGTGCTGCAGACGGTCGCCAATCGTATCGGCGGCCTGCTCGGCAGCGGGCAGATCATGTCGCGTCTCGGCGGCGACGAATTCGCGATCCTGCTGCCGAACATCGCCCGCGCCGACGCCGCCCGCCGCTTTGCCGAAAACGTGCTCGCCGCGCTGCGCCTCAAGGGCGACACGCCGGAGACCGACGGCATCTCCAGCAGCCTCGGCATCGCGCTCTATCCGGACGACGCGAACGACCGTCAAATGCTTCTCAGCCATGCCGATACCGCGCTGTATCGCGCCAAGACCGAAGGCCGAAACACCTATCGCTTCTTCGAGGCGAAGATGGGCGCCGAGGTCCGCGAACGGCGGATGATCGAGCACGATCTGCGCCATGCGGTGGCCCGCAACGAATTGCGGCTGGTCTACCAGCCCCAGCACGACATCCAGAACAATATCGTTACCGGGTTCGAGGCGCTGCTGCGCTGGAAGCATCCGACGCGCGGCGATGTCTCGCCTGCGACGTTCATTCCGATCGCGGAAGAAGCCGGAGCTATTCTCGGCATCGGCGAATGGGTCCTGCGCACCGCCTGCCGCGAAGCCGCGTCATGGCCGCAACCCTTGACCATCGCGGTCAACGTCTCGACCTTGCAGATCTACGACCCGAACTTCGCGCATCTCGTGCACCGCATCCTGATTGAAACCGGGCTTTCACCGAACCGGCTCGAACTCGAGATCACCGAAACCGCGCTGGTGCGCGACCTCAACCGTGCATTGCTGACGCTGCGCCAGATCAAGGCGCTGGGCGTTCACATCGCGATGGACGATTTCGGCACCGGCTATTCGTCGCTGTCGAACCTGCGCGCCTTCCCGTTCGACAAGATCAAGATCGACGGCTCCTTCATCAAGTCAGTCGACAGCAACGAGCAGGCGGCGACCATCGTGCGCACGGTGCTGGGGCTCGGGCGCGGGCTCGGTCTGCCGGTGCTCGCCGAAGGCGTCGAGACCGCGGGCGAGATGAAATTCCTGCGCGAGCAGAACTGCGACGAGATTCAGGGCTACCTGATCGGCCGCCCGGCGGCGATCGAGAATTTCCGCGAGTACACCCATAACGAGGCGCCACGCGAAATCGCGGACGAGGCAGTCGCGGAGTTGAAGGCGGGATAAGGGGGGTCGGCGCCCATGGGTGCCCGGCGATGGTACGTTGGGTGGGATCGAATAATGTCACTATCTATATGATATAATGATATTTATCATAAGATAATTTTTCAAAGGCCAACAAAAAGGCCAACTAATTGCGTCCAACTCCCCACTCTTGTCATACTCACTTCAAAGCCAACTTTGCGGTGAGTTCAGAGTCCGCGGTTGAAAGTCAGCCAATGGAACCAGCCTTTCAGAACTCACTTTCCGAGTAACCCGTGCAGTCTTCTGAAATCGTCGTGCGCGGTCAAACGCACCCAGCGGCCTTGCTGGCCAAGGCTAGCGTTCAGAACCGTCATTCAGCAACATCCAAGGTCTCACCTTGAGCCCGCGGGCGATGCGCGCAATGTTGTCGATGGAGACGTTGCGCTCAGACCGCTCTACTCCACTCAGATAGGTACGGTTGATCCCGCACTCATGCGCCAAGGCTTCCTGGCTCAGACCACGCTCCGCGCGAAGGCGACGCATGTTCTTCGCCAGCGTATCCCGCAGCGGCCCTTTGTGAGTTCTTTTCACTAAGGCATATCGGCCTTGTGCCGCTTTTAAGGCGACCGCTTTTAAGTTACATTCGACATTGATGATGGAAGTGGCGCTGCGCTGAATCGATCCAACACGGATTCTCGGTGGAAAATTCCCATGCGAAGACAGGGAGCGAGAATGGACTCGGAGGAGCGGGACGAACAGATCAAACGGAAACAACGCCAGAGGTGGGTGACGGAGATCGAGCAGGAGTGCGCCAGCCTGAAAACGAATGAGGCGGTGCTGCACAACAAAGTACTTCACAAGCACATTCTCGCAAACTGGCGAGAAAACAGCCCGAAAATGTGGGCGAGCCTGAGAACGAGCGGATCGTCGGTCGCGGACAAACTGGCCTACGTCCTGCAAGAGAGGATGTGGCAAAGGTCGGACGAATTGCTGAGGAGCGGAATGCCGGCGACGGACGCGCAGGAGCAAGCGGAGCGCGAAATTCTGATGCTGGAGCCGGAAGCGGACGTTCTGACAGAGGATCGGCTGGACTCGTGGACGCCGCCACTACCGAAACACGTATTAGAAGCTTCAGCCCAATGCAATAATGAGAAAATATTAATGCAAGCTACCGCCAAGAATCCAATACCCACAGATCGCCGTACTCAAAGAGAGTTAGAGTTGCTGGAGGCGGTGGCCGCCGTCCGGCCGGATGTGCGACGTCGGATTCAAAAAGATATGGTTTTGGAGATCGTCGCCGTCATCGCCCTCTTGATGGTGCTTAAACTAGTGTTCGGATGATCGCTGGCCCTTGGGCAAGCTCCCCTGCGCGGATCGGTGTAAGGTTCAGGTTTCGCTTAATGAAGGATCTGACCTTAATGAAGGTTCTGGTTTGCGGCGGAAGATCGTTCGACGATACCGCGTTCATCTTCTCGGAATTGGATCGCCTTCACGCCCAATATGGCTTTCGTACAATTATCGAGGGCGATGCCCGTGGCGTCGATCGTATTGCCGGCGAATGGGCACGTGCACGCGGACTCGAACTGATTGAGTTTCCGGCGGACTGGAAAAATGAAGGCCGCCACGCCGCCCTCAGCCGTAACCTTCGGATGCTGAACGAGGGCAAGCCTGACCTGGTCATCGCCTTTCCCGGTGGTGGCGGTACTTGGTACACATGCGCGCACGCAGAGAAGCTAAGCATTCCGGTTGTGAAATCCACTCCTGACCGCGGCTGATCATAAATGTCGGCATTGATGCGATTGACCGTCACCGGAACGTCGCGGTACGTAACAGCATGACCTGACCTCCGTCCTCGATAGATCGCATACTCAGGATCGTCCTGCACCCGCAGGCGAGGTGCGCCTCATTGAGCTACGAGAATGGCAGCAAAATCAAAACGCGACACAGTATTGAGGTTGAGCTGCCGCGGAAATCCCGAAACCGGCGAGCTTGAATTTTACGAGATGACGCTGGAAGAAGCCGACAAAGCTATCAACAACATCATCCAAACTTTGGAGCAGTTACCGTCGGCCAAACCCGCGCAGATCAAATCGGCCAAACACGAGGTGCGGCGCGCGCAAGATAGTGGCGCAGAACCTCATCCGTGTCCAGTTCGCCGAAAGGCTGGAGAAGCTCGTTGAGCAATACAATCTCAGCAAGCTGGATGTGGAAGCGTCCTTTGTCGTCTTGAAGGCGCTTGTCGCCGCCATGGATTACCAACAGCGTGGGGCGACGCGAAAGAATCTGACCGAAGACGAGCTGGCGATCTTCGATCTGCTTACCAAGCTGGAACCAAAGCTGACTAAGGCGCAGGAAACTTCCGTAAAGAAGGTCGCGCGGGATCTGCTGGAGAAACTGCAAGATCAACACTCGCCATTGTGGAGTGGCAGGTGAAGCAACAGGTGCGAGCCTCCGCCGAGAGCACGATCCACTTTACGCTGAATGGCCTGCCCGAGGAGCCCTACCCGAAGTCGGTTTGGAAAGAGAAGGTGGATGCTGTTTGGACGTTTATTTTTCCGGGTGAAGTGACAAGAGCCGCAGGCGATAGGCTTTAGTTCGATTTTACAAGCGTCGGAAGCAAGGGGACTAGAATTCTATCTTCTCCAGTGTTCTTTTGGTTCTAACATTCGCAAAGAGCCTGCCGCAAAGTGATACGAATATTAGAATCGGAACACTGGCATTTCTGTGCTTGCTCCACGCCGAAGAACGGAGGTATGCGCTGCGTCATCCGATGCTGAAAGTTGTCAATCTTACCAAGAGCTATCGTTCGGCGCAGGACGTTCTTACCGTGCTGCACGGTGTAAACCTCCACGTCGCGGCCGGCGAAAGCGTCGCGCTCACCGGCGAATCCGGCAGCGGTAAGAGCACGCTGCTGCATCTGATCGCCGGGCTCGACGATGCCGACAGCGGCGAGGTCTGGGTTGGCGACGCGCCGGTTTCGAGGCTATCCGACGTCGCGCGGGCGGCGATGCGTCGGCATCAGCTCGGCCTGATCTTCCAGCAGTTCAATCTGGTACCCAGCCTGAACGTGGCCGACAACATCGCCTTGCAAGCGCGCCTCGCTGGCCGTCACGACGCGGTCTGGCTGGCTGAACTAATCGAACGGCTCGGGCTCGGCGCAACGCTGGCTCGCTATCCTGAACAGCTTTCCGGCGGCCAGCAACAGCGCGTCGCCATCGGGCGGGCGCTTGCGGTGAAGCCGGCACTGCTGCTGGCGGACGAGCCGACCGGCAACCTTGATGAAGCCACCGCCGACGATGTGCTGCGCCTGACCCGCGAACTGGTTGCGCGGAGCGGCTGCAGCTTTCTGATGGTGACGCATTCGCTGCGTCTCGCCGCGACCCTGGACCGCCAGGCGCATCTGCACGCCGGACGCATCGCATGAGCCGCGCGCTGTGGATTCTCGCCGTACTGCTCAGCCATTGGCGACGGCATCCGATGCAGTTCATCGCGCTCATGACCGGCCTTGTGACCGCGACCGCGCTGTGGAGCGGCGTGCAAGCACTCAACCAGCAAGCACGCGCCAGTTATGACCGCGCCGCGGCGATGTTCGGCGGTGCGCGCTCGGCTATGCTGATCGATCCGGCGCACGCGACATTCCAGCAGCAGCTATTCATCGCGCTTCGGCGCGCCGGATGGCCTGTGTCGCCGATGATTGAGGAGCGCGTCGAGATCGGCGGCCGTTCGTTTCGTCTGCTCGGCATCGATCCGGTGACGCTGCCACCGGAGACTGCCGCGATTTCGACGATCGGCAAGGGCGAACTGCCGTCCTTCATCGCGCCGCCCGGTCAGACGCTGGTAGCGCCCGAGACGCTCATGGAGCTTGGCCTGCGCGAAGGTGCGTCGCCGACGCTCAATGATGCCATCGTCCTGCCGCCGCTCAAGCTGCAGCCGCGACTCGCGCCCGGCGTGCTGGTGATGGACATCGGCGCTGCGCAACGTGCGCTCGGCAAGCCGGATCAGATCTCGCAGCTGCTGGTCGGGCGGCAAGCTCAGGGCCGGCGCACAGCGCTGGCATCGATCGTCGGTGATCGGCTCCAGCTCATTTCTCCCGACGCCGAGAGCGACCTCGCCCGCCTGACCGACAGCTTCCATCTCAACCTGACCGCCTTCGGATTGCTGTCGTTTCTGGTCGGCCTCTTCATCGTCAATTCGGCGATCGGCCTCGCCTTCGAGCAGCGGCTGCCGACATTGCGCACCTTGCGCGCCTGCGGCGCCTCGTCGCGCATGCTCAACACCGTGCTGGTGACCGAGCTGGTCGCGATCGCGCTCGTCGCCGGACTGATCGGGCTGGTCGGTGGCTACCTGATCGCGGCGGCATTGTTGCCCGACGTCGTCGCTAGCCTGCGCGGGCTGTATGGCGCGCACGTCCCGGGACAGCTCACGATCGCGCCGCAATGGTGGCTCGCAGGCCTTGCCATGAGCGTGATTGGCGCGCTCGCGGCAGCGGCAGCGAGCCTGTTCAAGATGGCGCGCCTTCCCGTTCTGGCCGCGGCGAAGCCCGCAGCGTGGCGCGAAGCCCAGCGGCGTTGGCTGCGGCTGCAAGGCGCGCTGGCGCTGACGATGATCGCTGCGTCCGCGGGATTCTTCTGGCTCGGCGATTCGCTGATATCGGGATTTGCGGTGCTGGCCGCGCTGATGCTCGGCGCCGCGCTGGCTCTGCCGGTGGTGCTCGATGCCGTTCTGTCGTTTGGCGCACGCCGAACGCGCGGACCGCTCGTCAACTGGTCATGGGCGGACAGCCGACAGCAGCTACCCAGCCTGTCACTGGCGCTGATGGCGCTGCTGCTCGCGCTCGCGGTCAATGTCGGCGTCGGCACCATGGTGGAAAGTTTCAGCGTCACCTTCCTGCGCTGGCTCGACGGCCGGCTCGCGGCCGATATCTACCTCAACGCGACGACCGATGCGCAGGCCGCCGATATCAAGGCATGGCTTGGCCGGCGCGCCGACGTCGAGGCGGTGCTGCCGAGCGGACGCGCCGAGGTGCAGATCGACGGCGCACCGGTCGAGATCATGGGCCTCGCCGACCACGCAACCTATCGCGAACGCTGGCCGCTGCTGCTCGCCAGCGCGGATGTGTGGGATCGCTTGCGCGCCGGCGATGCGGCGCTGGTCAGCGAACAGCTGGCGCGTCGGCTCAAGCTTTACATCGGCGGCCGTCTGCAAGCGCCGACACCCCTAGGACCATGGTCGCTGGGCGTGGTCGGCATCTACGCCGACTATGGCAATCCGAAAGGACAATTCGCGGTCAACGTCAACGCTCTGATCCGGCACTTTCCTGCGACATCGCAAACCCGCTTCGGGCTGCGCGTCGCGCCGGCGCATGTCGCCGAAGTCATTCGCGCGCTGCGAACGACCTTCGATCTCGACAGCCGCCAGGTTGCTGACCAGGCGACCGTCAAGGCCGAGTCCCGACGCATTTTCAAACGCACTTTTGCCGTCACAACGGCGCTAAACGCCTTCACGCTGGGCGTTGCCGGCGTCGCGCTGCTGACCAGCCTACTGACATTGGGCAACGCGCGTTTGCCGCAACTCGCGCCGCTGTGGGCGATCGGACTGACGCGCCGCAAGCTCGCCGGCCTCGAACTGATGAAGACCATGGCGGTGGCGTTGCTGACCGCGTTGCTGGCATTGCCGCTCGGCCTCGCCGTGGCGTGGTGTTTGATCGCCGTGGTCAACGTCAAGGCCTTCGGGTGGCGATTGCCGTTTCATGTCTTCCCGATGCAATTGCTGACGCTGCTCGGCGTCGCCATGCTGGCGGCGCTATGCGCGACGCTGCTGCCGGTGCTCAAGCTAGCACGCATGCAGCCGGCGAAGCTTATCAGGATTTTCGCCGATGAGCGCTGATTGTCACCTCACGCGACGGGCTTTTGGTAGCGGTCTTGCGCTGTTCGGACTCGGCGGAACAACCGCACTTGCGCAAGGCTTTGCCGGACTCGGCAGCGATGCAACGGGCTTCGCGCCTGTCGTCCCCGGCCGGCAACTGGTCTTTCCCGCTGACTTCGGCGCGCATCCCGCATTCCGGATCGAATGGTGGTATCTCACCGCCAACCTCGTCGATTCAGGCGGCGCGGCCTATGGCGCGCAGTGGACGCTGTTCCGGCAGGCCTTGGCGCCGCCACCGCAACGGGAAGGCTGGGCCAACCAGCAAATCTGGATGGGCCATGCCGCGGTCACCAGCGCGACGACGCATCGCTTCGCCGAGACGTTCGCGCGCGGCGGCACTGGACAGGCCGGCGTCGCCGCCGCGCCGTTCCACGCGTGGATCGACACCTGGGACATGGCGGCGATCGCATGGATGAGCGATGCGACCATCGCCGCGCTGCAATTGACCGCGCAGGGCGAGGATTTCAGCTACGCGCTGCGCCTCGATGCCGCGCAGCCGCTGGTGCTGCAAGGCGACGGCGGCTACAGCCGGAAATCCGAGCGTGGCCAGGCGTCGTATTATTTTAGCCAGCCGTATTACAAAGCCCGGGGCCAGATCACGCTCGGGGACAAGCCGATCCAGGTCAGCGGACAGGCCTGGATGGATCGCGAATGGTCGAGCCAGCCGCTGGCTTCCAACCAGACCGGATGGGACTGGTTCTCGCTGCACCTACGCTCCGGCGAGAAAGTCATGCTGTTCCGGTTGCGTCAGACCGACGGCCTGAACTATTTCGCAGGCAACTGGATCGACCGCGACGGACATTCGACCCAACTGTCGCCTACGGCGATTGTCATGAGACCGACGGCGACCACCGACATCGGCAATCGCAGGCTGCCAACGCAGTGGCACATCGCCATTGAGGAACGTGGGCTCTGGATCGACTGCGTCCCGCTCAACGCGCAAAGCTGGATGGGCACCAGCTTTCCATATTGGGAGGGACCAATTGCATACAGCGGCAGCCACGCGGGCGTCGGCTATCTGGAGATGACAGGATATTGAAACGAAACGCGGTGGGAGCCTCAACAGGTTGTTCTCGGACAGACCGAATCTGCTGATTGGTGCTAATGTTTTATACCGCCATGAGGTCGGCGCCAATTGTACCGGTGTAACCAGATTGGCAATTCATTGGCGCGGTGATCTGACGAGGGATAGGCCTGAGCATACCGTTACGCAACATCAGGACTCGATAAATGCCAACCTGAGCGGCCGATCGTTACAGAGAATAGGGTCCATCGCTTACCCGCGCATTCGGCCACATCTCATTGCAAATTCGAATAATTCAGTCCTGGCCGCCGATGACAAATTGCAGCCATCCCGCCCCCGAGCAACCGCCGTTGCATCGAATATTCGGACTGGCACCTCAAGACGAGGTGGCAGTGCCGCATCAAATCAAACATAAGCCGCCGCAAGTATTAAGTCGTGCTCTATGACCTTTTCGCAGACCATTCCTCGGGCGCAGAGTTGAAATGCCCGTGCAGCTTCGCCTCTTAAGACAGCGTTCCGTAATTCTTCATGCGCATCCATCCAGCGGTGGGCGGTCGTCGGCCAATTCCCATTACAGCAGCGGACGCTGTGAGCGACAGCCCGGTGCTCATGAGCGTAACCACCTGGTTACGTGCTTCCGGTGTGCAACCACTCGGGCGACCGCATCGTTTACTGTTGGTCACATTTGGCCTCCGTGTCAGTTTGGATGTTCATTGGCAGATCGACGATGCGCCCTGTCATCTGCGCATGTCGGATTATTCTACGTCATGGCGATGATGGCCGCAGCGCGGATGTTCACGATATTCAATATTGATCGATGATCCTCACACGCCCTTCATCCAATCCCGCCCCGTGTTGCGGTCGAGCCATTCCTGAGCATCCCGCTTGGCGCGCTCGCTTGCCTTCGGATTCGCGATGATCTCGCGCTGCTTGACTGCGTGCGCTCGGAGCCATGCGATGGTGTTCGCGTACTCGACCTGCTTGTCGCAGGCTTCGGCTACCTCGGCGATTGTCGGCAGCCACTTCAGCGAGCGCGCTAGACCGGTGCGGGGATCGCAGACGTAATCGATGATCTCACGCGGGTATTCGCTGAGCACGGCGGCGAGTCCGGCGACGTAGGCTTCTGGGTCCTGCGTGTCAGCCCTGCGGTAAAGGCTCAGAAGCTGCCCCGCCTTCCGGGTCGCGTAATCCTGTTGGGCGTGGACCGAAGCCAATTTGCGAGTCTGCGAGCCGGTTGGCGATGGCGCCAAGGCTTTCGGATCGGACGCGGTGAGTTGCTTGAACATGGATGGTCTCCTGGGGCTTGACCCTAATGTTAGGAAGCGGCGCGGTTTGCCGCGCATGTTCTTCGGCGATTGATTTCTCAAAATATTGGACGCTGCCGGCGAGCTGTCCCGGCTTGCGCGCTACGCCCGCCTTTACGGCGACCTCGATGATCTCGGACTGCCAGTCTCGATCGAGCCAGGCTTGCACGCGCAGAGGCGCGCCGCACCAGCCGGGAGGCCAAAAGTCTGGGTCGTGCCCCGCGATGACCAGCAAGCGCTCGGCGAGCTTGTACGCCTCGTCGCTGACCAAGGGTCGCTTGGCCAGCACGGGCGCTTCATCGCCGCCGCCGTCGTCTGGTCTGTTCTGTTTCTGATTCTGTTCTGTATCTGGTCGTGACGGTGGTACGGTTGCGTCACAGTCGTCACGGCGTGACGTCACGCTCGTGTCACGCTCTCGGTTACGCTGCCGGCGCTTCCGTTCCGCGGCAGTTGGGTCCTTCACGTCCGACTTCCACTGCCGACGGTCCCAATTGTGGGGCACGTAGCCACCATCTTTCAGATCGACGAGACCGCCGTGCATCAGCTCGGTGAGGATGATGGAGGCCTGCTGTGGCTTGACACGCAGCATGAAGGCCAGATCCTGCTGCGAAGGGATCTTGCCGTCGTTTTTCGAAGCGCAGCACAGCATTTCGATCCAGCGCCAGCGCGTCTCAATTGGGAGACGCATGACCTTTGGATCATTAATCACGTCGTCGTAGACCCGAAACCAGCGTCCCGCCATTGCTAAACGTTCCATTGTTAAATCTAGCAGTCGTCGCGCCAAGACGCATGCTGACGCATGCATGTTTGGTATAAAGATCGCGTCTGGCTCGGCATCTCTTTGAGAGAGACCCGCAACACGCGATGGTGTTGGGGAAAGGTCAGGCTGCCGTCCCGACGACGGGCAACGAACGGAGCCAAGCTTCGGCAGCGTCCTTAGTAACCAGAGACTTGGCACCTGCCTTACGCAGCACCAGCCGACCAGCCTTCACCTCGGCATATACCATAGTCCTGCCGATACGCGCCCAGGCGCAAAATTCAGCGATGGTCATTGCCCCGCCGGGAATGGTTGACTGACTGAGATCAGCGGCGAGATGGGGAGACATTCAGCACGTCCTTTCCTGTGCGAGTGATTACGCGTGACGTGCTGCGAACAATGGCGGCAAGAAAATTCGCCGTAAAAGATAATAAATTGCCGTTTTTAGGATTTCGGCGAATTATCAGCGGCTGATGGCCTTCCGACCCTGCGGGTAAGGCAAGCCTCCTTGAGGGCGGCACGGATGGGCTGGCGCGTCGGCTTGTAACCTTGCTTTTGCAGTTCCTGTTTGACGCCTTCGTCAGTGACAGGCGCGCCGGATGCGCTGAGCACGGCGACGGTATCTTTGATGACCTTAATGCTGGGACGCCGCGTTTTTGGCTCAGCTTCCGGCATGGCGCTACCGAGCGTCTGTAGGAACAGGCTCAAGGTTTTCGTCTGCACCTGCACCTTAAACCAGCGTTGCGGTTTCACCTGCTTCTGAGCTGCAAAATTCGCAACTAAATCAAACTTCTTGTCCTGTTCCTGATGCAATGGTGCAAGCCAAAGCTCATTGTTGTCGGGGTCGATTCCTCGCGGTGTCCTGACCCACCGGAGGACTCGCGCCCTGAACCATTCCGCTGGCACTGATATGAGCGCTTTCGCGTGCTTCGCTTTCATCCCTTGAAACTGCATCCGGCCGTCCAGACCGGATTCGCTCATCGCATCTTCAGCTTCAAGATTGATCGCATCGGAAATATCAAAATCCCGGGTAAGATAAAGCAGCCGTTCCTCCGCCCGCGCCTTAATCGCTGGAGCTGCAGCGATGAGATCGAACGCTTCTCCCAGCGACACCCATTCTCGGCCCTCGCTCATGTTGTCTCGCGGATCATAGAGTTGGCCCCGGTTCCCAGCGTTTGATCGCCCCTCACGGCGGCCAGGACCACCTTTGCCTTGAGGGCGGGGGTGTGGTTCCGGCGTGTTCTTCTGCTCATTGTCGCTCCTGTTCGCAGGCACAGCGTGCCCGCTGTCAGGCAGAAACTCCACTTATCCCCTGTGTAGAATTTCGGGACCCGTTCTCCGCATCGCCAACGCCCTCGGCAAGGAAGGATCATGTGCGAAACAAGCAATAGTTACACACTTCGCACACAACGCTTGTGCATAAGTATAAAATGGAACAAGCACTGAATGGTTACGGCGCTCGCATCAAGGGGACGACATCTCGATTACGTCACCATGCACTCAACACCGCACGATCCGCTGGGCACTCGCTCGTCAGCCCTAGCCATCTGCCCCGCAGTCGCCAACCAACGATTTACGAAATATCTATAAAATCAACTACATGGTCCTTCATAGACATCGCAATGTCTACGACATGTTTGTGATGCGTGAATAGTATGATCTGTTGCTGTTTTCCGGCGACCGCCAGTAGCCGAAGTGCCGCAAGTGTTCGCTTGTCATCGAAACTTGTCAGCAAGTCATCTCCGATGAATGGCATCGGTTCCGAAGTTCGACGTTCGAGCAGCGCCAGACGTAAAGACAAAAACAACTGATCGCGCGTGCCCTCACTAAGACCCGCAACTTCTAATTTCTCTCCGCCGGTGCGCAGCGCCACAAGGAGCGGCTGGTCATCGCCTCCATAGTCAACGCCAAGACCAGTGAACGCGTCACCCGTCGCCATTGCAAATAGTGTACTTGCTCGCGCAATCAGCGGATCCTGAACCATTGCGCGGTGTCGCTCGATTGCGCGGGCAGCAAGCCTGGCCGCCGCGGACCGCAGAAGCCAGCGTTCGGCAATAGACAGGATTTCGGCATTGGCTTCCGCTCGTTCCGCGGCCACAGCTCCGGCATCACGACCCTTTAGCAGGACGTTAAGCTCAGTTTGCTTGTGATGATTAAGAGCGGATGCCTCGGTGATGTCCTTGAGCAATTGATCCTGGCGGACCGTTTCACGGGCAATGTTTCCCGGCAAATGATCCAGATCGAGCCCGTCCTGCTCCTGCAGCAGCACCACCTCATCGCGGCCGTCGCTCGATTCATGAAGATCACGCAGCAGCCGTGTGCGTTCGTCCTCCAGTCGGCGCCTCTCTAAAACGCGAGCAATTATCTCGGGCAACGCGCTTCTGCTGACGACGCCCAAAATTCGTTGAGCTTCGTCGAGTAGCAGCACAGCAGCCGTACGCTGCGCTTCAAGCTCCTTGCGAGAAACAACCCGCTTCACACCTGCCTCTCTTAGGTGCCGACACGCCTCGTTGGCACTCCGCATTTCTGCCAGGGCAGCCGACAGGCGAGCCAGCGTGTCTTGTGCTTTTTCGCTCTTGGAATGAGGCGCTATGCGGTTCGCAACGTCAAACACGTCGCGGTCGAAGGCTTGAAGGTCAGCCTCGATGGTCTCAACGCTCCGACCCTCACGCTCATAGGCCGCTTTAGGGACCGCCACTGAACGCCAGACCGTCAACGCCTCATTGGCCTGTGTCGATGTGGCTTCGCTAGTCAAACCGATGCTCGTCATCGCCGCCGACCATACCTCACGAATGTCCGCGAGTCCGGATTGCGCCGCGTCATGCAACGCACCGGCTTCGTTCAGGTCCCGCTCGATTCGTAGCTTTGAAACCGAACGCGCCTTGGTATCGACCCATGCTGTCTGAAGTTCCTCAAACCGTGATTTTGCTTCACGAAAAAGAATATCCGGCGACAATGTGCGATCAGGCATGCGGCCAGTGCTTTCGAGAAAAGCAATGACCGCGGTTTTGCTGGCGTCCAGCGTTGCCGCTAATGCGTCGATACCGGCTTTTTGTGTATCGCGTTTATCTAAACGGTTCAGGATGTCGTCCAAACGTTCGCGCCAACGTTGCATCTCGGCTGGACTGCGAGGCATCAAGCCGGATGGCCCCCACTGCTGTGTCCACGCCGTAACAGCGGCAGCGATCTGTACCCGCCGATTGGCAAGTATCCCCTCGATTCGCACCCGCTCCGTACGGCCTGCAACGATGCGCTGTTGTGCGTCTTCTTGGCGGGCAGCGCGACCAGTGTCGGTCAGTAGCAGATCGGTGATTCCATCGATGCTCTGGGACGATCGCACGACTTCAGACAAGTGCGCCACGCGCGCTGCCAGATCCCCGTCCAGCACGGTGTGTAAACCGTCAAGGTGGGTGTCTCTCTCGCGCCGCGCGCCGGCGAGATCAATGCGGGTTGGTACCGAGCCGGCGCTCGACAGCCGCGCAAGTTCAGCCTCGGTCGCGGCAATCGTATTGTCAACCGCACTAAGCGCTTCACGAAGCCGCTTCTCTTCGCTTTCGTCCAGCTCTGCAGCACGTACATACCTTGCGATGATGGCGCTATCAGGAAATGGCAGCGCTCGCAGTGTTTCGAGTGTACCCGGTGACGGATCCAGCGAATCCACCTTCGCAGTAAGCGCCTCGGTCTCGACGTTCAGCGCTGCGATGTCACGACGCAACCGATCCACCTGCGTGGGAAGGTCACTCAAGACGTCGAGCCGCTGCCTCAATTGATCAGTATCGATGGCGCTACGAGCCTCGCCCTCACCGGCCCCGAGTACTTGAAGTTCCTCCTGCGCGCGAGCGCGTCGCGTATCAGCATCGATCATCGCCTGTTCGAGACGGCTACCCCGGTCGAGCAGGTCACGTACATGCGCCAACGCGAGATCGGTCGGCAACCGTTTCAGCAGCGCAGCATGCGACGCCAGCCCGAGGCGCCGGGCCGCATCATCAAGTGTCTTCATCTCAGTGTCGCGCGCTTGCCGACGGCGCGGCAGGTCATCGATTGCTTTGCGTATGGCGCCGAGCCGTTCGCGAAGCACATCGATTGTTTCTCCCTCCGACAGCAACGTTTCGTTGACAGCCATAGCGGCTATTTCCGCCGCATCTATAGTATCGGCCGCGTCCAACGCGGATATCTTGCCATCAAGCACAGCCACCGCATCCAGCGCGGCGCGCCACTCCACGAGCGATTGCAGCGGCACCGCGGGCAAATCGGCGAATGTCGCCAGTTCTTCGCCGAGGTTTTTAAGGCGCATGAGCTTCGGATGCACCCGCAGCGTCCGCTGCCAACGCGCCAGCGTACTACCGCTCGCTTTATGTTCGGCAGTAAGCATATCCAAATGATTGCCCGCGTCCCGCGCCGCTTTCTCCAACTCCTGCAAAGCCTCTCGCGTCACGATGACGTCGCGCAATCGCTTGTCGGCGTTATCGCGACGATCCACTGCCAGATAGAACGGTTTGCCGCTCGACCGGCGCGCCGTGAACAGATCGTCGGCCTCGGCTTGCAGCTTTTCCCTGCTGCGTGACAACATCGTCATGCCGGCAGAGCTTGCGGCCAGCGTATCCGCCAGCCGCCCGCCGGCATTGAGCAGTTCGTGACCACCGTCACGCAATGCCTGCGCAGTCAGACCGAATTCTCGGCTGAAGACATCGCGAGATACTCCGCCAAGAAGCGACGCCAGCCGATCATCCGGAAGCGGCTGATCGCTGGCGTCGATGAGCGTATTCTTGGTGCCTTTGCGCCGCCGCGCCGAGATCACGTCGCCATTCGAATGCCGAAACGTTCCGCCGATGCGTAAGGTCTTGCTGTCATGCCGAAAATCATAGGGCGTACGCGGGTTGAACCCGAATAGAAGATCGCCAATGGCCGATAATGCTGAGGTTTTCCCGGCTTCATTGGCGCCGTATACGACATGCAACGGCGCATCTGGATGAAACGACAGGCTGCGGTCCACGAAGATACCGTAGCGTTCCAGAATCAGACATTCGATTCTCACGACGATTCTCCAGCGAGCAACGCGCGGGCATCGCTAGCCAGCGTCTTCAGCAGATCAGCCTCGGAGATGATCTCCTGAAGATCTTTCGGCAACCTGGCTTTCATCGCTTCAACCAATTCAACCAGATCCGCATTGAACTCCCGATCATTGGAGGCTTCCTCGAGAAGCGTATCGACATCGAGACTTTCGGCATCCGACAGGGAAACTGCCGACCGCTGTGGCGATGCGGTTTTCACTTTCAGTTGCTCGACCCAGCAGTCATCGGCGATCCGAAAACCACTGGCGCGAATATCGTCCTGCAAGAGCTCACGTCGGGCAACGAGCTGGTTGTGTAGCGCCGTCGCACCGATAAGCGTGATACGAACAGCCAGCGGGCGCCCTTCGCTTTGAGCATGCACGCCTACCAAGTCAGATGAAATTCTTTCGATCACATCGGCTTCACTTGCCGCCGTCGCCACATCAACTGTGAGATGCGCCCATCGTGCGCTGTCCAATAACAAGGGAGCGACCTCAACGATACGGCCATCCTCGACAGTTACGCGCATAGCACCTTTCGCCCCTGTTTCTCGCACGCTCCTCCCCTGCAAATTACCGGGATAGACGATCCATGGATCGTCGCTGACAATTTCTGCCGTGTGAACATGCCCGAGCGCCCAGTAATCGTAACCGAAGCGCTTTAGGTCATCGACCGTACATGCCGCGTATCCTTCATGACCGCGTGTTCCATCGAGGGATGTATGCAGCAGGCCAATGTTCAGCCAACCCTCACGGCGCGCCGGGTAAGTCGTAACGAAATCGCCGGTAAGGCGATTGGGGAAGCTGCGCCCATGCAGCGCAACCCGGTACTCATCAAGCGTGATTGTTGCAGCCTTACCCGATGGAAATACATGCACCGTTTTGGGATAAGGAAGATCACGCGACATCACACTTTCGGCGTCGTGATTGCCCTTCACAATAAAGGCGGGGATCCCAGCGCGATGCAGCGCGCCAATGGCGCGAACGAAAAATAATCCGGTAGTGACGTCCTTCCAATCTCCGTCAAAAACATCGCCCGAAATGACGAGAAACGCGGCTTTGCTCTCGATCGTCTCAGCGATGAGCGCCTCTACCGCACGACGGCCGGCACTGGCAAACCTTTCCGCAACAGCTTTGTCTTTTAGGCCAAGGCCTGCGAGCGGGCTGTCGATGTGGAGATCAGCCGCGTGAATGAAGGTGAAGCGCATGTCTGTGACTAATCCATCGGATATCAAAAAGTAGAGAGTTTGCGCAGTTGAGCTCCTACTTTAATATGGTTGTATTTCAACAACCAATCCCCTTAAGGTAGAATTTTTACTTACAAGCAGTTGGCGGTATCAACTGCAGAGAAATTCTCTGTGAGTTAGGATGATGGACGATATCGGGACGACTGACCTCCTAACTGAGGATATTCCTCAACCAAATGCCTCAAGTATGGTCGCCATCACTGCCGATCTCGCCGCGACATTCACTTTTGCATCGCACCAAAACTCAATTCCAGTTATCCGCTCAATCCGCGTGGATAATCTGACTACGGATAATCTTGAAAACGCACGACTAGAGCTCACGTCCAGCCCACCGTTTCTCAGGCCCAAGACCTGGACCATTGACCGCATTGTTGCCGGCGAAGGCATCGCATTATCGGATCGCCGCATCGAACTCGATGCGGCCTATCTTGCCGGATTGGATGAGGCCGAACGTGGCGATATCAGGCTAAGGTTGTTTCAACACGATTGCATCATCGCTGAAACAATTCTCCCGGTCAGATTGCTGGCTCGCGACGAATGGGGCGGCGTGGCCGACATGGGCCAGTTGCTTCCAGCCTTCGTCATGCCAAACGATCCAGCAGTTTTCAAACTGCTGCGGTCGGCCGCCGAGCGACTTGCCGCGCATGGCCATTCTTCGGCGCTCGATGGCTATCAGACCAACGATCCGAAACGCGCCTACATGCTCACGGCAGCGGTCTATTCGGCCATCGCCGGGCTTGGCCCACATTATGCGCAACCGCCGGCGAGCTTCGAAACGAGAGGGCAGAAGATCCGCGGACCAAGCAAGATTGCTCAGGACGCACTCGCCACATGCCTCGATACGACACTGCTGTTCACGGCGGCTCTGGAAGCCACCGGGCTCAATGCCGTAGTTCTGCTGTTTGACGGTCACGCCGCCGCAGGCGTCTGGCTGGTCAAGCGCACGCTGCCACGAACTGTGGAAGACGACGTCGTAGAGATTCGCAAAGCGATCGCCGCGCACGAGCTTATCGTTTTTGAGACCACGGGCGTGACACACCGACCGGCCATGATCTTCGAACAGGCCAGAAAAACCGTCGAAGCCAAACTGGGCGAGGGCGCCACTCAACGTTTCGTGTCGGCCATTGATATCGCACGATCACGCTCCACCGGCATCATGCCTCTAGCTTCGCATGAAGCACCACCGACGATAGATAAGTCAGACAGCGAGGAGCCATCGGATATTCCGCTGCCGCCGGAGCCAGACTTCCCGATGCCGGCCGACATTGCCGTGCAGAAGCCAACGACAGCTGCGGGTCGTATCGAACGGTGGCAAACGAAGCTGCTTGATCTATCGCTGCGGAATCGATTGCTGAATTTTACCGACAGCAAGAAAGCCGTGTCATTCATCTGCCCCGATGTTGCGTATCTCGAGGACAGGCTGACCGAGAATGTCGGGATTAAGCTCATCTCGCTACCCGAGCAGAATCCTTTGGGCGAACGCGATGCCGAGTTGCACCGCGAGAGGCGTGGCCATGATCTACACCGTGAATTTGCGGCCCAAGCACTGCAGCGAGACGAATTGTCGTCGATGCTGGAAGCGAAAGAACTAGAATCGCGTCTTATCGCCTTGTACCGACAGGCCAAGAGCGACATTACCGAGGGCGGCACCAATACGCTCTATCTCGCTGTGGGTGTATTGAAATGGAAAAAGAAACCGACTGACGAACGCACCTGTCGCGCGCCAATTCTGCTTTTACCAGTCAAGCTTGAGCGCTCCAGTGCCGCGGCTCGATTCCGTCTAAGGTTTCATGAAGATGAGCCACGAATAAACGCAACACTGCTGCAATTCGTTAAGCACGACTTCGACCTAACCTTGCCCGATTTTCGAGACGGCCTGCCGCTGGACGGTCACGGCATCGACGTACTTCAGGTGCTTGAACAGTTTCGTCATGCTGTGCGCGACACGCCAGGCTTCGAAGTTGCCGACGACATAGCACTATCGACCTTCTCATTCGCCAAATATCTGATGTGGAAGGATCTCACTGACCGCACTGACAACTTACGACAGAACCGCGTCGTCAAACACTTGATCGATAACCCCGAGCGTCCATTCGAGGGGGCGGACCGGCCATTCCCGGACGAGCACGAAATCGACCGTAATTATGCATCAGCCGATATCGTAACGCCGCTGCCCGCAGACTCTTCCCAGATCGCAGCGAGCATTGCAGCGGCCCAGGGGCGCGACTTCGTGATCGTTGGGCCACCCGGCACTGGTAAGAGCCAAACGATCGCCAACATGATCGCGACATGTCTGGCTGCAAGGAAAACTGTTCTCTTCGTTGCAGAAAAAACAGCGGCCCTTGACGTTGTGTATCGCCGGTTGCGCGAACACGGCCTCGACGATCACTGCCTCGAACTTCATTCGAGCAAAGCCGACCGCAAGCAGTTTTTTTCTCAGTTGAAAAACTCATGGGAGAAACGCGGCAACTCGGCTGCATCCCAATGGGTCAAGTATAATGATCGTCTACAAATCCGCCGCGACGAGTTAAACGCTTACGTGGATGCGCTACATCGCAAGGCGCCCAATGGACTGACCCCGTACACCGCGATGGGTATCGCGATGATGGGACATCATGACCACGCACCCGCTCTTTGCTGGGCAGAACGGGACTTCCATGACGCGCATGGCTACGCCGACCTAGAGACTATTGCTGGACAATTGGGTCTGACATTTGCCGCCGTGACCGTTCGTCCGGTGCTACAGTTGGTGCATGTCGAAGAATGGACCGGCGCATGGCAGCAGAAACTAATTGCCGCCGCACGCACGCTTGGGCGCGCCGCAACAGATACCAGAACGGTGCTGGCCACCCTTAGCGCGCGATTCGGCCTCGCGGGCATGGATGACGTAGGGACCGCAGGCCTTGGGTATTTCGCCGATCTCGCGCGCGACGTAATCGTGACTTCGGGCCGGGATCACACCATCATCCTACACAAGGACTTTGCGGCACTGACGCGGGCCATTGACGATCTCGAAAGGACCATAGCGTCCTATCGCGATATCGAGCCAAAGCTTTCACAGTATTACGCACCAGTTGATGTTGTACGTGTCCCCGTGGACGAACTCGACCGCGACTGGCGTGAAGCCAATGCGGCAATATGGCCGAAATCATGGTTTGCCTCGCGCCGAATTCGGCGGCTACTCGGCTCATACGCCAATGCCAAAAGTGCCGACCCTACGATTGATCTGCCGCTCATTCGCAAACTACAAATCAATCACAGCGCGATTGCGCGCAACATGATCGCCAGCACTCCACTGGCCTTCGATGGACTCGACACTCATTGCGGCGCGGTGAAGCAGCATTTGCAGACTGCAGAACAATTGCGAACGTCGCTCATTCAACTCGGCGAATTCGCAGGCGACGTTCAGACAGTAGCAACTAGCATCGCCGCCGGCTTGAAAGGGCAGATCAATCAGCCTCAAATCGCAGCCGCAACCGATTATCTGGCCAAGCATCGCGCCTTGCTCGATGCTATCAATGAATTTGAAACCATAGCAGGACATTCGCTTCCCGATCGCGATGCCGACGACTTCTTGTGTAAGTTATCGCAGCAGATGGACAATCTTGAGCAGTCACAAAGCCTGCTTCGCGACTGGTCGTCGTGGTGCACCATTCGCGCCCGCGCAATCGCCAAGGGTCTCGCACCGCTGGTAACTGATCTGGAAGATGGTGCGGTTACGCCCGACCGGGCACTGCAGGTTTTTCGGCTCAGCTATGCACGCTGGTGGCTGCCGTTGGCAATCGATGGAAGCGAAGAGCTGCGGAAATTCCGGCGATTCGAGCACGAACATGCCATCGCTGATTTTAAAGAAATCGACGACCTCGTGCGCGCACATGCATCTGATAAAGTGGTCAGTTCCCTAGTCCATGACTTGCCCTCGCCTGAATTGGTGCCGAGAAACTCCGAACTCGGTCGCTTGCGACATCAAATCGGATTGCAAAGACCCAGCAGTTCAATCCGCGATATGATTAGCGCGATGCCGGAAAGCTTCGGAAAGCTCGCACCTTGCGTGCTGATGTCGCCATTGTCGATTGCGCAATATCTGCCGACTCACCAGGCACTGTTTGACGTGGTGATTTTCGACGAGGCGTCACAAATCGCAACCTGGGATGCGGTAGGTGCCATTGCGCGCGGACGTCAGACCATCATCGTCGGCGATCCAAAACAATTGCCGCCGACCAATTTCTTTGGCCGAAACGACAGCGACGACGACAGCATTCCACAGTACGAGCAAGATCTCGAAAGCATTCTTGATGAAGCCACGGCATCAGGACTGCCACAGCGCTATTTGCGCTGGCATTATCGCAGTCGGCATGAATCACTGATTGCGTTCTCAAATTGGCACTATTACGACAACAAGCTGATCACATTCCCGAGCCCCGTCACGCAGGATCAGGCAGTCTCGCTTGCTTTCGTTCCCACGGGTGTTTATGACCGTGGCAAAAGTCGGACGAACCGAGAAGAAGCTCGCGCCATTGCCGCGGAGATTCGCACCCGGCTTGAAGCATGGCTTCTGCTGCCTGAGGCACAACGCCAGACGCTTGGCGTTATCACGTTCAATGCCCAGCAAATGGCGCTCATTGAAGATTTTCTTGATGACGCGCGCCGCGAGAACCCGGAGCTCGAATGGTTTTTCTCGGAAGACCGCATCGAACCGGTGATCGTCAAGAACCTGGAAAACATCCAGGGTGACGAACGCGATGTCATCCTGTTCTCGATTACATTTAGCCGAGATGCGGCAGGCAAGTTGCCCATGACCTTCGGAGCAATCAACAAGGATGGCGGCGAGCGCAGACTCAATGTCGCTGTGACGCGCGCACGCCGCGAGTTGAAAGTGTTCTCGGGTATTCGCGCCGACGATATCGACCTGTCGCGCAGTAAAGCGCGTGGTGTCGAGCACCTGAAGGCGTTCCTCGACTATGCGGTACGCGGCGCAATTGCGCTGCCGGCGCAGGATGCAGGCTCCCAAGGTGAGATGGAATCGCCTTTCGAGGAAGCTGTAGCTGCGCGGCTCGAGCGGCGCGGCTGGCAGGTTGTTCCCCAGGTCGGCATTTCTGGCTACCGAATTGACCTTGGCATCAGACATCCCGATCATCCTGGGATTTATCTTGCCGGTATCGAATGTGATGGTGCGACCTATCACAGCTCTGCAACCGCGCGGGACCGAGACAAAGTGCGTGAGCAAGTTCTTTGTGGTCTCGGTTGGACCATCCTGCGGGTCTGGTCCACTGATTGGTGGTTCAATGCGGAAGAAGCTGTTGAGCGATTGCATCAAGCGCTGGATGAATTATTGGTCGATAGTCGCGCTGTAGCGGTGCGCGCCGCCGAATCCGATTCACCCCTAGCATCAGACATGCCCGTCGATGATGCACTTGAAGAAACCGCGCGCCCTAATCCAAACATTATTCAGATTGAGCCTGATAGCGTCCGGGCTCAAGATTATGAGGAGCCGACAGGAGCGTCGCACGATGTTCGCGAACGACAGATAGCCTCATCAGGAAAGCATCCTACAGAGGCAGCCCAAGGATTTTTCGCGATTACTGACCTGTCTATGTTCAAAGCCGATCCGGACTTATTCTTCGAATTTTCTTACCGGCCGACCATTCAGGCGATAGTCGATGCAATCATGGACACGGAAGCGCCCGTGAGAGACGATATTTTGGCTCAGCGGGTGGCCCGTGCGCATGGATGGCTCCGTACCGGCGCGCGTATTCGAGAGCAGATTGAACTGCACCTGCGAAAGCTCGATCGAACGAAGGAGAGTTCTGGCACCTTCCTTTGGAAGATTGGCAGCGTTGCTTCGCGCATACCGTTTCGCTCTCCACGCGATCAGCAGAACCGCCGCCCCATTTCCGACATCTGCGTCGCTGAAATTGCTGACTTTGTATTGGCGAATCGAGCGGCGCTAGATGAAGAGGACCCACCACTCGTTTACGCTCGCTTGTTACAAATTGATCGGCTGTCTGCTTCTTCACGCGAACGCATACACGAGGCAATCGAGCACGCACTCACCCTAGAGCCTTAAGAAAATATATTTTGCTGAACGATTGGGGGCCAGGTCTTCGAATCGGCAATATTCTTTAAACGAACATTGGCTGGCTTTTGCCGTTCCCTCTGACCTGAAAAATTACGTATGCGCAGGTCCAGCTACTCGCTCATACGGACGCACCCTTGAACAGAAGCACGCGCCCACCATCACGCAGAATGTCGCAGTAATCCGCCCACCATTGCATCATCTTCATGCGCTCATCCCAATAATCTCCTCGCGCATAAGCGCGGCGAACCGCATTCGGCTCGATATGGGCAAGCGCGGCCTCAATGGCGTTGACGGTCCATTTGCCGGACTCGTTAGCCAGCGTAGAGAACGTCGAGCGAAAACCGTGCGCAGTGGCTTCGTCTTGCGAGTAGCCAATCCGGCGGAGTGCCCCATTCATGGTATTCTCGCTGATTGGTCGTGAGACGCTCCGCAATCCCGGAAATACAAGGCCTCCGGCACCATGCCTCGTAATCGGGTGAAGCTCTTTCAAGATAGCAACGGCTTGCGCCGGCAACGGGATGCGGTGCGGCCTACGCATCTTCATGCGCCCTGCCGGGACACTCCACACACCGCTGTCCAGATCAAACTCTACCCATTTTGCCTGCCGCAACTCACCCGGGCGACACGCCAGCAAGGCCATCAACTGCAACGCAGCCTTGGTGGTGGGCTGGCCCAAATAGCTGTCAATCGCGCGCAAAAGACCGCCGAAGGCGACCGAATCGGTAATCGCCGGACGATTGATCTTGTTCTTGTCCTTGCTGGCAATGGCCCCGTGCAAAGCGAGCGTTGGATCGTTCGCCGCCCGTGCGGTGGCAATAGCGTAGCGAAACACGCCGCCAATGGTGCTGCGGAGACGATGGGCGGCATCCAGCTTGCCCGCCGCCTCAAGCGGACGGATCGTTGTTAGAACTTCCGGAGCAGTTATTTCGCTGATCGGTCGGCCGCCAATGAGCGGGCGAGCGTAGCCAAGTATCCACGCAACCTTATCCAAGGTTTTGGCGTCGCGGCCATCGCGCTTTTTCTTCGCCACGTACTCGTCGGCCAGCACGTTGAAGGTGTTAGCGCTTGCCGTCAGTTTCGCAGCCTTGTCGAGTTTCTTTTGCGCGCTCGGGTCTTTGCCTCCCGCCAACAATTTTCGGGCCTCATCACGCTTGCGGCGAGCGTCTGCTAGCGAAACGGCCGGATAGATGCCGATGGAGAGCTTCTTTTGCTTGCCACCAAAACGATAAGCCAATCGCCAGAGCTTGGTTCCGGAAGGCTGTATCCATAGCTGCAAACCACCCCCGTCAGACAGCTTATAAAGTCCGTCATGAGGCTTGGCAGTTCGGCATTTTCGGTCTGATAACTCCGACATTCCCCATCTCCTTCCGCGCCAAGAAAAGGCCAACACCGCGGTCAGCAAGGCCAACGTAGGGGCCAACAAACTGCTCGGGTTGCCGTAAACACCCACGAACGCCCAAAAACAAAAAAAGGCCCGTTTACCGGACCATTCTACACTATCGCGAGCGTGGATGAACTTCTATGAATGGGAGAGTGGTACAGTTGGGTGGGATCGAACCACCGACCTCCGGATCCACAATCCGGCGCTCTAACCAGCTGAGCTACAACTGCATCCTTCGTCGCGCCCTGAGGGCTGCGAACGCGCGGAAACTAGGGGCAGCGCCCGGCTTTGGCAAGACCGGACAAGCCATTCTGTAACAAGAGATTCTATCAGATCGCGGGCTGAGCAAGCGGGAGAAATTCCAGGCTCGCCAGGGGGTCCGGACGCAAAAACGGCCGGGCAAGCCCGGCCGTTCATGGATCAATCCTGAAATCGCTTAGGCGACGTTCTGGAACGCCTTGGTCACGCTGGCCTTGAGCGGCTCAACGGTTTCGGTCGCAACTTTCTGACCGAACTCGGCCAGTTCCTTCGACTGGGCCGTCAGCGCCTCGAACTGCTTGCGCGTATGGGCGCTCACCAGTTCCGCGGCCTCCGGCAGCGAGCCGACGCCGACCAGCGACTGGGCGAAATCGAACGACGAAGTGACGTTAGCCTGGGCAATCTCGACGAGCTTGGCGGCGAAGCCGCTCGCGCCCTTGGTGGCCGAAGCATAAACGGCTTCCAGGGCCTCGTTGTTGCTCTCGGCGGCGGCCTTCAGCTTCTGGTAGCCGTCGCGGGCCTGATTGACGCCGTTTTCGGCAAACGCACGGAACTGCTCGGGAATCTGGAAAGGAGTCGTGGTGAAAAACGCCTGGTTGCTCATATTGGCATGTCCTCAGCCTGGGAAAAGGAGGCCACGCGCAGCCCGGCAATAAGACCGGCCACCAGCCTCTGACCAAACCAATATAAGCCATTTTTTGTGCAATGCAATATTTTTATTGCATTGCGCTAATTTTATCTTAAGCCACTGACTTAGCGTGGCTTTGCGGTATCCATCGCCGCCTTGGTGACGGCCTGCCCCATTTCGGAGGCCTGTTCGGCGAGCGCCTTCATCTGCGCCTGCACGTATTCGGAGTGCAGCCGCATGATCTCGGTCAGGTCCGAGGCGTGCACGAGCTGCTGGGCATAGGTGAGCGACGACTGGACGTTCTTTTCCGCAAACGAAATCGCCTTGGCGGTAATGTCCTTGGCGTTGGCGCGCGCCGTCTCGCCCGTTCCCGTCAGCGTGCTGGCGGTCTGATGGGCCTGTCCGAGGAAGCTCTCGAACGCCTTGCGAGCCTGGTCAAAGCTGGCTTCCGCCATCGAGCGCATTTCCTGGGGAATCTCGAAACGATTGTTGTCAGCCATGGCGTCTCGCTCCTGTTCGTACCGGCTACTTGCCAGCCTCGTGAAGACCAACGGACGGCAGGGCCGGGCGGTTCCTGCATCATGACAGCGCGGCGTGACAGCCATCCAATGCTCATCGTGACCGACGCAGTATTTTTTGCAATCGCCCTGCGGCATCGTCGCGGGAGTTAAGGTTATCGCCGGTTTGGGCCGCTGCCTCCCTGCCCCCGGTGGACTCATCCGCCGTCCCATTGATAATCAGCCTGTAAGGCCCACATCGATCAGCCGAATTTCTTTCCGGAGCAGGATTTCAAGCGTTGCCCAGAGCCGAGTTTTCCTTGCAGGCCATCCGCAACAGCCGGCTCTCGACATTCTGTCTGAGCGCCGCGCCCGCCTGGGTCTGGTCCGAAGCAGGCAATCGCCTGCTCTGGGCCAACGCTGCGGGCCGCGCGTTCTTCCGCGCGCCGAGCGACGACACGCTGCTCGCGCACGCATTCGGGCCCGCCGATCCGTACCGCCGACAGGTCAAACAACTGGCCTCGATCCTTGCGCCATCCGGCGCGCTGCGGCTGGAGCGGCTGCGCGGATTTGGCGCGCATCTCGGCGGCCTGATGACATGCGGCTGCGCGCGGATTTCGCTCAACGGCGAGAACGGCATTCTCATCGCTGCCGAACAGCCGGGCGGACGGGTGTCGCCTTTCCCGGAGCGTCTGATGGCGCTGATCGAGGGCCTCGAAGGGCCCGCCGTGGCCTTCGTGAACGGGCATCTCGAAGCCGCCAACGCCGCAGCCCGCGCGCATAACGACGCCATTCGTGAGCTTGCCGGGATCGCGCTCCCGACGCATTTTCCCGAGCAGGGCTCCACAATCGAGACGCCACTCGGCCGCGCGATCGTTCATCGCGCAGGCGCGGAGCCGGAAACCGCGCTCATCGTGCTGCTGCAGGGGCTGGCCGCGCGACCGCGCCCCGACAAACCCGTTGACGCAGCCCCGGTTCCTGTTGTCGAACCGGCCCCGGCGGGCGAGGTTGTCCCCATGCACGCGCCGGCCGCGTCTGAGCCGGCCGCGCCCTCTTTGCAGAACGAGTTGTTCATGGATGACAGCGTGGGGCCCGATAGCCCTCCCGAGACATCGCCCGCAGCCGCGCCGGAGTTGATTCCGCTGCCGGACGATCTCGCCGGACAGCGGCGGCGACATCCGCTGCGCTTCACCTGGGCGATGGATGCCGAAGGCCGCTTCTCGTTCGGCGCGGGCGAATTCACGCATCTGATCGGTGCGCAGACCACCGCCGCATTCGGCCGGCTCTGGAGCGAGGTCAATGCGGCGCTGGCGCTCGATCCCGAGAACCGGGTAGCGCACGCGATCGCAACGCGCGACACCTTCAGCAACATCCTGCTGCAATGGCCCGCGGACGGCCTTGCCGGACGGCTGCCGGTCGAGATGTCGGGCCTGCCGATCTTTGGCCGCGACCATGCGTTCGCGGGCTATCGTGGCTTCGGCATCTGCCGCGATCTCGACGGCCTCACCCGCGTCGCCGCGCAACGCCGCCACGACACGCTGTTCGGCTCATCGCCCGCGCCGCTCGAGACGCCGGCGCCCATCGCGGCAAGCCCCGAGCCTCCCGCGCCTGAAGCCACCGCGCCGCAGACCGAGACTGCGCTCGGTGAACTGGCCGAGACCGAAGGCAGCGAGACGCCGCCCAACGTCGTGCCGTTCCGCCCCGCCAATGACGACGCGCGGCCGCCCGTGCTGACGCCCGGCGAGAACAACGCATTTCAGGAACTGGCGCGGCAATTGTCCGAACGGCTCGAGCATGAAACCGAGCGTCGGCTCAGCGCCCTGCATGAGGAAGAACAGGCCAACGACAGTTCCGCCGCGCAGCCGCACGACGACATGATTTTCGAATCCGGGGAAGACGAGATCGAAGTGCCGCCCGCGCAACTCTCGCCCGTCGCGCGTGCGCCGCAGAACACCTCGCTCTACGATCAGTTGCCATCGGGCGTGCTGGTGTACCGCGCCGACCGCCTGCTCTACGCCAATAACGCTTTCCTCGCCGCCACCGGCTACGCGACGCTCAATGCCCTCAACAAGGATGGCGGCCTCGGTGCGCTCTATGTCGGGTCCGGGGTCGCGGACACGGACGCATCCGGCGAAGGCACGCCGATCAAGGTGTCCACCGTGTCGATGGGCGCGCATCAGGCGCTTGACGCCAGGCTGCACACCGTCGACTGGGAAGGTGAAAATGCGCTTGCGCTGATCCTGTCGCCGCCGGTTGCGCCAGCGCAGACGGATCATGCCATCCCCGTCGCCGCCGAACCGCTGCCGCGCGCCGGCGACCTGATCGAATCCGACGAACTCGCGACCATTCTCGAGACCACCGCCGAAGGCGTCATGATGTTCGACAGCGACGGCGGCATCATCGCCTGCAACCGCAGCGCCGAAGCGTTGTTCGGCCGCGACGGACTCGAGGGCCACAATCTGATCGAACTGTTCGCGCCGGAAAGCCAGCGCGCGGTTCTCGACTATCTCGAAGGCATCAAGTCCGGCGCCATGCAGGGCCTGTTCGAACAGGGCCGCGACGTGCTCGGCCGCGCGCCTGATGGCGGCGCGATGGCGCTTTCGGTCACAATGGGACGCACTCGCCCGGATCGCCCGCGTTACTTCGCGGTGTTCCGCGACAAGCCACCCACCGCTCCCGCGCTCCGCGCGCCCGATCAGGACAAACGCGCGGATGAACGCGCCGCCAACGCCAAGGCCGATCTGCTCGCCCGCCTCAGCCACGAGGTGCGCGCGCCGGTCAACGCCATTATCGGCTTCGCCGACGTCATGATCGAGGAACGATTCGGCGCGCTCGGCAACGAGCGCTACGCCGATTACATGAAGGACATTCGCGCGTCCGGCGAACGCGTGATTTCCATCATCGATGACATGCTGGACCTGTCGCGGATCGAATCCGGCAAGCTCGATCTCGAATTCGCCAGTCAGGATCTCAACGCGCTGGTCGAACAATGCGTCGGCGTGATGCAGCCGCAGGCCAACCGCGAGCGCATCATCATCCGCTCCTCACTGACGCACGGCCTGCCGAACATCCAGGCCGACGCGCGGGCGCTGCGCCAGATCGCGCTCACCCTGATCGGCTGCGCGATCCGTCTTGCCAATGCGGGCGGACAGGTGATCGTCTCGACCGCGCTCAACGACCTTGGTGAAGTGGCGCTGCGCATCCGCGACACCGGCCACGGCATGAACGACAACGAAATCGCGGCGGCGATGGCACCATTCCGTACGCCCTCGCCCACGGACGAAGTGGCCGCAGGCAACGGCGCCAACCTGTCGCTTGCGAAAGCGCTGGTGGAGGCCAATCGCGGCCGCTTCCATCTCAGGAGCTCGCCGAACACCGGCACGCTGATCGAGGTGGTGTTCTCGCAGGCCGCTGCGACGGCGTAAGGGCTCTCACGCGCCCTTGAGCGCCACCTTGTAGTCGGCCTCGGTCTTCGCCTTCACGTCATCGAGCGTCACGCCGTCGGCCAGTTCGATCAGCGTCATGCCGCCCGTGCCGTGCTTGTCGATGGTGAACACCGCGAGATCGGTGACGACGAGATCGACCACCTTCTGGCCGGTCAGCGGCAGCGTGCACTTGTGCAAGAGCTTCGGGCCGTCCTTGGCGGAATGCTCCATCACCACGACGACGCGCTTGACGCCCGCGACGAGATCCATCGCGCCGCCCATACCCTTCACCATCTTGCCGGGGATCATCCAGTTGGCAAGATCCCCGTTCTCCGCGACCTGCATCGCGCCGAGGATCGACAGATCGATGTGGCCGCCGCGGATCATGCCGAACGAATCCGCGCTGGAGAAATAGCTGGTGTCCGGCAGTTCGGTGACGGTCTGCTTGCCGGCATTGATAAGGTCGGGGTCTTCCTCGCCCGCATAGGGGAACGGGCCGGTGCCGAGCATGCCGTTCTCGCTCTGGAGCGCAACGTCGATGCCCTCGGGAATGTAGTTCGACACCAGCGTCGGAATGCCGATGCCGAGATTGACGTAGAAGCCGTCGCGCAATTCCTTTGCGGCGCGCGCGGCCATCTGTTCGCGGGTCCATGCCATGATGGTTCTCCTGAGAAGTATTAAGCGCGCTGGCGCACGGTGCGCTGCTCGATATGTTTCAGCTTGGGGTCGACCGCGACGATGCGCTTGACGAAAATGCCGGGCGTGTGGATCTGGTCGGGATCGAGTTCGCCCGCGGGCACCAGATGCTCGACTTCCGCCACCGTCATGCGCGAGGCGGTCGCCATCATCGGGTTGAAGTTGCGCGCTGTCTTTCGATAGATCAGGTTGCCGGCGGTGTCGCCCTTCCAGGCGTGGACGATGGAGAGATCCGCGAACAGCGCGCGCTCCATCACATAGGTCTCGCCGTCGAAGTCCTTCAGCTCCTTGCCTTCCGCCGCCAGCGTGCCGACGCCGGTCTTGGTGTAGAAGGCCGGGATGCCCGCGCCGCCCGCGCGGATGCGCTCGGCCAGCGTGCCCTGCGGATTGAATTCAAGCTCGAGTTCGCCCGCCAGGAACATCTGCGCAAACGTCTTGTTCTCGCCGACATAGGAGGAGATCATTTTCCTGATCTGCTTCTTTTCCAGCATCTTACCTAGGCCGATGCCGTCGACGGCGGCATTGTTCGACACCACCGTGAGGTTCTTCACCCCGCTGTCGCAGATCGCGTTCGCCAGCGTTTCGGCGATACCGCACAGACCGAAACCCCCGGACATGATCATCATGCCATCGCGGAGCGTGCCTTCCAGCGCCGATTTGGCGTCGGGATATACCTTGTTCATGTGCAACCCATTCCAATGGACACGACGGCAACCCGCCGGGCTGACGACGTTCTTAGGCGCAATCCGGAAAAGCCGTCAATTGAGCAAAAATAGGCAAGCTCCCCGATGACGGTTCAGGACAGTATCAGAGAGCGTATCAGGGACCCTCTCAAGATCGGCCGCTTTCATGACCAGGTGATGTCCCCTTTCGAGGGCATGGGCCTGCGGCGGGGGTGTGGCAAAAGCCCTTCAAGCCTTGAAAGCGTCAAGAAAACGGATCAAGTTGCGCGCGGCCGGGGCGGCCTTGTGGATCGCCCGCAATCATGACATCGAACCGGATCGTTCTATTTGACACCGCACGCGATCAGACGCCTTGCTTTGCCCGTGGCGGTCGTCCTCGGCGCCGTGCTGGCGGGACTTCTCGCAAGCTCGTGGTTTATCGATCGCAATGCCGTCCGGCAGGCCGTCGAAACGCAGATTCGCGATGCCACCGGACTTGAGCTTGTCGTTACCGGCAAGACCGACGTTTCGCTATTTCCTTCCGCGCGGGTTGTTCTCCACGGCGTCGCCCTGAAGGGCAACGCGGATCACGATGCGCCGCTTAGCACCGACCAGCTTCAGGCGCGCCTCAGCCTGTTCGGGCTGATCGCGGGACACACCCGCGTCACCGACGTAGCGCTGCATGCGCCGCGCATCCGCGTGACCGTGGACAAGGACGGCCATTCCAACTGGGCGCCGATCGTGCAGACCTTCGCCCGCGCGGTGAAGCCCGCCGCCACGCGCGACGTCTGGTTTTCCGACGTCAAGATTTCCGACGGCACCCTCGCCTATCGCAACGCCAAGAACCAGGCGAATGAAACGGTGGGCGGCATCGACCTTGCGATCTCGCTGCCGTCCGGCTCGCGCAGCTTCTCCCTGCAAGGCCAGGCGACCTGGCATAACGAGCAACTCGACGGCAGCTTCACGATCGCCGATTTTATCGCAGCCGTGGGCGGCGAGAAATCCGGCCTGAAGGTCAAACTCTCCGGCACGCCGCTGAAACTGTCGTTCGACGGCACCATGACCAACCGCTCGAGCCTGCTGCTCGACGGCACGCTCACCGCCAGCACCGCTTCGCTGCGCGGCCTGACGCGCTGGGCCGGACATGAATTGCCGGGCAGCAACGGATTTGGTCCGTTCTCACTGAAAGCCCGCGCCAACGTGGTCGGCAATTCCGTAGCGCTGACCAATGTCACCACCTCGCTCGACGGCAACGCCGCCGAAGGCGTGCTGACCTTCAACGGCAGCACCGGCCAGCAAACCCTGCAAGGCACGCTGGCCGCCGACACGCTCGATCTCACACCCTATCTCGGGACCATCCGCCTGCTCGCGGGGGCGCACGAATGGAACAGGCAAGCCTTCGATCTGCGGGCGCTGTCGGAAACCAGTCTCGACATCCGCCTCTCGGCGGCGAAGGTCACCATCGGTTCCTCGCGGCTGGGGCGCACCGCGTTCGGCGCGAACGTGCGCAACGGCACGCTGGCGCTCTCGATCGGCGAAGCGCAGATGTTTGGCGGCATCGCCAGAGGCTCGCTCTCCGTCAGCCGGATCGATGACGGCGCCAACGTCAAGGCGCAGTTCGGATTCTCCGATGTCGACCTCGAGGCAGGCGGGGCCGAACTGTTCGACATCCGCTCGCTGCGCGGCCGGGGCGACCTCAATCTGACGCTGGAAGCGCAGGGCGCGAGCGCCTTCGCGCTGACGCAGACGCTCGACGGCAGCGCCGTGCTGACGGCGCACGACGGCGCGCTCTCCGGTTTCAACATCGAACAATTGCTGCGGCGGCTGGAGCGGCGGCCATTGTCCGGCACGGGAAGCTTCCGCAGCGGCACGACGCCGTTCGATACGCTACGGATCGCCGTCACCATCAATGACGGCATGGCGCATGCGGACGACATCGCGCTCGACGGACCAGCGACGCGCGTGACACTCACGGGCGACGCTTCGATCCCCTCGCGCGAATACGATCTGAAAGGCACTGCCGCGCTGAAAGCGGCGAACGGCGCGCCACCGGAATTCCAGTTGCCGTTCGTGGTGCAGGGGCCATGGGACGATCCGTTGATCCTACCGGATTCCGACATCCTGATCCGCCGCTCGACCGTGACCGCGCCGCTGCTCGACTCGCTCAAGGACCACAAGGCGCGAGATGCCGTGAAAGCGGTGATCGAACGGCTGTCGGGGGCCAAGAAATCCGCGCCGGAGGCCCCTGCCGCGGCGCCTTCACCCGCTCCTGCCACGCCGCCCGCGGCGCAAGCACCGGCGGCGCCCGCCGCGCCACCATCCCACTGATCTAGAGCGGGGCTGCGTTCTCGCCGCGGTCGCTCGACAGTTTCGAGGCCAATGAGGCCACGACAATCACCATCGCGACGAACGCCACGATCAGCGTGCAGATCGCGTTGATCTCCGGCTTCACGCCGAGCCGCACCTCCGAATAGATCCGGATCGGCAGCGTCGATGAGCCCGGCCCCGTGGTGAAACTCGCGATCACCAGATCATCGAGCGACAGCGTGAAGGCCAGCATCCAGCCTGCCGCAATCGATGGCCAGATCAAGGGCAGCGTCACGGACGTAAATGCCCGCGCCGGGCTGCAACCGAGATCCATCGCCGCTTCTTCCAGACTGCGGTCGAGCCCGTTCAGGCGCGCCTGCACCACCACCGCGACAAAGCACATCGTCAGCGTGGTGTGGGCAATGGTGACGGTCCAGAAGCCGCGACCGGCATTGGTGGCGACGAACAACAGAAGCAGCGACAACCCGGTAATAACTTCGGGCATCACCAGCGGCGCATAAAGCATGCCGGAGAACAGCGTGCGGCCACGGAAACGCCGGCCCCGCGACAGCGCCACCGCCGCCAGCGTGCCGAGCAATGTTGCGAGAGACGCCGACACCACGCCGACACGCAGACTCATCCACGCCGCCGACAGCATCGCGTCGTTGCTGAACAGCTCGCGATACCATTTCAGGGACCAGCCGCCCCACACCGTGACGAGGCGCGAGGCGTTGAACGAATAGATCACGAGAATGACGATCGGCAGGTACAGGAACGCCAGCCCCAGCGCGAGGGCTGCGACATTTACCGCCGAAGGTTTGTTCAACGCGCGCGCCATCAGCGGCTCTCCAACTGCTTGCGCTGGATGTGCTCGTAGATCAGCAGCGGCGCGAGCAGCAGCACCAGCAGCACGACGGCAATGGTCGAGGCCACCGGCCAGTCGCGGTTGGTGAAGAATTCCAGCCACAGCGTCTGCCCGATCATCATATTGTCGGAGCCCGCGAGCAGATCGGGGATCACGAACTCGCCCGCGATGGGGATGAAGCACAACAGCGCACCCGCCGCGATGCCGGGCAGCGACAGCGGCACGGTGACGAGCCAGAACGCCTTCAGCCGCGAGCAGCCGAGATCGGCTGCCGCTTCGAGCAGCGATCCGTCCATCTTCGAGAGCGTGGCGAACAGCGGCAGAATCATGAACGGGAAATAGGAATAGACGATGCCGAGATACATCGCACTGTCGGTCGACAGCCACGGCACCGGGCGGTCGATGACATGCAGCGTCAGCAGCAGCGAGTTCAGAAGCCCATCATGCTGCAGGATATTGATCCAGGCATAGATGCGGATCAGGAACGAGGTCCAGAACGGCACCACCACCAGCATCATCGCGATGCCCTGCCAGCGTTGCGGCAGCCGCGACATCGCGTAGGCGACCGGATAGCCAATCACGAGCAGGATCGTGGTCGAGACCAGCGCCACGGTGACGCTGCGCAGGTAGGAGAAGATGTAAATGTCGTCGGAGGTGAGCAGATAGAAATTGTCGAGCGAGAGTTTCGACAGGCTGTCTCGAAAGGCGATCCACCCTCCGAACATATCGAAGGTCGGCGCATAAGGCGGCTGCGCGATCACGGTCTGCGACAGCGCGATCTTCAGCACGAAGCCGAACGGCACCAGGAAGAACAGCGTCATCCAGATATAGGGTGCGATGGCGGCGATCCGTGCCGGGCGGGTGAAGATGCGGCGGCTTTTCATTGTGTCAGCACCACCGCGTCTTCCGGCGCGAACGACACCATCACCTGATGCCCGGCCTCGAACGCAACCTCGCTGCCGGCCGCATTGGCGCGCGCGACCTGAACGACATCGCCACCCGCGAGTTTCACGCGATACCGCGTGAAGCCGCCGAGATAATCGGCATCGACAACTTCTCCGGGCTGCGCATTGACCTCGCCCGAGGACATGTCATGCGAGAGCGACAGCTTCTCGGGCCGTACCGCGATCGAGACCGCCTGCCCTGCCCCCACCTCGCCCGCGACGCGAAGCACGCCTGCGGACGGCGTCGCAACGGTCACGCAGCCGCTACCTTGCGACATCACCTGCCCCGCGAACAGATTGATGTCGCCGACGAAGCCCGCGATCCAGCGCGTGTCGGGCCGCTCGTACAGCGTACGCGGCGCCGCGACCTGCACCAGACGCCCCTGGTTCATGACGCCGATCCGGTCGGCCAGCGTCATCGCCTCCTCCTGATCGTGGGTGACGATGATGAAGGACATGCCAAGGCGGCGCTGCACCTGAATGAGTTCGGCCTGCGTCTCGGCGCGCAGCTTCTTGTCCAGCGCCGCGAGCGGCTCGTCGAGCAGCAACAGGCGCGGCCGCCGCGCCAATGCGCGCGCCAGCGCCACACGCTGACGCTGCCCGCCGGACAGTTGATCCGGCTTGCGCCGCTCCAGCCCTTGCAGCCGCACCAACGCCACCATCTCCGCGACGCGCGCAGCGATCTCGTCTTTGGCTAGTCCCGCCCGCTTCAGGCCGAAGGCAATGTTGGCCTCGACGCTGAGGTGCGGAAACAGCGCGTAATTCTGGAACATCATGTTCACGGGGCGCAGATGCGGCGGCACCTCGGCGATGTTCTCGCCATCGAGCCAGATGCCACCTTCGTCCGGCATCTCAAATCCGGCCAGCATCCGCAGCAGCGTGGTCTTGCCGCAGCCGCTCGGGCCGAGCAGCGCGAAGAACTCCCCGGCCCCGATCTGGAGCGACACGCCATCGACCGCGGTAAAGCCACCGAACCGTTTGCTGACAGTCTCGATGCGCATCAGCGGCGCAGATGCAGCACCGCTCATGAGAATCCATTCCGCATTTGATCGCGAACTCCCGCCCCGATGGCCTTTTCAGGCCGCGCGCCAAACCAAAACGTCCATGCTCTTGGCATCACTGTGCGCATTGTCAAGCCGGGCGGCCGCGGCCACCCGACGCGCGCTCAGACAAGGGAATGAAAACTAGCTGACCCGGCGGATGGTGACGACGTTGCTGCCGGGCTCGACTTCGACATGGGGCTTCCGCCCCACCCAGGCGTCGTACTGCGCGATCGGCGCGGGCTTGCCGAGGAAATAGCCCTGGACCTGATCGCAGGCTTCCACCGCAAGGAAGCTCAACTGGTCCTGCGTCTCGACGCCCTCGGCGACGATGGAAATGTCGAGGCCGTGGCCGAGCCCGATCACCGAGCGGATGATCGCCGAGGACTGCTGGTTGCGGCCGAGATTCATGACGAAGGCGCGGTCGATCTTGATCTTGTCGAACGGGAACGCCTGCAGATAGGTCAGCGACGAATAGCCCGAACCGAAATCATCCATCGCGATGCGCACGCCGAGCGCCTTCAGGCGGCGCAGCAGCAACAGGCTGCGCTCGAAATCGTCGATCAGCACGCCTTCGGTGATTTCGAGCTCGAGCCGCCCCGGGGTGAGGCCCGTCTCCAGCAGGATCGAGTGGACAAGCCCGACCAGATCGCCATGCATGAACTGCACAGGCGACAGGTTGACTGCGATTTGCAGATGACGCGGCCACGAGGCCGCCTCGCGGCAGGCTTCGCGCAGAATCCATTCGCCCAGTTCGACGATCAGGCCGCTTTCCTCGGCGAGCGGAATGAAATCGGCCGGCGGCACGAAGCCGCGCGTCGGATGCACCCAGCGCACCAAGGTCTCGAAGCCCGTCACGTCGTCGCCGCTCAGGGTATGGCGCGCCCGCGCCAGCGGCTGGTAGTGCAGCGTCAATTCGCCCTTGCGCAGCGCGTTGTGGAGTTCCTGATGGAGCGCCCGCCGATCGCGAATCTGCTGATCCATTTCGGCTTCGTAGAACACGATCGAACCGCGCGACTTGGCCTTGGCCCGACTTAGCGCCGCGCCGGCATTCGCCAGCAGCGCCGCGCCGTCGCGGCCGTTGCGCGGGAAGATCGAGATTCCCGCGGTGACGCCGATGCGCAGGGTCTTGCCGTCGATCTCGAATTCCTGCGAAATCATCCGGGCGACGGTTTCGGCGAGCTTCCACGCAGCCGTCGGCTGCTCGCCATCGATGATCATGCCGTATTCGTCACCGCCGAGCCGTGCGACCACGCCGGCGCCCGCCGCTTTCTCAAGCCGCTTGGTCACTTCGATCAGCAGCTTGTCGCCGATCTCGTGGCCGAACACGTCGTTGACTTCCTTGAAGCGGTCGAGGTCCATCGACAGCACCGCGAATTCCTCATTGGTGCCGTCGCAGGCATCGATCAGCTGCGCCAGCGCCTGCAGGAACGCGGCGCGGTTCGGCATGCCGGTGAGGCCGTCATGATAGGCCATGTGCGCCATGCGCGATTCCGTCTCGCGCCGGTCGGTGATGTCGTCGCTGGTCTTGATGAGATATTGCGGATTGCCCGCCTCATCGGTGACGGTGACGCGGCGCGTGGCAAACAGGCGCAGGCCGTTGTCGGTCGGGATCGGATGCTCTTCGGTGACGAGGCCGCCCTGCTTGATCGCGGCGTCGTCGCGCTGGAGCACAAACTTCGCCGCAGCCTCCGGATGAACTTCCATCACCGTCTGGTTGATGATGGCATCGCGTTTGCGGTTCAGGATGGTCTCGGCCGCGCGGTTGGCGAGCACGAACTTGCCATCCTTGATGCGCTTGACCATGACGGCGGAGGGGATGTTGTCGAGCACCATCTCCAGGAATCGCTTGGTCGAGGCCAACTCCTCCGAGAGCCTGCCCTCCTCGGTGCAATCCTCGTGCGTGGCGACAATGCCGCCGTTGGCAAGCGTCTCCTTCTTCATGCGAATGCGCCGCCCATCCGGCAGCACATTCATGTAGCCTTCGGGCGCCATGGAGTCCCGCCAATAGGTCTCGACGTCTTCCGCCAGCATCCCACGCGCCTTGCGAAGCTCCATGAGTTCGAACCGCGTCATGTTCTTGCGAAGATCGGAACGCGACAGGCCATAGAGTTGCAGATAGCGGTCGTTGCAATACGTGACCACCTGCCGCGCATTGGTGATGACAATGCCTTGCGACAGATTGTTGAGCGCGGAGGAGACGAAGAATTCACGGCGCGCATTGATCCGGCGAGCACGGCGCAGCGCCGACATCACCCAGACGAACATCGCCAGCAGGATCAGAATGACGAGCAGACCGTCGACCACGACTTGAAAAGTCAGGGACCCTTGATCCACACCGCTGAGGCCGGCCGCGACTTCGGCGTCGGTCACCGCATGGGCAACCGGGGCGGTCATCATCGACAGCGCGACAACCAAACCCAACCCGCCGGAGAAGCGGATGGCCCCCGTTCTGATGATCCTGCGCCAGACGTCCATGATAACCCGTGGATTGACGGGCGACACTCTCTGGTTGCAGCGGTATGAATTGGGTAAACGCGTACCCTCGCGGTCGCGATTTATCACTTCCGCGCGAGCAATTGGTTCGTCATGCTTAATGAAATCCTAATCGGCCCGAAGCCGCGAACGCCTATGACGGAAACGCCTCACCGGAGCATGCATGGATCGCGTTGAATGCATCGTCGCCGGCGCAGGCGTCGTAGGCCTCGCGGTGGCGCGCGCGCTCGCACTGGCCGGGCGCGAAGTGATCGTGGTCGAGGCGGCTGGCGACATTGGTACCGGCACGTCTTCGCGCAATTCGGAAGTGATCCACGCCGGTATCTATTATCCCGCAGGCAGCGCCATGGCACGGCTGTGCGTCGCCGGCCGGCAAATGCTGTATCGCTATTGCGAGGACCACGGCGTGCCATACCGGCGCTGCGGCAAGTTCATCGTCGCCACCGGCCCCGACGAATCCGACAGACTGGCCGCGATCCGCGCACGCGCCGAGGCCAACGGCGTCACCGATCTCGTCACGTTGAGCGCAGAGGAAGCGCATGCCAGAGAGCCCGCGCTGAACTCCACCGGCGCGCTGCATTCGCCTTCGACCGGCATCGTCGACAGCCACGCGCTGATGCTCGCCTTGCGCGGCGATGCCGAGCAGGCGGGCGCGGCGCTCGCCTTTCACGCTCCGCTCGTGAGGGCGCGGCGCGACGGTGACGGATTCGTGGTCGAGATCGGCGGCGATGCGCCAATGACGCTCGGCTGCGATCTTCTCATCAACGCGGCCGGACTGAGCGCGCCGGAGGTGGCCCGCGCCATCGCAGGATTGCCGCCCGAACACATCCCCACGGCCTACTACGCCAAAGGCAATTACTTCGCCTGCACGACGCGCGTACCGTTCTCGCGCCTGATTTATCCGCTGCCCGAGCCGGGCGGCCTCGGTGTGCATCTCACGCTCGACATCGGCGGCGCGGGGCGATTCGGCCCCGACGTCGAATGGGTGGAGACGCTCGCCTATGATGTCGATCCGAAGCGCGCGGAGCGTTTCTATCCGGCGATCCGGCGCTATTGGCCGGATCTGCCGGATGGCGCGCTGGTGCCGGCCTATTCAGGCATCCGGCCCAAAATCGTCCCGCCCGGCGCCGCCGCGCAGGATTTCGTGATCCAGGGCGCGCAGAGCCACGGCGTTCCGGGACTCGTCAACTTGTTCGGTATCGAATCGCCGGGACTGACTGCATCGCTTGCGATCGCAGAAGACGTACGGGCCCTCACCTCGCCGCACTGAAGCGGCAGGCAGGTGAAGAGCCTTCACGTCGGGTTGTTGAAGTCCTGAAAAAGGGAAGGCGGGAAATCAGTGCAGCGTCTGGCCGCCGGACGCCTTCAGGCGTTCGATCTGGTCCTTGAGCAGCAGTTTGCGCCGCTTCAGTTCGCCAATACGCACATCGTCCGTCGCGAGATTCTTCAAAGCCTCGTGGAGTTCGCCTTCGAGAATACGGTGCTTACGCTCCAGTTCAACGAGATGCGCCTGAATCGCCATTAGAAGTCTCCTTCTTCCGTGGATGTCAGATACGAGGTCGAACAAAAGATTGTACATCGCAATTGCGATCTGTCGACTGGGATCGATGCGACACATTCAAACTTCCTGTTATCCGGAAAACGGAACGGCTCGCATTTTAGAAAATGCGGCCGGAAATTTCCCAAAGAATTCCCAAGGCTGGCCCCGCACGCCCTTTTCTGCCATGAAGATAACGAACTAGGCGTCGCATACCGGCAAGCCGTCGATCATCATGGCCGAACAAGACAATAACGAATTCGCTCTCGAGCTGGCACGGCTGCAACAGGAGCATCGTGACCTCGATGCCGCAATCGAGGCCTTGCACCACTCTCCCGCGCCGGACCTACTGCAATTGCAGCGCCTGAAAAAGCGCAAGCTGCAGTTGCGCGACCGGATTTCATTCCTCGAAGACCAGATCACCCCCGACATCATCGCCTGACCAACGGCCATCGCCACGAAAACCCGGGTAGCCTGTCGTGCCCCGGCATTGACCATGACGCCAACTCCCTCCCAAAGCGGTTGCCCGGCAGGGGTGCGCTCCTGTAATTCTTGTCTTTCCGCCATTTTTCGAGAACCAAGCCGCCATGTCCGCCCCAATCGCCATCATCATGGGAAGCAAGTCCGACTGGGAGACGATGCGGCACGCCGCCGAGACGCTGGACGCCCTCGGCGTCGCCTCCGAGCGGCTGATCGTGTCCGCCCACCGCACCCCGGAGCGGCTCTACAGCTTCGCCAGGGGCGCCAAGGCCGCAGGCTACAAGGTCGTGATCGCAGGCGCCGGCGGGGCCGCCCACCTGCCCGGCATGACCGCCGCCATGACCGAACTGCCGGTGTTCGGTGTTCCGGTCGAATCCAAGGCGCTGTCGGGCATGGATTCCCTTTATTCCATCGTGCAAATGCCCGCCGGCGTGCCTGTTGGAACCTTGGCGATCGGCAAAGCCGGCGCTATCAATGCAGCGCTTCTGGCCGCCAGCGTGCTCGCGCTGTCCGACGGCGCGCTGGCAGCGAAACTCGCCGCATGGCGCAAGCAACAAACCGACGCCGTCTCCGAGCGGCCATAAGGATTCCAGGTGACTTCATCGAAACAAGTGGCGCTGAAACCCGGCGACACGGTTGGCATTTTGGGCGGCGGCCAGCTCGGCCGGATGCTGGCGCTCGCAGCCGCCCGGCTCGGCCTTAAATCCCACGTTTTCTCGCCCGACCCGGATTCACCCGCCTTCGACGTGGTGCAACACTGTACCTGCGCCGAATATGCCGACATCGAGGCGCTGGAGCTGTTCGCTTCCGACGTCGACGTCATCACCTACGAATTCGAGAACGTTCCGACCGCCGCCGCGATGGCCTTGCAGGCGCGCCGCCCGGTGCTGCCGGACACGAAGATCCTCGAGACGACGCAGGACCGGCTGATTGAAAAGAATTTCGTCAACGGTCTCGGCATCGGTACCGCCGGTTACGCCGACGTGACCTCCGCCGAGAGCCTGCGGCAGGCGATCGCCAAGATCGGCCTGCCCGCCGTGCTCAAGACCCGGCGTTTCGGCTATGACGGCAAGGGTCAGGCGATGATCCGCGAAGACGACGATCTCGACGCGGTGTGGGCGGCGCTCGCCACCCGCTCGGCGATTCTGGAAGGCTTCGTGCCCTTCGAAAAGGAAGTCTCGGTGATCGCCGCGCGCTCGGCGGATGGCCACGTCGTGTGCTTCGACGTTACCGAAAACGAGCACCAGAACCACATCCTGAAATTTTCTTATGCGCCAGCGGCGATTCCCGCGGCCCTGGCCGACGAGGCGCGCACCATCGCGACCAAGATCGCCAACGCGCTGAATTATGTCGGCGTGCTCGGGGTGGAATTGTTTGTCGTGCCCGGCAAGAACGGACCGGGTTTGCTGGTCAACGAGATCGCCCCGCGCGTGCACAATTCCGGCCACTGGACGCTGGACGGCGCGTCGGTGTCGCAATTCGAGCAGCACATCCGCGCCATCGCGGGCTGGCCGCTCGGTAACCCGATCCGCCACGGCCAAGTCACCATGACCAACCTGATCGGCGACGAGGTTCTCGACTACGGCAAATGGCTGACCGTGCCCGGTGCAACAGTTCATCTCTACGGCAAGGGCGCGGCGCGTCCGGGACGCAAGATGGGACATGTCACCGAGGTGAAGCCCCACAGGTAAAACAAAAGGCCGCCGCGATCGCTCGCAGCGGCCTTTAAATTTTGGAAAGCGAGAGCTTACTTCCGTCCCTCGACGATGCCGGCGGGCTCATCGCTCAGCCAGCGATAGACCACGCCGCCGATGACGCCGCCGATCAGCGGCGCGACCCAGAACAGCCAGAGCTGCTGCAACGCCCAGCCGCCAACGAACAACGCCGGTCCGGTGCTGCGCGCCGGGTTCACCGAGGTGTTGGTGACGGGAATGCTGACGAGGTGGATCATCACCAGGGCGAGGCCGATGGCGAGCGGCGCGAAGCCCGCAGGGGCCCTGCCGTGGGTCGCGCCCATGATGACGAACAGGAACATCGCGGTCATGGTCACTTCGCAGACGAACCCGGCCATCAGGCTGTATTTGCCCGGTGAGTGATCGCCATAGCCGTTGGAGGCAAAGCCTCCGGCGAGGTCGAAGCCCGCCTTGCCGCTGGCGATGACATACAGGAGTGCCGCGCCCGCAATCGCGCCGATCACCTGCGCGACGATGTAGGGAATGACCTGGCTTCCGGGAAAGCGGCCCCCCGCACAGAGCCCCACCGTCACGGCGGGATTGAGATGGCAGCCGGAAATGTGACCGATGGCGAAGGCCATGGTGACGACGCTCAGGCCGAAGGTAAACGCCACGCCCAACAGGCCGATACCGACCTGCGGAAAGGCCGCTGCCAGAACCGCGCTGCCGCAGCCCGCGAAGGTGAGCCAGAAGGTGCCGATCAGTTCGGCGGCATATTTTTTCGAGTTCATCTGTGGTCTCCCGAAACGGTGGCCAATCTGTCGGGTGGAACCGTGGGGAATCCGATGCCCTGAACCATCCGGCGCCCTCGAATCGCCCCTCCGCCCAAGCCCAATCTGCCCGTGATTTGTGGCTTCCCTACCTGCGAAAAACCCTGTCCACAGGCGTGGACACCACCCCCCCGATCTGGTAGAAACCCGGCTTCGACGTGAAGGGCTTTGCCTTTGGCGACCCTTTCTTTCGTCCCCATTTTCAGGCTTTCGAACCAAAAAAGGATGCCGCGTGCAGGTTCTCGTCCGCGATAACAATGTCGACCAGGCCCTCAAGGCGCTGAAGAAGAAGATGCAGCGCGAGGGTATTTTCCGCGAGATGAAGCTCCGCGGTCATTATGAAAAGCCGTCCGAGAAGAAGGCTCGCGAGAAGGCGGAAGCCGTTCGCCGCGCCCGCAAGCTCGCCCGCAAGAAGCTGCAGCGCGAAGGCCTGCTGCCGATGAAGCCGAAGCCGGTGTTCGGCGCTGGCGCCGAGCGTGGCGCAGGCGGCCGTGGCGGCGCAGCCGGTGGCGCGCGCGCTCCTCGCTCCTAAGCGATCTTTCTCAGTCAGAATTAAAAAAACGCGGGCCTTTCGGTCCGCGTTTTTCGTTGGAGAAGCCTTCCCGCTCATTGCGGGAAGGCTTGAGCAAAGCGTTACCCTCTGGTGTTGAGCCAGACCACCTTTTCCTCGGTGAAGTTCTTCAGCGCAGCGGTGCCGCGCTCGCGGCCCAGACCCGAATCATGCGCACCACCCCACGGCAGGCGGACATCGGTGTAGCCAAACGTGTTCAGCCAGACCGTGCCTGCCTTGGCATGGCGGGCAAAGTGCTGCAGGCGACCGATGTCGCGGCTCCACGCACCCGCGGCGAGGCTGAAGGCCGTGCCGTTGGCGATGCGCAGAGCCTCCGCGTCGTCCTTGAACTTGATGACACTCACCACAGGCCCGAAGATTTCCTCCTGCGAGATACGCATCTCGTGCTCGACATTCGCGAACACCGTCGGCGCGATGTAGAAGCCGCGTTGGCCGATCCGCTCGCCGCCGGTTGTCAGCGAGGCACCTTCCTTCTGGCCGATGTCAATGTAACCGAGAATGCTGTTCATCTGCTTCTCGGAAATCACCGGGCCAAGCATCGTGGAGCGATCCGACGGATCGCCGATCTTCATGGTCCGAGCGCGGGCCGTGAGACGCTCGACGACTTCGTCATAGACCTTCTCATGCGCCAGCACGCGGGAGCCTGCCGAGCACACCTGGCCTGCGTTGAAGAACACGCCCGACGCCGCCGACTTGGTCGCGGCCGCAAGGTCCGCGTCCTCGAAAATCACGTTGGCCGACTTGCCGCCCAGCTCGAGCGAGACATGTTTGAAGTTGCTTGCCGCACCTTTCATGATGCCACGGCCGACGCCCGGTGAGCCGGTGAAGGTCACCTTGTCGACATCCGGATGGTTGACGAGCGCCTCGCCGACCACGCGGCCGGAGCCTGCGACAATATTGAGCACCCCCGCCGGAAGCCCGGCTTCGAGTGCGAGTTCGGCAATCCGCAGCGCCGAGAGCGAGGTCAGTTCGGCCGGCTTCATCACCACGGTACAGCCACATGCCAGCGCGGGAGCCAGTTTCCACATTCCGATCATCATCGGGAAATTCCACGGCACGATCGCCGCGACCACACCCACCGGTTCGCGCACGGTGTAGGTCAGCGCGTCCTCACGCGCAGGGATCACTTCGCCATGAACCTTGTCGGCCCATCCGGCGTAGTACGTCAGGGTATCGATCGCGGCAGGCAGATCCTGCCGCAACACAGCCGAAATAGGCTTGCCGGCATCGAGACTTTCGAGTTCAGCGAGTTCGTCGGTGTGCTCCTTCATCAGTTCGACAAGCCGGAACAAGATCCTGCTCCGCTCGGCAGCACGCATCAGGCTCCACGGGCCTTCGAAGGCCCGCCGTGCCGCCGCAACGGCCCGCTCCACATCCTCCACGCCGCCTTCGGAGACGGTGGCAATAACGTCCTCGGTGGCGGGGTTGATGCTTCTGAAGGTCTTGCCGGAGACCGCGGGAACAAGCCTGCCGTCGATGACGAGCAGTTTTTCCCGGGCCGAAACGCGCCTGATGAGCGATGCAGCATCGTAGTCATATGCTACAGACATCATATTCCTCCTTTTTCTTGTTCTTTAAGGTAGGAGGATTTCTTCAATAAAAAATATGATATCTAAAGCGCAAGCGTTTCCGGCATATGAACACAAATACATAAGGGAGGTACGATGCTTCATATCGAAATCGAACCGGTCTGGCGATTTCGTAAAGAAGGCAGCCCACAGGCTGCCATCGTCATGCTTGGCATCCTCAATGAGATTCGGCAGACCGGAAAACTCACCAGCGCCGCCACGCACGCCAATCTGTCGTACCGGCACGTCTGGAATTTGATCGAGCAATGGTCGGCATTCTTCGGCGCGCCGCTCGTCGAGCGCCAGCGCGGCCGCGGCACGACGCTGACGCCGTTCGGCGAGAAACTGGTCTGGGCGGGACAGCGGCTCGAAGCGCGGCTCGGCCCGCAACTGCAGAACCTCGCGCAGGAGCTCGCGAGCGAGATCAAACCGTTCCTGCATCAGGAGCCGTCGGTGATCCGCGTTCACGCGAGCCACGGCTTCGCGGTGTCGAAACTGCGCGAAATGCTCGACCGCCTGCCCGCGCTCGGCGTCGATCTGCGTTATGTCAGCAACCAGAATTCCTTGGTCTCACTCGCACAGAATGCCTGCGATCTGTCGGGCGTCCATCTGCCGCGCGGCCCGCTGCGCGAGCAGAACATCCGCTCCTGCCTCGAATGGCTCGATCCGAAGGAGGATCGCGTTATCAGCCTCGTCACCCGCGAAATGGGCCTGATGACGAAGCGCGGCAATCCACTGAAAATCCACTCGCTCGAGGATCTCGTCGCGCACAAGGCGCGCTTCGTAAACCGCGACCACGATTCCGGTACGCGGCAGGTGTTCAACCAATTGCTGGAATTGCATCACATCGACCCCTCCGCCGTGCAGGAGACGCAACTGGAGTTCACCCACGCGGCGGTCGCAGCCTTCGTCGCAAGCGACATGGCGGATGCGACCTTCGGCGTCGAGGCGGCGGCGCGGCAGTTCGGGCTGGATTTCATCCCGCTGCTGACCGAAGACTATTTCTTCGTCTGCCACCGCGCCTTCCTCGAGACGCAGCCGATGCAGCACCTGCTCGACCTCATGAAGGGCGAGGAATTCCGGAATGCGATCGCCAACCTGCCGGGCTATAGCGCATCCCGCCCCGGCGAGATCAGCCTCGTGAAGGACTTCTTCGAGTCGATGGTGGAAAATCCCGGCGCACCGGCGCCTTCGCGGCCGCCCGCCAAACGGGCCCAACCGGGGAAAAAGACGGCTGCAAGGACCGTTGCAAAGCCCGCCGCCAAAGCCGCGAAGAAAAAAGCGCGCCGTTAGGCAGGGTCGTCAGACCATTAGTTGTCGTCCCCGCGAAGGCGGGGACCCAGTCTTGGGAGTGGATTCCCGCTTTCGCGGGAATGACGGGGAGAGAGTCTACTCCAATCCAGACAGACTGGATGTCAGTGCGGCAGTACGGCCTGGAAGGCGGACTTCGTCGCCGACATCACGTCCGAGACGACCGAACTGCTGTCCTTGTCCTTTTTGCTGTCATCGCCAGCGTTCAGATCGAGCGGACGCGAGGGGATGTCGGCGGGCGGCACCAGATGTGAGGCGCTGACATCGGCAACGGGCGGCGTCGTAGCGATGGAAGCCGTCGGCAGCGGCGTCACCGCCGCAGGCGGCGACGGCGCGGTTGGGCTGATATTGGCCTCACGCATAGGCGGCACGGCAGGCTGAGGGGCAGGCGCCGCGATCACCGGAGCAACCGTGTGTTCGGGCATTTTCGGAACCGGCTGCGCAACGGCGGCAGGCTGTTCGGCCCGCAGCCGCGCGATGGCGGCGCGCGCCAGATCGTTGGCGTCGGGCGTTGCCGCGGTCTCCTCGACCGGCCTCGTGGCTGGAGTCCGAGCCACGGGGGCAGCCTTGACGAGGGTGCGCTCGCGCTTCTCAGCTTCGCGCCGTTCGGCTTCCTTCCGCTCCAGTTCCCGCTTCTCGGCCTCGCGCTTCTCACTGGCGAGCCGTTCGGCTGCCTTCCGGGCCTCCGCCTTGTCTGCGGCGGCCTTCTCAGTGGCAACCTTGGCCGCTGCGGCCTTCTCACTGGCCACCCGCTCCGCAGCCGCCTTTGCCTCGGCGGCTTTGGCTTCCGCCCTGACGGCAGCCTCGGCCTTCGCGGAGGCCTCTGCGTTGTTCGGCGTCCCGGAAGCGGCCTGGGCAGGTGCGGACATCGCCGCCGGCGGCTTGTCGGCGGGCGGCTTGGCGTTGATGTAATTGGTCACGATGTAGGCGCCGACGACCGTCGCCACGATGGAAGGGATCACCTCCAGAAGATATTTGGACAGAAATTTCTTGATCATCGCCGAATGTGCTCCCCGCGCCGCGCCTGCATGCGGGAACTTTTGGGCCGATTGAGGGATCAACTGCGACCGCATGGTGGCAATTGGTCACGCTTTAGAATTCAATGCTTGCGAGGCGGTTAAGGGACGAAAACCAGCAGCAGAAAGATCGCGAAAATAACCAGATGCACCAGCCCAAACAGGATGTTGGTGCGGCCGGTTCCGAACGTCATCATGCTGACCAGCATGGTCATCGCCAAAAGCGCGATGTCCCGTGACGGCAGACCGAGCACCAGGGTCTTGTCGAGAAGGTAGGCGGCTTCCGCCACCGCCGGGATCGTCAGGCCGATGGTGGCGAGCGAGGAGCCGAGCGCGAGATTGATGCTTTTCTGCAGGTCGTTCTTGCGGGCGGCGGACAGCGCCGCGATGCTCTCCGGCAGCAGGACCAGCATCGCGACGACCACACCGGCAAAGGCAGGTGGCGCGCCGATGGCCGCCGCACCGGCATCCACCACCAGCGAGAACTTCTTGGCCAGCAGCACCACGGCCACCAGCGAGACAAGCAGCAGCACCGCGCTCATCACCAACGCGCCGCCGGACGCGACCGCGTGGCCATTCTCCTCCTGTTGCCCGCCCACGAAGTAATCGCGATGGCGGATGGTCTGGGTGTAGAGAAAGACTCCGTAGAGAATGATCGTGACCACGCTCACGAATCCGAGCTGCAGATGTGAGTAGACCGGCCCCGGCGTCTCCAGCGTGTAGTTCGGCAGCACCAGCGTGATGGTCGCGAACACCGTGAGCACGGACAGGTAGACGTTGACGCCGGTGATCTGGAATTCCTGCTCGCGGTAGCGCAACCCGCCGACGAGAATGCAGGCGCCGACAAGCCCGTTGCAGACGATCATCACCACGGCGAACACGGTGTCACGCGCCAGCGTGGGGACTTCCTGCTCGCCCAGCATCAGCGTCGCGATCAGCGCAACCTCGATGACGGTGACGGCGAGCGTCAGCAGCAGCGTGCCGAACGGCTCCCCGACCCGCTCCGCGATCACCTCGGCATGGTGGACGGCGGCGAATACCGTGCCGAACAGGATGACGAGCAGCACCGCGGCAAACACCAGCCCCGCAAAGGAATGCGTAAAACCAATGCCGAGCGAAGGGATCGCCGTAGCCGCAAACAGCAAAACGGCCAGCGCCGGGAAAACCCAGGCTGACCGTGGCATCGCGTGAGATGTGCTCATGCTGGGAGCTTAGCGCATTTTGATGACGGGTCCACGGCCCCGCCCGCATCCGGTTTTGAAAAGCCCGACCGTTTGGAAAATTCCACAACTAAATCACACAGCCCTCAATCAAGACACACAGAGCATGTCTCTCACTTGTCGGGGTTTGTCTCGTTCTGCGAGGCAGCCTCGAATGTTACATAATGCCGTAACGCTTCCTGCTGCTCGTCGAGAGAACTCTGCCGGTCGCGCAGTTCAGGCGGCGCGCGCCAGCCCGGTTCGATGCCCGTCATGTCGGGCAATTGATGGGCGATGCCCTTGTGACAGTCGATGCATGTCTTTTCGCCGTTTATGAGAAAACGCGAATGAATCTCTGCGGCGCGTCTGGTTTGCTTGGTGAAGTCCATCGCTATTGAGGAATGGCAGTTGCGACACTCCAGCGAGTCGTTTGCCTTCAGCCGCGCCCACTCGTGCTTGGCAAGCTCCAGCCGCTTGTCGAGAAATTTCTGCCGGGTCGAGATGGTGCCGAATATCTTTCCCCACACCTCTTTCGAAGCCTGCATCTTGCGTGCGATCTTGTCAGTCCAGTCGTGCGGCACATGGCAGTCGGGACAACTCGCCCGGACGCCCGAGCGATTCGTGAAATGGATCGTGCGCTGCAATTCCTGATAGACGTTGTCGTGCATCTCATGGCACGAGGTGCAGAATTTCTCGGTGTTGGTGACCTCAAGCGCGGTATTGAAACCGCCCCAGAAAATCACGCCGCAGATGAAGCCGCCGAGCGCGAGCACGCCAAGGCTGATGTGAGCACTGGGGCGGCTTGCGATGTTCCAGAACCAGAGCAGCAATTGCTTGAGGCGAGCCATGGGACATTCACCGCTTCTCTGATCCGACGACCAGGATATCTGTGAATGTGTTGGGAACCAGGGGAGCCGCATCGGTTTGCTGGACGTGGCACTCGGTGCAGAAATAGCGTCGCGGCGTGACGTCGGCGAGCACCTGCCCGTCACGATCCATGAAGTGAGTTACGCTGATCATCGGCGCGCCCGATCCTTCGGTATATTGGCGGCGATGGCAGTCAAGGCAGCGGTTGGTTTCGAGTGTGAGCTGATAATTCTCGATCGAATGAGGAATGATCGGCGGCTGCTCAGGGTAATTGCGCATCACCCTTTTGTCGTTGACGATCGGCCGCGCGAGAGGAGGCGCCGGGTTCTCGCTCATGGGAGAAGCGGCGCCGGTCAGGCGATTGACGATTTGCGGAGCGTTTTGAGCATAAATCGTCCCGCAAACAAACACGAGCATGGAGCTGGCTACGGCTCCGATGAGCGCATGACGCATCTCGGCTAAACCGGAACGATCTTGACTGCGCATTTCTTGAAATCCGTTTGTTTGGAAATCGGATCGGTGGCGTCGAGGGTGGCCTTGTTGATGAGCTGGCTGGCATCGAACCAGGGAACGAAGACGACTCCGCGTGGCATGCGGTTTCGCCCCTGTGTATCGACACGGGTCCGGATTTCGCCCCGGCGCGATACGACGCGGACTTCGGCGCCCTGGTTGATGCCGCGGGCGCGCGCATCTTCGGCATGCATGAAAACGCGAGCACCGGGAAATGCCTTGTAGAGCTCAGGCACCCGCATGGTCATTGACCCCGAATGCCAGTGCTCAAGCACGCGGCCTGTCACAAGCCAGATGTCGTAGTCCTTGTCGGGAGATTCCGCCGGCGGCTCGTATGGCACGGCGATGATCTTGGCCCGTCCATCCGGCTGTCCGTAAAAGTCGATCTTCTTTCCGGGCTTGACGTAAGGATCGAGGCCTTCGCGAAAGCGCCATTTGGTCTCCTTGCCGTCGACGACCGGCCAGCGCATTCCGCGATTCCCGTGATACATGTCGAACGGTGCGAGATCGTGGCCATGCCCGCGTCCGAAGGATGCGTATTCTTCAAACAATCCCTTCTGAACGTAGAAGCCGAACTGCTTCGCTTCCATATTGTCGTATTCGGCCGGGACTTCGCTCGCCGAAAACTTGTCGACATTGCCGTTGCGGAACAACACGTCGAACAGCGTTTTTCCCTTGTAGTTCGGGTTCGCCGTCAGAATGTCCGCGGGCCACACCTCATCGGTAGTGAAGCGTTTTGAGAACTCCATGATCTGCCAGAGATCGGAGCGCGCCTGCCCCGGCGCATTAACGAGCTGCCGCCACACATGGGTGCGGCGCTCCGCATTGCCATAGGCGCCTTCCTTTTCGACCCACATAGCCGCCGGAAGCACGAGATCGGCCGCCATCGCCGTCACCGTCGGATAGGCGTCCGAGACAACGATGAAATTATCCGGGTTGCGATAACCGACATAGGTCTCGCGCGAATTGTTCGGCGCCGCCTGCACGTTGTTGTTGACCTGGACCCAGTAGAAATTGAGCTTGCCGTCGTGAAGCATGCGGTCCTGCTCCACGGCGTGATAACCCGGCTTCTCCGGAATGATGCCGTGCGGGACACGCCAGACTTCTTCCGCATGCTTGCGATGCTCCGGATTGGTCACGGTCATATCGGCCGGCAGGCGGTGTGCGAACGTGCCCACCTCGCGCGCCGTGCCGCAAGCCGATGGCTGGCCGGTCAGGGAGAACGGCGAATTGCCCGGCTCCGAGATCTTGCCGGTCAGAAGATGCAGGTTGTAAAGGAGCTGATTCGCCCAGACGCCCCGGACATGTTGGTTGAAGCCCATCGTCCAAAGCGACATCACCTTCCGATTGGGGTCGGCGTACAATTCGGCGAGTTCTTGCAGAAAGCCGCGCTCCACGCCGGTCAGCTTGGAGACCTTCTCGACCGTGTAGTCCTTCACGAAGTCGGAATAGGCCTTGAAATCGATGGGCGTCATCGCCGCCGCGGTCGCCGCGCCCTTGGCTTTCTGCTCCAGCGGATTGTCGGGGCGCAGGCCGTAGCCGATATCGACCGTGCCCCGCACGAAGGTGGTGTGGTTCTTGACGAAATCCTCGTTAACCCGCCCGGTCGAGATGATGTGGTTGGCGATATAATTCAGAATCGCCAAGTCCGTCCCGGGCTTGAAGACGATCGGAATGTCGGCGAGATCCGAACTCCGGTTGGTAAAAGTCGACAACACGGCGACCTTGACATGCCGTTGACTCAGCCTGCGGTCGGTCAGACGCGTCCAGAGGATCGGATGCATCTCCGCCATATTCGATCCCCAGAGGACGAATGCATCCGCAGCCTCGAAGTCGTCGTAGCAGCCCATCGGCTCATCCATGCCGAACGTCCGCATGAACGCGTAAGCTGCCGACGCCATGCAATGACGCGCATTGGGATCGAGATTGTTCGAGCGGAATCCGGCGCGCATCAGCTTGGTTGCGGCATAACCCTCGTAGATCGTCCACTGGCCGGAGCCAAACATGCCAAGCGCGGTCGGGCCTTTCGCCTTCAAAACCGCTTTGGCGCGCTCGGCCATGATGTCGAAGGCTTCATCCCAACTGACCGGCGTGAGATCGCCGTCCTTGGCGAACACCCCGTTTTTCTTGCGCAACAACGGCATCGTCAGACGGTCGCCGCCATACATGATCTTGGATAGGAAATAACCCTTGATGCAGTTCAGCCCGCGATTGACCTCCGCAAGCGTGTCGCCATGGGTTGCGACCACTTTCCCGTCCTTGACGCCGACCATCACCCCGCATCCGGTGCCGCAAAAACGACACGGCGCTTTCGACCATTTGATTTCCAGCGATCCGGTGCCGCCCGCGACCGGCTGTGCCATGGCGGGAAGACTGATATTGGCTGCCGCGGCTGCAACAGCCGCTGCATGAGCCTTCAACAGTTCACGGCGCGTAAGGGCCATTGCCTAATCTCCGATACGGGCGAACCTCTCAGCCTGTTCAAACACCATGTTGGCAGACAGCACGCCGGGCCACGTGGCGATTTCCGCCAGATGGCTCCCGAGAATGCCGCTGTCATGCGCTTCCATCACGACGACGATCTTCGACGCCGCCATGTGATGGACTTCGACACCGTCCATCGCCTTCAGTGCACGGACAACATCGTCTCTGTTTTGTGGAAGCACCGACACGACGGCGCTGGAGATGTGAATCATCTCATCCGCCAATCGCCCTGTAATCACACTGCGCCGGGAGAGAGACTCGCTCATCGCTGTACCTCAAGTCCCAGGAGGTCCGGGCGGCCCCAGGATCAATTGGGACATCCAGATACAAAAGCCAAAGCCGCCCACCACGCCAACGGCGACGACCGGCCAGATCAATGCTGCGATGATGGCAAAAACAATAAGCTCGTCCCGCCGCATTGGGACGGCATTCGAAGAATCCTGTCGCGTGCCGTTGTTCGACGAGTCGATCATGGCAACCTCAGGCCTTACGGGCTTGCGGCGTCAGGGCTTTACGAGCACGTCAATCCTAGGCCCAACTTACTCTTTGTAGCAAGTCCCTCGAAGAACAGCCGTTGCGTGTGCCTACAATTGTATCGATCGGCGTCATCAAGGTCAGCTGTCGAGAAAGGGCGGGCCATGCAAAACCCCTCGATCGCGCGATGCGATCGAGGGGTTTAAAGATTTGATTTCGCCGGGTTTTGACGGCGAATGCCACATGACTTTGGTGGTGGACGAAGCCTCAAGGGCGAGGCTTCATCCAGAGTCCAATTACATCGCCTTGACGATGTTCTCCGTCATCTTCTTGGCGTCGCCCAGCAGCATCATCGTGTTGTCACGATAGAACAGCGGGTTGTCGACGCCGGCGTAACCGGAAGCGAGCGAGCGCTTGATGAACATCACGGTGCCGGCCTTCCAGACCTGAAGAACGGGCATACCGTAGATCGGCGAGGACGGATCTTCTTCCGCCGCCGGGTTGGTGACGTCGTTGGCGCCGATCACGAACGCCACGTCGGCCTGCGCGAACTCCGAGTTGATATCCTCGAGTTCGAACACCTCGTCGTAAGGCACGTTGGCTTCCGCCAGCAGCACGTTCATGTGGCCGGGCATGCGGCCCGCGACCGGATGGATGGCGTATTTCACCTCGACGCCTTCCTTCTTCAGCGTGTCGGCCATTTCACGCAGCGCGTGCTGGGCCTGCGCCACTGCCATGCCGTAGCCCGGCACGATGATGACCTTCTGTGCGTTCTTCATGATGAAGGCCGCGTCGTCGGCCGAGCCGAGCTTGACCGGCTTCACTTCGCCAGACGCTCCGGCCGCAGCCGCGGCACCGCCATCGGCGCCGAAGCCGCCGAGGATGACCGAGATGAAGGAACGGTTCATCGCGTGACACATGATGTAGGACAGGATCGCACCCGACGAGCCGACAAGGGCGCCGGTGATGATCAGCGCCGAGTTGCCGAGGGTGAAGCCAATGCCGGCCGCGGCCCAACCCGAATAGGAGTTGAGCATCGAGATCACCACCGGCATGTCGGCGCCGCCGATCGGAATGATCAGGAGCACACCGAGCACCAGCGCGATGATGGTGATGAGCCAGAAGTCGACCGCGCTCTGCGAGGAGATCAGGCCGTAGATGAAGAACACCAGCGCCAGCGCCAGCACGATGTTGATGATGTGGCGCGCCGGCAAAATGATGGGCGCACCGCTCATGCGGCCGGAGAGCTTGGCGAACGCGATCACCGAGCCGGTGAAGGTCAGCGCGCCGATGGCGACGCCGAGCGACATTTCAACGAGGCTCTGGGCGTGGATCGCGCCGTGGGTGCCGATGCCGAAGGCGGTCGGCGCGTAGAACGCTCCGGCCGCAACGAGCACGGCGGCCATGCCAACCAGCGAGTGGAAGGCGGCGACCAGTTCAGGCATCGCCGTCATCGGCACGCGCCTGGCGATCACAGCGCCGATCGAACCGCCGATGGCGATGCCGAGCAGCACGAGGATCCAGCCAGTAGCGCTCGCCGGCGGATGCGCCGCGAGCGTGGTGGCGACCGCGATCGCCATACCGACCATGCCGAAGAAGTTGCCCTGACGCGAGGACGCCGGGCTGGACAGCCCGCGCAGCGACAGAATGAAAAGGACGCCTGCGACGAGATAGAGCAGGGCCGAAAGATTAGCGTTCATGGCTCAGCCCCTGCTCACTTCTGCTTCTTCTTGTACATCGCCAGCATGCGCTGGGTGACAAGGAAGCCGCCAAAGATGTTGATGCATGCGAAGATCAGCGCGACGAACCCGAAGGCCCGTGCCCAGAGCGGGCCGTTGTCGTCGCCGACGAGTGCCACGCCGACCGCGAGCAGCGCACCGACCACGATCACCGAGGAGATCGCGTTGGTCACCGACATCAGCGGCGTGTGCAGCGCGGGCGTCACCGACCACACCACGAAATAGCCCACGAACACCGCGAGCACGAAGATCGACAGCCGGAACACGAACGGGTCGACAATCTCAATACCATGCATGGCTGGACTCCTTACGCCTTCGGCTGGAAGTTCGGGTGGATGACGGCGCCGTCCTTGGTCAGCGCGGTGGCCTTGACCAGTTCGTCGTCCCACTTCACGGCCAGCGACTTGGTTTCCTTGTCGAACATCGTCTCGATGAACGCCTGCAGGTTGCGGGCGTAAAGGCCCGAGGCCGACGCCGGGACCTTGCCCGCGAGGTTGGTGTAGCCGATGATCTTGACGCCGTTGACGTCCGCGATCTCATCGGCCTTCGCACCCTCGACGTTGCCGCCGCGTTCGACCGCGAGGTCGACCAGCACGGAGCCGGGCTTCATCGACTTCACCATCTCAAGCGTGACGAGCTTCGGAGCCGGACGGCCCGGGATCAAAGCCGTGGTGATGATGATGTCCTGCTTCTTGATGTGCTCGGCGGTGAGCGCGGCCTGCTTGGCCTGGTATTCCTTGGACATTTCCTTGGCGTAGCCGCCCGCCGTCTGCGCGTTCTTGAATTCCTCGTCCTCGACGGCAAGGAATTTTGCGCCGAGCGACTCGACCTGCTCCTTCGTCGCCGGGCGAACGTCGGTGGCGGAGACGACGGCGCCGAGGCGGCGCGCGGTCGCGATCGCCTGGAGGCCAGCGACGCCGACACCCATCACGAACACCTTGGCGGCAGGCACAGTGCCCGCTGCGGTCATCATCATCGGGAAGGCGCGGCCGAAGGCCTCGGCGCCTTCGATCACGGCGCGATAGCCCGCGAGGTTCGCCTGAGAGGACAGTACGTCCATCACCTGCGCGCGGGTGATGCGTGGCATCAACTCCATCGCGAAGGCCGACACGCCGGCATCGGCGAGCGACTTTAGCGCGGCGTCGTTGTTGTACGGGTCCATGATCGCGATCGCGAGCGCACCCTTCTTGTAGGAGGCAGCTTCGGCTGCGGTCGGGCGCTTCACCTTGATGACGATGTCGGCGTCCTTCACGGCGTCGGCGCTGACCACGGCACCCATGGCTTCGTAGTCGGCATCCAGCAGGCCGGACTTGATGCCCGCGCCCGGCTCGATCGCAACGTCGATACCGAGCGACTTGAATTTCTTCACAGTGTCGGGCGTCGCCGCGACACGCGGCTCGGCCGCGTCCTGTTCCTTGGCAATCGCTATCTTCATAAAGCCTCCCGCGATCTCAAAGCCGCGTCTGACCGGTGCATGACGCACCTCTGCTACACGCGGAAGCGGCGTAAGCCGCTTCCTTCCAATCCCGTTGTAAGTTCAGGGAAAAGTCGAATTCAGGTGAGGAAAATCGCCATCAGCGCCAAAATCACCACCAGCGTCACGCAGGTGTATTTGGTCAGCTTCAGGAATGACTCGTAGGTCTGCTCATGAGCGGGATAGTCGTTGCCATCCGCGGTCGTGTAGGCCACCTCACTGTGGTCCGCCATTATAGTTGCCTCCAGCACTTTGCTTTGCGTGGGCAATACCGCACTTGCCTTGGCAGAGCAACGGTCCTTCTAGGCAAAAAGTTGTACAACCCACAAGCGCCGGGTTTCTAGCACTCGGCCTATGGGTTTGTTTTCATTGAATGAAAATGTAAGAGGCCGCTCCGCCCTACCCCATCGCCTCCAGCTCACCGATCATCCCCTCGATCACCGACAGGCCACCGTCCCAGAAAGCAGGGTCCTTGGCATCGAGTCCAAACGGCGCCAGCAGTTCGGAATAGTGCTTGGTGCCGCCCGCCGCGAGCATATCGAGATAGCGGTCGGCGAAGCCCTCGGCCGCGTGCTCGTACACCGCATAGAGCGAGTTCACGAGGCAATCGCCGAACGCATAGGCGTACACGTAGAATGGCGAATGAATGAAGTGCGGGATGTACATCCAGAACGTCTCGTAGCCCGGCTTGATTTCGATGGCCGGCCCTAAGCTCTCGCCCTGCACCGACAGCCAGATCTCGCCAAGACGCTCGGCGGTGAGTTCGCCGTTGCGGCGCTCGGTGTGCACGGCGCGCTCGAACGAATAGAACGCGATCTGGCGCACCACCGTGTTGATCATGTCCTCGACCTTGCCCGCGAGCAGCGCCTGCCGCTGTTTGGCGTTCTTGGTCTGCGCGAGGAGGCGCTTGAAGGTCAGCATCTCGCCGAATACGCTTGCGGTCTCGGCGAGCGTCAGCGGCGTCGGCGCCATCAGCGCGCCCTGCTTCGCCGCCAGCACCTGATGCACACCGTGACCAAGTTCATGGGCGAGCGTCATCACGTCGCGTGGCTTGCCCTGATAGTTCATCAGCACATAGGGATGCGCCGACGGCGTGGTCGGATGCGAGAACGCACCCGGCGCCTTGCCCGGACGCACCGGCGCGTCGATCCAGCGGTCGTCGAAGAAACGCTTCGCGATGCCCGCCATCTCCGGCGAGAAATCGCCATAGGCTTTCAGGATCGTGCTCTTGGCATCATTCCATTCGATCTGGCCGGTGGCCGCGAACGGCAGCGGCGCGTTGCGGTCCCAGTGCGCGAGCTTCTTCTTTTTGAACCACGATGCCTTCAACGCGTAATAACGATGCGAGATGCGCGGATAGGCCGCACGCACCGACGCCACCAGCGCATCCACCACTTCGCGCTCGACACGATTGGCGAGATGGCGCGAATCCGCGACATCCTCGAAGCCACGCCAGCGGTCCGAGATTTCCTTGTCCTTGGCGAGCGTGTTGGTGACGAGCGCGAAGGTCCGCTCGTTGGCCTTGAAGGTTTTCGCCAGCGCCTGCGCAGCCGCCTTGCGCTTCTCGGGCGCGCGATCCTGCAACAGGTTCAGCGTCGGCTCGATCGCCAGTTCTTTCGATCCGACCTTGAAGCGCAGGCCCGCGATGGTCTGGTCGAACATACGGTTGAACGCGCCGTAGCTCGTGGTCGATTTCTCGTGGAACAGCTGCTCGATGCGATCCTCGAGCTGATACGGCTTGTCCTTGCGGATGTCCTCCAGCCACGGGCGATAATGGCCGAGCGCCGGCACCTGCATCGCCTTTTCGATCAGTTCGTCGTCGATGCGGTTGAGTTCGAGCGTGAAGAACAGCAGATGCGTCGAGGCATTGGTGAGACGCTCTGACACATCGCCGTAGAATTTGGTGATCGCCGGATCGACCGTGTCGCCCGCATGGATCAGGCCCGCATAGGAAATCAGCCGTCCGGCGAGATCGTCGATCGCCTCAAAGGATTTCACGGCTTCCGCCAGCCACTCGCCCGCGCCGGGCTTGGAAAGCGCATCCGCGATCTTGCCCTTATAGGCCGCCTCGAACGCCACGCAGTCGGCATCGAGCTTGTCGAGGTCGCGCGCGATCTCCGGCGCGGTGATCGACGAATAGAGATCGCCCAGATTCCACTCGGGCAGCTTCGCCGTCTTCTTCACCGCCTTTTTGGCCGCGGGTTTCGCAGGCTTCGCCGCCTTCTTGGTCTTGGCGGGTTTACGCAGAGCGGAGGACGAACGTGCAGCCATTATGTGTTCCTACCCGTGTTGTTCCTGTGCTGGCAGCGCGAACGTCCGCCAACTCTTAAGAGGCCGTTAATCGGCATCGGCGAGAGTGCCCCGATTCGAGACAGATAAACCTGCTGACCGAGGAATTCCATGGCCGCGACTATTCTGATTGCCGATGACGATGCCGTCCAGCGCCGTCTGCTGGAAAATATGGTGCAGCGTTGCGGCTATCAGACCATCGTCGTCGAAAGCGGTGACGCCGCCATGACGGTGATCGCAGATGAGATGCGCACGGTCGATGCCATCGTGCTCGATCTCGTGATGCCGGGTCTCGACGGCCTCGGCGTGCTGTCGAAGATGCGCGAGATGGGCCTGCATATTCCGGTGGTGGTGCAGACCGCGCATGGCGGCATCGACAATGTGGTCTCCGCGATGCGCGCGGGCGCGCATGATTTCGTGGTCAAGCCGGTCGGCATCGAGCGGCTTCAGGTGTCGTTGCGCAACGCGCTCGACGCCAGCGCCCTGAAAGGCGAATTGCAACGCATCCGCCACTCGCGCGAAGGCCGCCTCACCTTCAAGGACATCGTGACCCGCTCGGAGGCGATGGGGCATGTGCTGGCGATGGGCAAGAAGGCCGCAGCCTCGGCCATTCCGGTGCTGATCGAAGGCGAATCCGGCGTCGGCAAGGAGCTGGTCGCGCGCGCCATTCACGGCTCCTCGGAGCGCGCCAGCAAGCCATTCGTCACCGTCAATTGCGGCGCGATCCCCGATAACCTCGTCGAGTCGATCCTGTTCGGCCACGAGAAGGGCGCTTTCACCGGCGCCACCGAACGCCATGCCGGCAAGTTCGTCGAAGCCTCCGGCGGCACGCTGTTCCTGGATGAAGTCGGCGAACTGCCGCTCACCGCGCAGGTGAAACTGCTGCGCGCCCTGCAACAGGGCGAGGTCGAGGCGGTCGGCGGCCGCAAGCCGGTCAAGGTCGATGTGCGCATCATCTCGGCGACCAACCGCAATTTGCTCAACCATGTGAAGGCCGGTCATTTCCGCGACGACCTGTTCTATCGCCTGCATGTGCTGCCGCTGACGATCCCGCCGCTGCGGTCGCGGCGCGAGGACATCCCTCATTTGTTACGCCATTTCCTCGCGCGCTTCAGCGCGGAGGAAAACCGCGCCATTGCCCGCGTCGGCGCCGACGCCATGGCCCGCCTCGTCAATGCCGACTGGCCGGGCAATGTCCGCCAGCTCGAGAACGCGGTCTATCGCGCGGTGGTGCTGTCCGACGGCGAGGAGCTTCGGGCCGACGACTTCCCCGCCATCAATGGCGGCCCCCTGGGGTCGGACGCAGGTCCCGAGATCGGACCGCTGACGCTCGCGCAACCTGCGCGGGTAGCCGCCCATGAAATCCCAATCGCACCGGCCCAGTCCGCACCGGCCCTCCTGCCGCACGGCGCCCTGACGATACTGGACGAAGACGGCGAATGCCGCGCGCTCGACGAGATGGAAGCCGAGATCATCCGCTTCGCCATCTCGCATTATCGCGGCCAGATGTCGGAAGTGGCGCGGCGGCTGAAGATCGGCCGTTCCACGCTGTACCGGAAGATGGACGACATCGCCGCTGTTCCCGCCGGGAAGAACCAAGAATCCTGAAAAAGACCCCGCCCCTTCGGACCGTTGCGGCTTGGTGACAGACCAAGAGAAAGCACGCAGGGGTGGTTGCAGATCACCGTCAGCACGGTCAGTTTCCCGTGACACGTTCCGGCGCAAGCTAGGCGCATTGCGTCCGTGCGTGTACACTTGTTGATGGTGCGATGAATCGACCGGGCGCGATACGCCGGGGAAACGAACCGGTGAGAGCCGGGTTTCACCTGGGTGCGGGCTTAAATGAGACAAACTTGCTGTTTCAGGCCGAAACAGCCTCGCTCAGGGAACTCGATAATGCATGACTTCTCGACCGGCCGCAGCGGTTACGATCGCGTGCTGGCAGCCGTCGCAGCGACCTTCCTGCTGACCGGCACCGTAACCTTTGCTCATGCCGACCCGGCGAAGCCAGCGGATGCCTCCATCAGCGCCGCAGTTCCCACACCCGACACCTCGAACGTCCCACCGCCGACCGCGGCCGACGTGAAGGCCGATGCACCGAAAGCCGACGCGGCAAAGGCCGCGGACACCGCAAAGCCTGCTGCATCCGAGCCGGCCAAGACGGATGCAAAGGCGGACAACAAGCCCGCCGACGCGTCGAAGGCGGATACAGCTAAAACCGAGCCTGCGAAGTCCGAGCCTGCGAAGTCCGAACCGGCGAAGGCCGATACGGCCACGACAGCGCCCGCCGCTCCGGCCAAGACGGATAATGCCAAGACCGAAACTCCGGCCGCTGCTCCTGCCGTCGCCACACTCGATCCGTCCGCCGAGGCGCTGCGCAGCCTGGTGACGACGAAGGCCGGCAAATATTTCGACCGCAAGAAAGAACGCGAGGCGGTGGAAGCCTTCTACAAGGACCGCAACTACGCTCCGCTCTGGACCAAGGGTGCCGCGGCAACCGCGCGCGCCAATGACGCGAGCGCGCGGCTGAAGAAGGCGGATGAGGACGGCCTCGATCCGGAGGATTATCCGGTGCCGAATTTCACCGCCGCCACAACCGCGGATGCGCAGGCCGATGCCGAACTGAAGCTGACTGAAAGCGTGCTCGACTATGCGCGCCACGCCCAGAGCGGCCGCATGCACTGGTCGCAGGTGTCCGGCGACATCCAGTACCCGGAGCACTACCCCGACCCGACCGAAGTGCTGATCAACGTCTCGACCGCGCGCAATGCCGGCGCGGCGCTTGAGACCTACAATCCGCCGCACAAGCTCTACAAGGAATTGAAGGCCAAGCTCGCCGAGCTGCGCGGCAAGACCGACGAAGGCAAAAAGATCGCCGACGGCGAGACGCTGCGCTTCGTCAAGCCGACCAAGAAGAACCCGAACCCCACCGTGATGGACGACGCGCGCGTGCCTGCGCTGCGCGCCAAGCTCGGCGTCACCGAGAATGCGAGCGACACGCACTACGATGCGACCGTCGCCGCCGCCGTGCGCAAGTTCCAGAGCGCGAACGACCTCAAGGCCACCGGCGTTCTCGACAACCACACGGTCGCGGCACTCAACGGACCGCGCAACGACCGCAAGATCGATATCATCCGCGTCAACATGGAACGCTGGCGCTGGCTGCCGCGCGATCTCGGCGCACCCGCGCTCGGCGATGCCTATGTCATCCTCAACATTCCCGATTACAGCCTCCAGTTGATGCATAATGGCGCAACGGCCTGGAAGACCCGTGTCGTTGTCGGCAAACCCGGCAAGCACGCTACCCCGCTGCTGACGGAGACGATGAAGTACATCACCGTCAATCCGACCTGGAACGTGCCGCCGTCGATCATCTACAACGAGTACCTGCCCGCCCTGCAGCAGGACCCGACCGTGCTCGAGCGCATGGGCCTCAAGCTCCAGCGCAATCCCGATGGCACCATCCGCATTTCGCAGCCGCCGGGCGAAGCCAACGCGCTCGGCCGCATCCGCTTCAACTTCCCGAACAAATTCCTGGTCTATCAGCACGACACGCCGGACAAGTATCTGTTCGCCAAGAGCGAGCGCGCTTTCAGCCATGGCTGCATGCGGGTGCAGAATCCGGATCAGTACGCCGCGACGATCCTGGGTATCGCACTGCCGAAGGATCATTACACGCCGGAGAAAATCCGCAGCATGTATGGCCACAACGAGATCAACATCAACCTGCCGACGCCGCTCCCGGTCAACATCACCTACCAGACCGCGTTCGTGGACGACGCCGGCAAGCTCGAATTCCGCAAGGACATCTATGGCCGCGATGCGACCATGATCAAACTGCTGAAGGAAGGCGGCCGCCGCAACCTCGAAACCGTCGTCGCGCATTCGCAGCCGAACTACGTACGGCCCACCGGCAACATCAATATTCCGGGCGACGGCTATGCGGACCGCTCCTCGGCGCCGAACTTCTTCCAGATGCTGTTTGGTGGCGGCGGACGCGCCGAGGTCGAGCCGGAACCGCGCGGCCGGCGCCGCTACCGCTAAACGCATAAATTTTTCGGCTCGGGTTCCCCAGCTCCGAAATCCACCTTACGCAATAAAATCAGGGCCCCGCCGCAAGCGGGGCCCTTTGCGTTAACCCTGTCTCCGGAGGCGATATAAATACCGGCCATTTTTTGCCACAGTCGGCCCGTTAGCTCTCGATTGCGTGATCGGGGATGGGGGTAAATTTCCATTAACCGGCCGACGTTACACACAATTCATCATCTCCGCTGCGTGGGGTAGCGGGGATCTCTTCCTGGGCGTTCCAACAGGACGATAAGTGGCGGGCGATCATCCACGCGGCAGCAGCCTTTGGCCTGTGCGGCACTCCTTGCGGGTGAGCGCATCCGCTATGCTCCTGCTGTTCGCCGGCGCAGGCGCGGTGCATGACGCGACCGCCAGCAACGACACCCGCACCCTCTCCTTCCACCACACTCATTCCAGCGAAGAGCTCACCGTCACCTTCAAGCGCAACGGTCGCTACGACGCCGACGCGCTGAAGAAACTCAACCACTTCCTCCGCGACTGGCGCAGCCAGGATTCGACCACGATGGACCCGCATCTGTTCGACATCCTGTGGGAGGTCACTCGCGACGTCGACGCCAAGCAGCCGATCCAGATCATCTCGGCCTATCGCTCGCCCAAGACCAACGCCATGCTGCGCCGCCGCTCGGCGCATTCCGGCGTCGCGCGCTTCAGCCAGCACATGCTCGGCCACGCGATGGATTTCTTCATTCCCGGCGTGCCGCTTGAGAAGATCCGGTTCGCCGGGCTTCGCCTGCAACGCGGCGGCGTCGGTTTCTACCCCACCTCCGGCTCGCCCTTCGTGCATCTCGACACCGGCAACATCCGCCACTGGCCGCGCATGACGCACGACCAGCTCGTGCGCGTGTTCCCGGACGGCAAGACGGTCCATGTCCCCACCGATGGACGTCCGCTGAAGGGCTACGATCTCGCGCTCGCTGAAATCCGGCACCGCAAGGGCGATGAGGCCACGACGGCCAGCAGCCGCAGCCTGCTCGCCTCCCTGTTCAAGGGCAAGCAAGCCTCAGAGGACGACGACGAATCCTCCGCCTCCACACCGGCTGCCGAAACACCTGCCAAGCCCAGTCTGATCGCCGCGGCGGCAGACAGGGTGAAGGACAAGATCGCCGAGATGGTGCCGGTGCCGCGTGCACGGCCGGTTCAGACCGCCAGCTATCGCGTCGCCTCCGCAGTCCCCGTCGAAATTCCGCTCGCTCCTGCCAAAGCAGCCAAACAGCCGCAGACCATGGCCGAGATGATCGAGGCCCGCGTCCGCTGGGATGACGCCGCGATGACGCCGAAGCCCGCATCAGCCGAACAGATCGCCGCCGTGAAGGCGCGTGCCGCCGATCCGCAATCCACCGCTTCGCTGCCCGCGAACGTCGCCAACGCGATGGCCTATGACGCGCCGCAACTGCTCGACCGCAGCAAGATCGTCGCCGCGAGCGGGCCGGTGCCGCCGACGCACATCGCAGCCCTCGCGCGCGATGCCGCCGTATCCGTCCATGCCAGCACCGTGCTCGGCAAGACGTCGCGTGGCCACTCCCGCTCGCCTGCCACCATGCTGCGCCTCGCCAGCGCCGATCAGGCGAGCGACATCTGGCTGCGCGCGATGGTGCTGACGCCGAGCGCCAATAACGCGCTTTACACCTCGGTGATGGGTGACTGGGACATGAGGCCGATGGTCGCGCATTTCGTGAAGCCTGCGCGCGCGGTGACGATGACGTTCTCGCTCGATCCGCAGATCGGCCCCGCCTGCGACCGCTTCAGCGGCCCGGCGATCGCTTCAATGCCGACCACGACTTTCGTGCAGACCGCTTCGCTGCGGTAAATTCAAAAGGCCATCGTCAGGCGGCGGCTTCCGGATTCATCGAGCGGCTGCCCACTTCATCATTGAACAGATGAACTTTGTTGCGGCCGGCAGCCTTTGCGGCATACAGCGCAATGTCGGCATCCGCGAACAGCTCGGTGATACGCCGGCGATGCGGGCGTCCGATCAGGGCAGCCCCGATCGAAGCACCGACCTCGAGACGAAGACCATTCCAGAAGACCGGACGAGATAGCATCGCGACCGTTTGCTCCAAGACGCTCTCGATCCGTGCGGGATTCGTGGGGGCACGCAGGATGAGTGCGAATTCGTCGCCTCCCAGCCGGGCGACCAAGCCGGCATTGCAGAAGGCCCGCTTCAAACGCATTGCGATCTCGCGCAGACATGCATCTCCAGCCTCATGCCCGAACGTATCATTCAGTTCCTTGAAGCGGTCGAGATCGATGAGGACAAGCGCCGATGCAAAACCATGGTTCAAAGTGTCACCGATGACTTCACGGTAGCGCTGCTGAAACAAAGAACGATTGGCAAGCCCGGTGAGCGGATCGGTTTCGGCTTGCAGACGCAGGCTCTCCATCGCTTGCCGGTCTGAGGTGATGTCCTGCTTGGAGCCGAAGATGCGGACAGGCCGCCCGTTCTCTCTCACCGCATTGATCGAAAGCCGCATCCAGCGCTTTTCGCCGTCCCACGTCCTGATCTCCGTATCGAGCGAGACGGAACGGCCGCTCCGGATCACCTCGGCGCGGGCGATTTCCATGTTGCGTCTGGATTCAGGGGTATAAAGGTCGACGATGCTCGCGCGCCGCAGCGCGCTGTCCATCGGATAAGCAAAGAGTTTGTAGACTCCGGACGTCCAGGTCAGGCGTTCCGTCTCAAGCTCGCATTCCCATGCGCCGATACGAGCATGACCCAAGGCCTGGTCATAGAGACGCGCGTAAACCTCAGCCCACTGAAGTTCCGAAACATGGCCTGCTTCATCTCTCATTCGCGACCGGCGGCCTCTGGGAGATTGTCTCTTTCTCCATGGTTAAGGCCACAGCGTTAACGAATCTTATACTTATTGCCTGCCTGGAGGCGCCATCCACAGGATGGTCTACGCCTCTCACAGCATCCCGAGCGCCTGCATGTAGGTCTCAAGGATGGTTTCCTGCTCCTCGCGCTCGTTGGCGTCCTGCTTGCGCATCCGCACGATGGTGCGCAGCGCCTTGACGTCGAAGCCGTTGCCCTTGGCCTCGGCATAGACGTCGCGGATGTCGTCGGAGATCGTCTTCTTTTCTTCTTCCAGCCGCTCGATGCGCTCGATGATGGCCTTGAGCTGATCCTTGGCGAAACGGTGGGCAACGTCTTCCTTCACGGCGGCGGCTGTGGCCATCGGGTACTCCTGAACTTTGATGAGGCGGCGCCGGCCGGGCGGCAAAGCGTCTTTCGTGACCACACTCATCCAGTCGGAGAGGCGGCGTCAAGGCAAGGCACCGCGCCGTCCACAATGCCCACAGGGTGGTTTTAAAAAGCTCGCGCCTCACGCTTTTTTCAGCGTTCAGCGCGCGGCGTCAGTGACCGCTGGCGGCCTTCTTCATGGCCTCAATCTGCTCGGGTGTCGCCTCGCTTTGGTACTTCGCCTTCCATTCCTCGTAAGGCATGCCATAGACAGCCTCGCGGCCCTCATCCTTGGTCATCGGCACGCCCTTTTCGTCGGCGGCGTCCTTCATCCAGTTCGACAGGCAGTTGCGGCAAAATCCCGCCAGATTCATCATGTCGATGTTCTGCACGTCGGTGCGCTTCTGCAAATGCGCGACGAGACGGCGGAAAACGGCCGCCTCAAGCTCGGTCTGGGTGGCTTTATCGATGGCCATGATGTTCCTCGTCCTCCGGCTGCGGCCCGAATGGCCGCCCCTGTTTCGATCTTCCGCTGGAAACTACAACCAGCACATAAACCCGGCAGCGGATTTTACCAGCCCCCGCGTTCCGCGCGATTGGAATTGCGCCCGCGTTTGAGATAGCCTGCGCCCATGCCGAAAGTGAATTTGCGGTTGCCCACCTTGCGCCTTTTCCTGCCTCTCCTGTTCGGACTAGCTCTCGCGCTTCCGGCACTGTGCGCGTCCAGCACACCAGCGCGGGCCGATTTCCGGCTATGCAACAATACCTCGAGCCGGGTGGGTATCGCGCTGGGCTACAAGGACAGCGAAGGCTGGGTCACCGAAGGCTGGTGGAATATCTCCTCCCACGCCTGCGAAACGCTGCTCAAGGGCACGCTGGTGGCGCGCTATTATTACATTTACGGCCTCGATTACGACCGCGGCGGCGAATGGTCGGGCCAGGCCTTCATGTGCTCGCGCGACAAGGAATTCACCATCAAGGGCACCGAGAACTGCCTCGCCCGCGGCTTCGACCGCACCGGCTTCTACGAGGTGGATACCGGCGAGCAGCGTTCCTGGACAGTGCAACTGACCGAAACCACCGAGCAGAACCTGCAGCGGCAGCAACAGCCGACCCTGCCGGGATTGCCGAACGCGCCCGGCGCCGGCCAGCCCGGCGCCGGCCAGCCCGGCGGCATTCTCCCCGCACCTGCCCCGCTTCCCGCACCGGGAACGAAGCAATGAGGCGGCTGCGTCGCGTCCGGATTCTCGCAACGCTAGGACCTGCCTCGTCCGACAGCGTCACGATTCGCAAGCTGTTCGAAGCGGGAGCCGACGTCTTCCGCATCAACATGAGCCATACCTCGCATGACAAGATGCGGGAGTTGATCGCCACCATCCGCAACATCGAGAGCAGCTACAACCGGCCGATCGGCATTCTCGTCGACCTTCAGGGCCCGAAGCTGCGGCTCGGCGCCTTCAAGGAGGGCGCGGCGATCATCACCAACGGGCAGAATTTCGTACTCGATTCCGATCCCGCGCCGGGCGACAAGACACGCGTCCACCTGCCGCATCCGGAAATCCTGCGCGCGCTGAAGCCGGGCGACGCGCTCCTGATCGACGACGGCAAGCTGCGCCTGATCGCGGAGGAAACCTCACACGATCATGCCGTGACACGCGTCGTGATCGGCGGGCGCATCTCCGACCGCAAGGGCGTGAGCCTGCCCGACACCGACCTGCCCGTCTCGGCCATGACGCCGAAGGACCATGCCGATCTCGCCGCGGCCCTCGACGCCGGCACCGACTGGATCGCGCTGTCGTTCGTGCAGCGCGCCGATGACGTGCACGAGGCCCGCCGCATCGTGCGCGGCCGCGCGGCGATCATGTCCAAGATCGAAAAGCCGCAGGCCATCGAACGCCTTGAGGCGATCATGGATGCCTCCGACGCCATCATGGTGGCGCGTGGCGATCTCGGCGTCGAAATGCCGGTCGAGCGCGTGCCGGGACTTCAGAAACAAATGACGCGCATGGCGCGACGCATGGGCAAGCCGGTCATCATCGCGACCCAGATGCTGGAATCGATGATCGCCTCACCGGTGCCGACGCGCGCCGAAGTCTCCGACGTCGCGACCGCGGTGTTCGAGGGGGCCGATGCCGTGATGCTGTCGGCGGAATCCGCGGCTGGCAAATATCCCTCCGACGCGGTGATGATGATGGATCACATTGGCGAGGAGGTGGAGCGCGACCCGACCTTCAGCAGCGTGATCGACGGGCAGCGCCCCGCGCCGGAAGCCACCGCCGGCGACGCCATCGCCGACGCCGCGCGGCAGATCGCCGAGACGCTGCATTTGCCGGCCATCATCTGTTGGACCAGTTCGGGCTCGACGGCCATTCGTGTCGCACGCGAGCGGCCCCGCTGTCCGATCGTCGCGATCACGCCGAATGCCGTGGTCGCACGCAAGCTTGCCTTGTTGTGGGGCGTGCATTGCGTAGTGGCCGAGGACGCGCAGGACGGCGACGACATGATCCAGCGCGCGGGCCGCATCGCCTATCGCGACGGCTTCGCCAAGGCTGGCGAGCGCGTCATCGTCGTCGCGGGCGTGCCGTTCGGCACCCCGGGCACCACCAACATGGTGCGCATCGCCACTATCGGCTCGGACAGCGACGCCAATATCTGATTTCAGGCGGCGCTTGTCCGCTCAAAGCGGATCACCTGCCAGACGAACAGCACGACGCTCACCAGCACCATGATCGAGCCCGCGCCCGCCAGCGGCTCACCCTCATGCTTGCCCATATGGATCATGGCGACGCCGATCGCCATCACAATGGTCCCGGCGATCCAGATCATCACCTGCAGGCGTGCCACCCGTGCGGCATCGAGTGCCGGATGCAGGCGGTAGAACAGCCCGAACAGAAATAAAGACACCCAGCCGAGCAGGTTGAGATGGGCGTGGGCTGCAAGGGTTGAATGATCCTGCGAGATCGCCATCGCAAGACCCCAGATCATTCCGAAGGCGAGGATCAAGGCGGCGACAAGGAAACTGAGCGACGAAGCTCTCATGATGCAATCCCCTCAAATAAAGCCAAGACATAGCAAAACCGCCGCTCCACATGAAGCGGAGCGGCGGCTCATGCACGGTTTCAAATGTCGCGGCCCTCGACCTTTTCCGACAGGGTCTTCACCATGTCCGGCACCTTGTCGAGGTGCGGATTGATAGCGAGCGCGCGGCGGAACACGTCCAGCGCATGCTTGGCGTCGCCGGTTTCCTCGAGGATGACGCCGAGCCCCGCCAGCGCACCGAAGTGGCGCGGCTCACGGCGCAGCACTTCCTCGATATCTTCCATCGCGCGGTTGTAGTCGTTCTTCTTGTAATAAAGCGTCGCGCGCCTGTTCCAGGCTTCCGTGTAATCGGGACGCAGCTTGATGATGGCGTCGAGCAGTTTCAGCGCGACGTCGGATTCGTTATTCTCCAGCGCGATGCTCGCGCGCGCCATCAGCAGCGCGACGGTGTCGCTCGGCGTCTTCATCCAGATCGCCCAGATCCGCGCCTCGACCGCGCGCGCGCTTTCCTCGTCGGGCGCGGCCTTCAGCGCATCGAACAGAAAGTCGAGGCTCTTGCCATGGGCTTTGACGGACGGAAGCTGTTTCGGCGCTTGCGGCAGCTTCTGCCTGAGGTGGGAGTCGGGCTGCGCGGCTGCGGGCGCAACAACGAGCAGCGCCGCGAGTGCAAATCCAGCCGGAACATTCACGGCGACACGCCGGGTCAATTTCATGCGAGGATTTTAAACGCGCAAAACGCCGCCTGCAAAGGGCAAGCGGCGTCAACCAGGTGTGATGATTTAGGGAGTGCCGGACAGCGTCCGGCAAACCTCAAAGGCGATTAGCCCTGACGCGCCTTGAAGCGGCGCTGCACCTTGTTGATCACGTAAACCCGGCCCTTGCGGCGGACCAGACGGTTGTTGCGGTGACGACCACGGAGCGATTTCAGCGAGTTACGGACCTTCATGGGACATGCTCTTGCGAAAGGCCGTATCGACAGGCCGAGTTGCATCAATATCTATGGGCGCCCGGGCGGCAGGGCCATCGCCGGGATGGCCGGTTTCTAGAGAGCGCAGGGCGGAATGTCAATGCAATCAAGGCTTTTTCTGAACGGCGGGGGATAAAGGAACGCCATTTTCTCAAGTTTCATCACTGAAATCCTTGGGAAAATCCAGCCTCTCAGCCCGCCTCCGGTTCCCGGCGAGATTTTGCGGTAGCCGCCTTGCCCAGCCGGGCCAGATGGGTGGCGAGGAACTCGACCAGCGCCTCCACCCGGGCGGGGCGCGGACCGCCCGGCGGCATCACCAGATGCACCGCCCCTTCCGGCTGCTTCCAGCCCTTGAGGATGACCTCGACCTGCTTCCTGGCGATCGCCTCGCCGATGATGAAGTCCGGCAGGTCGGCAATGCCGAGCCCGGCGATCAGCGCGGGAAGCACCGCCTCGCCGTTGTTGATCCGCAACTGGCCGGAAGGCCGTACCGACACCGCCTCGCCCGCATCGTTGAAATAATGCCAGACCTCCGGCGTCGTCCGGTAGGCATAGGTAAAGCAGCGATGCTGGGCGAGATGCATCGGATGCGTCGGCCGTCCGTATTTCTTGAGGTAAGACGGCGCAGCCACGGTGTAGACCGGCATCGGGCAGAGCCGCCGCGCCACCAGCGAGGAATCCGGCAGCCGCGCGATGCGCACGCCGATGTCGAACCCCTCCCCAATCAGATCAACCATCGCGTCGCTCAAATGCAGATCGATCGACACATCCGGATATTGTGCGAGAAATTCCGGCAGGAGCGGCGCGATCACCCGCTGGCCGAATGTCATCGGCACCGCCAGCCGCACAAGCCCGCGCGGCGAGGCCGCCTGCGACAGCGCCTCGTTTTCAGCCTCTTCGCCGTCCGCCAATAGTTGCGCCGCGCGCACCGACAGCGCGCGACCGGCATCGGTCAGCGCCAGACGGCGCGAACTGCGATTGAACAGCCGCGCGCCCAGCCGCTCCTCCAGCCGCGTCACGGCCTTCGAGACTGTCGCTTTCGACAGAGCGAGTTCGCTCGCGGCGGCAGCGAAGGACCGCAGTTCCACCACCTTGGCAAAGATCGCCATCGCCTCGAAATCGGGAAGTTTCGACATGCCGGCTCCAATGCCGGGCGGACACCCCGCCAATTATCATTGGTTTATATTTAGAAACGATGAGTTTCAATAGTTTCTATTTTTAGACCATGCGGAAAGGCCTAAATCAGCGCCATCGAAACCCACAACCCCAGGCAATGGAGGACATGACATGATCGAACTTCGTCCCTTCAGTTCTCTTGGCGGCGCCAACCACGGCTGGCTCAACGCCAAGCATCACTTCTCGTTCGCGAGCTACTACGATCCCGCCCGCATGAGCCACGGCGCGCTGCGCGTCTGGAACGACGACGAGATCGCCCCCAACACCGGCTTTCCGGCGCATCCGCACTCCGACATGGAGATCATCACCTATGTCCGCGAAGGCGCGATCACGCATCAGGATTCGCTCGGCAACAAGGGACGCACCGAAGCCGGCGACGTTCAGGTGATGAGCGCGGGCTCCGGCATCCGTCACGCGGAGTACAATCTCGAGCCGGTCAAGACGACGCTGTTCCAGATATGGATCGAGCCGACGCAGCAGGGCGGTCAGCCTTGCTGGGGTGCCAAGCCTTTTCCGAAGGGCAATCGTTCCGGCAAGTTCGTCACGCTCGCCAGCGGCTTCAAGGATGACGCCGAGGCGTTGCCGATCCGGGCCGAAGCGCGGGTGCTCGCCACCACGCTGAAGGCCGGTGACAGTGTCGACGTTGCGCTCAACGATAACCACAAGGGTTATCTGGTGCCCGCAACCGGCGCGGTCGAAGTCAACGGCGTCCGCGCCAATGCCCGCGACGGTGTCGCGATCAGCAACGAGCCGAACCTGCGCATCACCGCGCTGGAAGACTCCGAACTCGTGCTGGTGGAGACGGCGGCATGATCGACCTGTTGCTCGTGATGCCGGCGGTCACTGCCAGCCTGCGAACCCTGCTCGGCCGGGCGCGTTGCCACCGCGCACATCTGCACCTGCACTAACGACAACGCCGTGGCCCCTCCGGGCCACGGCACTCCCTCCCCTCAATCAATCTGCAATTTTGTTGGAGACTTCCATGCCCAAGGTTCTCGTTCTTTATTACTCCGCCTACGGCCACATCGAAGCGATGGCGAATGCGGTCGCCGAAGGCGCGCGCGAGGCCGGCGCCACTGTCGACATCAAGCGCGTGCCCGAACTGGTGCCGCCGGACGTCGCCAAGGCCGCGCATTACAAGGTCGATCAGGCCGCCCCTGTGGCGAAGATCGAAGATCTTGCGAATTACGACGCCATCGTCGTCGGCACCGGCACGCGGTTCGGCCGCATGTCGTCGCAGATGGCGAACTTCCTCGATCAGGCCGGCGGCCTGTGGGCGAAGGGCGCGCTGCACGGCAAGGTCGGCGGCGCATTCTCCTCGACCGCGACCCAGCACGGCGGTCAGGAGACGACCCTGTTTTCCATCATCACCAACCTCCTGCACTTCGGCATGGTGATCGTCGGGCTGAACTACGGCTTCGCCGGACAGATGGGCGTCAAGGAAGTGACCGGCGGCGCGCCTTACGGTGCGACGACGATTACCGATGGCGACGGCTCACGCATGCCGAGCCAGAACGAACTTGATGCCGCGCGCTATCAGGGCCGCACCATCGCCGAAACCGCGAAGAAGCTGCACGGCTGATTTTCACAAGGCGGCGTATCGCAATCTTTTGCCTACGCCGCCTTGCCGAACGCCTTGCGCAATTCGTCCTTGGCGGCTTCAAGCTTCTTGCGCCGCGTCGCGGGCAGGTTCTTGCCTGCGCGGTTGATATAGAACACCAGCATCGACATCGCCGAGCGATACGGATCGCTCTTGCGCCGGTGGCTATGCTCGGCCGAACGCTTCAGTGACCGTGCGATCGCCTTCGGGCTATCCTGCTTGAAGACATCATGCTTGAGATCGAGCGCGTCGCTGGTCTGCGTGACGTGCTTCGACCATTTCTTCACCGGACGCTTTCCGGCATGTGGACCGGCTTTGCGCGTCCGCCGCGCCGTGGATTTGGCGCTTGCCTTTTTGTTACGTGCCTTGCGCGCATGGGTGCCGCGCAATTTTGATGTTGCCGTCCGTTTGCGCCGTGTCGCAGTTTTTGCCATGGTTTGCGTCCTTAGCGATTGAGACGAGCACCTAACGCCTCGTGCCGTTTCAGGTTCGCAATCGCTCTTTGCAAAATGGACCGCCCATGACCATCAAAGCCTTCGTGTTCGACGCCTATGGCACGCTCTACGACATCCAGTCGGTCGCGGCCGTAACCGAGGAGGCCTTCCCCGGCCATGGTGATTTCATCACGCAGGTCTGGCGGATGAAGCAGCTCGAATACACCTGGCAGCGCAGCATGATGCAGCGCTATGCGGATTTCTCGGTCGTGACACGAGAATCGCTCGTCTATTCGTTGAAACTGCTCGGCCTCACCTACAGCGACGCCGTGTTCGAGCGCATCATGGACAAATACATCCACCTCGACCTGTATCCGGACGCCAAGGCAGCACTTGCGGCCTTGAAAGGCCACAAGCTCGCCATTCTGTCGAACGGCAGCAGCCAGATGCTCAACGATCTGGTGAAAAACACCGGCCTCGATCAAACCCTTGACGCCACCATCAGCATCGACAGCGAGCGCATCTTCAAGCCCGCACCGCAGGCCTACACGCTGATCGAGAAAAGACTCGGCGTGAAGCCGAGCGAGGTGATCTTCGTCTCGTCAAATCCGTTCGACGTCGCGGGCGCGAAATCCTTCGGCCTCAACGTCGCATGGATCGAACGCGTCACCCCGCAGGCGATGGCCGCCGAGATTAAGCCCGGCGCGCCGGTCGCTCCCGTCACCATGTTCAAGGCCGTGCGAACGCAGATGGACGAGCTGGGATTCCTGCCGGATCACCGCATCCGCGCATTGTCCGACCTGCCGAAGCTCGTCGGAAAATAATCAGCTCTTGAAGTACGGCTCGACGGTACCGGAAAATTTCATGGTGATCGGATTGCCGTGGCGGTCCTTCGCCGAGCCGACGCTCATGCGCACCCAGCCCTCGCTGACGCAATATTCCTCGACATTGGTTTTCTCGACGCCCTTGAAGCGGATGCCGATATCGCGAGACAAAACCTTCTCGTCGTAAAACGGGCTGTTGGGGTCCACCGAGAGGCGGTCGGGCAATTCCTCGCTCATCATCGTCCTTTAATTGTCGCCGCAGGCATGCCTGCCATGCGTTGCCGTGTGCCAGTTAAGGTCAGTCAGAACGGCAAATGTCCGCTTTTGAAATAATACATCGCGAGATAGCCGATCGCCAACCCGATCACCACACCTATTGCCACTCTCATGCAGGCCTCCGTTGCCCTCATCATAGGCGCATCTTCACGTCGTCGCGACACCGCCCGAAACGGGAACCATCCCGTCTTACGTCCGTTTTATTCCAGTTATAGCTTTGCCGCCGGGGCACGGGCGCAAGACAGACGTTTTCAGCCACGCCGGGAAAATCACCAATGGATGCTCCGCGCTCGACACCGAATGATCAACCACGCGCCCAGGCCGACATCGATCAGCTCTGCATCAACACCATCCGCACCCTCACCATCGACGCCGTGCAAAAGGCCAATTCGGGCCATGCCGGCGCGCCGATGGGGCTCGCGCCCGTCGCCTACACACTGTGGCAGGAGGTGCTGCGCTACGACCCCGATGAACCGCTATGGCCAAACCGTGACCGCTTCGTGCTGTCGTGCGGCCATGCCTCGATGCTGCTGTATTCGCTGATTCACCTGTCCGGCATCAAGCGCCTGAAGGACGGCAAGGCAACGGACAAGCTCGCGGTGACGCTCGACGACATCGAGCATTTCCGCCAGATCGACAGCGTGACGCCGGGCCACCCCGAATACGGCCACACCACCGGCGTCGAGACCACCACCGGCCCACTGGGACAGGGCTGTGGCAACAGCGTCGGCATGGCGATCGCCTCGCGCTGGCTGGGCGCGCATTACAACAAGCCGGGACACACCATTTTCGACTTCAACGTCTACAACATCTGCAGCGACGGCGACATGATGGAGGGCGTCGCCTCGGAAGCCGCCTCCCTCGCGGGCCATCTCGGGCTCGACAACCTGTGCTGGATCTACGACAGCAACACCGTCACCATCGAAGGCCACACCGAACTCGCGTTCGATGAGAATGTCGCGGAGCGTTTCCGCGGCTATGGCTGGCATGTCACCCATGTCGCGGACGCCAACGATTGCAACCGTGTGCGTGCCACGCTGGAGGAATTCCGCGAAACCAAGGGCCGCCCCACACTCATCATCGTCAACAGCGTGATCGGCTACGGCGCGCCGGACATGCAGGGCACGTCGAAAATCCACAGCGACGCGCTTGGCGCCGACGAAGTGAAAAAGACCAAGGCGTTTCTCGGCTTCCCGCAGGATAAGGATTTCTACGTGCCGGACGGCGTGCGCGAACGCTTCCATGCCGGCATCGGCCAACGCGGTGCCGCCGCGCGCGCGGCGTGGGAAAAGGGCTTTGCGCAATACGCGAAAGAGTACCACCGCGAGGCCGGGCAGATCGAACGCTGCCTGAGGCATGGATTACCCGAAAACTGGGCCAGCACCCTGCCCGTCTTCAAACCGGACGCGAAAGGCATCGCCACGCGCGAGGCTTCAGGAAAAGTGCTGAACGCCATCGCCGAGGAATTGCCGTGGGTGCTGGGCGGCGCGGCCGACCTCGCACCGTCAACCAAGACCAAGCTTACCAGCGAAGGCATGACCGCGCTGGAAAAGGCCACCCCCGGCGGACGCAACATGCATTTCGGAATTCGCGAACACGGCATGGGCGCCATCGTCAACGGCATGGGGCTGTGCCATCTGCGCGCTTTCGGCGCGACCTTTCTGATTTTCTCTGACTACATGCGTCCGCCGATCCGGCTCGCCGCCTTGATGCGGCTGCCGATCTTCCATGTCTTCACCCACGATTCCATCGGCGTCGGCGAAGACGGGCCGACCCATCAGCCGATCGAACAACTGGCAGGCCTGCGCGCCATCCCGAACCTCGTCGTGCTGCGCCCGGCCGACGCCAATGAAGTAAGAGAGGCTTATAAAGTCATCTTCAGCCTCAAGGACCAACCGGCAGCGCTGATCCTGAGCCGCCAGGCCCTGCCGATTTTCGACCGCGGTAAATATGCTTCCGCGTCCGGGGTCGCACGCGGTGCCTATGTGATGGCGGATAGCGACGGCGAGCCGCAGGTGATCCTGATCGGTACCGGCAGCGAGGTACAATTGTGCGTCGCAGCCTTCGAGGAGTTGAAATCACGCGGCATCCGCGCCCGCGTGGTCAGCATGCCGTCATGGGATTTGTTCGAAAAACAGGACAAATCCTACCGCGACACCGTGCTGCCCCCGCATATCACCGCGCGGGTGGCCGTGGAGCAAGGCTCCCCCATCGGCTGGGATCGTTACGCAGGCCCTTCCGGTGCCATCATCGGTATGCATACTTTCGGCGCGTCAGCTCCGCTGAAGGATCTGTTGAAGAAATTCGGCTTCACACCGGATAAGGTCGTCGAAGCGGCATTGCACCAAATCGAACAGAACAAGGCATCATGAATCCTCTCAAAGAATTGCAGAACCATGGCCAGTCGATCTGGCTCGACTTCCTCGCGCGCGGCTTCATTGCCAAGGGAGAGCTGAAAGCGCTGATCGAGCGCGACGGCGTACGCGGCGTCACCTCCAATCCCTCGATTTTCGAGAAAGCCATCGGCACCGGCGACGAATACGATGCCGCATTCGCAAAGCTCCTGAAGGGCGGCGACCGCTCGGTGATCGATCTTTATGAATCCGTCGCCATCGAGGATATCCAGAACGCCGCCGACGTTCTGCGGCCTGTCTATGACGAACTGCATGGCCATGATGGCTACGTCAGCCTCGAAGTCTCGCCCTATCTCGCGCGTGACACCGAGGGCACGCTCCAAGAGGCGCGGCGGCTGTGGAAGGCGGTCGGCCGCAAGAACCTGATGGTGAAGGTGCCGGGCACAAGCGAGGGCCTGCCCGCGATCGAGCAACTCACCGCCGAAGGTCTGAGCATCAACATCACGCTGCTGTTCTCGCAGAAGGTCTATGCCGACGTGCTGGAGGCCTATATCTCGGGGCTGGAGAAATACGCCGCGACCGGCGGCGATCTCTCCAAGGTTGCGAGCGTCGCCTCGTTCTTCGTGTCCCGCATCGATACCGCCGTGGACCGGCAGCTCGATGACAAGATCGCCGCCGCCAACGACGATGACCGCAAGGCGCAGTTGGCTGCGCTGAAGGGCAAGGTCGCCGTCGCCAACGCCAAACTCGCCTATCAGCATTATAAAAAGGTGATCGCCTCCGACCGCTGGAAGGCGCTGGAAGCCAAGGGCGCGCGCGTGCAACGCCTGCTCTGGGCCTCGACCGGCACCAAGAACAAGGCTTACAGCGACGTGCTTTACGTCGAGGAGCTGATCGGCAGGGACACGGTCAACACCGTGCCGCCCGCGACGCTCGATGCCTTCCGCGATCACGGCAAGGTCCGCGATACGCTGGAGGAGAATATTCAGGAGGCCGAAGGAATCCTGTCCGGCCTGAGGCTGGCCGGCATCTCGCTCGATGCCATCACTGACCATCTGGTGGACGACGGCGTACGGCTGTTCTCGGAAGCCGCCGACCAGCTCCTCGGCGCGGTCGCCTCCAAGCGCGCGCGGATGCTGGGCGCGAAGATCGACACGCAGGCGCTTGCGCTCGGTGACGATCTCACCCGCACCACCAAGGCACTGACCGACGACTGGCGCGCCGAGGGCAAGGGCCGCAGGCTGTGGAAGCGAGACGCCTCGGTGTGGACCAATCACGACGAGGCCAAATGGCTCGGCTGGCTGGATGCCGTCGAACGCGAGCAGAATTCGCTCAAGCTCTACCAGCGCTTCGCCGACGCGGTGAAGCGCGCGAAGTTCACCGATGCCGTGGTGCTCGGCATGGGCGGATCGAGCCTCGGGCCGGAAGTGCTCGCCACCACCTTCAAGCAGGCGAAGGGCTTCCCGAAGCTGCACATCCTCGATTCCACCGATCCCGCACAGGTGCGGCGCGTCGAGAAATCCATCAACCTCACCCGTACACTGTTCATCGTCTCCAGTAAGTCCGGCGGTACCACCGAGCCGAACGCGCTGATGGATTATTTCTTCGCGCGCGTGGAGAAGGTCAGCGGCCAGAAGCCCGGCGTGCACTTCATCGCCGTCACCGATCCCGGCTCGTCGCTGGAAAAGGTCGCGCGCGAACGCAACTTCATCCACGTCTTCCATGGCGAGCCGAGCATCGGCGGCCGCTATTCGGTGATCTCTCCGTTCGGCCTCGTGCCTGCGGCCGCGGCAGGCATCGATCTTAAAAAATTCCTCGCAGCGGCGGGCGCGATGGCGCATGCCTGCGGCGCGGACGTGCCGCCGCACGAGAACCCCGGCATCCAGCTCGGCCTGGCACTTGGTGCTGCGGCCCGCGCGGGCCGCGACAAGGTCACGCTGTCGGCCTCGAACCAGATCGAGGACTTCGGCGCATGGACCGAACAATTGATTGCCGAATCCACCGGCAAGAATGGCCGCGCGCTGATCCCGCTCGCCGACGAGCCGCTCGGCAAGCCGGACGTGTATGGCGATGATCGCGTTTTCGTCGATCTCGCCTTGAAAGGCGACACCTCGCGCGAGGCCGCCCTCAAGGCGCTTGAACAGGCAGGCCATCCGGTGATCCGCATCGCGGTGACGGACGCCGCTCATATCGGCCAGGAGTTCTTCCGCTTCGAGATGGCGACGGCGGTCGCGGGCAGCGTGATCGGCGTCAACCCTTTCGACCAGCCGGATGTCGAGGCCGCCAAGGTCAAGACCCGCGAGCTCACCGCCGCTTTTGAAAAATCCGGCGCGCTACCGCAGGAAGAACCGCTCGTCACCGACGGCAACCTCGCGGTCTATACCGACCGCAACAACGCCGAGGCGCTGCGCGAAGCAGGCGCGAACGGCACGGTGGAATCGTGGCTCAAGGCGCATTTCTCGCGCATCGAGTCCGGCGACTACGCCGCCCTGCTCGCTTATATCGACCATAACGACAAGGACATCGCCGCGCTTCAGAAGGCGCGCATTGCCATCCGCGACGACAAGCATGTCGCTACCTGCGTCGGCTTCGGCCCGCGCTTCCAGCACTCCACCGGGCAGGCCTACAAGGGCGGGCCGAACACCGGCGTGTTCGTTCAGATCACCGCCGACGACGCCAAGGACCTGCCGGTGCCGGGCCAGACGGCGAGCTTCGGCATCATCAAGGCGGCGCAGGCACGTGGCGATTTCGACGTGCTCACCGAGCGCGACCGCCGCGCCCTGCGGCTTCACATCAAGGGGGATGTTTCAAAAGGTCTCGCCGCCATCAACAGCGCGGTCGCCAAAGCACTGTCATAGGAAGATACCATGCAGATCGGACTTGTCGGCCTTGGCCGGATGGGCGGCAACATCACGCGCCGCCTGATCGAAATGGGCAAGCACGAGGTCGTCGTGTTCGACGTCAATCCCAAGGCGGTGGACGAACTGGCGCAGCACGGCGCCGTCGCCACCGCCTCGTTAAAAGATGTCGCGGCGAAGCTGAAAGCGCCGCGCACCGTCTGGATCATGCTCCCTGCTGGCAAGATCACCGAGGACACGATCCACACGCTTTCCTCCATTCTGCAAAAGGGTGACACCATCATCGATGGCGGCAACACCTTCTGGCAGGACGACGTACGCCGTGCGCAGGCATTAAAGGAAAAAGGCATCCACTACATCGATGTCGGCACCAGTGGCGGCATCTGGGGCTATGAGCGTGGCTACTGCATGATGATCGGCGGCGACAAGGCGAATGTCGACCGGCTCGATCCGATCTTCGCAACGCTCGCGCCCGGCGAAAGCGGCGTGCCGCGCACGCCCGGACGTGAGGCGCGCGACCCCCGCGCCGAGCAGGGCTACATCCATGCCGGGCCTGTCGGCGCCGGGCATTTCGTCAAGATGGTGCATAACGGCATCGAATACGGGCTGATGCAGGCTTACGCCGAAGGCTTCGACATTCTCAAGAACGCCAACATCGAGGCGCTGCCGCCCGAGCACCGCTTCGACGTCAATGTTGCCGATGTCGCGGAAGTCTGGCGGCGCGGCAGCGTGATCTCGTCATGGCTGCTCGATCTCACCGCCTCCGCACTCGCGCGCAACGATACGCTCGACCAATATTCCGGCTTCGTCGAGGATTCCGGCGAAGGCCGCTGGACCATTGCCGCCGCGATCGACGAATCCGTGCCCGCGGAAGTGATTACCGCCGCTTTGTTCGCGCGTTTCCGCTCACGCAAGGAACACACCTTCGCTGAAAAGATTCTCTCTGCGATGCGCGCAGGCTTCGGCGGCCACAAGGAGCCGCAGCAGCACCCTGACGCGCCAGGCGCCAAGGCGCCGGAGAAGCTCAAGCCCAAAGACGACTAAGCAGGAGTCTGCCCATGATGAATGCCGATACCGTGAACGCACGCGAGCGGATTCCGGATTCGTGCGGCTTCGTGATCTTCGGCGTCACCGGCGATCTCTCCCACCGGCTGGTCATTCCCGCACTCTACAATCTGGAAGAATCCGGCCTGCTGCCGGAAAAATTCTGCATCATCGGCGTGACGCGCACCGAGACCCAGAGCAAAACGCTCAAGACCGACCTGATGAAGGGGCTTGAGAAACATGCCACCCGTCCGGTGAAACAGGAGGTCGCCGACAAACTGTTCGGCTGCCTCACCTCGATCCATGCCGATCCGAGCGATCCCAAATCCGTCGAGAACCTGAAGGCGCAGCTTGAAAAGGCACGCAAGGATAAAGGTGTCACCAACCATCTGTTCTATCTTGCCGTGCCGCCCGGCGCGTTCAAGCCGATCAGCGAGATGCTGGGCGCAGCCGGCCTGCTCAAGGAAAAAGATGGTGCGTGGCGGCGGCTCGTCATCGAAAAGCCGTTCGGCACCGACCTGCAATCCGCCAAGCAGCTCAACGCTGATCTTCTCAAGCTTGCCGACGAGCACCAGATTTATCGCATCGACCACTATCTCGGCAAAGAGACGGTGCAAAACATCCTCGTGCTGCGCTTCGCCAACGGCATGTTCGAGCCGATCTGGAATCGCAACCACATCGATCATGTCCAGATCACCGTGTCGGAGACCATCGATGTCGGCACGCGTGGCAGCTTCTACGAACAGACCGGCGCGCTGCGCGACATGGTGCCGAACCATCTGTTTCAGTTGATGGCGCTGGTGGCGATGGAGCCGCCCTCGCGATTCGATGCGCATTCGGTGCGCTCGGAGAAAGGCGAGGCGCTCGCCGCGATCCAGACCCAGACCGAGGCGGAGGCGCTGAAGAATTCAGTGCGCGGGCAATACCTCGCGGGCCGCATCGGCGACCGGCAGGTCGGCTATTACCGCCAGACCAAGGACGTCTCGCCGGACAGCACGGTGGAGACCTACGCCGCGCTGAAACTCACCATCGACAACTGGCGCTGGGCGGGCGTGCCGTTCTATCTGCGCACCGGCAAGGCGCTCGCCGCCAAACGCACGGAAGTCGCGATCCGCTTCAAGCAGGCGCCGTTCTCGATGTTCCGCACCACCGAGGTCGAACGGCTGTCGCAGAACTATCTGGTCATCGGCATCGAGCCGACCGAAGGCATCATGCTGCAGTTCAACACCAAGGTGCCCGGCCCACAGGTGACGATCGACGGTGTGGAAATGAAGTTCAGGTACAAGGACTACTTCAAGGCCTCGCCGAACACCGGCTACGAGACGCTGATCTACGATTGCATGATCGGCGACAACATCCTGTTCCAGCGCGCCGATGGTGTGGAAGCCGGATGGGCAGCGGTGCAGCCTTTTCTCGACGCGTGGAAGAAAGCCGGCGGCAAGGGACTTGCGATGTACCAGGCCGGCACCGACGGCCCCGAGGAAGCGCACGAGCTGCTGGAGCGCGACGGCCGCCGCTGGCGCGCCATCGATGGCGAATGACAATGCCCCGTCCGCGCATCATCATCGAGCGGGACGCGGTGGCCCTCGCCGAGCGGGCGGCGGAGCGCGTCGTTGCACGCGCCAGAGAGAACACCGGCGAGCCTGCGATCTGCCTCACCGGCGGCTCCACGCCGAAGCGGCTCTATCAATTGCTGGCGACGCCGGAATGGCGCAACCAGTTGCCGTGGCAGCGGGTGCAGTGGTTCATCGGCGATGACCGCTTCGTGCCACCAGACGACGACCTCAGCAATATCGGCATGGCGCGCCATGCGTTCCTCGACGGCTGCGCGCCGCCCGAGAACATCCACGCGATCCCGACGGATGCAGCCTCGCCGGTTGAGGCCGCGCGGGCCTATGAACAGACCTTGCGCGAATTTCAGGCCCGCCATCGCACCGACGGCGCACCGCTGTTTGATCTCGTGCTGCTCGGCGTCGGGCCGGACGGTCACACCGCCTCGTTGTTTCCGGGCTATCCCGCCGCCTCCGAGACCGAGCATTGGGTTGCAGGCGTGCCACAGGCGCATGTCGCGCCCTTCGTGCCGCGCGTCAGCCTGACGCTGCCGTGCCTCGCGCAATGCCGCGAGATGCTGTTACTCGCCTCCGGTCACGACAAGCGCGCGATCCTGTCGCGCGTGTTCGCAGGCGAAGATTTACCAGCCGCACACGCGCAGTCGGCACGCGGCGAGACATGGTGGCTAATCGACAGGGCGGCAGCTCCAGAGTCCTGTGAGGCGTGATGGCAACCGATGCCGTCAGGATCATTGTCGTGATGGGCGTGTCCGGATCGGGCAAGACCACGATCTCGGAGGCGCTTGCCGCGCGCACCGGTTTTGCAGAAGCCGACGGCGACGATTATCACCCCGCCGCCAATATCAAAAAAATGAAGGCTGGAATTCCGCTGACCGACGACGATCGCCTGCCTTGGCTGCATGCCATCGCGGACGCCATCGACCGTTACGCCGACGACAACACGCCGGTGATTATCGCCTGCTCCGCGCTGAAACGTGCCTACCGCGACATTCTCGTGCATGGCCGCAAGGATGTACGGATCGTCTACCTGAAAGGGCCGGCCGATTTGATCGCACAGCGCCTTAAGCATCGTAGCGGCCATTTTATGCCGCCAGAGTTGCTCAAGAGCCAAATCGACGCACTGGAACCACCGCAGCCCGGCGAACATATCCTTACAGTCGGCATCGACGCACCGGTGGAGCGCATCGTGGATACAATCATCACTGCCTTGCACCTCCCCGACAAACCAGGAGCCCGCACCTCATGAGCCCCGTTCGTCTGGTGGTTTCCGATGTCGACGGCACGCTGGTCACGCGCGACAAGCAATTGACACCCGGCGTCATCGCCGCTGTGCATCGCCTGCACACGCGCGGCATCGCATTCACAGTCGTCAGCAGCCGCCCGCCCTTCGGCATACGGATGCTGTCGGCGCCCTTGAAGCTCATGTTGCCGATGGGCGCGTTCAACGGCAGCACGCTGTTCAGCCCCGACGGCTCCATCATCGAGAACCACACCATTCCGCACGATGCCGTCGATGTCGCGCTCGACCTTCTCAACGAGCGGGGCGTGGAGATATGGCTGTTCACCGCCGAACGCTGGCTGGTGCGGCGCGGTGACACCCCCTATGTCGCGCGCGAGCGCCGTACCATCGATTTCGAGCCGGAAGTCGTCGACGATAATGCGCTTCCGCGCGACGGCATCTGCAAGATCGTGGGCGTCAGCGAGGATTTCGAGTTGCTGGCGGCCTGCGAGCCAGACCTGAAAGCGGCGCTCGGCAAAGCCGCCCATGCGGCACGTTCGCAGAATTACTATCTCGACGTGACGCCACCCAGCCTCGACAAAGGCACCTTCGTCGAGGAAAGCGCTGCCCGGCTCGGCATTCCGCTCAAGGAGGTCGCCGTCATCGGCGACATGGCCAACGACCTGCCGATGTTCCTCAAGGGCGGGATATCGTTTGCGATGGGCAATGCCAGCGACGCGGTGAAGAAGCGCGCGACCTACACAACGTCATCCAATGAAGAAGACGGCGTGGCATCCGCCATCGACAAAATTCTGGCGCTTGCCTAGTTCTTCTTCGCGCGCTGCACGGCGGGTTTGTCGGGATGCAGTGCCGCAAAGATGTTCTGCGCGCTGTTGATCATCGCGATATGCGTCAGCGCCTGCGGGAAATTCCCGGTCTGCCGCCGCAGGGTCGGGTCGTACTCCTCCGACAACAGGCCGACATCATTGGCGATGCCGTGTACCCGCAAATAAAGCTCGCGCGCGTCGTCGACACGCCCGAGCAATACATAGACATCCGCAAGCCATAGCGTGCAGGCGAGAAACGCGCCCTCGATCGGCTGCACTTCGCCGTCACGCGCCTCCTGCGGATCGTGCCGCAGCACGAATCCATCCTTCATCATGCGCCGTTCAATCGCGGCGATGGTGCCGATGATGCGCGGATCGTCCGGCTTGAGAAAGCCCACGGCGGGCAGCAACAGCAGGCTCGCATCCAGCATCTTCGAGCCATAGGCTTCGACGAAAGTATTTTCCTGCGCATCGAAGCCATTGGCGCAAATCTCGGCATGGATGCCGTCGCGGATGGCGCGCCATTCCTCCACCGGCCCTTTTCTGCCGAACGTTTCGACAGCAAGAACGGCTCGGTCAAACGCCACCCAGCACATGACCTTGGAGAATACATAATGGCGAGGCACGTCCCGCCGCTCCCAAATGCCGCAATCAGGCTCCATCCACACCTGCGCGAGATGCTTCAACAGCGCCGTCTCGACCGGCCACGTCTCGCCATTGAGCTGGATCTTGTGCACCCGCGCCTGATGGAAGGCGTCCATCAGCTCGCCATAGACATCGAGCTGCAACTGCGCGTGCGCGGCATTGCCGAACCGCACCGGCTTCGAGTTTTCATAGCCCGGCAGCCAGTCCGCCTGCCATTCCAGCAGGCGGCGCTGGCCGGTGATGCTGTACATGATCTGCATGTCGGCGGGCGCACCCGCCACCGAACGCAGCAGCCATTCGTGCCACGCGACGGCTTCCTCGACATAGCCGCTGTCGATCAGAGCGAGCAGCGTGAAGGTGGCGTCGCGCAGCCAGCAGAACCGATAATCCCAATTCCGCGCCCCGCCGACCTTTTCCGGCAGCGATGTCGTCGGCGCCGCGACGATGCCACCGGTCGGCGCGTAGGTCATGGCCTTCAGCGTGATCAGCGAACGCTGGATAAAGTCGCGATGCTTGCCCTTGAAATTGCAGCGAGAGGACCATCCCGTCCAGAACGACTCGGTCTCCTCCAGCGCGATCTCGATATCGATCGCCTCGGGCACCGGAAGATGCGAGGGATTGTAAGTCATCACGTAATGATACGTCTCGCCCTGGTGCACCTTGAAGTCGGAGACGGTGGTCATGCCTTCGCCGCGCATCTCGACATTGCTGCGCAACACCACCATGTCCGGCCCCGCGACCGCCTGCAGCGTACCGTCATCGAGCCGCCGCACCCATGGCACGTTGGCGCCGGAGCCGAAACGCAGCAGCAACTCCATCCGCATCTCGACCACGCCGGCATCGCCGCGCACCAGCCGCACGATGTCGGACGCCTCGCCGCGCGGCGGCATGAAATCAATCAGCGTGCAGGTGCCGCTTTCGCAACTGAATGTGGTTTCGAGAATGAGGGTGCCGTCGCGATACGCGCGTTTGGCGGTGACTGCCGCATCCTTCGGTGCAATCTTCCAGCGGCCATGCTCGGGCGTGCCGAGCATGGCCGCGAAGCAGGCGTCAGAGTCGAATGTCGGCCAGCACAACCAGTCGATCGAACCGTCACGGCTTACAAGCGCGGTGGTGAGGCAATCCCCGATCAGGGCATAGTCTTCAATGGGAGACGGCAAAAACAACCTCGCAAACGGCATAATAAAACCGCGCCGAAAACGATGCGCGAAAATATAACCGCCGGGGCGTTGAAAAGTTCGACGTCCGCGTCTGAATTTCGTTGCAAGGTGAATGGAGGCGCAAGCCTCAGTTCGCGATCAGCACTGTATCGAGCACCGCGCTGTAATGGCAGGCAGCCGCGAGCAGCACGAAGCCATGCCAGATCGCGTTCTGAAAGCGCAGCCGCTCCCAGGCATGAAAGATCACGCCGGCCGAATACAGCACACCCCCGATGGCGATCAGCCACAGCGTCGTGCTGGAGAGCGACGCCGCGATGGAATCGTAGGCCATCACTCCGCTCCAGCCGAGCGCCAGATAAAGCACGACGGCGAGCTTATCGAATCGGCCGGGGTAAAAAACCTTCAGCGCGATGCCGATCAGGGCAACGGACCAGACCCCGCCCATCAGCAGGAAGCCAAGCCTGCGGTCGGTCATCTGCGCCAAGAACGGCGTGTAGGTGGCGGCGATCAGCACATAGATCGCCGAATGGTCGAACCGGCGTAAAACCCACTTCACCGGCGAGATCGGCCACAAATTGTAGATGGCCGAGAACGCCAGCATGGCGATGAGCCCCGCGGCATAGATCGAGGTGGTGACGAGATTGAGCGTCGAGGCATAGACCCCCGCGAGCACGATCAGCGTGGTCGCGGCGATCAACCCGAGCGACAGGCCGGTAACGTGAACGATGCTGTCGGCGATCAGTTCGGCCCGGTCGTAACACCAGTGTTTGGCTCCGCGGCCGGGCAGCGGCGGGAAGGCCGTCAGATCTTTCAACCGGAAAATCGTCATCTATCAACTATTACGCTTTAGATCCAACCCTACGCCTTGACCCACAACAAAACCCTACCGCCCCACAACGCGATCACAATTCCGGACGATCCACGTCATCTTGATTTTGGGTTCCATCATCGCCAGCTTTTTAGAGGTACCCACGCTATACTCCCCTTTCATTTGATCGAATTATGGCACCAGGCCTGTCTGACATTCTTGACGATCTGCGGCTGTCGGCGCGCTCGCTGCTCGACTACAGCGAAAGCCTGCTCAACCCGACGGTCCGCCTCGGCGTCACAGGCCTGTCGCGCGCGGGCAAGACGGTGTTCATCACTGCACTCGTGCATGGCTTCCTGCGCGGCGGCCGCTTTCCGGTGTTCGAGTCGCTGTCCAGCGGGCGGATCGCGCGGGCGCGACTGGAGCCGCAGCCGGACGACGGTATTCCGCGCTTCGCCTACGAGCCGCATCTGTCCACGCTGATCGAGAAGCGGCTGTGGCCGCAATCGACCACCGACATCAGCGAATTGCGGCTCGCCATCGACTACCAGCGCGAGAACGGCGCGATGCGCACGCTGACGCTCGATATCGTCGACTATCCCGGCGAATGGCTGCTCGACCTGCCGCTGCTGCACAAGAGCTACGAACAATGGTCGGCGGAAAGCATTGCGCTGTCGCGGCAGGTGCCGCGCGCCGCGCTCGCCAGACCTTGGCACGAGCATCTTGAAAGCCTTGCGCCCGTCGCGCCGGAGAACGAAGCGGCGGCGGTGACGGCGGCAAAGCTCTTTACCGAATATCTGCGCGCCTGCCGCCACGAGCAATTCGCCATGAGCCTGCTGCCGCCCGGCCGCTTCCTGATGCCGGGCGCGCTTGCGAACTCGCCCGCCCTCACCTTCGCGCCGCTCGATCTGCCCACGGGCGGCACGCCTCCCGCAGGCTCGCTGTGGGCGATGATGCGCAGACGCTATGAGTCCTACAAAGACATCGTGGTGCGGCCATTCTTCCGCGACCATTTCGCCCGGCTCGACCGCCAGATCGTGCTGGTCGATGCGCTTGCCGCATTCAACGCCGGGCCGGAAGCCCTGCGCGACCTCGAAGGCGCGCTAGAGGGGATTCTCGATTGCTTCAACACCGGACGGCGCACGCTGTTGAGCATGATGTTCCGTCCGCGTATCGATCGCATCCTGTTCGCGGCCACCAAGGCCGATCACCTGCATCACCTGAGCCACGACCGGCTGGAAGCAATCCTGCGGCGGATGGTGGAACGCGCTGCCTCGCGCGCGGAATTCGCAGGCGCGACCACCGACGTGGTGGCGCTCGCCGCCGTGCGCGCCACCCGCGAGGCAAGCGTGCAGCATCACGGCGAGACGCTACCTTCCATCATCGGCACGCCGATGAAAGGTGAAGTCGCAGGCAAGGAGACGCTCGACGGCGAAAGCGAGGTCGCGACGTTTCCCGGCGACCTCCCGGCGTCACCGGATGCTCTGTTCAGCGAGGGGACGTTCAAGGGTTCAGGCTCCGCGCATCCCGGTGAAGCCGATTACCGCTTCCTGCGTTTCCGCCCGCCCCGGCTCGACGCCACGCAAGGCGAGCCCGCGCTGCCCCACATCCGCCTCGACCGCGCGCTGCAATTCCTGATCGGAGACAAACTGCAATGAGCGAGCGCAGCCATCCGCGCAAACCTGCTTCGTTCCGGCTCGACGATCCGCGCGTGACCGTTGCGGAAGCCGGCGAGAGCGGCCGTGCCTCGCATGGCGGCATCCGCATCACACCGGAACCGGATGCGCCTGCACTCCCGGCACCCGTCGCGACGCCTCACCCGCGCCGCCGCCGCTTTCCGTGGGGCGGGCTGTTCTGGACCGCGCTGGGCGGGCTTGTGGTGCTCGGCCTCGGCTTGGGTGCGGCCAACCTGATCGAGGACCTGTTCGCGCGCAGCGATGCGCTGGGCTTCACCGGCCTCGCGCTCGCGGTTCTGTGCGCGCTGGCCTTCATCGTGATCGTCGCGCGTGAAGCACTCGCGCTCGCCCGGCTCGACACCATCGAACAGTTGCACGCCCGCGCCGACGCCGTGCTCGTCTCGGATGATCGCAAGGAGAGCGATGTCATCGTCCGCGATCTCTTGAAGGTCGCGCACGACAATCCACAACTTGCCCATGCCCGCGCGGTGATGCAGAGCCACACCCACGACATCATCGACGGCGCCGACATGCTGCGCCTCGCCGAACGCACGCTGATGGCGCCGCTCGACCAGGAGGCGCGGCGGCTGATCTCGAGCGCGGCCTCGCGCGTCTCCATCGTCACCGCCGTCAGCCCCGGTGCTGTGATCGACATGCTGTTCGTGTTCGCGGCAGCGTTGCGGCTGGTGCGGCAACTCGCGCGGCTCTACGGCGGGCGACCCGGTACGCTCGGCATGATCCGGCTGATGCGACACGTCATCGCACATCTCGCCGTCACCGGCGGCATGGCGGCAAGCGACAGCCTGATCCAGCAGGTCCTCGGACACGGCGTTGCTGCGAAACTCTCCGCGCGGCTTGGCGAAGGTATTTTGAATGGCCTGCTCACCGCGCGCCTTGGCCTCGCCGCCGTCGACGTGACACGGCCGCTGCCGTTTTCGGCGCTGCCCCGCCCGGTCCTGTCCGATCTGGTGAAGGACCTGATGCGCCGCGCCGATCCGGCCGCCCGGATCGAAGCACAAAAAAATCCCGATTCCCCCGAACCGGAATGAACCCGCCCCGCGGGTCGCGCAACCAACGATTATCGGGCCAGTCCGGCCCTTTCATCGGAGAACGACCATGTTGCGCAAACTCACCCTTGGACTTGCCGCCGCCACCGCCCTGACCGTTGCCGCGCTCGCACCCACCGCCGCATCCGCCCATGGCTGGCATCACCATCACGGCTGGCACGGCGGCTTCGGTTACGGCCTCGGCGTCGGCCCGGTCTATGTCGGCGGCCCGGTTTATGACGACTGCCTGCGGCGCCAGCGCATCATGACGCGCCACGGCTATCGCTGGCGGACGGTGAACGTCTGCTACTGATCCGTGCGGTCACGAGACCACTTTCCGGCCTGTCCCCCGGCCGGAAGGTGGTCTCTTCGCATTGCAATATACTCCCCGGCGCACCGCCTCCGGCCCGGTACCACCCGGCGAATTCGGCTTTGCCGCTTTACCCCATGCATAAATTGCGTATCGTGTGCGCCGTTGGACACGCATCCGCGCGCCGACTGGTATCTTTCTGGAGAGTGACTAATGGCTAAAGGGACTGTGAAGTGGTTCAACCCGACCAAGGGCTACGGTTTCATCCAGCCCGCAGGCGGCGGCAAGGATGTGTTCGTGCATATCTCGGCGGTTGAAAAGGCGGGTCTGACTTCGCTGAACGAAGGACAGACCATCGAGTTCGAGGAAGTCGCCAACCGCGGCAAGACGTCGGCAGAAAACCTGAAGGTTTGATCCCGGCCTTCGCGAACCTGAAGTCTCTTCGGGTCCGCGCTCAATTCGGCACAAGATCGTTGATCGACTAAATCAAACCGACTGGGCAAGTCCCGAGGCCATCCACCGTCATTCGGTCGATTGGCCTTTTTATTTTGCCTGCATTTCGCATGGACCTACTGGCACAACGGCACAAGACGCAGGTTCAATACGAACACGGGCCCATCATGCGATCTTCGAGCGCGCGCCAGGCCCGCGGCGACATCCGCGGCATGCGCGGGTTATAGCTCGAACAATCCGTCGCCTTGTCGCCGGGCATCAGCACGCCGCCGCAATACGGACAGGCATTGTCGTTGGCATGCGAGGGCCACACATCATCGTCTGCCTCGCGCACTTCCGCGGCAAAGAATTTGACGACGTTGTCCGGAGAAGAATTTATATCGCCCGTCATGCATGTACCTCATTGTCGATGAGGCGCACCATGCCAGCAAGATCATGCCGTAGCGTTCAAGCAAAGGCTCAAATTTTATCGGAGATTTTCAGCCCCGGGTTTACTCCCCGGTGAGGCAGGAACCTACCGTGCGATAATCAGGCCGCGGCTCGTGACCACCACCCAGCGCCCGTCCTGCCGGCGGATCGCATCGACCCGGCCCACGCCCGGCAATGGGTCGCCAGCATAGACCTCGAAAATACCGGCGCGGCCCTCGACCAGTGCACCGCCATTGGCGACGGCGCGCACGACCCAGCCGTCGATGGTCGGCAATCGGGCGATCTGCGGCGCGGACTTGGCCGGAACCGGCGCAGGCGCGGCGGGTGCCGGAATGCTGCCGGTCGCGTCGGCGGCTTTTATCTTCTCGAGCGCCTCGCTGAACTTGGCGATCTTGCTGGCATTGGTTTTGGCGGCGTTTTCAGCCGACATCTTCAACGACTGCAATTCGGAATTGACCTGCGCGAAAGCGTTATCGATCGCGCGGTTGCGCTCCGCCACGGCGGCCTGCGCCTTGTCGTCCCTGCCGAAATGCTCGTTCGAGAACCAGGTGGTGCCGACGCTGCTCATCACACCGACAAGCGCCGCCACCCCGATCATCAGGGCCATCGAGGAGAACTGACGGGGGTTCTGCGGCTGCGGAGGCGCGTCGCCGAACACGATATCTTCCCAGGAGCCCTGCGGCGGCAACCGCTGCAGCGTGATGTTTTTCGACCCGTCTCCGGAAAAATCCTTGGCCTTGCTCTCCGGAGAACCCTCGCTTTCGGCGCGTGCCGAAGGGGCGGGAACGAGCGACTGGCCGCCGCCATCACCCTGCGAATTGCCGGTATGGTGACTGTCGTCCTGCTCGTTCATGGCCCTGATCCCAAAGCTGTTTGACACTTTGGTAACCATGAATTTCTTGATGAATCGTTACGATCGGGCCGCCATCGCCTGCCGGGCCATCAGGAGCCGCAGCATCGTATCGATGCTGGAGCGATCCACTCGCCCATCGACCCGCGCGGGGCGGAAATGCCGCTGGAAGGCAGCGACGACGGCCTGCTTGGTCTCGCATGGATCGGAGAGCGCCACCCCGTATCCGTAAGTCGCGAGCGCCTCGACGAAAGCATCCAGTTCGCGCGGATTCGCTTCGAACCCCTCGTCGGATAGCGGCGCGGGCGCGACCCACAGCCCGACGCCCTCCGCCGCGAGCCTTTCCCACGGAAACCATTCGCCGGGGTCCTGCTTGCGCAGCGGCGCGATGTCCGAATGCGCCAGCACCTGATCGCGCGGGATCGCCCGGCGTGCCGTGATGTCGCGGGTGAGCGCGATCACCGCATTGATCTGCGCGTCCGGAAACGGCGGGCAGCCGCCGTCATGCCCCGGATTGACGATCTCGATGCCGATCGAGCGCGCGTTGAGGCCGCTCCACTCGCGCCAGCGCGAGACGCCCGCGTGCCAGGCGCGCTTGTCCTCGGCAACAAGCTGTACGATCTCGCCGCTCTCGCGCACGACATAATGGGAGGAAACTTTCGCCTCCGGGTCGCACAGCCGCGCCAGCGCCGCCTCTTCTTCCGGCATTCCGGTGTAATGCAGCACCACGACATCCACCGGACTCCCGTCACGCTCGTCGAAATTCGGCGAGGCGACGAAATGCGATGCGAATTTTGAGTCGGGGACAGTGTCCGTCATCGCGCCATCAAGCCGTCGCCGCGATGCCACGTCAATGGCTGTTGGCCGGATGGAGCGGCTTTGCTAGCGTGGATTCTCATTTCCAACCGGCTTTTCCGATGTCAGACACAAATGCTTCGCAGATCGTCTATCGCGGCATGACGCGCGCCCTGCTCGACGACGCCTACAACAACACCAAGGCCGTTGCCGACAGCCCGCAATGGCTCGTCGAATGGACGCATCGCAGCCAGGAATCCCGCAGGCGCTCCGATGCCGTACTCGGTTCGGCCTATGGACCACGCGAACGCCAGCGCTTCGATTACTTTCCCTCGGGCCGCACCGGTGCGCCGCTGTTCGTCTTCATCCATGGCGGCTACTGGGTGCGCAACGCCATCGGGATGTTTTCGTTTCTCGCCGAAGGACCGAACGCGCGCGGCATCGATTTCGCGGCTCTCGGCTATACGCTCGCGCCACAGGCACGGCTCGATGAGATCGTGGACGAAATCCGCCACGGCCTGACGCACCTGCAAAGGGCCACCGGATTCGGTTATGACCGTGAACGGATTTACGTCGGCGGCTGGTCGGCTGGCGGCCACCTCACCGCGATCACCGCCGATCATCCGGCCGTGCGCGGCACCATGCCGATCAGCGGCATCTTCGACCTCGAACCGCTGTCGCTGAATTATCTCAACGACCCCTTACAACTGACACCGGACGAGATCCGCGACCTCAGCCCGTACCACCAATTGCGCGCAAGCCTGCCGCCCACACGCATCATGTCAGGCGGAAACGAACTGCCCGAATTGCAGCGACAGTCCGCCGACTACGCCCGTGCCGCGCAGGCCGCTGGCCTCGACGCCAAGCTCTACGTGCTGCCGGGCCATCATCATTATTCGATCATGGACGAACTGGCGAAGCCGGACGGCATCCTGACGCAGACACTTGTGGAGCTCTGCGACCGGTAGACCCTCACGCCAGCAGTTGGCGTACGCGCGGCATCACCTCGCGGCCGTAGAGTTCGATGCAGGTCATCAGCTTGCCGTGCGACAGCGTGCCAGCGCTGTATTTCAGATCGAAGCGCGACGCGCCGAGCGCCTTCACCGTCGCCGCGATCTTGCGCGCCACCGTGTCGGGCGAGCCGAGGTAGAGCGAGCCGCGTTCGATCTCGCGTTCGAACTCCTCCTTCTCCATCGGCGGCCAGCCGCGTTCCGCGCCGATGCGGTCGCGCATACCTTTATAAGGCAGCCAGAATTCCTCGCGCGCCTGTTCGTCGGTCGCGGCGACATAGCCCGGCGAATGAATGCCGACCGGCTGCATCGGCGTTTTGCGCTGCTCGTGGGTGCGGCGGTAGAGATCGACAAAAGGCGCGAAGCGCTGCGGATCGCCGCCGATGATCGCGAGCATCAATGGCAATTGATAATAGGCCGCGCGCACCACCGATTGAGGCGTGCCGCCGACGCCGATCCATGCCTTCAGCCGCCCGTGCTCGATCGGCGGGAAGATGCTCTGGTTGACAAGCGGCGGGCGGATCGAGCCCTCCCAGGTGACGGGCTCCTGCTTGAGCACCTCGACAAAAAGATCGAGCTTCTCCTGAAACAGCCGCTCGTACTGATCGAGCGGAAAACCGAACAGCGGAAAGGATTCGGTGAACGAGCCGCGCCCGAGAATGACCTCCGCGCGACCGTTCGAAGCGGCATCAAGCGTCGCGAACCGTTGGAAGACGCGGATGGGATCGTCCGATGACAGCACCGTAACGGCGGTGCCGAGACGGATGCGGTTGGTGCGCCCCGCGATCGCAGCCAGCACCGTTTCCGGCGCGGAGATCGCGAAGTCGGCGCGATGATGCTCGCCAAGGCCGATGAAATCGATGCCGAGACTGTCGGCCAGCACCGCTTCCTCGATCACGTCGCGGATCACCTGCGCGTGGGGCAGCAATTGCCCCGACGCATCGGCGGTCACGTCGCCGAACGTATCCAGTCCCATTTCGAGCAAGAGGCACCTCCGTCGCGGATAAACAATTCGGCGGATAGGCCGCAGCGCCTATCTAGGTGCTTTCCCCGCGCGTTCCAGTTCGCGCAGTTTCACGGCCACCTGAAGCGCGAGGTTCGAGGGCGTGGGGATGCCGAATTCGGCCCCCTTGCGGACGATATGGCCGTTGAGGAAATCGATCTCGGTGGGCCTGCCGCGCGCCAAATCCTGCGCGGTGGATGACAGTTGATCCGGCATGACCTTCACCAGCGCGTAGGTCTTCTCGCGGATATCGGGCGAGACCGCGATGCCAAGCTCCGATGCCACCGCGATGCATTCGAGAATGGCGCTGTCCATCACCTCTTTCGTGCCCTCCACCTCGAACAGACGGCCGTAAGGCAGTTGCGCGATCGCCGACAGCGCGTTGTAGGCGCAGTTGATGATGAGCTTGTCCCACAGCCGCGCCAGCACCTCGCCCGACACCACGGTCGGGATCGCAGCATCCGCGAAGGTTTTCGCAATGTCATCGCTGCGCGGCGACGGGCCGATGATGAGATCGCCGCGCCCGTGATGCTGGATGTGGCCGGGCCCGCCCATTCCGGCCGCGACATACACGACGCTCGGCAGCACGACCTGTTTGAGCACGGCCGCGAGGCGTTCGGCATTGTCGACGCCATTCTGCAGCGAGATGACGACAGCATCGTTCTTGAGGTGCGGCGCGATCTGTTGTCCCGCCTCCTCGGTGTCGGCGGACTTCACACAGAACAGCACGACATCGGCCCCGGCGACGGCGGAGGGGTTGGTATTCGCACCGATCGGAATGACGCCATCGAAGATCGCGCTCTCAAACCGCAGGCCACCGCGTTTGGCGATGGCCTCGACATGCGCCGGACGGCCGATCAGCGTCACCTCATGCCCGCCGCGCGCAAGCATGCCGCCGTAGAAACATCCAACTGCTCCAGCGCCCATCACTGCGATCTTCATGTCTGCGTCCCGTATTTATGGCGACAGACGATGTAGCAGATCGCACGAGCGGTCCAAAGTTAGCAGTTCGTGATACGTGACCTGCGCGTCAGAGATATCAGTCCCGATGTGAGGCTGCCCGCGGCCTCATCAGCGAAGGTCCATAGAAGACCGCGAAGCCAAGAAATGCGATCACCCAGGCCAGCGCCGCAATATCCAGCAATGCGCCGCTCCAAACCGGGACCATGACCGCAGCGATGCGCGCGAGCGCGGCGATGATGACGGCCAGATAGATTCCCTGCGTCGACCACGAAGCCATCAGTTGCTGGCCGGTATGGCCCAGGCTCGCGCGCGTCATCACCGCCAAGGTCATGACGCCGGCGCCTCCCGCCATCCATGCATGGATGGCGGCGCTTGCGGGAAAAAGATCAAAGGCCGCCGCCGACGCCAGCAGAAAACCGGCCGGGATGAAGGCGTATCCGACATGCAGGATAAGAACGAGGCGCTCCTTGAATGTGCGATCCCCTGCCCACCGGCCGAGGCGAATGACGTGCAGAATACCGGCCGCCGCAAGCAGGGCGCCGGCAAGACGGCCGTCCCGATGAACAACCCACATCAGCAGCGTCACAGCGCTGAAGATGACGACCGCAGTATCGAATTTTGCAAAAGGAGACGGCAGGCGTCCCGGATTTTCGCGCACCAGCCAGTTGCGCGTGAAGCTCGGGATGATGCGCCCGCCAATCAGCATGATGAGCAGAACCACGACCGCGATTCCGACGCGAATGCCGTAATCCGCCGCGCCCGACACATGCGCCTCAAGATGAAAGGCGATATTCCCGATGAGGAGCAGAACGACCAGCACGACGACCTTGAGATTACGCCAGTTCCGTCCCGCGAAAACCTCGCGCCCTGTGGCGGCCGCAATCAGCGCAAGAAAACTGGCGTCGATCAGCATGGCCGCGAGCCAGCCGATCCCCGCCGAACACGTCACGGCAAAACGTCCCAACAGCCACACGACGACCAGCACAAGCAACGGCCTGCCCTGTACCGGAAGCCGCCCGGTCCAACTCGGAATCGCCGTGAACAGAAAGCCGGTGATGACCGCCGGCAAATAGCCGTACAGCATTTCATGCACATGCCAGTCGCGCGGAACGAACGCGGTCCACAGCGTCAATTCGCCGAGAAACACCGGCAACCAGACCAGAATGGCAAGCCCCGCGTAGACCGCGCCCAGCAGGAAGAAAGGCCGGAATCCGTAAGATAGAATGGCGGGTCCTTGATAATCCCGGAGCCGCGGCACCGGCGAACGCTGTGTCATCATGCACCCAAGGCGGGATCGCTCCGGCAACTCCCCGATCGGCGCGTCCAAAAAACGAAGGGTTACATCCGCGCGACCGGTGGCCGGATCACGCTCTGCGAATAGTGAAAAGAAGCGCCGACAGAGATGACGTGGATCAATATCCGGCGTCTTTGCGGAAATAGCTGAACACGATCATCGCGCCCACGCCAGATCCTCGACGCGCGCGACATTCACCAAACGAACGCCTCTCGGAACATTGACGATGAGTTTCTTCCGTTCCAGCCGCCGCAACGTGCGGCTGGCTGTTTCAATCGTCATGCCAAGGAAATCCGCGATGTCCCGCCGCTTCATCGGCAGCGGCAGGGTCTCCGGTATCTCGCCAAATCGCGCAAGCCGATCACGCCAGCCGATGAGAAACAGCGCAATCCGCTGCTCTGCCGAATGGCTCCCCAGCAGCAACATCTGGTTTCTGGCCAAATGAAGCTCCCGCACTTCGAACTCATTCATGCTTCGCAGGATGTTCGGCTTGGATTCGACAAACCGCAAAAACTTGTCCCGGGAAAACCGGCAGGCAATAATCGGCGTAATAGCATCGGCCGAGAAACTGTAGCGGTCGGAGGATGTCGCCCCGAGAAAATCGCCCGGCAGGCCAAACCCGACAATATGACGCCGCCCGTCCGGCAACAGCCGATACAAGCGTGCGACACCCTGCGTCAGGTTGAAGACGTGGCGGGCCTTGTCGTCTTCGGAGAACAAGGCATCCTTCGTCGCAAAGTGCGTTTCCGGGCCAAGCCTTTCCATGGCGGAAAGCTCGGGCGCATCGAGTGCCGCGCATATACTGAGCGGCCGCGCCTGACAGTGCAGGCAGCGGCGCGGATAACCGCTGGGGAATTCTTCCGACAGGATCGACTGCGGCATCAGGCTCTGCCACGACGGATGCTTGGTTTCCATGCTCGTCCTCGCCATTTGCCCGTTACCTTCGTGTATCGACATCCGTGAATACTCTTGTGTGACCAAAACCGGCCGGCGCTCTATCCAAGTCTCGCAAGCCAGCGCCCGATCTGATCGATGTCCCCCGGCAGCTCGGTCGCGAATTCATCTGCGAAATTCTGCCAGGCCTCAAGATTGCGCGCGGGAACGCCGATCACGACAGGGATGCCGCGCTCGAGCGCCTTGGCCATCACCCCGCACATGCCGCCTCCCTCCGCCTCTATTTTCCCGAACTTGTTCAGGACAAGAAGCGACGGGTTGGTCTCAAAGCCGCGCTCGATTTCCATCGCGGCTTCGAGCAAGGCTCCGACATCGAGGCGGCAGCCGCTCGCGCCCGAGCCACGGTCGTCGAACAGCACCGTGCGGCGTCCGCTGACGAGATCTTCCAGCACCACATCGCAACTCGGGTCCGCGCCCTCGAATGCCGGGTATTGCAGAACGCCGGCCAGCGGCAGACAGCGCGCCCGGCACTGGCTGACGATCCATTTGAACAGCTCATCCGGATATTTGTCGTTCTCGTAGACGATCGCGCCAATATCCGGCGCGCTGTCCCGGACCGGCTCAATTGCCCGGGCGGAATGCAATGCACACATCGGAATCGACCTCGATTCGGCGCGCCCCGATCAGCTCGAGGCAATACGGAATGGCTGGAAAAATGGCGTTCAGGCAGACTTCGATAGCCGCCGGGCGCCCCGGCAAATTGACGATCAAGGAACGGTTGCGCGTCCCGGCGAGTTGCCGCGATAGAATCGCGGTGGGCACATGCTCCAGACTGACCCGCCGCATCAATTCCCCAAAGCCAGTCAGTTCACGACCGATGACCATGCGCGTGCCTTCGGGCGTAAGATCGCGCGGCGCTGGACCCGTGCCGCCCGTCGTCAGAACCAGATCGCAGCCTTCACGGTCCGACAATTCGATCAATGCGCTGGCCACGCTCTCGGCGCCATCGGGCACGATCTTGAAAATGATGATCCAGTTTGAGCGGATGGCCTTCTTCAGAAAATCGCCGACGGCCTTCCCGCTCTTGTCTTCATAAATGCCTTCGCTCGCGCGGTCGGAGACGACAAGGACACCGATCCGCGCCAGCGTTCCCGATCCGACAAAAGAGTCCGGTCCGTCGCGGTCGATATCCATGTGGTTCATGAGCAGCCTCCATGTCCGCCGCAGGTGCAACCTTCATGAGAGTGGCCGCCCTCCTCCGGCGCAGCCGCCATCGCTTCGTCATGCTTCAGCGACCAGCCGACCATGTAGGTCAGGCATCCCGTGCCGGGATCGCTGGCGCGCTCCAGAACGTTCATCAGCCCGAGCCAGTCCTCGCTCTCCGCAAGGCTGGAAAAGCGCCGCACCGCTCCGGACGCATACTCACCGACGGTTTCGCCAAACCGGCTTGTCATGGCATCCACGCGGGCCAGCAACGCCACGTCGCCACAAGCAACCAGCGCTTCGGCGGCATTCGCTTCGTCATCAAAGCCGCGTATCACTTCACCGAGTTGCATGCCGGGCTCCCTCTATTGCACCAATGGCGTGTCCGTCGCCGCCAGCGAGATACCCGTGATCTCGGCCTGGCCCGCAAGGATCGAGATGTATTGCGCGAGCGCACGATGCTCGACGCTGGTGGCGAGATAACCCGCGATCCGTTCTTTCGCGAGTTCGAACGGCAACGTCTGCCCTTCGGCGCGGCGATCCAGCCGCACCACATGGAAGCCGTACCGGGTCTCTGCAATCGCCATCTCGCCCGGCTGCATCCGCTCCAGCGCCGCCTCGAATTCAGCCACGGTCTGGCCGCGCGAGATCTGACCAAGACGGCCGCCCTCCGCCGCGGAGGTCGAACACGCCGAATGGTTCGATGCCATGTCGGCAAAAACCGCCGGATTTTCCTTCACCGCCGCGAGAATGGTTTCGGCTTGCTCACGCGCCGCCACCCGTGCCGCTTGGTTGTCACGTGGCGCGGCGATCAGGATGTGGGCGGCCTCGTAAAGATCGCCGAGCCGGAAACGCTGAATGTTCTGTTCGTAGAAGCGGCGGCAGGCCGCCTCATCCGGCTCCGGCGTCTTGACCTCGCGCTCGACCAGCGCGCGCATCGCGGCTTCCTCGGCGGTTTCGCGCCGCCCATCCGGATCGCACAGCGCCTCGGTTTCGATGCCGAGCCGAGCTGCTTCCTGCAACAGCAGTTCGCGCACCACGAGTGCGCGCGCCGCCGCCTGCCAGGCATGGATCGGCTTGTCCGCCGGATGGTTCTGCACCTCCTGCGCGATGGCTTCGCGGGAAATCACCACGCCGTTGACGCTGATTGCCTTCGGCTTCGGCAAGGCATTTGAGACCGAACAATCCATGGCCTTTACTCCGCAGGCTGGATCGGCGGCGGGGCGGGCATACGGGTTGCCGCGACAGGCACCGGGCCGCTGCCCGGACGGCTGCGCACAACCTGATAGCCGCGGCGGCCGAGGTACCAGATCGGCGCGCTCCAGATGTGCACGAGGCGCGTGAACGGGAAGACGAGGAAGATCGTCATGCCGAGCATCAGATGCGCCTTGAAGATCGGGTGCACGTCGAGGACATAGTGCGCGGCATCCGGCTGCAGCGTGACGATGGCCTGCGCCCAGTTCATGAACTTCACCATCTCATGGCCGTCGAGATGTCCAGCCGACACCGGAATGGTGGCTAGGCCGAGCAGAAGCTGCGCGAACAGGATCAGGAGAATCGCGGTGTCGCCGAACGACGAGTTGGCGCGAATACGCGGATCGAACAGCCGGCGATGCGTGAGCAATGAAATGCCAACAAGGCACATCAGACCGGCGATGCCGCCGGCGGTCATCGCCAGTATCTGCTTGAAGGTGTGCGAGATGCCCATCATGTCAAACACCCAGATCGGCGTCAGCAGGCCGACGAAGTGGCCGCCAAAGATCACCAGAATTCCGATGTGAAACAGGTTGGAGCCCCACATCAACTGGCGGCGGCGCAGCAACTGGCTCGAGCCGCTGCGCCATGTGTATTGCTCACGGTCGAAACGGAACAGGCTGCCGAACAGGCAGACGATGGCGCACAGATACGGATACCAGCCGAAGGCGATGGAATTGAGCGTCGTGTACATCTGTCCCTCCTTCTCAGGCTGCCGGTGATTTGACGGCGCGCGAGGCGTGGCGCAGCCGCGACTGCAATCCGTCCCGGCCGCATGATGATTGGCTCTGCGCGGCGGGTCCGAAATTGACTTCCTCTTCTTCCCACGCGGCATCGAGCGCTGCGAAGTCCATCGGATCTGGGTCCGGCCCCTTCAACAATTCCTCGACAGCCTCGCGCTCGGGCTGCTGCTCGGCAATCGCAACCAGTGCATCAAAGACAGCCTTGTAGTTCGACTCGCGGCGCTCCAGACGCTCGGCGATAGCGGCGAGAATGTGCGCGGGTTGCCCCAGCAATTCGCGCGCCGCCGCAATCGGCTGGGTCGACAGAAATTCGAGGAACAGCGGAATGAAATCCGGCAGATCATTCGCTGTGATGAAGAAGCCCGCGTTCTCATACAGCGTCTTCAGATCGACCATCGCCTGGCCACGGTCGCGGCTTTCGCCATGGACATGCTCGAACAGATGCAGCGCCAGCGAGCGGCTGCGGTCGAACAGCAAGCCATAACGCTCCTGCAGATCATAGAGATCGCCAGCCGCCAACTCATCAAGCAACACATCGAGCTTCTCGCGCGCGGCGAGCGGCACCAGCGCCTCATCATCCAGCACCGCGCCGAACAGCGGCGCGGCTGCAACGAGGTCTTCCGAAGGATAGGTCAGAAGCGCGGACAACACCTTGAACGTCTTCATCACACCACCTCCATCGGGTTCTTGGTCTTGCGGGGCGAGCCGAACAGATTGACCTCGGTTTCGCCGCCACCGCAGCCATTGCCGAACGAGAAGCCGCACGAGCCACGCATGTCGTAGGCGTCGGCGCCGAGTTCGCGGTGCGCGGTCGGGATCACGAAACGGTCCTCGTAATTGGCCAGCGCCATGATCTTGTACATCTCGTCGATCTGCGCGCCCTTGAGGCCGACACGATTGGCAATGGCCTCGTCGATCACGCCGTCCACCGTCTTGGCACGCATGTAGCTGCGCATCGCCAGCATGCGCTCGAGCGCGAGCGCCACCGGCTCCTCGTTCCCCGCGGTCAGGAGATTGGCGAGATAACGCATGGGAATCCGCAGCGAGCGGACATCGGGCATCTCACCATCGAGGCCGATCTTGCCGGCCGACGCCGCCGAGGTGATCGGCGACAGCGGCGGCACGTACCAGACCATCGGCAGCGTGCGGTATTCCGGATGCAGCGGGAACGCGACCTTCCATTCCATCGCCATCTTCCAGATCGGCGATGCCTTGGCGGCTTCCAGCCACGCATGCGGAATGCCCTGACGCTCGGCTTCGGCGATCACGGATGGATCGTTCGGATCGAGGAAGACGTCGAGCTGCGCCTGATAGAGGTCGCGCTCGTCCGGCTTGCTGGCGGCTTCTGCGATGCGGTCGGCATCGTAAAGCACGACGCCGAGATAGCGGATGCGGCCGACACAGGTTTCCGAGCACACCGTCGGCTGCCCCGCCTCGATGCGCGGATAGCAGAAGATGCACTTCTCGGATTTGCCCGACGACCAGTTGTAATAGATCTTCTTGTAGGGGCAGCCGGAGACGCACATGCGCCAGCCGCGGCACTTGTCCTGATCGATCAGGACGATGCCATCCTCCTCGCGCTTGTAGATCGCGCCGGATGGGCACGACGCGACGCAGGTCGGGTTGAGACAGTGCTCGCACAACCGCGGCAGATACATCATGAAGGTGTTTTCGAACTGGCCGTAGATGTCCTTCTGCACGCCGTCGAAATTGTAATCCTTCGAGCGCTTGGCGAACTCGCCGCCGAGGATTTCCTCCCAGTTCGGCCCCCACTGGATCTTCTCCAGCCGCTCACCGGATATGAGTGAGCGCGGCCGCGCGGTCGGCATCGCCTTCATGTCCGGCGCGTTCTGCAGATGCTCGTAATCGTAGGTGAAGGGCTCGTAGTAATCGTCGATTTCCGGCAGGTCGGGGTTGGCGAAAATATTCGCCAGCACCCGCCATTTACCGCCGATGCGCGGCGCGATCGAACCGTCGCGCCGGCGCACCCAGCCGCCTTTCCAGCGCTTCTGGTTCTCCCAGTCCTTCGGATAGCCGATGCCGGGCTTGGTTTCGACGTTATTGAACCATGCGTATTCCATGCCTTCGCGGCTGGTCCAGACATTCTTACAGGTCACGCTGCAGGTGTGGCACCCGATGCACTTGTCGAGATTGAGCACCATGGCGATCTGGGAACGGATTTTCATTCTGCAGCCTCCAGGCTTGCGCTCGATGCGGCGACAGGCTCGTCCAGCCAATCCACCTTTGTCATCTTGCGGACGATCACAAATTCATCGCGGTTGGAGCCGACGGTGCCGTAGTAATTGAAACCGTAGGCCTGCTGCACATAACCGCCGATCATATGGGTCGGCTTGAGCACGACGCGGGTCACTGAGTTGTGGATGCCACCGCGCTGGCCGGTCTGCTCGGAGCCCGGCATGTTCACGATCTTCTCCTGGGCGTGATACATCATGCACATGCCCTGACGGACGCGCTGCGACACCACCGCACGCGCTACCAGCGCGCCGTTGGTGTTGAACACCTCGATCCAGTCGTTATCGACAAGGCCCGCGCTCTTCGCATCGATCTCGCTGATCCAGACAATCGGCCCGCCGCGCGACAGCGTAAGCATCAGAAGATTGTCGGTGTAGGTCGAGTGGATGCCCCACTTCTGGTGCGGCGTGAGGAAGTTCAGCACGATCGACTTGTTGCCGTTCGGCTTGCGGTCGATCACGGGCTTCACCGACTTCGTGTCGATCGGCGGCCGATAGACGCAGAAGCCTTCGCCGAACGCCCGCATCCAGAGATGATCCTGATAGAGCTGCTGACGGCCGGTCAGCGTGCGCCATGGGATCAGTTCGTGAACGTTGGTGTAGCAGGCGTTGTAGCAGACGCTTTCCGACTCAAGCCCCGACCAGATCGGCGAGGAGATGATCTTGCGCGGCTGCGCGACAACGTCGCGGAAGCGGATCTTCTCGTCCTCCTTCGGGATCGCGAGATGGGTGTGGTCGCGGCCGGTGAATGTGCCGAGCGAACTCCACGCCTTCACCGCAACCTCGCCATTGGTCTCCGGCGCGAGCGAGAGCAGCACCTCGCATGCGTCGATATCGGTGTCGATCTTCGGGAGGCCCTTGCTCGGCCCCTCCTCGGTCACGACCCCGTTGAGACGCTTGAGCAGAGCGACCTCGTGCTCGGTGTTCCAGTTCATGCCTTTGCCGCCATTGCCGAGCTTGCTCATCAGCGGGCCAAGCGAAGTGAACTGCTTGTAGAGATTCGGATAGTCGCGCTCGACCACAGCGACCGCCGGCATGGTCTTGCCGGGGATCGGATCGATCTCGCCTTTCTTCCAATCCTTGACGTCAAACGGCTGCGCGATCTCGCCGGGCGAGTCGTGCATGATCGGCGTCAGCACCACATCCTTCTCGACGCCAAGCACCTCAGGCGCGACCTGCGAGAACGACTTCGCGATGCCCTTGTAGATTTCCCAGTCGGAACGCGACTCCCACACCGGATCGATCGCGGCAGTCAGCGGGTGGATGAAAGGATGCATGTCCGAGGTGTTGAGGTCGTTCTTCTCGTACCAGGTCGCGGTCGGCAGCACGATGTCCGAGTACATGCAGGTGGTGGACATGCGGAAGTCGAGCGTGACGAGAAGGTCGAGCTTTCCTTCCGGCGCCTCCTCGTGCCAAGCCACCTCGGACGGCTTGCGGCCGCCGACATCGCCGAGATCCTTGCCGATCACGCCGTGGCTGGTGCCGAGCAAATGCTTGAGGAAATATTCGTGCCCCTTGCCCGACGCACCGAGCAGGTTGGAGCGCCAGACGAACAGATTACGCGGCCAGTTCTTCGGATTGTCCGGGTCTTCGCAGGACATCTTCAGTTCGCCGGACTTCAGCGCCTTGGCGACATAGTCCTTGGCTTCCATGCCCGATGCCTCTACCTGCATCGCCACGTCCAGAGGATTGGTCTGAAGCTGCGGCGCGGACGGCAACCAGCCCATGCGCTCGGCGCGGACGTTGTAATCGATCAACGCGCCATCCCACGGCCCCATCGGCGCGGTCGGCGACAGCACGTCCTTGACGTCGAGCGTCTCGTAACGCCACTGGTCGGTGTGCGCGTAAAACGCCGAGGTCGAGTTCATCTGCCGCGGCGGCCTGCTCCAATCGAGACCGAAAGCGAGCGGCACCCAGCCGGACTGCGGCCGCAGCTTTTCCTGACCGACATAATGCGACCAGCCTCCGCCGGACTGGCCGACGCATCCGCACATCACCAGCATGTTGATGATGCCGCGATAGTTCATGTCCATGTGGTACCAGTGATTAAGACCGGCGCCGACGATCACCATCGAGCGGCCGTGGGTCTTCTCGGCATTGCGGGCGAATTCGCGCGCCACCGTGATGATCTGATCGCGCGGCACGCCGCTGATCTGCTCTGCCCAGGCCGGCGTATAGGGCTCGATCTCGTCGTAACCCTTGGCGATGTTCTCGCCGCCGAGGCCACGATCAATGCCGTAATTGGCGACGAACAGATCGAACACCGAGCCCACCAGCGTTTCGCCATCGGCAAGCTGCAACGTCTTCACCGGAATGTTGCGCGTGAGCACGCCCGGATGATCGGTGCCGCGGAAATGGTCATGCTCGCGATTGCCGAAATACGGGAATCCGACCTTGGCGACGTCGTCCTGAATATCCATCAGCGACATGCGCAGCCTGGTGTCGCCGCCCGCCGCCTTCTCCTCGAGATTCCAGTTACCTTTCTCGCCCCAGCGGAAACCGATCGAGCCGTTCGGCGCGACGATTCCGCCGCTGACCTCGTCATAGGCGACGGTCTTCCACTCTGGATTGTTGGCCTCATTGAGGCCGTCGACGAAATCCGACGCGCGCACGAAGCGATCCGGAATGTAATGATCGCCCTGCTTCACCAGCCGCACCAGCATCGGCATGTCGCTGTAGCGGCGCATGTAGTCATCGAAATACGCCGTCTTCCTGTCGATGTGGAATTCGCGAAGGATGACATGGCCCATCGCCATCGCCACCGCCGCATCGGTGCCCTGCTTCGGCGACATCCACATGTCGGCGAATTTCGACGCCTCGGAATAATCCGGGCAGATCACCACGCTCTTGGCGCCCTTGTAGCGCGCCTCGGTGTAGAAATGGGCATCCGGCGTGCGCGTCTGCGGCACGTTGGAGCCCCACAGGATCAGGAATCCGGCATTGTACCAGTCGGCGCTTTCCGGCACGTCGGTCTGTTCGCCCCAGGTCTGCGGCGAAGCCGGCGGCAAATCGCAGTACCAGTCGTAGAACGACATGCAGACGCCGCCGAGCAGCGACAGGTAGCGCGCGCCCGAGGCGTAGCTGACCATCGACATCGCCGGGATCGGCGAGAAGCCGAACACGCGGTCAGGGCCGTGAGCCTTCACCGTGTACGCATTCGCCGCGCCGATGATCTCGTTGACCTCATCCCAGTTCGCGCGGACGAAGCCACCAAGGCCGCGCCGCTTGGTGTAAGCGGCGCGCTTTTCCGGATTCTCGACGATCGACTTCCACGCCGCGACCGGCGTCAGCGTCGCCCGCGCTGCGCGCCACAGCTTGAGCAGCCGTGAGCGCACCAGTGGATATTTCACGCGATTGCCGGAATACAGGTACCAGCTATAGCTCGCGCCGCGCGGACAGCCGCGCGGCTCGTGGTTCGGCAGATCGGGCCGCGTACGCGGATAGTCGGTCTGCTGGGTTTCCCAGGTGACGATGCCGCCCTTGACGTAAACCTTCCACGAACACGAGCCCGTGCAGTTCACGCCGTGCGTGGAGCGCACGATCTTGTCGTGCTGCCAGCGCTTGCGGTAGCCGTCCTCCCACGACCTGTCTTCCGTCGTGGTGATGCCGTGACCGCCGGCGAATTCGGTTCTGGTTTTCGTGAAGAACGAAAGCCTGTCAAGAAAATGGCTCATCAGCCTCTCCTTACTGGGCCGGCTGGGCAACCACCGTTGCGCCACGCCGCTCGATGTCATGAAGCAGGCCGCCCTTGCGGGTGTAGACAGCCCAGGTGATCGCCACGCAGGTGACGTAGAAGATGAAGAAACCCCACAGCGCCGCTTCCACGCCGCCGGTCATGTCGATCGACGTGCCGAACGATTTCGGGATGAAGAACGCGCCAAACGCGGCGATTGCCGAGGTAAATCCGGTAATCGCGGCGGATTCCTTTTCCGTCTGACGCGCGCGAGCGGTGGCGTCGGCCTCCGGCATCAGGCGATCCATTTCCTTGCGCATGATGTTCGGGATCATCTGGAAGGTCGACGCATTGCCGACGCCGGTGACGAAGAACATCAGGAGGAACATCGCGAAGAAGCCCCAGAACGCACCGGGCTGCTCCCTGATGCCGGTGAAGTAAAGGATGCCGAGCACGCCGGCCATCATCAGGATGAACACCCACAGTGTGACACGGCCGCCACCCCACCTGTCGGCGATCCAGCCGGTGCCCGAGCGTGACAACGCACCGACCAGCGGCCCCAGAAAAACGAACGGCAGCACATGAACGTCCGGGAACAGAATCTTCGCCAGCAGCGGGAAGCCCGCCGAGTAACCGATGAACGAGCCGAACGTGCCGGTGTAGAGCCAGCACATCACCCAGTTATGCTTGCGCTGGAAGATCACCGCCTGATCGGCGAACGACGCCTTGGCCGAAGCGATGTCGTTCATGCCGAACCACGCGGCGAATGCGCTGGCGGCAATGAACGGGACCCAGACGAAACCGGCGTTCTGCAGCCACAGCGGCACCTGATGCGGACCGTCCGCGACCATCACCGGCTTGCCGCCGAACCAGCCGAGCACGCCGGCGGTGATGACGAGCGGCACCACGAACTGCACCACGCTGACGCCAAGATTGCCGAGGCCGGCGTTCAGCGCGAGCGCGTTGCCCTTCTCCGCACGCGGGAAGAAGAAGGAGATGTTGGCCATCGAGGAGGCAAAGTTGCCGCCACCTAAGCCGCACAATAGCGCCAGCGCCAGGAACACGACGTAAGGCGTCGAAGGCGACTGTACCGCATAGCCGATTCCGACCGCCGGGATCATCAGCGACCATGTCGCGAGCGTGGTCCACAGCCGTCCGCCGAAGATCGGCACCATGAACGAGTAGAAGATGCGCAGCACCGCGCCGGAAATGCCCGGCAACGCCGCCAGCCAGAACAGCTCGGCCGTGGTGAACTTGAACCCGACCGATGGCAGCTTCGCCACCACCACCGACCAGACCTGCCAGATCGCGAACGACAGCAGCAACGACGGAATTGAAATCCACAGATTGCGCCGCGCGATGGCGCGCCCTTTTGTTTCCCAGAACTCGCGATCCTCCGGCCGCCAGTCGGTGAGCACGACGCCTGCCAGCGCGCCGATGTGCTCGGGCTTGTGGATCTCCTCCATTTCGGGGAATTGCGGCAGCTTCCGCAGCGCCTCGCCGGCAAGACCGCGCTCCATCTGCCGTACCGCGAGATGCATCCAGAGCAGCGAGACGGTGACGATGAGGAACAGCAGCATGAAGCAACTGGTCCATAGCCCGGTCAGATCGTTCAGCGCACCGAAGGCAATCGGCAGCACGAAACCGCCGAGACCGCCGATCATGCCGACAAGGCCGCCGACCACGCCGACATTATTGGGGTAGTAAACCGGGATGTGACGGAACACCGCCGCCTTGCCCAGCGCCATGAAGAAGCCGAGCACGAACACCGTCACCGTGAACGGCACCACGCCCATTTCAAGGTGGAAGCCGACCGAGCCGGTCACGGTCCGCACCACATAATCCGTCGGCGGATAGGACAGGATGAACGTACAGGCGACACCAACCAGCAGAGACCAGTACATCACCCGCCGCGCGCCGTAGCGATCGGCCAGGTGCCCGCCATAGGCGCGGAAGATCGACGCCGGGATGGAGAACATCGCCGCGATCATGCCGGCAGCCTTGAGATCGACCCCGTAGACGTTGATGAGATATTGCGGCAGCCACAGCGCGAGCGCCACGAACGCGCCGAACACAAAGAAGTAATAGAGCGAGAAGCGCCAGACCTGGATGTTCTTGAGCGGAGCAAATTCGAGCCACATGCTCTTCGGCTTCTCGCCGCGCGCGCGCCGCTCGCGCATCACCGGATCTTCCTCCGAGAAGACCCAGAAGATGACCGCCATCACCGCAAGAGCCGCCGCCCAGACCTCGGCGACCGCCTGCCAGCCGAACGCGACCATGACGAACGGAGCGAGCAGCTTGGTGACCGCAGCTCCGACATTGCCCGCGCCGAAGATGCCGAGCGCAGTGCCCTGCTTTCCTGCCGGATAGAACCGCGAGACATAGGCGACGCCGACCGCGAAGGAGCCGCCCGCGATGCCGACGAAGAACGCGGCGACCAGGAATTGCGGATAGGTGTGCGCCCAGGTGAGGAAATAAGTCGCGACCGCAGCCGCCAGCATCACGATGGTGTTGACGCGGCGCCCGCCATACTGATCGGTCCACGCGCCGAGAACGAGGCGGATCAGCGATCCACTGAGGATCGGCAAGCCGACCAGCAGGCCGAACTCGGTCTCATTGAGGCCGAGCTTCTGCTTGATGCTGATGCCGATGATGGAGAAGATCGTCCAGACTGCAAAGCAGACCGTGAACGAGATCGTCGAAAGCCAGAGCGCCCGCCCTCGCGCGGCGTTACCTTGATTGGGCCCACTCACGGAGCATCTCCAAATCAGTTGCGATCGGAGATTGCTGCCCGGGCCATGGAATTGATTTGCGTTGGATCAAGCCATAATGATCGTCCCTGACTTATATAAATAGAGGCAGTTCAGCTTGACCCAGTCCTCATGATGAAGTGATGTTTGGGATACTTGAATTTGATAAACATCACACCTCATCTATCGGCCACGATGAAGCGGAGCGCCGGCATTGCGTCCTCATGAAACCGAAGAGCTTCGACAGCTTCCACTGTTTTCCGCAATGAGTCCGGAAAATATGGAGCGGCTGCTGGACGCCGCATTGCTGCAGAAATTCCCGGCAGGCGTCGTCCTGATTCATGAAAACACCCAGGCCGATTTTCTGCATGTGCTGATCGACGGCCTTGCCGAAATTTATACCGAACAGGGTGGCGGAGAATGGGGCATCTCACTGATTAATCCGGTCTCCACCTTCATTCCCGCGGCCATCATCAGCAACCAGCCCTACCTGAGTTCGGCAAGAACGTTGCTCGAATCGCGTGTCCTGCTGATTCCGGCCAAGCGGATCCGCGAGATTTTCGATCAGGACATCGTCTTCGCCCGCGTGATCGCGAAAGAGCTTGCGCGCGCGTATCGCGGATCGGTCAAGAAGCTCAAAGGATACATGGCCAGGTCAAGCGTCGAACGCCTGGCCAACTGGATACTGACTGAGGCCCAGAAAGATACCCATCAGGGAAACGTCGTCATTCCCTTCGACCGCGGCACGCTGGCATCGCATATCGGCACCACGCGTGAAAACCTGTCGCGCAACCTTGCGTATCTGACAGACCATGGCGTGCGGATTCGCGGGCGCGAAATCGTCATCGACGACAAGGATCAACTCATCATCTTCGCACGCCCCCAGCGGTTGATCGACGACCCCGCGTCCTGAAGCTGCGCCCCGTCACGCCAGACACCGCACCAGCACCGATATTGCGTTAACGCAAAGCGGGCGGGGCGGATTTGCTGAATGCTGTTTCGCGATCCTGACATCGGAGAGATCGCACATGACCCTTCCCCCCATCCAGATGCGATCCGACCTTAACCATCGGTACGGCGAAGAGCGTCTGCCGCGCTACACCAGCTATCCGACCGCGCCTTACTTCTCCGAATCGATCACGCAACACACTTACCGCCAATGGCTTGCAGGAATCCCGCAAGGCAAAACAGTGTCGCTCTATCTGCACATTCCGTTCTGCCAATCCATGTGCTGGTATTGCGGCTGCAACACCACCATCGTCCGGCGCAATGAGCCCGTCGCCGAATATCTCGCAGCATTGAGCCAAGAGATCGAGAGGGTGACGGACCATATAGGGCAACGGCTTAAGGTCGGCGCGGTGCATTTTGGCGGCGGAACGCCGACGATTATGACGCCGGACCAGTTCTCGGGCCTCATGACTGTCCTGAGGCAAAAATTCAATTTTCTGTCCGACGCCGAAATCGCCATCGAGATCGACCCGCGCAGGCTGACCCGCGAGATGTCGCTTGCACTCGGCGCGAACGGCATCACGCGGGCAAGCCTCGGCGTCCAGAGCTTCGATCCCGCCGTTCAGCAGGCCGTCAACCGCATTCAGAGTTTTGAAGACACCGCCGCCGTGACTGAAGGATTGCGGGCGGCGGGTATCAACAGCATCAATTTCGACCTGATCTACGGCCTGCCGCATCAAACAGTGGCATCATGTTTCGATACCGTTCAGAAGTGCATGCAGCTTCGCCCCGACCGCTTCGCGGTTTTCGGCTACGCCCATATCCCGACGTTCAAGAAGCACCAGCGCAAGATCGACGAAGCCGCGCTTCCGGATGGAGAGCAGCGCCACCTTCAGGCCAACATGATCGCCCATTGCCTGACCAATGCTGGCTATCGGCAGATCGGCCTCGATCATTTTGCTCTTCCCGCCGACAGTCTGACAACAGCACAGGCGACGGGACACCTGCACCGCAATTTTCAGGGTTACACCACCGACGACAGCGACATCTTGATCGGCTTCGGCGCAAGCGCGATCGGGCGGCTGGAACAGGGCTACGTTCAGAACGAAGTCGCGCCCCTGACCTATCGGACGCAGATCGGTAACGGCAACCTTCCGACCCGGAAGGGTTATGCACTGAGCGCCGACGACCGCCTGCGCGCGGACATCATCGAGCGGATCATGTGCGATTTTCGCGTCGATCTACAGCAGGTCTGCGCGAGACACGGCACAAGGCCGGAGACTTTGCTGCGATCGGCCGACCGCCTGGACATGCTGATCGCCGATGGCATCGTCCGGATCGAGGGATCTGTGCTTTCGGTCGAGGATGACACACGCCACCTCGTGCGCAGCGTCGCCGCCGCATTCGACGCCTATCTCGGCGCACCCGGTCCGGTCTATAGCCGCGCGGTGTGACGCCGGCAGCTACCGTTTGAGCACGCTGACCGCCCGCGGCAACTCATTGCGAGGGCAATTCAGGGTCGGCGGCTCGATGTCGCGCAAGGCCGCGGCACCGGCCTCCGCCGATCGGCCGATCTCGTCGAACAGAAGCGCCATTTCCGTGAAAACCGTGCGGTCTTTCTCGTTTTCCGTCAGTTGATCGAGCTCGGAGAGCAGCATGAGAATGGCGTCGATCCGGTCTTTGTGATCGCGCGCGCGAAGCAGCGACCGCCTCGACAGGCGCTGCTCCTCAAGATTGGAGAATCGCTCGAGAGCATCGCTGAGAATCTCGCGGCAACTGCAGTCGAGATCCATGCGCGTCAGCACGGTCTGCAATCGCCCGATCAAATCCAGCGCTTCACAGGTACGGCCCTTCTCAACCATCACCGCCTCCTCACCACATCGCGCCACGTCGTTGCGCTTCACTGTACGGCGTCCCGCATCTGCGGCTCGCGAATACGCGACTCCGCGCCTGCCTCATTGACAACGAACACCGCCCCCGCCTGCCCGTGCACGAAGCCATTCGCGAATGGCACATCGGGATAGATGCACGACAATTCATGCATGCCGTCTTCATGGGACCGGCCACCGTCGATCACATCCCGGAAGACCCGAGCCACCGCAACCATGTCGCATTGCTGCGGCGACAGGCGAAGCGCGCCGACACCGGCCATCGCAAGATCGTCCACCTCTCCGAGCAAATTCGCGCAGGCATGGGACATAGTCTGCACGCCGTTCATGGCGAGGAACGGCTCACCGTCGAGCGTGGCGACTGCCAATGCATCGGGGTCCTTCTCGCAGACGAAACGGCAATTGTCCTTCGACAGCTTGTGAAGGCGGGCATGATAACAGCGCGCGGAAATCGCAAGCGGCACGCGGCCGAACGCGAAGACCTCCGTCGTCACCTCAGGCAGATCCGCCGCGATGGCCCGGATCGATTCCATCGGCAGTTCCGGCGGCAGGCAAATCCGCTGCGCGCCCCGGCGCGCAAAATAGGATGCCGTCGCCTCGTTGTAGATGTTGACGAACGGTCCGATCGCGTGCGGACGATCCGCGAGCGATCCAAGACAAGTGAGGTCGTTCGCCTCCACCATGAAATCGGTGTTCTCGGCCAGTTCCGCCATCTGCTGACGCTCCCGCTTCAGTGACACGAGAATCAAGGACCCAAGAACCACCTGCTTGCCGCAGGCCGCGAGCCGTTCGATCACCGCAGGCATATGCTCGGCGAAAAACGGCGAGCGTTTCGAGCAGACGATTTCGCCGATGACGACCACATCCACAGGAGCCTCCTCGGCCACGCGGAAATAGAAGTCCCGCCACTGATCGGGAGCCCAGTTGTAGAGCACAGGCCCAAGGGTCAACTGCATCAACGCAACCTCTTATGAAATGCGCCGTCAATGGCGGACGGGGATGACATCATCGCCAGCTCTTGCGATAGGCTCCTGCCGTTGTTGACTGGCCTTCGGTGAGGGCGACAAGATCACCGGGCGGGCTTGCAAAATCGCTTTCCAGTCCCGCGAGAATCTGGCGGAAGCTACGGACCACGCGCTCGATATAGGCGCGGCCACGTTGCCGGCCTTCGATCTTGAGCGCCGTCACGCCTGCCTTTCGCAAGTCCGGCAACATGGATGTCGCATCGAGACTGACCGGGTCCTCGAAAAGATAGCCGGCGCCGTGCTCGGTCTGAAAACGGCCCTTGCAAAGCGTCGGGTATCCCGCAGGCTCTCCCGCAGCGAACTTGTTGACCGTGAACGCGCCAAGGCGCGAGATCAGCTCTCCATCCTGCTCTCGATAATGAACATGGCTCGCGGGCGAGCAGACGCCATTCATGTTCGGAGATTCTCCCGTGGCATAAGAGGAGAGCGAGCAGCGCCCCTCCTCCATCACACAAAGACCGCCGAAGACGAAGACTTCCGTCTCGCAATTGACCTCCCGCGTGATCGCCGCGATCTCGGGCACACTCAGCACGCGCGGCAGAACAACCCGGCGCACGCCAAATGCCTTCACGTAGTAATCAATCGCATCCGGATTGGACGCCGCCGCCTGGACCGACAGATGCAGGCGCTGATGCGGATGATGCCGGACCGCATAGTCGAGAACTCCGACATCCGCGACGATCAGAGCGTCCGCCCCGGCGTCAGTGGCAGCGTCTACCGCGCGTTCCCACACGTCGAGCGATCCCGCCCGCGCGAATGTGTTGATGGCGACAAGAACCCTGACGCCATGGTTGTGGGCGTAAGAAATTCCGGCCTTCAATTCCTCGGGGCTGAAATTCAGGCCGGGGAAATTACGCGCGTTGGTTTCATCGCGAAATCCGCAATACACTGCATCCGCGCCCGCATCGACGGCAGCCCTGAGCGCGGCAGGCGTACCGGCAGGGCAGATCAATTCCATGGCCGCCCCTCTGCTGCCAGCCCGCTTTGTTGCTGACCGGGCGGACTGCCGATGACACCACGCAGAAACTGCGCGGCAATGGGCGACAACGGCCCCAGCCAGGCGATAGATTCCGCGACGATGTCGATCCCGGCTTCATCGATCGCATTGCGCAACGCGACCGCAGCCTCCATGTCGCCCTCAACCTTAATATCCCGGGAAAAGAACAGCGCGTCGCCATCACAGGAGCCATCCACGAGGCCAATCAGCGCCGCGATGGTCCCCGTCACCCTGACGTCGATCTGCTGCGGCATCGACCTGACTGCGACGACCTTTGAATTTACCCGCGCGGGCTCGAGCACGAAGACAAAGGGCAAGTCTGTCGGGTCCAGTCCAAATCGTTTGGTGGCGTGAGTGCCGAGGCGATCGAAGATTTGCGGGTGCCGCTTCTGGATTCCATGCAGGCATGCGCCAAGCACAGGCTGCAACGGCAGCAGCGGCAGGTATTGCCCGACAAACGCCAACACCGGCGGCACTCTCGAAATGAACGGGCCGGACGCCGGCATCAGAGTCTCCTCTGTGGCGTTCATATCATCCGCACCAGGGGAATTCCTTGCTCTAGGACAACGAATGTTGAGGCCTTCTGCTTCAGGAAAGACGCAGGAAATCCTTTCCGGAGACCACGCCTCTGTTGCGTCGCGACCAGCCACTTTTCAAAAGCCTGCGCAGCTTTCTCTCCTATCTCGAGACCCAAGGCCAACTTGTCCGCATCCGCGAACCGGTCTCGGTCGTCCACGAGATCACCGAGATTCACAGGCGCGTGCTTCAGCGCAACGGTCCCGCGCTGCTGTTTGAATCACCCATTAAAGCCGACGGCGCAGCCTCCGAGATGCCTGTCCTCGTCAACCTGTTCGGCACGCGCGAGCGCGTTGCCTGGGGACTTGGCGTCGACCCCGAGCATTTACCGGACCTCGGCCAGGCGCTCGCGGAGCTAAGCGAACCGGAGCCGCCGCACAGTCTCGCGGACGCGATGGCGAAACTGCCGCTCGCGCGCGGGATCATGGCGATGCGCCCCAAGCATGTCGAAGCGCCGTCCGTGCACGACATCGTATGGCGAGACGATTCAATCGATCTCACGCGGTTGCCGGTGCAGGTTTGCTGGCCAGGCGAACCCGCTCCGCTCGTCACATGGCCGATGGTCGTCACCCGGCCGCCGGACGACGAGACGGACGCCAACGTCAATGTCGGCGTCTATCGCATGCAGGTGCTGGACCGCGATCGCCTGATCCTGCGCTGGCTCGCCCATCGCGGCGGCGCGCGCCATCATCATCTGTGGAAGGCGCGCGGCCTCGACATGCCGGTCGCGATCGCGATCGGCGCCGATCCGGCGATGATGCTCACGGCGGCGCTCCCCTTGCCGGAAACGCTTTCGGAATTTCGCTTCGCCGGTCTTCTGCGCGGAGCGCGCCTGCCGCTCGCGCGCTGCATCAGCGTTCCGCTGATGGTGCCCGCGGAAGCCGAGATCGTCATCGAAGGCACCGTCTCTCCCGACGAAACGGCGCCCGAAGGGCCGTTCGGCGACCACACCGGCTATTATAATGCCGTCGAGAATTTCCCCGTGATGCGCGTGTCCGCCATCACCATGCGCTGGAAGCCAACCTATTTTTCGACTTTCACCGGACGCCCGCCGGATGAGCCGTCCCGCATCGGCGAAGTTTTTAACGAACTTCTTGTGCCGTTGGTCAGGAAACGGATTCCGGAAATCGTCGATCTGTGGCTGCCTCCCGAAGCATGTTCGTACCGGATCGCCGTCGCGTCGATCTCAAAGCGCTATCCGGGACAGGCGCGGCGGGTGATGCTCGCACTGTGGTCGATGCTGCCGCAGCTCACCTACACGAAATTCCTGATCCTCGTCGATCCGGACATTGATGTCCGCAACTGGTCCGATGTGATGTGGGCGATCGCCACGCGCTCCGATCCATCGCGCGATCTCGTCACGCTGACCGATACGCCGATCGATTATCTCGACTTCGCGTCCCCGAAGCCCGGCCTCGGCGGCAAGGTCGGCATTGACGCGACCACGAAGCTGCCGCCCGAAACGGATCGCGAATGGGGCCGGGTCCTTGACATGGACGAAGCCGTGGTCGCGCGCGTGAGCGAGCTTTGGCAACGGCTCGGCCTTCCATCAGACCTCGAATCCACGGAGAAACAACAATGAGCAGCCGCTTGCGAATCGTGGTCGGCATCAGCGGCGCCTCGGGTGCGGCGCTCGGCGTGCGCGTCGTCGAATTGCTGGCGGAAACCGGCCAATGCGACATCCATCTGGTCGTCACGCATCATGCCGAACGAACGCTGCTGCACGAAGTGGGTCGCAATGCACTATCGGCGCTCGCTGCAATGGCCACGCGCCATCATGCGGATGAAGACATCGGTGCGAGCATCGCCAGCGGTTCTTTCCGAACAGCGGGCATGATCGTCGCCCCCTGCTCGATCCGCACCCTGTCCGCGATTGCGACCAGTGCCGCGAACAATCTTCTGGTGCGCGCGGCCGATGTTCAGCTCAAGGAGCGGCGCAGGCTCGTGCTGATGGTGCGGGAAACACCGCTGCATCTCGGCCATCTGCGGGCGATGACCGCTGCCACGGAAATTGGAGCGATCATTGCGCCGCCGGTACCCGCTTTCTACCACAAGCCCGCGTCAATGGCCGAAGTGATCGACCAGATCGCGCGCCGGGCGATCGATCTTCTCGACCTCGATCTTCATCTTCCTGTCCATGAATGGGAAGGTGAAGACCGCGTCCGGGATGCGGGCCAACGATAGTCCGATCAGGACATCAGCTCGAAGGACGACCGCATCACTTCGTTATGGATGAATCCGCGCTGGACATAAGCAAGCGTCATCTCGGCCAAGGAAGGCGCGAGCAGGAAGCCGTGGCGATAGAGCCCATTGACCGATATCTTTTTCCTGCTCACCACGATGCGCGGCAGATGATCCGGAAACGCAGGCCGAAGTCCCGCGCCGACTTCAAGGATATATGCATCCCTGAAGGCCGGATGAATGACATAGGCCGCGGTCAGCAATTCAAGGGCCGAGCGCACGCTGACGGCGGTGTCCTCGCTTTCAATGCTGGTCGCGCCGATCATGAAACAATTGTCCTCGCGCGGAATGACATAAATCGGCCAGCGCGGATGAAGCAGACGGACCGGGCGCGACAGTTTGAAATCCTGCATCTCGACGACGACCATCTCGCCCTTGACGCCACGCAGATCTGAAAACTTATCTCTGGCGGCAAGACCGCGGCAGTCGATCACAATGCCGTCGGTTTCAAGCGCGAGCTTGTCCAGATCGCAGTCCGATTCAAACCGGATGATGCCGCCTGCGGCGACGAACCGGGCATGCAGTTGCGGCAACACGGCGCGCGGCTCGACATGCCCTTCTCCCGCGAAAAACAGGCCCGCGTGAAACCGTCCATGCAGCGCCGGTTCAAGCTGTCCGATCCCCTCCGCGTCGAGGCGATCATGACCCGTCGTCACCCGCGCGAAGCGTTCGAAGTCCGGGCGGTCACGCGGCTGAGCCACGACAAGGGAGCCGTTAAACGACGTGCCAGGAAGATGCTGGCGCCACAGTTCGAGCGAGCGCGTCCCGAGATGCGTAATCAGCGGCTCGGAGACTTCGCCTTCGCACCATGGTGCCAGCATGCCCCCTGCCCAGTGGCTGGTCGCATAGGTCATCTTGATGTCGTCACGATCAAGCAGCGTGACGTCATAGCCCGCACATGCAAACAGCAGCGCCTGCCAGCTCCCCGCAACACCGGCGCCGATCACGGTGACGGAAGACTCTCCTTTCGGAGAAGGCGGCTCTCTCAACATCATCCCTGTCCCGAACTGGATACGCGGGTTACCGCCTCCGCTTCGTTGTATTGGCGATCTTCCATGGCTCCAGCCCGTCGAACAGCAACGTCGACAGATAACGCTCGGCGAAGGACGGAAGCAGCACGACGAGGTTCTTGCCCGCGTTCTCCCGCCGCGAGCCAATCTCAGCCGCCGCCTGCAAGGCCGCACCGGACGAGATGCCGACCGGCACGCCTTCCAGCCGCGCGACAAGCCGCGCATTGGCGATCGCATTCTCATCCGAGACCTTGACCACCACGTCATAAATCGTGGTGTCGAGGACTGCCGGCTTGAAGCCTGCGCCCAAACCTTGAATCTTGTGCGGGCCGGGTTCGCCGCCCGACAGCACCGCCGAAGTCTCCGGCTCCACCGCGACGACCTGAACCGATGGCTTGCGGCTCTTCAGCACCTGCCCGACGCCGGTGATGGTGCCACCCGTGCCGACGCCCGCCACGAAAATATCGACCGTGCCGTTGGTATCGTTCCAGATCTCCTCGGCCGTGGTGATGCGGTGGATTTCCGGATTGGCCGGATTTTCGAACTGCCGCACGATCACCGCATCGGGCAGCGTGGCGGCGAGCTCCTCGGCCCTCGCGATCGCGCCCTTGATGCCCTTGGCGCCATCGGTCAGCACCAATTGCGCGCCCATGAACACCAGCATCTTCCTGCGCTCTACCGACATGGTCTCAGGCATGGTCAGGATCAGCCTGTAGCCCTTCGCCGCCGCCGCAAAGGCCAGCGCAATGCCGGTATTGCCCGATGTCGACTCGATTAGCGTGGTTTTCCCCGGCGCGATGCGGCCGGCCGCTTCCAGCGCCTCGATCATCGCGACCCCGATACGATCCTTCACCGAGCCGATAGGATTGAAGAACTCCAGCTTGGCGATAAGATTGGCGACGACGTCTCTTTCCTTGGCGAATTTATCCAGCCGCACCAGCGGCGTATTGCCGATCGTCTCCGTGATCGAACCATAAACGCGGCCACGACCCGGTAGATTCAGGGGAATAGCAGGCTTATTCATCGGTCCGTCCAATATCTCCGGCTCACGGCACGATAAAATCGTCGCTCGATCATCCGGTCTCTTAATCCTATCGGGCGATGGCCGGCGTTTCTTTGCTCCGGCGCAAGTTTGCATTGATGCGGCTGCCGTATAGAGATAGTCCGCAAGAGTATGAGGCGACGGCGGGCGCGGAAGCGCCGCCGAACGCCAGGAGATCATCGATGACCGTCAACCCTCGCAGAGGGGGCCTCGCCTTCAATCTTGAAGATCTGTCGCCTGCCTATTTCGGGCTGGTCATGGCCACAGGCATCGTCTCGCTGGCCGCCTTCATGATGGAGCATCCGGACATTGCGATTGCGCTGTTCTATCTGAACATCGTGCAGTACGCCGTCCTGTGCCTGCTCTACGGCTTGCGGGCCTGGCGTTACCCGCAGCGATTCTTCGGCGACATGATCGCCCATCTTCGCGGGCCAGGTTATTTCACCACGGTGGCCGGCACCGGCATTCTGGCCAGCCAGTTCATGGTATTGCACGAAAATGTCGCGGCCGGCGTGGGACTATGGATGTTCGCCATCCTGCTCTGGATCGGTTTGACCTACACCATCTTCACGGCCTTCACCGTGAAGCGCAGCAAGCCGACGCTCGACAAGGGCATCAACGGCGGCTGGCTGCTCGCAGTCGTCGCGACACAGGCTCTTTCCGTATCCAGCGCATTGCTCGCTTCGCGCATCGGGCAGCCCTACCGGCTCGAGCTCAACCTGATGGCCCTGTCGATGTGGCTATGGGGCGGCATGCTGTACATCTGGATGATGTCGCTGATCTTCTATCGCTATGCGTTCTTTCAATTCTCGCCCGGAGACCTCGCTCCACCCTACTGGATCAACATGGGCGCGATGGCGATCTCGACACTGGCCGGCTCCCTGCTCATCCAGAACGCGCCGCATGCACCCTATCTGGCGTCGCTGCTACCCTTCCTGAAAGGCTTCACGGTGTTCTATTGGGCGACCGGAACATGGTGGATACCGATGCTGCTGCTGCTCGGCATCTGGCGTTACGTCTATAAGAGATTTCCGTTCGAATACGATCCGTTGTACTGGGGCGCGGTGTTTCCGCTCGGCATGTATGCGGCTTGCACCTGGCAAATGGATCGCGCCATGGAGTTCGGCTTTCTGGCCGGACTGCCGCGCGTCTTCTTGTATGTCGCGCTGGTGGCATGGACGATCACGTTCGTCGGCATGTTGCGCACGCTGGCGCGCGGGCTGAAGCACTAACGACGCAGCACAATGCCCTCACCAACTGAGTTTGCGTGTCAGGCGGTGAAGAAGGACGTCGAAGCGGCGTGACGCTGCAGGATCGCTGATGCGCAGCATCACGCAGGCTTGCCCGGCGAGACGGCAGGCCTGCTCGACTTCTCCGGCTGCGGCGAGAGCCGTCAGGCTTGTCAGCAGAATCTCAGGCAAGCGCGCGTCTCCCGCAGTCGCCTCATCTTCGCCCGGACGGCGCGCTGGCGCGGCGGGCTCGCTCACCATTGACTCCCGATCCCCAGATGCGCTTTCGCTTCGGGCGTCATCATGTCCGGCGTCCAGCGCGGCTCATAGGTCAGTCTGACATCGACAAACTCCACCCCGTCGACCGAACTCGCCGCCTCGCCCGCGCCTGTCTTCAGATAATTCGTCGCCGGGCATCCCGGCGTGGTCGTCGTCATCGTCACGATGGTGACACCGCCATCCTCGACCGTGACATCGTAAACGAGGCCGAGATCGACAATGTTGTAGCCAAGCTCCGGATCGATCACCCGCCGCAACGCTTCGCGAATCTGTCCGGTGGCGGTCGCATCGCCCTCCTCGCCTGATACGCTGGCGTGGGCGGAAGCGTCAGGCGGCGTCCGCACCACCGGCGCGCCGGACATGAAGTGCTCCATGATGGTTCCGAGAATCACAGGCTTGAGATGCTGCCAGTCCGAGCCCGACCGCGTCACGACGATCGAATCCTTGTTGAGCAACACGCCGGCGACACCGGGGATTGTGAAAAGCTGCTCGGCGAGCGGTGAGGAAGCGGCCTGCTCTTTCGTCTTGAGATTGAGCGTGCCCTCGGGCAGCACCTCACGGCCCGGGAGAAATCTGAGCCGTTCGGAATCCTGCGTCTCTTCCGTCTGTATGAACATCACACACCTCCTGCGTGAGACCTCGCGGCCGCGGTGAACCAGCGGCTACGAAAACCGTTCGTTCATGCGGCGGCCATATCGGCCGCGCCGATCCGCACCAGGATCTTGTACGTCTTGCCGTCACTCTCGAAGCCGCCACGCCAGGCATGGCCACGCTTCGCAAGCTCAGGAAGCAGGAAAATCGGCTCGCGGCACAACAAGGCGGACAGCACCTCGCCCTTCTTCAACTCTTCCGTGGCTGCCAGTATGCGTACCATCGGTTCCGGCGGATCGAGATCGCGGTTGTCGAGATGTCGAGCGGGATCGGGCCATTCCGCCGTGTCCTGTGCGGGCGCAGCCACCGGCGGCTCCGATTTTGCCGCTCCCTCCGCCGGACGGAAAAGAACCTCCCAATCCCCCCCGCCGATCTCGCGCGCTTCATGACTGAATCCCTTGGAACCGAGCACGCTGAAAAGCGGCGTGGGCTTGAAGGTCGCGAGCAATTTCAGCCCCTGCCCCGGCTGGAGCTTGGTTATCGCCCCCATGATTTCTCCAAAGGGTTCGCCGCCATTCCGAAGTATTGGCCGGACATCCAGTTCAACGAACGATGTTGTCATCGCATAATCTCCTCTTTTGATCAGGTGTGGCACGACAGCAGAAGGTGGGGGAGCTGGACGCCCTGCGGCAGGCGCGCCTCCGCCTTCACATCCGCCAGACGGCGTGTACGTATCAGTTGCGCGGTAATGCCTGTGGTCCCAACGGCCATGACAACGGCGGCGAACCGGAAGGCAGTCGGTGCATCCGCAAGAAGCGCAACAGCGCCGACCCCAACCGCGGCAAAATAGAGAACGAACCACTTGATCGCGCGCGCCTCCACCACAAGGTCCTGCACGCGCGGCGTCTGGATCTTGCCGAGCACCGGCCCATAACATTCAAGCCAGGTGAGAAATGCCACGATCTTGTAGAGCTGGGAGAGGCCAAGCCCCGTCAGCCAGCCGAACGCGACCAGAAAGACCACGGCGCCGACGTGATCGCTCAAGCGCCCCAATGCCAGAAGAACCACAATGAGCGCGACCGAAGCCGCAAGATAACCGAGAGCGATCCCGGCCGTGCGACTGTTCAGCTCGATATTGCGGCGCTTGCGTGCGCGATAGAGATGAACGGCATCGAGGCCATAAAATGCGAATGCCGGAAGTGCCACGGCCAGCGCGGCAAGAAATGTCAGCGACAGATTGCCTTCAAAAAGAACCGTGACGACTCCCCCGATGATCACGATCGCGAGCGCCGCCGTGCCCAGTGAGAGCGCGCCTTTCGGTCTCGCGCCATCAAGCTCCGGCGCCAGCATGAACATCGCAAGCAGCCGATAGCTCACGCCGACCGCCGTGAAGGTGAGCCAGCCGCCGAGGCCCGCGATCGCATGAATGGGAAGCCCTGCTCCCACCAACGCAAGGAGCGGCCTGGATTGGATCACGCCGCCCAATACGAGAGAGAAGATCACCCCCAGCGCCACCGTTGCCACGACGCTCGCAAGACCCGCCGCGACGAACCACGCCGGCAACGGCACGGTCTTCGACGCAATCATCGTCCGTACGAGATTGTACAACACCAGCGCGAAACCGAGGCTCAACAGGATGGCAGCTGTCGTGAAGAACGGAACGCCAATGTTGATGCGCCCGCCGAATTGCAGAAACGCGAGAATCAATGCCGCAAGACCCGCAACCAGCGAAACAAGCGCCGGTACCGCGAGCGCATTGCTATGGAGCGGTTGCGCCACAAGAACCGGCAGAAACTGGAGAAGCGCACCGCACATCAAGAGGCTGAGCCAGCCGATGGCGACGACATGAACGAGGATCAGCGTATCGGGCGATGCGATCGCCACGGCCGGAAAACCGAATCCCGTGGCCATCATGATTTCCGCCGCGAGCAACGCAACGAGCGCCGCGGCAAAATAGGACATCGACCATCTCGACAGTGAAACGCCGACCATGCAGACCTCCTTTCAAGGCCCGCACCGGTGCATGGAATTCCGGCGCGAGCCTTGGGGAAAGACTCAGGCAGCCTTTGCGAGCTTGCCGATTTCCACCTGCCAGACCTCCGGTCCGCGCTCGACATAGGTCCAGGAGAACTGCTTCGGATATTCAGCTTCGAGCTGATAGTAGAGCGGCTTCGGATCGTGATCGTTGACCAGGATGAAGCTTCCGCCGGGCGTCAGCTTGTTGACGAGTTCGAAGATTTTCGCGTGACGCTGCGCCGGGATCAGGGTGCGCACATCAACCTTGTTGACGTTCGAATTCTTGGTGGCATCGGTCATATTCAGGCTCCTACCATGGGATTGATCTCAATCGGTTGGCGCTTGCGCCGCACCGCGTCCGCGAACGCGCGGAACATCGTCTCCCGAAGACCACTGCGTCTATTGATGTCTGCGGCCTGCCGTCTTCAGATGGACTGGAGCATCGTCCCCAAAAGATACATTGTCAATATATGTTTTAAGGGCAATTTCTGCCGCCGCAATCTGTAATGTCCCGATCGCGCGGGTATCTTTGCAAATGGCAAAGGCCGCCGATACTTTTGCGGTCGAGAATTCTTGCTTCACAAAATCGAGATCGGGGATGTCATGACGCGGAAACGATCGCCGCACCTGCTTCTGTCGTTAGGCGTCTCAGCGCGACAAAAGTACACATCGCGACGGGCGGGTGATGAAATGCTGCGTCACCCCGCCAAGAACCCACTGCCGCAACCGTGAGTGACCGTAGGCGCCAGCAACGATCACGCCCGCGCCCATATCGGATGCGATAGTCTCCAGGTTCTCCGGCGTATTCGTATCTTCCTTCGTGATCGCGGAAGCAGCTACGCCATGTCGGAGCAGCCAGGCCGCCACGTCATTGGCCCGCTCGCTCGCCGCTGGTTCGCTAAGCGCATCGCAGACTTCGGCGACGGTGACTTCTTCCGCCTTTTGCAGAAGCGGCAGCGCATCGGCAACCGCGCGCCGCGATTCCCTGGTGTCTTTCCACGCAACGAGAATCCGGCGCACATCCAGCCATGTCGCCGAAGCCGGCACGACCAGAACCGGGCGCCCAGCCTCCATCACCAGATCGGATGGGCTGGCCATGGCGTAAGGATCGCTGTCTCCATCCTCCTGTGCGGCGGTGACAACGATATCGACGCTACGGGCTTGTGCCGGAATGAAATCCTTGGCGATGGTCAGGCTGTCGCGCCATTCGATGGTCTTGATGCGTCCATCCAATGCGTGGCGGAATTCCGCCTCCGCATTGGCCAGGCTTTTGCGAAGGCCCGCTCCCTCGCGCTCCAACAGTTCGGCTCCATACGAGCCGTCGGTATAATAGAGTGGCGCAGGCAGTATTGTTGCCGCCATTCCGATCACACGCGCATTGAAACGCTCAGCGAGTTCGGCCGCGACTGTCAGACAAGCTCTATTCGAGCTGCCGACCGCCATGCTGACGCCAATCGATTTGTACCCCATGGTAGCCTTCCCGTGCTCAGCGGGCCTGAATGGCTAATGATAGCGGCCCGGGGCAGGCGTGGCATGAGCTAAATCAAACGGAACGCCATATTTTATGCGCGGCTGCGACCGCCACCCAGTCCCGAAGCAGGCCCCTGTCCTCCTTCGAAAAGGCGGCCCGGCGCCTGATATCTTCCAGCGTCTCGCCGGGGTGGCACCTGGCGAAGTCCCCGCCGATCAGCGCCTCCAGAGAGCTCCATTCCGCTTCGCTATCAGGCAGCACGTACCGATGCGAGTTGCTTAACATTCCGGCCTCCCATCCTCGCGGGCACCTTCGTGCGCAAGCTGACGCAGGCGAACGCGCCAGCGATCGGGGCCTTGTTCCAGATAAGACCACCCGCATCGTGAACCATGAGATGCCTCCAGCTGCATGCGCAGCCGTCTGGGATCGTGGTCAACGACGATCTGCAACGACTGATCCGGCGTCAGATGTTCAAACAGGCGGAACAGGATTGCATGACGGTGTTGCGGCTCGATGTCGAGAACGTTGATCACCCGCTCGTCAATGCGCGGTTCGGTCATGTCCGGCCTCCTTGGAAGCGATAGCCAACGCAGGATGATCGGCCTTCCATTCGAGCTCGAGAAACAGCGCTTCGACGTGGCGGATCAGCCGTTCCGCCTCGTCAGGCCCAAGCAACCGCTGCAAAGCGGCATGGAAGTATGGCTTGAGGATCTTCCCGGTCACGCCGCGCTCCGCGCACATCAAATCGACGATGTTGCGTGCCAGTGACGAAAGTCCGCCCGTCGTAGTTGGGTTCAGAATGATGTTGAGCTCGCGCTCCACCTGGGCCCAGTTGGCGCGCGAAATGTGCGTCAGCACGTTGCTGATGTGCGGATGCCCGCGAAAGACAGCAAAAATACGGAACGCAAGCTCCGCCGTTGAAAGACGGGCGGGCGCCGCAAGGCTGCGATCCATTGACGGCGGCGATGGGAGCGTCTGACAAAGAGCCGGGCTATGCGCGGAACGGGACCCCGTCTGCATTTCCATATGAATGGTCACGGTTGATCTCCTGCCTAAAAGATGTACTTTAAGTATATCTTTTATGGTGTTTTGGCAAGGAGAAATGCAATGGCCAAGGGTCTCAAGGAGAACGGCCTGGCGGCAACCCACCAGGGCGCAGTCGACATCCGCGACGATACATTCATGGTGGACGCAGCGCTTATCGGCGAACTGCTGGGTCTTTCTGCCTCACGCGTGCAGGTCCTGATGCGCCACGGAGACATCACAAGCGTCTGCGAGCGTGGATTCGAAGAACACGCCGGAGAATTCCGCCTCAGCTTCTTTTACAGCAATCGCCGCGCGCGCCTGAGCACGGATCTGGAAGGCCGCATATTGCGCAAGTCGATCATCGCCTTCGGCGACCGCCCGCTGTCAGAGACGCCAGCCTGAAACAGATGCCGCGGAATTCCCTGCTCTCACAAAACAGGGAATTTTGCTGAACCGAACAATGAATTGCACCCGGAGCATCTGGCTTTTGTTTCTCCAAATGCCAGTACCAAAGCCACCTCTGATCACCGCCAACACTTATCTCAATTTGCAATTGAGCCGGGTCAACGCGTTTACGTTGTGCCAAGAGCCGGAAATCTTGCTCATACGATTGGATCGAGCCCATCGTATTCCGCCCAGCAATCGGGCGTCTCGTAGACTCTGACGCTGGAAAGTTGCGGCAGTCGTTGTTTTGCCTTCTCCCATATCCAGATGGCGATGTTTTCGGCCGTGGGATTTTCCAATCCAGGGACATCATTCAGACAATTATGATCGAGCCTCTTGAGAAGCGGTTCAAACGCTTCTTCCACATCGAAAAAGTCGACCACGAATCCTCTATGCGGATCGGTGGATCCGTTCAGAACCACCTCTATCCGGTAGGAATGACCGTGCATCCGATGGCAGCGATGGGCCGGCGAAACATTGGGAAGCCGGTGCGCGGCTTCAAATCTGAATGCCTGGGATATTTTCATCGGACACCAAAATGTTGTGATAACCCGCGCACGGATTCTTCCGAGCCGGCGGCTGACGTGGAATCAGATTAATGCCGCCCATAATATAATGGGCGGACGCCTGACGCCCGCCCATTCCGCTCCTGATTATCGACGATTCCGGCAACCGCCGATGATCGACCTTCCGTAAATACGCTCAGCGAACCGCCGCGCTCTTTGTCGATGATGGGCCTTCCGCCCGCTGAGACTGATCCAGAAGCGCCGCCATCCGCTTGGCCGGGGCTGGCGGAATCTTCACCTGCCGGACCGTATCGAGATTCGGCGCAGCGTTTCCGACCGCGATCAGACCCACCATTCCCATCCCGAAATGCGGAAGACAACGATAGCCATAGAGACCCGGCGTCTGGAAAGTGACTTTCAGCTCCTCTGAAAGCTTGCCCTTAAAAGGTTGCGCTCCATCCGGAAGCATGCCGGGAATCGTTTCCGCATCATGCCCCTTGTCCGTAGGGATGAAGCGGACCGTATCTCCCGGCTGAACGCGGAGAAAGGCGGGCTCAAACATCATGACCTGCCCATCCGATCCCTTGTTCAACATCTTGACCTCAAACTCTGCCGCCTGGGCAGAAATTGAGAGCAAAACAGCACTCACGACTCCAAGCGTCAACGCACAATACTTTTTCATGATTCGACTCCGTTGTCGTCACAACCGTGACTTCGGCTTCGCTGCTAGCGCGATTTCCGATGAGCGTTTTTGTTCTAGAGCAAGCTGCGCGACGAATCAGGAAATGCTGCTGATGCGATCGGGGAATGTCTGTCCCTGCATGAGCGCATCGGCAAAAGCGTGATGGAGATCGCGGTGAATTGCCTCATCTTCCAGCATCGACGCGATCATATCGCGAACCTGCGCATCGGGCGCCAATGCCCAATAGGCAATCGCCAATGCCGGAGCCGGCTGCATCGCGCGCTCGCCGGATTCGATTTGCGACAGATACTTTGAATACCCCTGAACCGCCTGCTCGGCAAAATACGCGGCCAGACGATGGGCCGTCCCGGCCGAGATGAGGTACAGAAAAAAATAGGCATTATAGAAAATACCTTGCACGAGAACGATCAGGAAGCGTTCCCACGCATTTGGCTTCGCCAGCGCCACAAACGCCATGAGATGCGTGCGCTGGCTTTCCGCCTCATCCATGAATGTCCGAACCCATCCGCCGTCGTCGAGCATCCGCCGCAAGCACTTGAGATGGAGCAAGGTTGCCACCACCATCGGCGGCACGGCTGTCACCGTCTCCAGAACAATGACCTGATCGCCGTAGCGGCTATTGAAGAAAGTATTCCCGGCCATCCACGCAACCAGCCGCGCCAGGCCAAATGCAATTCGGTCGGGGATTCTCTCGGGGGTATGATGGCGAAGCAGGTTCGTCTTATCGATATTGAGCATATCTCGTACCCGCTGCCGTAGCCCTGAGGCCGGTTGAGGCGATCTTCCTTGCGGACACAGCCATGCCGGGCCCGCATTCTAAAACCTGACCTGTTGCAAACAGCCGGTCTTTGTTCTGGCGCAAAGAGCTTCACTCAAATATCGGCCCAACTTGCGCGCACCCTCAATTACGAGGCCATGTTATTGCGTTAGCGCAATCAATCGAACATCGGAGTGAAGTACATTGCGGCGGTGATCATTCATCATCAGACCTGAAACCGACGAAGCCCGTCACATGGCGCATCATTCCGACCTCAATATTCTCGGTCGGACCGAGTTGTTCCGTGATGTAACTCCGGCGACATTGATCGAGATTCAATCGGCAGGGTTTCGCACCAAGCTCGCCAGCGGCGAGGTGCTATTCCAGCAGGGCGACAGTGCATCATCCCTGTTCAGCGTCATTGCAGGTCGCCTTCGCGCCACCCAAACGACTCCGGACGGTCAGCAGATCATCATCCGCTATCTCGCTCCGGGGGAAATGGCCGGTCACGCCACTCTCGCCCGTGGCGTTGTCCACCCCAGCACGGTCACAGCCGTTGACGATTCTCATTTAGTCGGCTGGAGCAGCGAAACGATCTGGAAAATCATGGAGCAGCACCCGGCTGTCACCATGAACGCGCTTGCCGTGCTGTCGGCACGCTACCGTGAAATCCAGCTTCGGCTTCTTGAGCTTTCGACCGAGAAAGTCGAACGTCGCATCGGCCATACCGTCCTGAGGCTGGCAAACCAGGCAGGCCGCCGTACCGCACGCGGGATTGAAATAGCGTTCCCTCTATCTCGCCAGGATCTCGCCGAGATGGCCGGCACGACACTTCATACAGTCAGCAGGATCCTCAGCAGATGGGAGGACCTTGGTATCGTCGATTGCGGGCGACGGCAGGTGGTCGTGTGCAAACCGAACATGCTGGAAACTATTTCCGACGAGCCAAGCTAGCCAATGCACCCCTCCTTCCATTTCTACTGTGAAAGGAAAAGCATTGTCGCGATGGCAACCGACATAAAAGCAGCTGCAAAAGCTCCCGGAAGATTCATCGCGCCCTTGCGATACATGAAGACGATAAAGGCAAGAATCGCCGGAGTGGAAATGACCAATCCGAGCTGTGCTTCATTCATCGTATGGCCTCATAGCTCAGGAGTATGCACCCCCCATGCCCAAGGGTGCAGCCAATGGCATGGATGGCGAGAACCGATCCGCCGAGCATGACCAGATAAATCGAGAACAACAGACGCCATCCGCGTGAACTCGAACGCAGATCCAGAAAATAATTCAGGATCGCCGAGGCTTTGAAGCCCGCGACCGCCAGAATCAATGCGGCTTGAATAATGAAGGGCAGCAGGCGGCCTTGCGATGCGCCCACGCTCATCGTCGCGATCGTCAACGCGACCAGCACAATCCAGATTTTTGTCAGCACCGCCACTGTCAATGCAACAGGTAGACGATCGGGTAAATCAGCACCCAGATCATATCGAGCATGTGCCAGAAGGCCGCCCCTGTTTCCATATTCTCCACGCTGTTGGCGAAGAAGACGATTCCAAGGATCAGAAGGCCGAGAACGATATGCAACGCGTGAAAGCCGGTGATCATAAAGTACAGTCTGAAGAATGTATTGGTTTCGATGCCAATTCCTTCGTTGAAAAGCTGCGTGTACTCCACACCCTTGATCGCGAGGAAGATTGTTCCAAGCACCATCCCCGCAGCAAGGAATAACCTGCCCTGCCCGTTGTGCCGCCGTTGAAAAACAGCGGCAGCGACGAGAAAACCGCTGGTCACCAGTACAAGCGTATTGATTCCGGCAAGCAACGCACTGAGGTAGAATCGCGAGTTGTCGAATAATTGCGGATCCAGCACACGCGCGACGGAAAAGCCAACAAGAAACACCCCGAATACGGCGATCTCTCCGAGGATCAGAATCCACATCATTGGATTGCCAGGCAGCGCAGACAACGGCCCCCAGTCAGCGGGCGCCACCGCCACCTCCACGTTGTCATTCGAGCGCTGGATCAAGCCTGTCTCCACCATGTCAAAACAATCGCATCGCGAAAACCCGGATCGGGTTGCGCGCAAATGACATGAGGCTCGACTTCCCTCGCCTTCCTTGTTCTGGCGCAAAGAGCGAAGCAAATTTTTACCTATATTCCGGCCGCGTCGGACAACCGCTCCGGCAAATGAACACTGACGCCGCAGAACGACATGCGGGTCTCTGCTTACACAAAGGAACGGCTGTTCAATGAGTGAGAGATTTACCAAAGCGGCCGCCAGAAATATTTTCTATGGGGGCTCGATCTTCTTTTTTATCGTCTTCATCGGCCTGACAGCACAGACGCACTACTACATCCGCACATCCAGCACAGACGAGGCAACGCTGACGGATAGCGTTCGGCGCGGCAAGCACGTGTGGGAGAAGAATGCGTGCATCAACTGCCACACCCTGCTTGGCGAAGGCGCTTATTTCGCCCCTGAACTCGGAAACGTCTGGGTGCGTTATGGCGGCCGCGAGGATCCCACCGGCGCACGGGAAGCGCTGACGGCCTGGATGCACTCGCAGCCGAGCGGCATCGAAGGACGCCGGCAGATGCCGGATTTTCACCTGACCGATCAGGAAGTGAACGATCTGATCGATTTCCTGGAATTTACCAGCCGCGTCAAAACGCAAGGCTGGCCGCCGAAGACCTCGGGCTGAGGAGCCAAAGACAATGAAATATCCAACTCAACGGGTCGCTCTGGCCTACTTCACCTGCGCCATGATTCTGTTCGGCGTGCAGATCATATTCGGTACACTGGCGGGCACCGTCTATGTCTTCCCGAATTTCCTCGCCAACATCATCCCCTTCAACGTCCTGCGCATGATCCACACCAATGCGCTGATCGTGTGGTTGCTGATGGGATTTTTCGGCTGCGGCTATTACCTCATTCCCGAGGAGGCCGAACGCGACATCGAGAGCCCGTTCCTTGCCTATGTACAGCTTGGACTCCTGATGTTCGGTGCGCTGGCAGCAGTTGCCGGCTATCTTCTGGGCGTCCATGAAGGGCGCGAATTCCTTGAGCAGCCGCTCTGGATCAAGGGCGCGATCGTCGTGGTGGCGCTGATCTATCTCTACAACGTCTCAATGACGATCCTGAAGGGCCGCAAGACCGCGATTGGCAACGTGCTGCTGCTCGGCATGTGGGGCATCGCGGTGTTCTGGCTGTTCGCCTTCTACAATCCGGGCAACATCGCGCTCGACAAGGTCTACTGGTGGTACGTCGTCCACCTCTGGGTCGAGGGCGTGTGGGAGCTCGTGATGGCATCCGTGCTCGCCTTCTTGATGATCAAGATGACCGGCGTCGATCGCGAAGTGATCGAGAAGTGGCTCTACGCCATCGTCGGTCTGGCGCTGTTTTCCGGCCTGCTGGGCACCGGGCATCATTATTACTGGATCGGCGCGCCGGGCTACTGGCAATGGATCGGCAGCATCTTCTCGACCTTCGAGGTCGCGCCGTTCTTCGCCATGGTGATCTTCGCCTTCAATATGGTCTGGAAGGGCCGCCGCGACCATCCCAACAAGGCAGCGATGCTGTGGTCGCTCGGTTGCACCGTCGGCGCATTCTTCGGAGCCGGCGTGTGGGGCTTCATGCACACGCTGTCCTTCATCAACTATTACAGCCACGGCACCCAGGTCACTGCAGCCCACGGCCACCTCGCCTTCTTCGGTGCCTATGTGATGCTCAATCTGGCGATGATCTCCTACGCCATGCCTTATTTGCGCAACCGGAAGCCCTACAACCAAGTGCTCAATATGTGGAGCTTCTGGATCATGACGTCTGCCATGGCGTTCATGACTTTCACCCTGACCTTCGCCGGTGTCGTGCAAGTGCACCTGCAGCGCGTGCTGGGCATGAGCTACATGGAGGTGCAGGACCAACTTGTGCTGTTCTACTGGATGCGCCTCGGCTCCGGAGTGTTCGTCCTGATCTCGTGCCTGCTGTTCCTTTACTCAATCTTCGGACCGGTGAAGGAGGAGCAGCCAGCTCACATCAGCATGCCGCTGCAGGCGGCCAAGTAACGGCTTCAATGCCACAAGGAATACTTCCATGCTGAAGAGCGTCAACACTGCGGAAAAAGAACCTGACTTGCCGTTCTATGCACCGACCGGCTCGGAATGCGAGATTTTCGAACACGCTTACCGCAATCACCTGCCGGTCCTGCTCAAAGGACCGACAGGCTGCGGGAAAACCCGCTTCGTCGCCCATATGGCGGCGCGGCTCGGCCGGCCTCTTTATACTGTGTCGTGTCATGACGACCTGACCGCCGCCGACCTGACCGGCCGCTATCTCCTGAAAGGTGGCGATACCGTCTGGGCGGACGGCCCTCTCACGCGCGCCGTGCGCGAAGGTGCGATCTGTTATCTCGATGAGGTCGTCGAAGCGCGCAAGGACGTCACGGTCGTTCTGCATCCCGTCACAGACGACCGGCGCACATTGCCGCTCGAGCGCACCGGCGAATTGCTGCAGGCTCCACCTGAGTTCATGCTCGTGGCCTCCTATAATCCCGGCTACCAGAATGTGCTGAAAACATTGAAACCAAGCACGCGGCAGCGTTTTCTGTCCATGGAGTTCGGCTTTCCCACCCTGGAAGTCGAGGCCGCGATCGTTTCTCATGAAAGCGGCCTGCCGCAGGACCGCTGCATTCCTCTGGTCAAGGTCGCCCAGGCGCTTCGCGGCCTGAAAGGACAGGACATCGAGGAAGGCGCTTCGACGCGGCTGGTGGTTTACTGCGCCGTGCTGATCCGCGACCGCGTGGATTACGACACCGCGCTGCGCGTCGCCCTGATCGAGCCGCTATCCGACGATCCGGAAATCGTGGATGGATTGAAGCGCGTCGCGCAGATCGCACTGGGATAGTCTTCCAATGTCACTCTTCGAGCCGGAAGAGACGATCGGGCGATACTGGCATCGTCTGATCGGCTCGTCCCGCAGCTATCGCGGCTATCCCGACGCGGCTGTGACGCTCGACAGCATGCGCACACGCATCGGGTTGTTGTTCCGGGCCTTCGGAGGCGATGGCGCCATTCGCATCGTGGCAGGCGCCGCAACTCATTCCCGGCACAGGCTGAGCCTCAAGCAGGCCGTGGGTCTCGGGACAGAGGCGCTGGAGCGCCCGACACTCGATACCAGTACGCTGCGCCTGCCTGCACGGATCGATCTGTTTCCCGACAGACGCGATAACGAGGCGCTCTATGAATGGCTGGCCGCATGGTTCGCCCATGCCACGGAGCCGCGTCATCACAGCGACCCGTTGCGGAGCGACCTTTATCGTCTGCAAGCGGCGTTACGGACAACGCGCGCGGCGCTCGCTGCATGGCCGGGCCTCGCACCAATCTACGCACGATTGCGAGCCGCAACGCTGCAGGTGAGGCCCAGGCGCGGATTGCCCAAGATGGAGGCCGAGATCGAGGCGGCTATCATCAGCCTGCTGAACGCGGCCACACTGGAGCATGACGGAATCCTGCAGGCCATCGCCACGAACACCGAATTCAATGCCTTTGTCGCGCCGCGCGGTTACCGGACTTGGTTGCCGGTGCCGATGTGGGGTGAGATCGCCGCCGATGGCGCCGGCACGCCCGATACCGAGGCCGACGATTCCGGCGGCGATGCCATTACCCCCGATGCAAAGCGACGCACCGGCATCAGGAAATCGACCGACCGCAGCGACAGGGGCGATCCGCTGATGCTGCATCGCTTCGAGACCATTTTCAGCCTTGCCGAAATGATCAACGTCAACCGCGAGGTCGAGGACGACGACGAGGACTCCGCCCGCCAGGCCGCCGAGGACACGCCGGAGCTGACGATCGGCTCCAACAAGAAGAACCCTGCAACGCGCCTGAAAATCGATCTCGATCTGGCGCCGCGCGAGGCCGAGACGACGCCTCTGATTGCGGAACGGGTTTATCCGGAGTGGGACTGGAAGCGGCAAGCCTACCGCCCCGATTATTGCCGGGTAATCGCCGGGCCTGCCCCGGAAGAAGGCGAAGACTGGTCGGCAGATCCCCTTACACAGCGGAATATCCGTTACGTGCGCCGCCAGTTCGAGGCCCTGCGGCCGCGCCGCCAAACCATCCACGCCCAGCCCGACGGCGACGATCTCGATCTGTCCATGCTTGTCAGGACGATCGCCGACCGTCGCGCGGGCGAAGCCGGGACCGATCGCGTATTCATCGATGCGCGGCCGGCAGCGCGCGATCTCTCACTCGCCGTTCTGATGGACGTTTCGCTTTCGACCGACGCATGGATGCAGGATCGCCGGGTTCTCGATGTCGAGAAAGGCGCGTTGCTGGCGCTGACACATGGTCTCACGGCATGCGGCGACGAACACGCCATCTATACGTTCACCTCGCGACGCCGCACGAGCGTGACAGTCTCAACGATCAAGGAGTTTGACGAGCCTCTCGACCGGCGGATCATTCGCAGAATCGAAGCGCTGACGCCGGGGCAATATACCCGCATCGGAGCCGCCGTTCGTCATGTCACCACAGAACTGGCGCAGCGGCCACAACGGCACAAGCTACTGTTGCTGCTGACCGATGGAAAGCCGAACGACATCGATCATTACGAAGGCCGCTACGGAATCGAGGATACCCGAATGGCGATTCGCGAAGCGCGAAAAGCCGGCTTGCGGGTGTTCGGCGTCACCATCGACGAGAACGCCCGGGATTACTTTCCGCATATCTTCGGGCGCGGTGCCTATTCGATCGTCCGGGACATCGCGCGACTTCCCGCAGCTCTGCCAGCGATCTACCGCCAGATTACGACATGACCCACAACGCGCAACGTAACCGCGGCATTCCTTTTTGTATTTGATACGATAGCGCGGGGGTCATCAGCTCCCGTGTCAGGCCGCTGGCTTCAATTGCTCGAATGCGCGCCCCACCATACGCTTCAACCATGACCGGTCATCGCGAACGAGGCGAAATCCCAGATTATCGGGCGGCGTACCAGTGCTGCAACCGCCGCCTCGCGCATCGCGAATGAACGAGCTGACATAGCTGCGATGCGCACCCTGGACCACGCGCACGCCGCAGTTTGTCGTGGCCTCACCGACAGGGCGATTCTGGGAATCCAGATCGTGCCGGATGAAGCAGGTATCGGTCCATTCCCAGACATTTCCGGCAACATCCAGCAAGCCATGCTCGTTGATGCCAAAACTTCCGGTCGTACGCGGCCTGCGGTCACCATTGCGCTCGCGCGCGGCTTCCTGCTCGTATTTGGCAAGCCAGCGCTGGCTGAAATCCGTCGTATCGGTTTCGATCGCATCGTCTTTGGCGCGCGATCCCGCGGCAAAGACCCATTCTTCGTCTGTCGGCAAGCGCCACACTTCGCCGGTCTTCCCGGACAGCCATTGCGCATAGGCGATGGCATCCTCCCAGCTTACGCCGGTCACCGGAACGTCGGATCGCAGCGAACCCGCCTGTGCGATCACCCGGCAAGCTCCATCCTGCACACAACGGCCGAAGTCCGCTTCGCTGACTTCTGCTTTCATGACGACCAGTGAATCCGGAAGTCGCGATCGAACCAGCGGCGCGTTCACCGGCATCCGGTCGCGGCTGAAATCGCCTGCGACGCGATAGGAGAATTCCGCAGGCGCGAGCGTGACGGTTTCAATCGCGGTCACCGCCTGACCCGGAGCGCGATGAAAAGCGAAAGGCGCTCCGGCCGCAGCCAACGGCAAAAACGAGACCAGTGTGATTTTGAGAAGGGCTTTCGTCGAAAACAGCGTCAGCATGATATCGGCCCCATCGGCAGTTTCCCGAAGCGGGAAACTGCCTGCCTTCATTGCGCTATCAGATGTTCCCTTGAGGCCTTTGCAAGGCACCAAGCTTGTCGGCCGGCTTGATCGGAGACGGCGGCTGAACCTGCTTCATCAGATCGTCATCCCACTTGCCATCGACCTTGAATTGCGCGGTCGCGCCAAGCTCCACAGCCTCGATCAGGTTGTGATTCACATATGCGTAGATGCCCGGCTGGCGGAACGTGTAGAGCGCAGCTCCCGCAGAGCCTCCACGAATGAACCACGTCTCGAGATCCTTCTCAGGCGGATTGGCGAACTTGCCCGTCTCCCACACATAGTCGCCGTGCCCGCCGATCAGATGAGGCCGCGTGTCCCGGTTTGCCTGGGAATGGATGATCAGCACCCTCTCCCCGACTTTGGCCTGAAGGGCGTTCTTGCCGGTGAGCGAATCGACCCGGCCGTTGAACACTTCATGGGTGGGAATGAGCTTCCGCATCACTTCGACCGTGTCGGGATAGGAATCCCCCGCCGATGCATAGGTCTTGTACTTACCCTTGTCATCGCGCGGCACGTAGAAGTCCTGCTCACCGATGTAGTACGCCTTGTCGTAGTGCAGCGGCTTCCCGGTCTCGTCCTTCAGTCCATCGCGCGGCAGCACCATGACGGCACCGTTCATGCCGGAGACGACATGCCAGGGAATCATCGAGCCGCCCGGCGCGCAGTGATAGACGAACACGCCGGCACGAGTTGCTTTCCATCGCAACACCACCTGTTCGCCGGGGTTGATCAACGTCAACGCACCGCCGCCGAGCGCGCCAGTGGACGAATGGAAGTCGATATTGTGCGCCAAGGTGTTGGTGCTGGGATTGATCAGCGTCAACTCGACATAGTCGCCCTGATGCACCACCATCATCGGGCCCGGCACCGAGCCATTGAAGGTCATGGCATGAATTTTGGTGCCGTCATTGTCGATGACCAGCTCCTTCTCCTGAACCTCCATCCTGAACTGGATGACGCTGGGAGGAGCCTTGGTGGCCTGTTCATGCGGATGAATGAAAGGCGGCGCGACCAGATTGACCTTGACGTGTGGCAGGGATGACAGTTCGTCCGCCAATGCCGGAGCTGTGACCAACAGTGCTGAAACGGCGGCGCAAGCGAGCATTGTACGGCGGGTAAGCATGATAACCTCCATCACGGCTTGAATTCCGTAATGGACAATCTGCCGTAAAGCCTCGCTCCTCTTTGTGGAGCGACAAACTCAAGCAAACTAAAACAATCATTCGTACGATATAATTTTACCGAAAGCCCCGATCGCCGCGCGAACATGAATTTGAATCAATGACTGCACGGCTGCATTCCCGACAGGGCACGCCGGACCATCATCAAAAATTGAGAACGATCAACGCCTGCAATTGCGGCTTGATCCTCGTCAACGACAGGATCGCGGATGGTCTAAGACCAACAGACAATCGCCACCATAAAAAGGAGCGTTCAACGGCTCGCGCTCACCTGTGACATGGATCGGTTTACGCAACACACGATCCGCCACCTCATGGCAACGCACGTTCGCAGGTCGAGGAAAACGCCGGTTTCGGGGAAACGGCGGGACTTATGGCTCGGCCACGACGAGGGCCGAATGACCCGACGACCTGGAGGCAATCGGGATGTTGCGAAAAGTCCCGGCGCTTAGCAGGGAAAGATGGTGGGCGCGACAGGGATCGAACCTGTGACCCCTTCCATGTCAAGGAAGTGCTCTCCCGCTGAGCTACGCGCCCGGTCCAACCCGGTCCATCTGTTCGGGAAGCCGACCCTATATCGATTTGGTCCCAGCGGCGCAAGCCGCGATGTCCGAAAGTCGCCTAGTCCCTGACCGCCACGGAAGGCCACTATTGGCCATCAAGCGGGATTCGTGGGGTATCAGCATGGGGATTCTGGAATTTCTCACTCTGGCGGCATTCGCCATCGTCGCCGGGGCGTCGATCGTTTTCCAGGCCGCCGTCAATGCCGACCTGCGCGCGGCCCTCCATTCCGCCTCGTGGGCGGCTTTCATCAGCTATGTCGGCGGCGCGATCGCGATGGCGGTGTACGTTTTCATCAGCGGCTCGTCCTGGCTGACGGGCGCCGATATCGCCAAAACCTCGTGGCTGTCATGGTTCGGCGGCCTGTTCGGCGCGGTCTATGTGGTGGCCGCGATCCTGCTTTTGCCGCGGCTCGGCGCGGCCACGCTGCTGGCGCTGTTCGTCACCGGCCAGATGCTGATGTCGATCGCGCTCGACCATTACGGCATTCTCGGCGTGCCCCAGCACAGCATCGACCTGCCGCGGCTGGCCGGTTGCGCCCTCTTGGTGCTCGGGGTGGTGCTGATCCGGGCCTGAATCTCAGGCGGCCAGCATCTTGTTCACTTCGCTCACCAATTCGCGCAGATGCACAGGCTTGGCCAGCACCTTGGCGTTCTTGGGGGCTTCCGAATCGGAATTCAGCGCCACCGCAGCGAAGCCGGTGATGAACATGATTTTGATGTCGGGATCGAGTTCCGAGGCCCGGCGGGCGAGCTCGATGCCGTCCATTTCCGGCATCACGATATCGGTTAGAAGCATTTCAAAGGGTTCTTCCCGCAACCTCTGATAGGCTGACAGTCCGTTGTCGTAGGACGAGACCTGAAAACCGGCATTCTCCAGCGCTTTCACCAGAAAGCGGCGCATGTCGTTATCGTCTTCGGCCAGGAGAATTTTATGCTGGATATTCATGGCAGTCGGGAATCCGGGTTGGGAATTTCGGTTGGTTCCCCCATCTGACCGACAGAGGGTAAATTTCGGGTGAAGGTGCCCTCGCTCTTGCCCGAATGGAAGCCTTTATGGACAATCGGGATGCTGTAGAAAAGGGTGTCACACCCGGCCACCGTGCCGAGGCGTGGCTACCCGAAGGAGCCCAATGATCGACGAGTTTGACGACGCAATTTCTCCTCCGTTCGAGATTCACGAACCGGAAACGTGGCGCGCCCCGATCATCTTCAACTCACCCCATTCGGGCTCGGTCTACCCGGCAGAATTCCTCGCCGCGACGCGCATCGACCACGACATGCTGCGCCGGTCGGAGGATTCCTTCATGGACGAGATCGTCGGCCACCTCGCCGACGAGGGCTTTCCGGTGATGCGGGTGCACTTTCCGCGCTGCTATGTCGACGTCAACCGCGAACCCTATGAACTCGATCCCCGGATGTTCGACGACCGGCTGCCGAGCTTCGCCAACACCCGCTCGATGCGGGTCGCGGGCGGGCTCGGGACCATTCCCCGCGTCATCGGCGACGGGCAGGAAATCTATCGCGAGCGGCTGTCGGTGAACGAGGCGCTGGCGCGGATCGACCTGCTCTACAAGCCCTATCACCGCGCATTGCGGCGGCTCGCGACCAAGGCACAGCAATTGTTCGGCTACGCCATCGTCGCGGATTGCCACTCGATGCCGTCCGTCGGCGTGTCGCGCGAGGACAAGCGCCGCCCCGACGTCGTGCTCGGCGACCGCTACGGCACCTCATGCGCGGCGGCGCTCGCCGATACGGTCGAGGACATCTTCACCAACCTCGGCTACAGCGTCGGGCGCAACAAGCCCTATGCCGGCGGCTTCATCACCGAGCATTACGGCAATCCCGCAAGCGGCCTGCATGCGATCCAGATCGAGCTCAACCGCGCGATCTACATGGACGAGCGGCGGCGCGAGCGTGGCCCGCAATTCCGGAAAGTGGCGGCCGATTTCTCCGCATTGGCGGAAGAACTGACGGCATTGCGTTTCGATGCATCCGGCCCGTTCGAGGCAGCGGCGGAATAAAGCCGATCCATCCCGACGCTCGGCGCGGCTCGAAGCGCATAATTCTGCGTGGCTGGCAGCGGGCCCGATAAAAAACATGCGGGCAAGAAAAAAGGCCACTCGCAAGCGAGTGGCCTAAGTCTAGGGAGGAAACGCCCAAGGAGGGCAGCAACAGCGCATCGCGCTATCGCGTTGCATCAATATGCATTGCACCGCACCCAAATTCAAGTCCAATCGTTCAATTAGCCATGCGTTCAGAACATGCCGAAACGGCAAAACTGCACGACGGTTCGCAATAACGACTCTGTGATTTCAATCAGTTATAATGTTAACCGCATGGCAAGACAGCAAAATCTTAGACCAAGTTATGAATTATGAAGTCAGTCTTATGACGGCCATTCATGTTGCGGCGCTTGAATAGAATCTTTGCTCAGAAATTGTGCGCGTTGCGTATTCTTTTGCTGTCCGGCGTTTGCTCCGGGCTACACTCTTTTTCAGCGCGTCGAATTCCAGGACGCTGAACCAGGTCTTCCAGGCAAGGCAGCGACGCGCCGCACAGGCCAAAGCAGCAAACAACAAAAAGGTTCTCCGTGACGGTCATCGATTTTACTGCCTTCATCGAACGCTTGGCTTCGGCCTCCGGCGACACCATCCTGCCGTTCTTCCGCACCTCTCTCGGCATCGACAACAAGAATGCCGGACGCGACCTCGACCCCGTCACCGAGGCGGACCGCGGCGCCGAAGCGGTGATGCGGCGGATGATCAAGGAGAGCTTTCCCCAGCACGGCATCATCGGCGAGGAATTCGGCACCGAGCGCCCCGACGCCGAATATGTCTGGGTGCTGGATCCGATCGACGGCACCAAATCGTTCATTTCCGGTATGCCGATCTGGGGCACGCTGATCGCGCTCACCCATCGCGGTCAGCCCGCTTACGGCATGATGCATCAGCCCTATATCGGCGAGCGGTTTTCCGGCGACAACGGCGCGGCACTCTATCAAGGCCGCACCGGCAAGCGAAAACTCTCCACCCGCCGCTGCGCCTCACTGGCTGAGGCGACGTTGTTCACAACGAGCCCCCGCCTGATGAACGACGCCGACCGCGCGCAGTTCTCACATGTCGAGCAGGAAGTGCGGCTGTCGCGCTACGGCGGCGATTGCTACTCCTATTGCATGCTCGCGGCCGGTCATCTCGATATCGTCATCGAGACCGAGCTGAAGCCGCACGATGTCGCGGCGCTGATTCCGATCGTGCACGGCGCGGGCGGCATCATGACCACGTGGGAAGGTGAAGGTGCCGAACACGGCGGGCGTATCGTCGCCTCCGGCGACAAGCGGCTGCACGACACCGTGCTGAAGATGCTGCAGGGCTGACGCTTCACGCCTGCGCGACCGTTTTCAGATAATCCAGAAGCTGCCGCGCCGCCTTCGGCAGGGCGTGGCCGGCGCGCGTCGCAATCGCCAACTGCCGGTCTGCCCACGGATCGCTGATCCGCACCGCCTTGATCTTCATGGCCTGCGCGCAACGCCGCGCGGCGATCTCGGGAATGATCGCAACACCCGCGCCCGCCTCCACCAGCCGCCCGATCGCGTCGAACGTCTTGATCCGCGCGCGCATGTTGAGCCGCCGTCCGAGCCGCGCCGCATGGGCGGCGAGATGATCCTGCAGCGCGGAGCCTTCCGAGAGGCCGACAAAAGGGCGATCCGCGATCCCGGCAAACCCGATCTGCCGCCGCCGCGCCAGTTCGTCGGTGCGCGCGCAGATCAGCACCAGCCGGTCGCCGCAGAAGCGGAAATGATCGAGTCCTTCGCCCATCGCGCTTTCGACGGCGACGCCGATATCGCCGATGCCCGAGGCCAGCGCCAACGCGATATCCGCGCTCTTGCGCTCCTCGACATCGATGCTGATCGCGGGATGCTTCGCCAGAAACGGCGCAAGCGTTCGCGGCAGATGCTCGCTGGCCGCCGAGGTGTTGGCGAGGACGTGGATATGGCCCCTGACGCCGCCGGTATAGGACGCGGCCTCGCTGCGCATCTCGGCCACCTGATGCAGCACCAGCCGCGCATGATCGAGCAGCTTTTCTCCGGCCGGCGTCAGCTTCACGCCGAGCCGCTGCCGCTCCAGCAGGGTGACGCCAAGCGCCTCCTCCAGATGCCTGATCCGCGCGCTGGCGGAGGCGAGCGCGAGGCCTGCGCGGCTCGCGGCGCGGGTGATATTGCCCGCCTCGGCCACCGCGACGAACAGATTGAGGTCGATGAGATCGAACGGCCGCACCGGCACCAGCTTTTCCACCAGCCTTCGGCCTATCCGAAGGCTTTCTCCGTAACCTCCAGATTGTGCGGAGCCGCCGTCCCGGTCAATGTGCGCGCCATGCTTGACCCGATTCTCTTCGCCATCGCTTTCGTCTTCATGCTTGCCGGATTCGTGAAAGGCGTGATCGGCATGGCGTTGCCGACCATCGTCATCGGCCTGCTCGCGACCAGCATGCCGCCGGCCCACGCGATCGCCATCGTCATCGTTCCGGCGATCCTGACCAACATCTGGCAAACCTTCAGCGGCCCCTATCTGAAGGACATCGTCAGGAGGCTGTGGCCGCTCCTGCTCTGCACCTGCCTCGGCGTCTGGTCGGGCATGGGTTTCTTGTCCGGCCCCTATGCGCCTTACGGCACCATCCTGCTCGGCATCCTGCTCGTGGTGTATTCCATCGTCGCCCTGGCGCGCGCCCAGTTCTATCTGCCGAAGGGGAAAGAGACGTGGATCGGCGCGGTCTGCGGCTACGTCTCGGGACTGATCGCCGCCGCGACCGGCGTGCAGGCGATCCCGACCATGCCCTACCTGCAGGCGCTCGGCATGGAACGCGACGAGTTCATTCAGGCGCTCGGCGTGTTCTTCACCACCTCGACCACCGCGATGCTGTTCAACCTGTCGCACGCGGGCTTTCTCACGCGCGACGTGGCCCTGCCGTCAGCCCTCGGCCTCGCGACGGCGCTGATCGGCATGTATCTCGGCCAAACGCTGCGGCGGCGATTGCCGCCCGAAACCTTCCGGCGCTGGTTCCTGTATTCGATGATTACCCTTGGCGCCTATCTGGCGATCAACAAGATCGTGCAGTTGCACCTGCTGTAGATCGGCTGGCGTATCCTAGAACAGCGGCGTGCCGGGAACGAAGGCGTCGAACGCGGCCCAGAACTGGGCGCGGTAGCGATCCTGCTCCTGCAGGATCTCGTGTTTCGCCCCCGCGATCACGAGATGCGATCCGGTTCGCAGGTGATAGGCGAACTCCTCGATCGCCGCCGTGGACACCACGGTGTCATGGCTCGCCGCAATCAGCAGCAACGGCTGGCGAATGCGCGAGGGATAGGTCGTCGCGCGGAAGCCGAGGATGGTGCGGAACGCGGCATCGGTCCACCCGACCGTCGGCGAGGCGATGCCGAGCGTCGGGTCTTCCTCCAGAATGGAAGCATTGCGCGCATAGCGCACCGGATCGCTCGTCACCGGATTCTCCGCGAACGGCCCGGTGCCGACCAGCTTGCTGCTGCCGCCCGGAATGTAGTTTCCGCCCATCCCGGCAAACCGCATGGTGCGGATCAAAGTGCGGATCGGCCAGCCAGTCGTGCGGCCCGGCAGGTCGATCATCGGCGCGGTCATCACGATACGGTCGAACCAGCGCGAACCGCCATGCAGCACCCGCAACAGCACCGCGCCGCCCATCGAATGCGCCAGCGCGAAATAAGGCGGCGGGCAGTCCGGCATCACCACCTGCTGCACGAAAGCGGCGACGTCGGCCTCATAATCCCTGAAGCTGCGGACATAGCCCTTGCGGTAGTCGCTCAACTGCCGCGCCGAATGGCCTTGGCCCCGCCAGTCGATCATCGCAACCGCAAAGCCCCGCGCGCGCAGATCGCGCACCGTCTCGAAATATTTCTCGATGCACTCGCCGCGCCCGGTGAAGACACAGACCGTGCCCTTGCGCCCGGCGGGCGGCGCCCATCGCGCGAAACGCAACTCCACGCCGTCGCGGGCCTTGATGGTGCCGGAAACGACATCGTCCGGCACCGGATTGGCAGGAATGGAAAGCAGCGTCATGAAGGGAAAACCAGACGGGATGGCACGAATGTTAACGGGTCGGAACGCGCCGGAAAACTCGCCGCAGCCCCTCTTGAACACGTTTTCTGCTTCACCCATATCAGTTTCGTGCAGGCCAGTTAAGGCTGCACGCAGAACGAAAACCCGGCCAATCCGGCGGGTTGTCTGCTCTTTGGAAAAAGAGCCGCGCGTTGTGCTTGCGAGACAAACCTTCCGGCCGACAGCCGGAATCCCTCTCGTGTCATACGCGCCGGTCGCTCAATGGAGGACTAACATGCGTACTTTCGATCTCACCCCCTTCTATCGTTCCACCGTCGGCTTCGACCGGCTGTTCTCGCTGCTCGATCAGGCCGCGGGTGATGGCGGCAACGGCTATCCGCCCTACAACATCGAACGGACCGGCGAGAACGACTTCCGGATTACGGTCGCCGTCTCCGGCTTCTCGCAAAATGACATCTCCATCGTCGCGAAGGAGAACACGCTGACGATCAAGGGCGAGAAGGTCGCGAACGAGAACAGCCAGAACGAAGTGCTGTATCGCGGCATCGCCTCGCGCGCATTCGAGCGCAGCTTCCAGCTTGCCGATTTCGTGCAGGTGAAGAACGCCTCGCTCGAGAACGGCCTGCTTCACGTCGATCTCGTTCGCGAGATTCCGGAAGCCGCCAAACCGCGCCAGATTCCGATCAGCAACGGTCCGGCGCCGAAGCCCGTCACGACGGACGGCAAACAGGCGGCCTGATCGCCCGTCACGACGACATACTTCTCCCGCAACTGCGCCCCGGCATCCGCCGGGGCGTTTTTCATGTGTTGAGGATCGCGACGTCGAACCCCTTTATGCGGTCCGGGTCGGCGACGGCCTGAATGCCGGCAATGCGGTCGCCCACGATGCGAAGCTCCAGCACGAGGCGGAGCCGGCCGCCGAACACCACCGCAATCGCCATTGCACCATCGACCACCGCAGGCTGCGCCGCCTGCGCGCGCCCCTTGAAGGTGTTGGCCACCGCCTCGGCACCGCGCAATTCGACCGCGCCGCCCATTTTCGCCGCCACCGCATCCGACCTGAACACGACCTCCGGATCGAGCACCGACAACAGCGCTTCGAAGTCGCCATTCTTGGAGGCCGCAAGAAATGCATCGACGATTACGCGCTGACGGCTGAGATCGGCCTCGGGCGTCTCGACCTCGGGTTTTGCCGAAGCGCCTTGCACGCGGCGGCGAGCGCGGCTCGCCAGTTGCCGCGCGGCGGCAGGCTGACGCCCGACAATCGGCGCGATGTCCTCGAACGGCACAGCGAACATGTCATGCAGCACGAAGGCCAGACGCTCGGCCGGTGACAGCGTATCGAGCACGATCAGCAGTGCAGCCCCGATGGAATCCGCAATTTCCTGTTCGCCGTTTTCATTATCGGCGGGTTCCGGAACATGCGGCCCCAGCTGCTCCTCGCGCCGCGACTTGCGCGCGCGCAGCATGTCGAGACAGATCCGCGCCACCACGGTCGTCAGCCAGCCGCCAAGATTTTTGATCTCATTGGTGTCGGCGCGGCCGAGCCGCAGCCACGCTTCCTGAACCGCGTCCTCCGCCTCGCTGCGCGAGCCCAGCATCCGGTAAGCGACGGCCCGCAAATGCGCGCGGTTGGCCTCGAACCTCTCCGCCAGAAAATTTTGTTCGCTCATCGGTCACATCTCCGCAGCCTGCTTCGTCACCTGCCTGACGAACCGATCCAGCCGAATGTGACATCGGCGGGAACCACAGCGTCAAAAAGTCAGAAGGAGATTTCCGATGCAAGCACGTATGAACAACCCGGCCTTGCTCAATCCCGACGCCATGAAGGCGCTCGGCGCCCTCAATGAAGCGGCGAAGAAAGGCAATATCCCCGTGACATTCCATGAACTGCTGTGCCTGCGCGCCAGCCAGATCAACGGATGCAGCGTCTGTATCGACGGCCATTGGCGGATCGCGAAGAAAGCCGGCGAAACCGATGAGCGGCTCTTTGCCGTCGCGGCCTGGCGCGACACGCCCTACTTCACGGCCGCCGAACGCGCAGCCCTCGCCCTCACCGAGGCCATGACGCGGCTCAGCGACAGGGCCGATCCCGTTCCCGACAAAATCTGGGACGAACTGATACGCCATTACAACGAGACCGATATCGCCTCTCTGCTGCTGACGATCGCCAGCATCAATGTCTGGAATCGCCTCAACATCGCGACCAGGCAGCAGGCGGGCTTCTGGAAGCCTTGAAACAAAAAAGGCGGCCGGTCATCGGCCGCCCTTTTTGATGTCTCAATCCATCGGCTGTACCGGCGGCATCGGCCCGGTCGGCTTCAGCTCGATCGTGTCCGCATCCGGCGCAGGCTTGGCCTCAACCTTTGTCTCGGGCTTAGGCGTATCCTTGGGGGCCGAGCCGGACGTTCCGGACAATTGAGCCGTTTGTGCAGCAGACGATGGTGCCGACGGCTTGGCTGGCGCAATCGCAGTCGTCGTCGGATTGGGCTTCGGAGCCGTCTTCGCGATCGCCTTCGCCGCGCGCTTGAGCGGCGCCGCGTGATGCGCCGAAGCAGCCGGCACGCCATGGCTTGCCGTGCGCGACGGATAATCCCGGCGCGGCGGCGGATTGCCATAAGGCTGCGCGAACCGCGCGGGCGGCGGACCCGGCGGCCCATACATGCGGTCGAGTTCGTCGCGCAGCCGCGAATCCATCCGCATGGCCGGGACGAAGCGGATCGGCTCCCCGGTGCGCGCATCGACGATCAGGCGCCCGTCGTCGCCGTTCTGGTTCAGCACCGCGACGGTGTAGACCCAGCCGCGCCGGAACACCGGGCCGAGTTGGGAAAAGCCCTGCTGGCGCAGGATTCCCGGAATTTCATCCGGAGCGAGAATAACGGTGTCGTCTCCCATCGGCACCGGCTCCGGCGGCCCGACATACGCGCCACGGTCATATGCACCGTCATCGCTTCTAAGGACGTCGGCGACCTGAATAATCTTGGCCTGCACAATCTGAATGACCTGAGCGCGCGCAGGCACGGTGGCGATGCCCGCCGCCATGACCGTTCCCACGCAAATCGAAGCAAACAGCTTCATCGACCGCCTCCCTGTCATCCACAGCCCCGAACTTCGACAGTTTCGGGACCTATCTTGCCGGGGATTCCGGCGAGGAATGGGCCGGGCTTGGGCCGGAACGAGATTCTTTGCGGCCAAAGATCTCGGGGAAAACAAGGCAATCTCTCACGTTGTGAGTCATGCATCCCGGCAGGGACTCCGATGTGCTTGTGTGATAGAAAAAAGTTTGGCAATCTCGGAGGTAGGACAGTAATACTGTCCCATATTTTGCCGGGATTTCAGGCAGGATGACGGGTCCGATTCCGGCTCCTGCCCGAAAAGACCGCTCGCTCGCGCCGGACAGGTGCCCGCGAGCCTGCACTTTTGACACGAGCTCGTCCCATTGGTGGGCGGTTCTCGGCCCAGGACTTCGGTCCATGGGAGTCCGAGCAAACCGCCAACGCCGTGGGTGCGGCTGGACGACGAGTAAAGAAGGCCCTTGAGAGGGTTCGAGGCACAAGATGAGCAAGTTCGAGCGCGACGCAGGCGGTGCCCAAGCACCAGGGATGGTTCAGGTTGGCGATGGCCGGCCTGAACGGACACAACATGGCGCCAGCGCTCACGCCGTCGAACATGCTCGCGAGCATACTTGGCGTCCGCCGGCCGAGGGTCTGTACGACCCCTCCCTTGAAAAGGACTCCTGCGGCGTCGGCTTCATTGCCAACATCAAGGGCAAGAAGTCCCACCAGATCGTCACCGACGCGATCAGCATCCTGTGCAATCTCGAACACCGTGGCGCCGTCGGCGCCGACCCGCGCGCCGGCGACGGCGCGGGCATCCTGGTTCAGATCCCGCACGATTTCTTCGTTCGCAAGACCAAGGAACTTGGCTTCTCCCTGCCGAAGCCCGGCGATTACGCCGTCGGCGCGCTGTTCATGCCGCGCGACGATTCCTGGCGCACCGTCATCCAGAGCATCATCGCCGATCAGGTGGCCGCCGAGGGCATGAAGCTGCTCGGCTGGCGCGACGTGCCGAGCGACAATTCCTCGCTCGGCGTCACCGTGAAGCCGACCGAACCCGCGCACATGCAGGTCTTCATCGGCCGCGGCACCCTCACCGGCAGCGAGGAAGAATTCGAGCGCAAGCTCTACATCCTGCGCAAGTCGATTTCGAACGCGATCTATCAGCGCCGCGAACGCGGCCTCTCCGGCTACTACCCGGTGTCGATCTCGACGCGCACCATCGTCTACAAGGGCATGTTCCTCGCCGACCAACTCGGCAAGTACTATCCCGACCTGCACGAGAGCGACTTCATCAGCGCGCTCGCACTGGTGCATCAGCGCTTCTCGACCAACACGTTCCCGGCCTGGTCGCTCGCGCACCCATACCGCATGATCGCCCACAACGGCGAAATCAACACGCTGCGCGGCAACGTCAACTGGATGGCCGCGCGTCAGGCCTCGGTGAAGTCCGACCTGTTCGGCAAGGATATCGAGCGGCTGTGGCCGATCTCCTACGAAGGCCAGTCCGACACCGCCTGCTTCGACAACGCGCTCGAATTCCTGGTGCAGGGCGGCTACTCGATGGCGCATGCCATGATGATGCTGGTGCCCGAAGCATGGGCCGGCAATCCGCTGATGGATGAGGAGCGCCGCGCCTTCTACGAATATCACGCCGCGCTGATGGAGCCGTGGGACGGCCCCGCCGCGCTCGCCTTTACCGACGGCCGCCAGATCGGCGCGACGCTCGACCGCAACGGCCTGCGTCCGGCGCGCTATCTCGTCACCAAGGACGACCGCATCCTGATGGCGTCCGAAATGGGCGTACTGCCGATTCCCGAAGACCAGATCGTCACCAAGTGGCGGCTGCAGCCGGGCAAGATGCTGCTGGTCGATCTCGAACAGGGCCGTCTCATCCCCGACGACGAGATCAAGGCGCAACTCGCGGCGAGCCATCCTTATCGTGCGTGGCTCGACAACACCCAGATCGTGCTCGAAGAATTGCAGGCGCCCGCCGCCAAGAGCGCGCAGAAGTCGAACCTGTCGCTGCTCGATCGCCAGCAGGCATTCGGCTACACGCAGGAAGACCTCGCGGTGCTGATGACGCCGATGGCGACCTTGGGCGAGGAAGCGATCGGCGCGATGGGCACCGATACGCCGCTGTCGGCGCTGTCCGACAAGCCGAAGCCGCTGTTCACCTATTTCAAGCAGAACTTCGCGCAGGTGACGAACCCGCCGATCGATCCGATCCGCGAGGAAGCGGTGATGAGCCTCGTCTCCATCATCGGTCCGCGCCCGAACCTGTTCGATCTCGAAGGCATGTCGAAGAACAAGCGCCTCGAAGTGCGCCAGCCTATCCTCACCAATGAGGACCTCGAGAAGATCTGCTCGATCTCCGAGATCGCGGAATCGCAGTTCAAGTCGCGTACGCTCGACACCACCTTCCATGCGGGGCTCGGCGCCGCCGGAATGGAGCAGGTGCTCGATGAGCTTTGCGCGCGCGCCGAAGCCGCCGTGCGCGAAGGCCACAACATCATCATCCTGTCCGACCGCGCCACCGGCAGCGACCGGATCCCGATTCCCTCGCTGCTCGCCTGCGCCGCCGTGCATCACCACTTGATCCGCACCGGCCTGCGCACCTCGGTCGGCCTCGTCGTGCAATCGGGCGAGCCGCGCGAAGTGCATCACTTCGCCTGTCTCGCGGGCTACGGCGCCGAAGCCATCAACCCCTACCTCGCGTTCGAGAGCATCGTCGCGATGCGGGACCAGTTGCCCGGCACGCCGGACGGCAAGGAAGCGGTCAAGCGTTACATCAAGGCGATCGGCAAGGGCCTTTTGAAGGTCATGTCGAAGATGGGCATCTCGACTTATCAGTCCTATTGCGGCGCGCAGATTTTCGACGCCATCGGCCTGAAGACCGACTTCATCGCGAAATACTTCACCGGCACCCACTCCCGCATCGAGGGCGTAGGCCTCGCCGAGATCGCCGAGGAAACCGTGCGCCGCCACACCATGGCGTTCGGCGATGACCAGATCTACAAGAGCTTCCTCGATTTCGGCGGCGAATACGCGCTGCGCACCCGCGGCGAGGACCATGCATGGACCGCGGACTCGGTCGCCACGCTGCAACATGCGGTGCGCGGCAATTCGCAGGACCGCTATCGCGCCTTCGCCAAGCAGATCAACGAGCAGGCCGAGAAGCTGCTGACGCTGCGCGGCCTGTTCCGCCTCAAGACCGCCGAGGACGACAAGCGCAAGCCTGTGCCGCTCGACGAGGTCGAGCCCGCCAAGGATATCGTCAAGCGTTTCGCCACCGGCGCGATGTCGTACGGCTCGATTTCCCGCGAGGCGCACACCACGCTCGCGATCGCGATGAACCGGATCGGCGGCAAGTCGAACACCGGCGAAGGCGGCGAGGAATCCGACCGCTTCAAGCCGATGCCGAACGGCGATTCGATGCGCTCGGCGATCAAGCAGGTCGCCTCCGGCCGCTTCGGCGTGACGACGGAATACCTCGTCAACTCCGACATGATGCAGATCAAGATGGCGCAGGGCGCAAAGCCCGGCGAAGGCGGCCAGTTGCCCGGCCACAAGGTCGACGCCACGATTGCCAAGGTGCGCCACTCGACGCCGGGCGTCGGCCTGATTTCGCCGCCGCCGCACCACGACATCTATTCGATCGAAGATCTCGCGCAGCTCATCTACGACCTGAAGAACGTCAACCCCGAAGGTCAGGTGTCGGTGAAGCTCGTCTCCGAGATCGGCGTCGGCACGGTCGCCGCAGGCGTCGCCAAGGCGCGCGCCGACCACGTCACCATTTCGGGCTTCGAGGGCGGCACCGGCGCGTCGCCGCTGACCTCGATCAAGCACGCGGGCTCGCCGTGGGAAGTCGGCATCGCCGAAACCCACCAGACGCTGGTGCGCGAACGGCTGCGCTCGCGCATCGCCGTGCAGGTCGACGGCGGTTTCCGCACCGGCCGCGACGTCGTGATCGGCGCGCTGCTCGGAGCTGACGAATTCGGCTTCGCCACCGCGCCGCTGATCGCGGCGGGCTGCATCATGATGCGCAAGTGCCACCTCAACACCTGCCCGGTCGGCGTTGCGACGCAGGACCCGGTACTGCGCAAGCGTTTCACCGGCCAGCCCGAGCACGTCATCAACTTCTTCTTCTTCGTCGCCGAAGAAGTGCGCGAGATCATGGCGGGCCTCGGCTACCGCACCTTCAACGAGATGGTGGGCCAGAGCCAGATGCTCGACCAGACCCGCCTCGTCGCGCACTGGAAGGCCAAGGGCCTCGACTTCTCCAAGCTGTTCTACAAGCAGAAGGAAGAAAAGGGTCAGGTCATCTATCACAACGAGCCGCAGAACCATCACCTCGAAGAGGTGCTGGACCGCAAGCTCATCAAGGAAGCGCAGGCAGCCCTCGACCGTGGCGCGCCAGTGAAGATCGAGACCGAAATCCACAATACCGACCGCAGCGCGGGCGCGATGCTCGCGGGCGCGCTCGCCAAGCGTTACGGCCACGCCGGCCTGCCGCACGACACCGTGCATGTGCACCTCAAGGGCACCGCCGGTCAGGCGTTCGGCGCGTGGCTCTGCAACGGCATCACCTTCGACCTCGAAGGCGAAGGCAACGACTATGTCGGCAAGGGCCTGTCGGGCGGCCGCCTCATCGTGCGCCCGCCGCAGAACTCCGCCATCGTGCCGGAAGAGTCGATCATCGTCGGCAACACGGTGCTGTACGGCGCGATTCAGGGCGAGGCTTACCTGCGCGGCATCGCCGGCGAGCGTTTCGCCGTGCGTAACTCCGGTGCGATCGCGGTGATCGAGGGCGTGGGCGACCATGGCTGCGAATACATGACCGGCGGCATCGTCGTCGTGCTGGGCAAGACCGGCCGCAACTTCGCGGCGGGCATGTCCGGCGGCGTCGCCTATGTGCTCGACGAGGACAACACCTTCGCCAAGCGCTGCAACATGGCGATGGTCGAGCTCGAGCCGGTGCTCTCCGAGGAGATGATCGCCGAGAGCGAGTACCACATGCACGAGGATCTCGAAGCGCACGGTCGCGTCGATGTGTTCGAGGACCTTCTCGCCGACGACATCAAGCGCCTGCGCGTGCTGATCGAGCGTCACGCCAAGTATGCCGGATCGAAGCGCGCCGCCGAGATTCTGGCGAACTGGAAGAAGTACCTGCCGATGTTCCGCAAGGTGATGCCGGTCGAGTACCGCCGCGCCCTGCGCGAGATCAAGGCAAAGAGGGAAGCCGAGCGCCCCATCGCGATCGGTGCATAGGGTTCAACGCGTCATTCCGAGCGGCCGCACGGCGGCCGATCCGGAATCTCGCAAACGTAGGATCAAGATTCCGGGTCTGCGCCGTTGGCACATCCCGGAATGACTGAATGGATCGGGGCGTTAGGTTACTATGGGTAAGATCACGGGGTTTCTCGAATTCGATCGTCACGACCGCAGCTATCAGCCGGTCGCGGAGCGTGTGAAGAATTTCAACGAGTTCGTCGTTCCGCTGTCGGAGAAAGAGCTGCGCGATCAGGCCGCGCGGTGCATGAACTGCGGCGTGCCGTTTTGCCATGGCACCGGTTCGGTCGCACCCGGCACGCCCGGCTGCCCGGTCAACAACCAGATCCCGGACTGGAACGATCTCGTCTACAGGGGCAACTGGCAGGAAGCCTCGCGCAACCTGCACTCGACTAACAACTTCCCCGAATTCACCGGCCGCATCTGCCCCGCGCCCTGCGAGGCCTCCTGCACGCTGAACATCATCGACAGCCCGGTCACCATCAAGAGCATCGAGCACGCCATCGTCGAGCGCGCGTGGGAAAACGGCTGGCTGCCGCCGGAAATCGCCGCCGAGAAGACCGGCAAGAAGATCGCCGTCGTCGGCTCGGGTCCCGCGGGCCTCGCCTGCGCGCAGCAGCTCGCGCGCGTCGGCCATGAGGTGCATGTCTTCGAGAAGCACGCCAAGGCCGGTGGCCTGCTCCGCTACGGCATTCCCGACTTCAAGATGGAGAAGTGGACCATCGACCGCCGCATCAAGCAGATGGAAGCGGAAGGCGTCGTGTTTCACTACGGCAAGGCGGTCGGCGGCACTTCGCCCGGCGCGATCGACCCGAAGGAACTGCTCAAGACCTATGACGCCATCGCGCTGACCGGCGGCGCCGAAGCCCCGCGCGACCTGCCGGTGCCCGGCCGCGAACTCGCCGGCATCCATTACGCGATGGATTTCCTGCCGCAGCAGAACCGCCGCGTCGGCAAGGAATCGCTCGACGGCGTGAGCGAGATTCTGGCCACCGGCAAGCATGTCATCGTGATCGGCGGTGGCGACACCGGTTCGGACTGCATCGGCACCTCGGTGCGTCAGGGCGCGAAGTCCGTGACGCAGCTTGAAATCCTCCCCGAGCCGCCCGCGCGCGAGAACAAGCCGCTGGTCTGGCCTTACTGGCCGTTGAAGCTGCGCATCTCGTCGAGCCAGGCGGAAGGCGCTGTGCGCGACTACGCCGTGATGACGCAGAAGTTCTCCGGCGAGAACGGCAAGGTGGCGAAGCTGCACGGCATCCATGTCGACGCCAAATTCCAGCCGGTGCCCGGCACCGAATTCGAACTCCCTGCTGACCTCGTTCTGCTGGCGATGGGTTTCGTGCATCCGGTGCACGAGGGGCTGCTGAAGTCGCTCGGCGTCGACCTTGATCAGCGAGGCAATGTCCACGCCGCGACCAGCGACTACAAGACCTCGGTCGCGAAAGTATTCGCCTCGGGCGACATGCGCCGCGGCCAGTCGCTCGTGGTGTGGGCGATCCGCGAAGGCCGCCAGTGCGCCGCCTCGATCGACCAGCATTTGATGGGATCGACCACGCTGCCGCGTTAAGCCCCAATCCATACTCACAACAAAAACCCCGCCGTGCGAACACGGCGGGGTTTTTGCTTGCGCCGACTTACTCAACGACGCGGATGATCCGGCGGGTGCGCGGATCGACGATCACACGCTGGTCGTTGACCACGGCATAACGGTACTCGCGATAACGCGGCACCTCATGCAGCACCACCGTCTCCGGCAGCGGCTCGCCCACGGCGACACGCTCATGCACCACGACCGACGGCACGCGCTCGCCGCGCACCGAGCTGATCACGGCATCCGGAATCGCGGCAGCCGTGCCGACCGCGGCACCAACCGTACCACCCACGATCGCGCCCGGCGCGCCGAGAACCGCACCGCCCGCCTCCGCGCCGCCGCGCGCACTGTCGCGAACGACGTTCTGCGCGTGGGCCAAAGCAGGCGCCAGAACCAGGGCCGCGACTGCAATCGTTGTCTTCATCTTCATGACCTGTCTCCCTTGATCGATTGACGCATGTTAACCGGCAAGGCGAGCGGGCGTTCCGGAAATGACGGTCCCGATTCCGGGGCCAAAATGTGAGAAACATGCCGGGAACAAGGCGCAAGTTGAAACACGGCTTGTCCCGCAAGGCGCTGTCGTTCGCGCGAGCAAGTTCCGCGACGAGCGATATATTTTTTAGCGGAAGAAAAAGAATCCGGAGCTTGCCGCCGAAGGCGCGATCGTGCGCGGCCGCTGCTGCTGCGGACGGCTGGGATCGAAGAAGCCGTTGTTCGATGTGGCTTGCGGCGCCCGCTTCTTCGGCTTCGGCGCGGCTGGCTTCTCGCCATCGAGCGTGGCGACACTGCCTGCCGGCGTCGGAGGCGCTTCGAGCTTGCCGATTTCGTGGCGCGGCCAACTGAAATCATCGGCGCGTCCCGCAGGCGGCGAGAGCGGCTCGCCCTTCACCAGCGTGCGCGCAGCCAGCGCATCGACCGCCGCAGGCCGGGAGCCCACGCCGCCGAGCAACTGATCCGCGCTGACGGACGATGCCACCAGCGGCACCACCGGCCCCGCCATCGGACGCGGACCGGCCACGCCCGGCTTGACGTTGACGCTGTTGTCCGGCGCTTCGCTCGGCAGCGACAGCGGCGAGGAGCGTGCGGCCAGCACGCGACGGATCTCGCGTTCGGTGTAATGGGCGAGCTTGCGCGCACCCGCCTTGGTGAAGAACACGCCGTCATAGGAACGCAGGCGGCGGATCTGGCCCTCGAAGTCCGGGCCCTGCTGCAAATAGCGGCCCGCGTCATCGACGAAGCCGTCCCACACATCGACATAGGTGATGCCGGCCTTGCCGGCGGCGTCACGATACAGCGCATCGAGGAACAGCATGTCGGATGTCGATTTGGTGCCGCGCACGGCGGGCAGGCCGACCCACAACACCGGCACGCCCTTGGCTTTCAGGATACCGATCAATTCCTCGATCTTGCGGTTGTAGAGTTCGACCCAGCGCGGATCGCGGAAATTGGCGATGCCGTTGGCAGCGGGCGCGGTCCTCTCCGGGGGCGCTGCGTCTTCCTCGTCATCGGAGCTGGCCGTATCGGGCGGCGCGGCTTCAGCCTCGCCGGGCTTGCTCGCGTCGGCCTTGTTGGCGTCAGGTTTGCCGTCCTTCTCCTTCGCGCCCTTCTTGCCCTTCTTCTTATCCTTGTCGGTCTTCTCGACCTTCTCGTGGATCGGAATTCGGTCGTGCAGGCCGAGCATCACCACGATCACGTCGGGATGCTCGCTGGCGAGAATCTCCTTCGCGGCGGCCGCCCAGTCCGACGGCTCGCCCTTGGGCTGGTAGCGGATCAGACCGGAGACCGTCTTGGCCTTGCGGATGACGCCAAGCTCCGGCGTCTCGGCCAGCGCGTCCTCGAGGCCGTAGGCCAGCCAGTCGGCCATCGCATCGCCGATCACCAGCACGTTCTGCTCGGCCACGGTGTCGCGCTTCTCGGGCGCGGGCGGATGCGAATAGTCCACGCGCGGCTGTTGCGGCTGCGGCGCGGGCGCCCGGTCGCCGAAGAAGCCATCGCGGAAGGACGGGAAGAACCCGCCGCCGCCCCGCGGCACTTCGCGCGGAGGCACCGGCCTGCTGCGCCCGAAGCCGAAATCGAACAGTTGCGCCGAGGCAGGCGCGACCATGGCGAACGCCAGCACGCCCGCGACCGCGAACGCCGCAAGCCCCGCGCTTTCGCGCCGGATATATCGCCACCAATGTCGCATCGCGCCTTTCAGCCGGCTCCGTCGGGAACGCCTTTATACTAGCTGAATCCGGCCCGAAAAGGGGCGTTTGGGGCGTTATTTACCTCAGCGGGTCCGCAGCCGGTCGAGCGCGTCGGAGGAGGCAAAGCCGTCCGCGGGCGCGCCGATCGAGGCCTGATACGAGCGCAATGCCTTGCGGGTCGCGCTGCCGAGCTGGCCATCCGGTTCGCCCTGATAGAAGCCGCGCCGCGCCAGCAATTGCTGCAGTTCAAGCCGCTCGGCGCGGCTCAGCACCCGCTCGGAACGCGGCCAGGACTGCACAAACGGCCCGCCACCGCGCAGCCGGTCGGCGAAATGACCGATGGCGAGCGCGTAGGATTCCGCCGGGTTGTAACGCAGGATGGCGCGGAAGTTTTGCAGCATCAGGAAGCCCGGTCCCTGCGCGCCCGCAGGCATCAAGAGGAACGCGTGATCGCCCGGGCGCGGGAACGCCTGCCCGTTGGCGCGGCGCACGCCGAGCCGCTCCCATTGCGCGAGCGAAAGCATCTTGGAGCGGTCGGCCATCATGTAGTCGAAGCCCTGCGGCACCGCGACCTCGTAGCCCCAGCCCTGCCCCGCCTGCCAGCCGTCGGTCTTGAGCTTGTTGGCGGTGGAGGCGATCAGGTCGGCGACATCCTTGACCGCATCGCGCCGCCCGTCGCCGTCGAAATCGACCGCGAAGCGCTTGTAGACCGTCGGCATGAACTGCGTCGGCCCGAACGCGCCGGCCCATGAGCCGACCATCTCGTCCGGCGTGAGATCGCCGCGACTGAGAATTTCCAGCGCGGCCAGAAACTCGCCGCGGAAATAATTCTGGCGGCGGCCGATGCAGGCGAGCGTCGCGGTGGAATTCAGCACGCTGCGGTCGCCGCCCTGCGTCGAGTAGTTCGACTCCACGCCCCAGATGGAGGCGATGATGTAGCGGTCCACGCCATAGGCGCGCTCCACCGCATCGAACTGCGGCTTGTACTGCGCAAGGATCTCGCGGCCGCGCGCGATGCGCGCATCCGTCACCAGCACGTCGAGATAATCCCACACCGCCTTGGTGAATTCGGGCTGCGAATCCATGAAGTCCATGATCTTCAGATCAGGCTCGAGATTGGCGGTGAAACGCTGGAAATTCGCCTGCGTGACGCCACGGCGCGCGGCCTCGGGTCCCATCGACGCGACGCAGGATTTGAAATTGGCGGCAGCGGCGCGGATCGCGGATGCGGTCATCTCGGGCGAACCGGAGGCGCCGTCCTCTCCGCTCCATTCCTTGGTCGAGGCGCGGCGCATCGGCGGCGCGGATTGCGGGATCGAACCGGTGAGTTCGGCGCGGGGCCCCGGCGAGCCGTCCGGGATGCAGGCAGACAAAGGCAGAGCGAGCGCGCCCAACGCCAGACCACCCGCCAAACCGCGCTTCATTGTCACCGGCAATGCCATGAAATTCCTTCCCGTCCCGTCAAGGCTATCAGGCCCCGAGACGGTTTCCACACCCTTAACATAGGGCCATTTTCATGATGTTTCAGGGGCGCCTGCGCCATTAACCCGCATGCGCGAAAGCCGATCCACTTTAAGCACTTGCCCATTTGCTGCCTTTGTTATCGGCTGCAAACAGGATAGTGAGGCGGTGACGTTGTTCCGGGCGCGAGCCCTCGCGCCTGCCGCCTTTTCATCGTGTCCCATCAGTGAGCCCGAAGAACCACATGAAAATTCGTAAAGCCGTATTTCCCGTCGCCGGTCTTGGAACCCGCTTTCTTCCCGCCACCAAGGCGATGCCGAAGGAAATGCTGACCGTGGTGGACCGCCCGCTGATCCAGCATGTGGTGGACGAGGCGCTGGAAGCCGGCATCGAACACCTCGTGTTCGTCACGGGCCGCAACAAGGGCGTGATCGAGGATCACTTCGACCGCCCCTACGAACTCGAAGACACGCTGGAAGAGCGCCAGAAGAAGAAGGAACTGGCGATCCTCGAGCGCGACCAGCCGGAAGCCGGCACCACCTCGTTCACGCGTCAGCAGCAGCCGCTCGGCCTTGGCCATGCGGTGTGGTGCGCGCGCGAGATCGTCGGCAACGAGCCGTTCGCGGTTCTGCTGCCGGACGTGCTGGTGAAGAACAAGCCGAGCGGCCTGAAGCAGATGATCGACGCCGCCAACGCGGCGGGCGCGGAGAAGGCCAACATCATCGCGGTGGAAGAGGTGCCGATGGAGCACGTCCACATGTACGGCGTGGTCGGCGTAGGCCCAAGCAAGGGCGACCTGTTTGAACTCAACGGCATGGTCGAGAAGCCGAAGAAGGAAGTCGCGCCCTCGAACCTCTCGATCACCGGGCGCTACATCCTGCAGCCGGAAATCTTCAACATCCTGGAGACGCAGGAGCGAGGCGCGGGCGGCGAAATCCAGTTGACCGACGCGATGCTCGCGCTCGCGGCCAAGCAGCCATTCTACGGCTTCAAGTTCAAAGGCAAGAGCTACGATTGCGGCTCGAAGTCAGGATTTTTGGCCGCCAACATCGCCTACGCGATGGACCGCGAAGACCTGCGCGGCGATCTGCTGAATGAGATGAAGAAGTATGTGTGATAAGATATAATGCTGGGAGTCCTAAATTAACCAGCATTTGCCACCATAGCCGTCGATGGAGGCACCATGGCTGAAACGTCAATCGAATGGACCGACGCTACCTGGAATCCGGTAGCTGGTTGTACGGTACTCACTGCAGGGTGCACGAACTGCTATGCCATGCGAATGGCAGCGCGCCTCGAAGCAATGGGAACGGATAAATATCGCGGCCTCACGCGCAAGAGCGGCGGCAGAGCGAAATGGACCGGAAAAATTACGCTCGACCACAAAGCACTCTCTATTCCAGCAACATGGTCGAAGCCACGCCGCGTCTTCGTAAACTCCATGTCGGATTTATTCCACCCAGACGTACCTGCCGATTTTATTGGAGAAGTCTGGAAAGTGATGGCCAATACGCCACGACACACATATCAAATTCTCACCAAGCGTCCTGATCGCATGGCGCAGGTTGTTCCTAACCTAGAAAGGCTGGCAAACGTCTGGCTCGGGACAAGCGTTGAGGACAATCGCGTGCTTCACCGCATCGATGAACTGCGAAAAATCCCGGCCTTTGTGCGTTTTATATCGTTCGAACCGCTGATCGGCTCAGTTGCCGATGCCGATTTGGCGGATATTCACTGGGCGATAGTCGGCGGCGAGAGTGGGCCGAACGCGCGCAATATGGAACCTGTCTGGGTTGAAGAAATAGAATCGCTATGCCGCCATGCCGGGACAGCATTTTTCTTTAAGCAGTGGGGCGGGAAAAACAAGAAAGCGACTGGGCGAACTCTACATGGTCGCACTTACGACGAAATGCCAAACGCCACGGCTTAATCAAATAGCGAGCCTTGTCCGGTTTTGTTTACGGCCGTTTTCCAAAATTTGTGTGCTAGGTCGTTCTTTGCGATCAATGTGAGCCAGTAAAGGTGCTGTCCTTGCTCACCAGTGATCAACTCCATAACGGCAGACGCCGAGATACCTAATTCCTCAACCCTAGTTCGCCAATAATCAAAAACGAGCCGCCGGACAGTTGAGTGGTTTTGGGAAGTGTCTATGGCTTCTCGCCACCCAGGCGCAAATCTGTCGAAGTCATCCTGTTGGGCGCGAATATTCATTTTCGCGTTGCGCTGCAGATCCATTTTGCTGACATGGACAAGGATGTCGATGTATTTAAGTCCCGCAAATGACTTTAAGATGTCAAAATCGAAAGCGCCCAAACTGTATGGATCCACAAAGCAAAAATGAAGCCCGCGCGGGCTTAGGTAAGATCGGATGCTGCGCGCTGCGGTGATTGCATCACCATCGATTTCTATGACAGGAGCGCCTTCTTTCCTAAGGCGTTCTGCAGCCAAGCGTCTGCGTTGGGGATCGAGGTCAGCAATATAGACTTGCGAGAATGGCGTCGACTTCTGACTTTCCTTCCACGCCGCAACACACGAGCCATCAATAAACTCACCCGTACTGCGAACTTTTGAACGGCCCGTTCCACAGAATAAATCAATATAGGTTGCGCCGCCTTTTGTTGGACCAATCCACTTCGATCTAACTCCACGTGAAATGTCTAAATATCTGCAAAGTGACGACAGCTTGTCCTTTGCCCAGATACCAACTTCTTCAACTTCCCAACCATCGTCCCCATCAACCAAATCGCCCATGCTTTACTAGCCCCAGCATCGACTCCAATGTTGAGTAATGGAACATTTGGCTACGCTTGACAATTTATCGATCTAGGTTTATATTCCTACAGCTTCATTCGTGAGGGGCGCTGTCCGGAGGCGTTCTTGAGAGCGGAGTGAAGCGCGGCGCCCGCGCGGCTCGTGACGCACACGGCCACCCGGGAGGCTGAGGTTGACCCGCCCGCTCCCACTAAGGGGAGATGCCGCTTGCGGCGTGGGGCGGAACGGAGGACGCGGCGCGAAAGCGCCGACGATGCGCCGCTTTGGCTTTATCGCCAATCTCCGCATCCCGTTCCAAGCCTGCGCGGATCCTCGGCCTTAAGGAGAACGCCGCAGCGGATGGCATTCGGCGGTTCGCCGCCCGATGCATGTCCGCGCGTTGCGGGCGGAGCGTCGGCGCTGGCCCGCGACGTTGGTGGAGCGCCGCAAGGCGGTGCGCGCTTCGAGACCATGGCCCTCGCAAGGCCATGCGGAGCGCGACGACAACGATGTTGCGCCTTGCGGCGCTCCATCTCCCCTCGCCTTTCTTAAGACGCGAACGAGGACCGCCTCGCGCGCGTGTCAAGCGCGAGGGACTTTGCGACACTCACGCGCTTTCGCGCGGTGAGAGAATTCCGCGTGGCTGTTTGAAAACTGAATCGGAATCGAGGGCGCTGGGTCCCCGCCTTCGCGGGGACGACGGGTGACGCCCGCCATCAACTGCCGTTCCGGCTGCCGAGCTGCGGGATGAACATGTCGGACCATTTTTCCGGCGCGGTCTTGATAATGCCGGCGGCCTGCATGAAATCGGCGAAGTTCTTCACCTTGTCCGGCGTGGTCGTGAACCGCGTGTCCGGATCGCCGAGGATGGTCATCACATCCTCCTTGGACACTTTGGTCTTGGAGGAGCGGACGAAGATATCCGCCGCTTCCTCGCGGTGATCGTGAATGAAGGCGTCGGCCTCGTCCAGCGCCGCCAGCATCGCCCCGGTGATCTTCGGGTTGGCGTCGACGAATTTCTTCGGCGCGTACACGACATCGAGGGTAATGTTGCCGATGTAATCCACCGAGCTCGCGACCTTGTGCACCTTCGGGTCCTTGAGCTCGAGGTAGGAGAACGGCGGCGAGGTGAAATGCGCGCTCACCTCCGAGCGGCCGGAGGTCAGCGCAATCAGGCCATCGGGGTGCGGCAGGCCGACGGTGAGGTGATCGAGCCTGGCGTAATTCTCGAAGCCGAATTGTTTCGCCGCCATCATCTGCAGCACCACCGCCGACAGCGATGTCTTGATGCCCGGCAGCGCGATCTTGTCGCCGCTCTTGAAGTCGGCAAGACCCTTGATCTGCGGGTTGTTGGAGTTCAGATACAGCGAGGTCGCGCTCAGGGCGCTGATGCCGATCACCGCGGACTTCGGAATGGCTCTGGCCTTCGACCACAACGCGACGAACGCGGGCGCGCCGGTACCGGCGAAGTCGAGCGAGCCGGCCATCATCGCATCGTTGATGTTATTGCCGCCGTCGAGCACCCGCCATTTCACCGTCACCTTGCCGAGGCCCGCCTTCTCCGCCTGCTTTTCAAGGAGCTTCCGGTCTTCCATCACGATCAGCGGCAGATACAGGATGCCGTAGCCCTTCGAGATCGCGACCTCCGAGACTTCGGCGCGCGCGGGCGACGCGATCCATGCCGAGGCGAAGGCGACGGCCAGCGCGGTCATGAGGGAACGGCACCAGACAAAGCTCATCGGAAATCCTCCCGCTTATCGCACCGCCGCCATGATCGCGCGCGCGAGCACCCGGCCGGTGCAGTCATAGGCGTCGCCCGACATGTGCAGCCCGTCGAACGCCGACAGGCTGACGATGGAGACGCCCGCCTCCACCGTTTTATGCAGCATATCGAAACGCGGCAGATATGCCACCTGCTGGTCGCGCGCGACGGCTGCGATCGCTTCCTGCATCTTGGCGTAGTCCGTGGTGAGAATGACCGGCGTGTATTGCTGGTCCATCAGGATGACGTCGGCGCCGTGAGCGCGCAGCATCGCGACACCCGCGGCGATCTTGTGCTCGAGGCTGTCGGCCCCCTCGCCCCAGGTGAAATCATTGCCGCCCATCTGCCAGATCACAAGGTCCGGCTGATACGCGAACACGTCGCGCGGAAAACGCGCGATGTTGCCGGGAATGGTATCGCCGTTGCGTCCGGAATTGACGATCTCGATCTGCATCGTGGGATCGAGCCGCAGCAACTCGCTGCGCATCACGCCGGGATAGGTTTTTTCCTTGCGTATCATCCACAATCCCACGGTGGACGACGAGCCGATGGCGACAATCCTCAATGGCCGGCGTGCCTTGAGAGCTTCGGCGGTGTGCGGCAACGGCGCGCCGAGCGAAAGCCCCTCGTTCACGGCGAGGCAAGTTTCCGCAGGCGACAGGTCGCGGGCATCGCTCGCGACCGGCCATGCGGCCAGCGCGAGCGCAACACAGCACTGGAGGAGTCTCGGGAATCGGACAGCAGCACCCATCCGGGGAGTGTAGCAGCGGACGCCAGGCCAGTCAGGCGGCTTCCGTCACCAGATCTTCGTTTATCGCCACGCAGCGATTCCGGCCCTGCTCCTTGGCCTGATACAGCGCCTTGTCGGCTGCCGCGATCAGGGCCTTCGGCGAACCGGCCATGTCCGGGATCAGGCAGGCAACGCCGATCGACACCGTTGTCGCCCATTTATCCGCCGACAGATGCGCGACACGGTCACGTACTTCCTCGGCGAGCTTGAGCGCACCGGCAAGATCGGTATTCGGCAGCAGCAGCGCGAACTCCTCGCCGCCGTAGCGCGCGGCGCAATCCGAGGGGCGTTTCGCGGATTCGACAATGCACGCCGCGATCCGCGCCAGCAGTTGATCTCCCGCCTGGTGGCCGAACAGATCGTTGAACGCCTTGAAATGATCGGCGTCGATCATCAGCAGCGACAAGGGCAGTTTCTGCCAGCCGCGCCGCCACTCGTCGAGAATCCGCTCGTCGAACCTGCGGCGGTTATCGATACCGGTCAGCGCGTCGGTGGTCGCAAGCTGCGACAGCCGCTTCTCGGCTGCCGCACGCCGCGAAATCTCGCGGGTGAGAAACAGCGTCGCGCCGATGGTGAAGATCGACAGCATCAGCATCAGGCCGCCGATGATCAGCGTCTGCCGCCACCATGTCCCGTAAATGCTGTCCAGCGATTTTCCGACAACCACCACCAGCGGCCGTTCGCTGTTCTGCCAGACATACAGCCGCTCGATGAAATCGACACCGCTGCGAGTCTTCTCGAAACCGCGCGGCGCTTCGAGAATGCGGCGGACACCTTCCTTGGCGCCGAGATTCTTGCCGATCACGGCAAGATCGAATGGCCGGCGCATCATCACCACGCCGTCATGGCGGAAGATGGTGACGCTGTCCTCGGGAGCGAATGTCAGCTTGCCGAACAGGTCATGGAAATAACTATAGCGCAGCGAGCCGACGACGACGCCGAGAAACTTCCCGTCGTAACCGGTGATGCGGCGGCTCAACACCACCGCGAACGCATCCCGGTAAACCGCGGGGTCGCCGATATAGAGGCCGACATTCGGATTGTCGCGATGAACCTTGAAGTATTCCTCGTTGGCGCGGTTTTCTGGCGCCGGGTGCAAGGCACTCGAGTCGAGCTTCAGATTGCCGTCGGCATCGTACACCCGGATCGGGCCGTAGTACTTTGCGGTCGCCGCGTGATCGAACAGGATCAGATGCAGGATCGGCAGGCCGATGCGCTGGGTATCAAGCTCCAGCATGTTGGTGACGACGTTGCGCAGCGACAGATCATAGATCTCGAGGTTGCGGCTGAGATCGGCGTCGATGGTCGCGGCCAGGTTCTCGGAGGACTGCCTGGCAAGCTCCTCCTTGCTGGTGCGGATGTCGAGCAGCACGCTGGCGCAGATCGTCATGAACGCCAGCGTGGCAAGCACGGACACGATCGTCAGAGCGCGTGGCGAGACCTGCCATAGCTTTGAGTCCGATCGATACATTACGCCCGCGCCTATCCCAGCGTTGAAAACCGGTGGTACGCTGCAAACTCTTGCCGGAATCCTTACGTGACTTACCGCCCTCGGAGGCGGTTAATACCGGGTTTCAGGATATCGGGTTTCGTTCAGAATTAAACTAGGAACCCGCAGCCGGGATCACTGAATGAGACGCTAGCGCTGCACCCGCACGCCCAGCATCACCACCGTCTCCGCCGAATTCACGCCCGGGGCATCGCTCTTCAGCCAGTCGCGCCGCACGGTGCCCTTGATCGCAAAGGTGCGGGTGAGCTTGTAGACCAGATCGGCTTCCGCGAAGTAGCGGCGGTCGAACCGCGTTCCCTCATAATCCGTGGTGCCATAGCCGAACTTGGCCGTGCCGATCAGCCAGCGGCGGAAGGCATGATCGACCTGAACGCTGTAGTCGCGCGCCAGCGAACCGGAGACGCCTTCCAAAGTTGTCTCGTTGATCGAAGAGGTGGCATCGAGCCTCACTGTGGTGAGACCCGTCGCTGTCCACACCAGCGAAGCGCTCGTGAGCAAGCCGGAGAGCTGCTTTAGCCGAGGATCCTGATAGTCGCGCCATGAATAACCGGCGGCGACCTCACCGGTGAGCAGCCGCGAGAACTCGAAGCTCGTTCCCGCCTTGACGTAAGCACCGTTGGAATCGCGCTGATAGCCGTTGCGGTCGAATTGCAGATCGTGCACGCGGGTATCGGCCTCGACCTCGGTGAACGGCTTCACGCCCGGCATCCAATCGTAGTTGAGCCGCGCCTGCGCACCATACTGATTGAAGTTGCGATCGTCGTTGCTCGACGATCTGCCGTCGGTCAGTTTGGAATACTGATACACGGTACGGTCGGCATTGCCGTTGACCTGAAGCTGCAGCCGATTGAAGTCCTGCTCGACACCGACCGTGCCGCCAAAATTGGCGTAAACCGGATATTTCGACAGGCCTACCTGAACGTCCGGCGAACCGGGATTATCGGTCGCAACCCGTAACCGCAGCGCGGACGTGATGCGGGTATCGCGAGTGACATCGATGCGGCCGGAGAGTTTTCCATTCACGTCAGGACGATCGAGATCCACCGGCGAACTGGTCTGATCGGGAAATCTGGTGCCGTAGCCGGTGAACGAACCGCGCAGATCGAGGTTGAGCGCGTGACGCGACCAGTCCGATGTCGCCTGCAACTCGGGGGCGACCCTGTAAATCGCCGAACCTCGCGGCTGCGAGAAACGGCCGGGATTGCTGTCGTAGCCGCCCGAGACTTCGACCGCTTCCTTCACCAGAAAGCCGCCGACATAATTGCCGACCTGCCCGAACGGATCGTCGTCGATTTTCAGGCGACGGCGTGGCGGCGCACCCTCGGCGGTGCCGGCGAATGAAGGCGACACCGGCGCTGTGACGCGCGGCGCCTGCAATGGCGGATTCGGCGGATTGCCGCGCCCGACGAATCTCGGTTTCGGCGTGCCCGGATAAGGCTTCGTCTTGCGCCTGCGGTTCAACGAGTCATAGCCGGTGTCCGCCGCGCCCGACGCGGGTGGATTGCCGTAAGCCCCGGGCACGCTCCCGGTCACCCCGCGGTCATTGACTGGACGCAGCGGTGAATCTTGCGCTGGCGCGAACCCGCCGATCGAGGGTGCCAGCATTGAGGATGTCAGCGCCTGCGCGAAACAGGGGCTGGACAGAAAGGTCGCTCCCAGCAGGGCGCACGCCAACACTCCGCACGAATGTCGTGCGGAGTGGTCTCGCCACTCCTTGGCCCCGAATTTCCTGGCCCCATGCCCAAAGGGCATCTTCAAACCTTCCCGGCAGAGCCGAAAACACAACAGTTACAATTGCTTGCAGCACAAAAGGCGCGGCGCTCCGGTGTGGAACGCCGTTAACAGAGTTAAAACAACTATGGTTAATGAGCGGTTGAGGAGGGCCTGTTCCGGATCGCCGGATGTGATTGAGCGTGCTAAAGAAAATACGCAGCAGGCAACCATCGCCGCCTGCTCTTTCGGACATTGCGCATGGCTTCTTCCAAACCGCAGACAGCTCCCGTGTCAGTGGCTCCTCTTTCTCCCGCTATCGAATCCGCGCTGCGCACGCTGGCGGCGGAAGCCGATGGCGTCGCCGCACTCATCGCCACGCTGCAGAACGGCCTTGGCGCGCCGTTCGCTGCCGCCACCGACCTGATCCGCAACGCCAAGGGCCGCGTCATCGTCACCGGCCTCGGCAAGTCCGGGCATATCGGCCGCAAGATCGCGGCGACGCTGGCCTCGACCGGCACCCCGGCCTTCTTCGTGCATGCGGCGGAAGCGAGCCATGGCGATCTCGGCATGATCACGCCCGACGACGTGATCATCGCGCTCTCATGGTCCGGCGAGACCGCCGAACTGCGTAGCCTCATCAATTATTCCCGGCGCTTCCGCATCCAGTTGATCGCGGTGACCTCGGAAAGCGAATCCACTCTCGGCGCAGCTGCCGATGTGGTGCTGGCGCTACCGAAAGCGCGCGAGGCCTGCCCGAACAATCTGGCGCCGACCACCTCGGCGCTGATGCAACTCGCGATCGGCGATGCGCTCGCGATCGCGCTCCTGGAAAGCCGCGGCTTCTCCGCGACCGATTTCAGCGTGCTACATCCGTCCGGCAAGCTCGGCGCAATGCTGAAATTCGTCCGCGACCTGATGCACAAGGACGAGTCGGTCCCGATGAAGCCGCTCGGCACGCCGATGTCGGAAGCTCTGTTTGAAATGACTTCGAAGGGTTTCGGCTGTGTCGCCATCGTCGACGGCCGTGGCGAGATCGCTGGCATCGTTACCGACGGCGACCTGCGCCGTCACATGCGGCCCGATTTGATGACCGCGACGGTCGATCAGGTAATGACCGCGAATCCGAAAACCATCAGCGGCGACCTGCTCGCCAGCGAGGCGCTGGAAATTCTCAATGCCTCGAAGATCACGGCGCTGATTGTCACCAAGGGCAAAACGCCGGTCGGCATCCTGCATTTGCACGATCTGCTGCGCGCGGGCGTGGCCTGACGCTTACGCGGGGCCGACGCGCAGCCGCGCGCCGTCGGCATTTTCAATTTTAACGCGCGTTCCGGCCTCGAGCGCCGGACCCTCGACGCGCCAGACCGTATCGCCGAGCTTGATGGTGCCGAACCCATTGACGATCGGGGTTTCGAGCGTCGCCACCTGCCCGACCAGTTCCTGTGTCCGGCGATTGAGGAATTGATTGTCCTCGCGCTCCGAGGCACGCGCAGCGAAATGCCGCCACAGCGGCACCATCGAAATCGCAAGCAATGCGAACCCGACAAGCTGCATCGGCCATGAGATTGCAACGCCGAACGACAGCACGCCCATGATCAGTGCGGCGAGGCCAAGCCAGAACATAAAAACACCCGGCACGAGGGCTTCGACACCCATCAGCAGAATGCCGAGAATGAGCCAATTCCATTTTCCGAGTGCAACAAGAGTATCGAACATCGTGAATTCCTCAGCCGAACGGCTTGGCGGGCGGTGTCGTGCCGGTGTTCGGCACGCTTGACCGCTTCGCCGCCGCAGATGCCGCGCTCTCGCCGAACGTCGCCTTGGCGATTTCGCCGATGCCCGCGAGCGAACTCAAGAGGCTGGTCGCCTCCATCGGCAGCATGATCACCTTCTGGTTGGAGGATTCCGCGAACTGACCGAACGCCTTGATGTACTTGTCGGCGATAAAATAATTCAGCGAGGCGACATCGCCCTTGGCGATGGCTTCGCTCACCATCTGCGTTGCTTTCGCTTCGGCTTCCGCCGCGCGCTCACGCCCTTCCGCGTCACGGAACGCAGCCTCGCGGCGGCCTTCGGCTTGCAGGATTTGCGCCTGCTTGGCGCCTTCGGCACGAAGAATTTCGGACTGCCGCTGACCTTCCGCCTGCAGAATGTCGGCACGCTTGACGCGCTCGGCCTTCATCTGCCGGCCCATCGCCTCGACAAGATCGGCGGGCGGTACGATGTCCTTGATCTCGATGCGGTTGACCTTCAGTCCCCACGGCGACACCGCGGCATCGACCACGCGCAGCAGCCGCTCGTTGATCTCGTCGCGATGCGACAGCACCTGATCGAGATCCATCGCACCCATCACCGAACGGATGTTGGTCATGGTCAGTGTGATAATCGCCTGATTGAGGTTGGCTACCTCGTAGCTCGCCTTGGCGGCATCGAACACCTGAAAGAACGCAACGCCATCCACCGTCACGGTGGCGTTGTCCTTGGTGATGACCTCCTGCTCGGGAATGTCGATCACCTGCTCCATCATGTTCACCCTGCGGCCGATCCGGTCGAAGTACGGAACGATGATGTTGAGCCCCGGTTCGAGCGTGCGGGTGTATTTGCCGAACCGCTCCACGGTCCAGTCATATCCCTGATTGACGGTCTTCACGCCCGCGAACAGCGTGACCACCACAAGCAGCAACAGCGCAATGGCGAAAATATCAAATCCGGACATCGTTCCTCCAAGGCCAGGCATGTGACACATCCCATGGGCGGCGCGGGAATATCATCGCACGCAGCCTATCACATTGTCTTTGCGGCAGGGTGTCCGGTTCGATCCGGGCAGCAGAAATGGAAGGAGATTAAATCCAGCCCTGCAATTCGCGCAGCACCAGTTGCCGGATCACATCCATGCCGCCGTCGCTGTCATTCAGGCACGGGATGAAGGAAAACTGCTCGCCGCCGGCATGGCGGAAGATTTCCGCGTTCTCCTGCGCGATTTCCTCCAGCGTCTCCAGGCAATCGGCCGAAAAGCCCGGCGTGAGCACCGCGATCCGCTTGACGCCTTCTTTCGCCAGCCGCTCCATGGTCTTGTCGGTATAAGGCTGGAGCCACGGATCGTAGCCGAAGCGCGACTGGAAGGTGAGGATCAATTCCTTGTCGTCGAGATTGAGACGATTGCGCAACGCCTCGACCGTGGCGACGCATTGCGTCTGATAGGGATCGCCCTTGTCGACATATTTCTGCGGCATGCCGTGGAACGAGGCGACGATCACCTCCGGCTTGAACGGCAACGTCGCAAGTTGCGCCTCGATCGAATTCGCCAGCGCATCGATATAGGCCGGCTCATCATAATAAGGCGGCACAAACCGCACGGTCGGCTGTGCGCGCATCGCGAGCAGCACTTCGGCCACCTTGTCGAATACCGTCGCGGTAGTCGCGGCGGCATATTGCGGATACAGCGGCACCACCAGAATGCGGTCGCAGCCCCTCGCCATCAGCGCATCGAAGCCGGACTGAATCGACGGATTGCCGTAACGCATCGCCCAGTCGACCTCGACATGATCGTGATCCGCGATCGCGGCCGCGAGCTTGTCAGACTGCCCGCGAGTGATGGTCTTGAGCGGGGATTCATTGAGTTCGTTATTCCAGATCTTGAGGTAGTCCTTCGCCTTCCGCGCCGGACGCACGCGCAGGATGATGCCGTTGAGCACCAGCTTCCAGAACAGGCCCTGATTCTCGATCACGCGCGGGTCAGACAGGAATTCCTTCAGGTACACCCGAAGCCCGCGCGCATCGGCGGTGTCGGGTGTGCCGAGATTGACCAGCAGCACGCCGACGCGACCGGCGGGCATAGGTGCAGAGGATACGGATTCGACGCTCGACATCAGACTTTCCGGAAAAGACGGGTCATCAAAAGCACGTCAGCCGCCCGGCGGCAACACCGACGGGCATAACTCATGCCGCCTCGGATTCATCGAGCAGGCCGCGTCCGCGCAGCAGCGCATCCGGCTCCGGCTTTCGCCCACGGAAAGCGATGTAGGCTTCCTCGGGATCGCGCGAGCCACCGGACGAATAGATGTCGTCGTGCAGGCGCTTGGCGACCTTCGGATCGAAGATGTCGCCCGCCTCCTCGAAAGCGCCGAACGCATCCGCGTCCATCACCTCCGACCACATGTAGCTGTAATAGCCCGCTGCGTAATGATCGCCGGAGAAGATGTGCCCGAACTGCTGTGGGCGATGACGCATCGCGATTTCGGCAGGCATGCCGATCTTCTCAAGCTCTTTCTTCTCGAACGCATGGACGTCGGTGATCGAGGACGCCGGCTGGGTGTGGAATTCGAGATCAAGTAGAGCTGAGGACACGAACTCCACCGTGGCGAAACCCTGATTGAATTTCCGCGCGGCGAGGAAGCGCTTGAGCAAATCCTCCGGCAACGGCTCGTTGGTCTGATAGTGGCGGGCGAACTTCTGAAGCACCTGCGGCTGCTCCTGCCAGTGCTCATAAAGCTGCGAAGGCAGTTCGACGAAATCGGTAAACACGCTGGTGCCCGACAGCGACGGATAGGTGACGTTCGAGAGCATGCCGTGCAGCGCATGGCCGAATTCATGAAACAGCGTGCGGGCGTCGTCGGGCGACAAGAGGCATGGCTGGTTCTCCGCGCCGCGGGAGAAATTCATGATGTTGAGGATCACCGGATAGACCTCGCCGTCGAGCCGCTCCTGATCGCGCAGCGAGGTCATCCATGCGCCGGAGCGCTTCGAGGGACGCGCGAAGTAGTCGCCGTAGAACAGCGCCTTGTGACGGCCCTGCGCATCCTTCACCTCCCAGACGCGCACGTCGGGGTGCCAGACCGGCACGTCCTTGCGCTCATCGAAGGTGAGGCCGAACAGACGGTGGGCGACGTCGAAGGCGGCGTCGATCATGTTGTCGAGCGCGAGATAGGGCTTGATCGCGGCATCGTCGAAATTGGCGCGGCGCTGGCGCAGCTTCTCGGCGTAATAGCGCCAGTCCCATGCCGCCAGCTTGAAGTTGCCGCCCTCTTCCGCGATCAGGTCCTGCAGGGCGTCGCGGTCCTTGAGCGCCTGCGCGCGCGCCGGTTTCCACACCCGCTCCAGCAAATCGCGGACATTCTGCGGCGTCTTCGCCATGGAATCTTCAAGGCTGTAGGCGGCAAAGCTCGGCGCGCCAAGCAGCTTGGCCGCCTCCTCGCGCAGCTTGAGGATTTCCAGAATGGTGGCGTTGTTGTCGTGGCTGTTGGCGTTGTCGCCCCGCGCGGTGAAGGCCTTGTAGACCTTCTCACGCAGGTCGCGCCGGGTGGAGGATTGCAGGAACGGCTCGACCGAGGAGCGCGACAGCGTCACCACCGCCTTACCGGGCATGCCGCGTTCCTCGGCTGCGGCCCGCGCCGCTGCCACGAAGCTTTCGGACAGGCCACCGAGGTCGTTATCCCCGAGTTCAAGGAACCAGTCCTGCTCGTCGCCAAGAAGGTTATGGCTGAAGGTGGTGGCGAGATGGGCCAGCTGCTCGTTGATGACCGCCATCCGGGCCTTGGCGGTCTCGCTCAGGCCCGCGCCCGCGCGGTGGAAGTCGGTATAGGTCCGCTCCAGGAGCCGCGCCTGCTCCGGAGTGAGCTTCAGCGCTGCGGCATTCTCGCGCAGCCTCGCAAGCCGCGCGTAGATCTGGGCGTCCATCATGATCGGATTCCAGTGCCGCGCCTCCTCCAGCGCGATCTCGCTCTCGATCTCAAGCAGCTCCGGTGTCGAATTGGCTCCCACCAGATCGCTGAACACGGCGCCGACGCGGGTCAAAAGCCGCCCCGCGCGCTCCAGCGCCGCCACGGTGTTCTCGAAGGTCGGCTCGGCCTTGTCCGCCTTGATGGCGGCAATCTCGGCATCATGCTCGGCGAAGGCCGCCGTGAAGGCTGGCGGGAAGTGATCCGGCAGGATTCGCTCGAAGGGCGGTGTCTCGAACGGCGTCTGCCAGGCCTCAAGCAAGGGGTTGCCGCCGCCGCTCGGGGTTTGCGTGGCGGCGGACGGCAAAGCGGACGATTTTGTCATGGGGGCCCTGTTTTCAGCGATTTCTGTCCGGAACATATAGCATCGCGCAGGCTCTTTTTTAGGCCCGGAACGCTTGATTGCGGCACCGATTTCGCAGACATTGCGGCCGCAAACGGAAAGAGACCTTCATGAGCGCCGAAAAGACCGAAACCGGAGCCAAGACCATCGCCTGGCCGAGCGTCATCACCGTCCTGAGCGCCGCGATCCTGATCGGCGCAGAGGTGTTCGGCGCGGCTTTCGCGGGCGGCTGGGCGCTGGCGATCCTGTTCGGGCTCGAAGACACCGGCGCGCACATCCTCCAGGTCATCCTGTTCGCCATCGGCGTGGCGATCATGATCGGCTTCGTACGCGGCGCGCGGCAAGTCGAGCCGTTCACGCGGCGCGCCTGAGGCGCCGATGCGCTCCGAACTGCGGCGAGAGTGTGATTTCGTTAAGCAGTTTTAACAGCCGTTCATGTTCGGCGGCGATTTTGCGGCTTCACGGCAACATCGCGCGACGATCGTGGAGAATTCTATCGCACGGCTGAAAAAGTCCTTGCGCCACCGAGTCAAAACTCATATTTCACGCGTGCCCAATTTCGCACGTGCCTGTGGTCGTGTGTCAGTCGGTGGGTATCCGGACAAGAGGCCGGACAGCCGCCAAGGGGACGAAGAACCGAGGGTCGTTTAGCCGAAAGGCTGAAAGGCCAGCATCTCTCTCAAGAGGTGCCGTTGAAGGTGACTTTGCTCCTTGCAACCGTGACTGACAGCCGGAGGCGAACCGGCGCACCCCGCTCTCAACGGGGGACGCGACTTAAAGCAACGACGGAGCGGGCTTTTTTGGTCTCTGTTGGCTTTCCACCAGCCAGCGCGAATACCGAAGAGGCTTGTCCTTCATTGCCAGGCGTGCGGTCGGGAATTTTCCCAACCAATCCACGGCAGCACAGTCCGATCTGAGGATCGGCCATCGTCGCGTCTCCATCGTGCGACATGGCTGAGGTTCTTGGCTCAGACGCAATTTTTTGGACGGTTCAGCGCCAACTCGTTTGGCTGGGCCGTTTGGGAGAAGTGCTATGACCGACCGTATCCAGGAATTCCTGCGCAACCGCCGCAGCGAGGGCCTCGACACCGAGCCGTGTCTCGTCGTCGACCTCGAGGTGGTGCGCGACAACTACCAGACCTTCGCGAAGGCGCTCCCTGACAGCCGCGTGTTCTACGCGGTGAAGGCGAATCCTGCGCCGGAAGTGCTCTCGCTTTTGGCCTCGCTCGGCTCGTGCTTCGACACCGCGACCGTGGCCGAAATCGAAATGGCGCTCGCTGCCGGTGCAACCCCGGACCGCATCTCCTTCGGCAACACCATCAAGAAGGAGCGCGACATCGCGCGCGCCTACGCGCTCGGCATCCGCCTGTTCGCGGTGGACTGCGTGGCCGAAGTCGAGAAGATCGCCCGTTCCGCCCCCGGCGCGAAGGTGTTCTGCCGCATCCTCTACGATTGCGCCGGCGCCGAGTGGCCGCTGTCGCGCAAGTTCGGCTGCGAGCCGGAAATGGCGGTTGAGGTTCTCGACCTCGCCAAGCGCCTGCGTCTGGAGCCGGTCGGCATTTCGTTCCATGTCGGCTCGCAGCAGCGCAAGGTGAAGGCATGGGACCGCGCGCTGGCGATGGCCTCGCAGGTGTTCCGTGACTGCGCCGAGCGCGGAATCAGCCTCTCCATGGTCAACATGGGCGGCGGCTTCCCGACGAAGTACCTCAAGGACGTTCCTCCGGTCGTGCAGTACGGCCGGTCGATCTTCCGCGCGCTGCGCAAGCACTTCGGCAACCAGATCCCGGAAACGATCATCGAGCCGGGCCGCGGCATGGTCGGCAACGCCGGCGTGATCGAGGCGGAAGTCGTGCTGATCTCGAAGAAGAGCGACGACGACGAGAACCGCTGGGTCTATCTCGACATCGGCAAGTTCGGCGGCCTCGCCGAGACGATGGACGAGTCGATCCGCTACGCGATCCGCACCCGTCACGACGGCGCGGAGATGGCGCCGTGCGTACTCGCCGGACCGACCTGCGACTCGGCCGACGTGATGTACGAGAAGGTGCCGTACCCGCTGCCGGTCACGCTCGAGATCGGCGACAAGGTGCTGATCGAAGGCACCGGCGCGTACACCTCGACCTACTCGTCGGTGGCTTTCAACGGCATCCCGCCGCTGAAGACCTATCACATTTAAGGTCGCGGCCCGCGTCGCCGCCTGACTAACCGGACGCCGGTTCGCCGGCGTCCATCCCGTCACAACCGATTTGCTGACAACACGCGGTGGACCGCAGGTCCATTGGCGTGGGGACTGATGTGCCATGACTGCTGTTCGGAAAACCGCTGCCCCCTTCGCTGATGCCGCCCCGTTCGCGATCCGCGCCGAGCGCGCCGCGGACGTCGCCGCGCGCGAGGCATTGCTCGATGCAAGCTTCGGCGAGGGCCGTCATACCCGCACCTGCCAGCGCCTGCGCGACGGACGCGCGCCCGCGGAAGGCCTCGCCTTCTCGGCCACTCAGCATGGCAGGCTGATCGGCACCGTGCGGCTCTGGCACGTCAGCGCGGGCGGCATTCCCGCACTGGTGCTCGGCCCGCTGGCCGTGGATGCCTCCTGCCGCTCGCTCGGCGTCGGCGCAGCCCTGATGAACCACGCGCTGGCGGCGGCGAAGGCGCACGGCCACACCGCCGTGATCCTGCGCGGCGATCCGGCCTATTACGAACGGTTCGGCTTCTCCGCCGAAAAGACTGGCGAATTGGCCCTGCCCGGCCCGTTCGAGCGCGAGCGGTTGCTTGCCATTGAACTGCGCGAAGGCGCGCTCATGGGTGCATGGGGCATGATCGCCGCCACCGGGGCCAAGGCACGGCGGCCCCGTGCCGCCAAAACACACGCGATCGCAACCGCAGCCGCTTGATTAAACCGGATGGACGAGGCATTGCCTCTCTCATTCAATAACGAGGATACACCATGTCTCGCCGTCTGATTTCATCCGGTTCCCCCTTCGAGAAGGTCGCGGGTTACAGCCGCGCCGTTGTGGAAGGCGACATGTGTTTCGTCGCCGGCACCACCGGCTACGATCCCGTCACCAAGGTTCTGCCCGAAGACGTGAGCGAGCAGACGCGCAACTGCTTCAAGGTGATCGCCAGCGCGCTGAAAGAGGGCGGCTTCGAAATGACCGACCTTGTTCGCGCGACTTATTACGTCACCGACGCGAAAGACTTCGATGCGGTGTTCAAGGTTTGCGGCGAGACGCTCGGCGACATCCGCCCCGCAGCGACGATCATTGCCGTGTCCGCGCTCTACAAGCCGGAGATGAAGATCGAGATCGAAGTCACCGCGAAACGCCGCTCGGCCTGACGCCACAGGCATCAGTCACTCGACGCGCCAAGATGTCGCAAGCCGCCGGTTTGACTTGGCGGCCAGCCATCCTAACTTAACTTCATGATGTTGAACGTGCGCCCCAACCGTCTGTTGCTTCGCGCAGGTCACTTTCAAGCAGGAAAGTGACCCGGACGGACGCGTGTCCGCACCGTCCGGGTTCCCGTCAACCTCCCTCTTAAACTCCAACCTGAAACTCGACTGAAATGCTCGCGACGTGTCGCGAGCATGTTTCCGTTGTCTCCTGCGGGCTCTAAAGCCGTGCAGCCAACCCAAGGTGAACGACATGCATAGCGATTTGCATACAAGGCTCCCCGCCATCGCCATCAGCGTGCGCGATGCCGACCGGTTGCGCCATCTCGCCGAGGTTGCCGCGGACCGATATCCCGAGACGGCGGAATTCCTCGCACAGGAAATCGAGCGCGCCGAGATCCGTTCCGCCGATCAATCGATGCGGGACATCGTCGCCATGCAGTCGGAAGTCACATTCCGGGACGACATCGGCGGGCAGTCGCGGACGGTGACGCTGGTGTATCCGGAGGATGCCGATGTCGGAGCGGGCAAGATCTCGGTCCTGACGCCGATCGGCGCTGCGCTGATCGGCATGTCGGTCGGAAAATCCATCGAATTCCAGACGCCTGCGGGCGGCTGGCGTTCGCTGACCGTTACCAAGGTCTTGCACCGCGCCTGACGCCGGCACGCATATCCACATTCGTGTGACGTTATAAAATAGCATGGGCGATAAAATGTCGCCCATGCTGCGGCTCATGATAAATAGAGAGAATGAGCCACAGCCATTCTCACAGCCATCATGGTCACCACCATGACCATGCGGACCACGCGCACGATCACGGCCACGCACATGACGACCACGCGCACGACGACCACGCGCATCACGGCCATCATCATGCGCCCGTCGATTTCGGCCGCGCGTTTCTGATCGGCATCACGCTCAACACGGCCTTTGTCGGGATCGAAAGCCTCTATGGCTATCTCGCGAATTCGACCGCGCTGCTCGCCGACGCCGGTCACAACCTCTCCGATGTGCTCGGTCTCGCCACGGCATGGATCGCAGCCGTGCTGTCGAAGCGCGCGCCGACCGCGCGCTATACTTACGGTCTGCGGAACACGTCCATTCTTGCGGCGCTCGCCAACGCCGTGCTGCTCCTGATCGCGTCCGGCGCGATCCTATTGGAGGCGGTACAGCGCTTGATCGAACCGGAGCCGGTCAAAAGCCTCACCATCATTGTCGTGGCGGCCATCGGAATTCTCGTCAACGGCGCAACCGCATGGCTGTTCGCTTCCGGTCAAAAGGGCGACATCAACATTCGCGGCGCCTATCTGCACATGATGGCGGATGCCGGCGTCTCCGCGGGCGTCGTCATCGCGGGCCTCATCATCATGCAGACCGGCTGGCTCTGGATTGATCCTCTCACCAGCCTTGCGGTCGTGGGCGTCATCGTCTGGAGTACCTGGAGTCTCTTACGCGAAAGCACCGCGATGTCGCTCGCCGCAGTACCGGCCTCGATCGATCCTGCCGCCGTGCGCGCGATGCTGGCGAGCCGCCCCGGCGTATCCTCGATTCACGATCTGCACATCTGGCCGATGAGCACGACGGAAACCGCACTTACCGCCCATCTCGTCACGCCCGGCGGACATCCCGGCGACGGCTTTCTGGTTGAAACCTGCCAACTGTTGCAGGAACATTTCCGGATCAACCACTCCACAATCCAGATCGAAATCTCCGAACACAGCAACTGCGCGCTTGCGCCCGATCATGTCATATGAACGCTGGATGACGGATTCAGGCGCGCCATTACGTCACAAAAGCCGTTTCAGACCTTGATTTCATCGGCGTTTTGTCGTTTTGAGAGGCTCTCGCTGGCGCGCCTTTGCCGCCGCTTGTTTCCCCCGACAATCTGGAGATTCAATGATGTCGTCCAATGCTTCGTCCGTGCATGCACGCATCACAGGTCCCATCGTCATGGTCGGCTTCGGGTCGATCGGCAAGGGATTGCTGCCGCTGATCGAACGGCATTTCGATTACGACAAGTCGCGCATCACGGTGATCGATCCCAAGGATGAAGGCCGCAAGGCCCATTGCGAGAAGCACAATGTGCGCTTCATCCAGCAGGGCCTGACCAAGGACAATTATCGCGACTTGCTGACCCCGCTGCTCACCGAAGGCAACGGACAAGGCTTCTGCGTCAACGTCTCGGTCGACACCGGCTCCGCCGACATCATGGAACTCTGCAACGAGCTCGGCGCGCTTTACATCGACACAGTCAATGAACCTTGGCTCGGCTTCTATTTCGATGCGTCGAAGGGCCCGGAAGCGCGCTCCAACTACGCGCTGCGCGAGAACACGCTGGCTTTCAAGAAGGCTCGGCCCGCAGGCTCGACGACGGCCGTCTCCTGCTGCGGCGCCAACCCCGGCATGGTCTCGTTCTTCGTCAAGCAGGCCCTGATGAATGTCGCCGCCGACCTCAAGCTCAATGCGCCGAAGCCGAAGAGCCGGGCCGAATGGGCGGACCTGATGCGTCAGGCCGGCATCAAAGGCATCCACATCGCCGAACGCGATACCCAGCGCTCGAAGAAGCCGAAAGAACCGGACGTGTTCGTCAACACCTGGTCGGTGGAAGGCTTCATCTCGGAGGGCGTGCAGCCGTCCGAACTCGGCTGGGGCACCCACGAAAAGTGGATGCCCGAAAACGCACACACCCACCAGGCCGGATGCGGCGCTGCGATCTATCTGATGCAGCCCGGCGCCAACACGCGCGTACGCACCTGGTGCCCAACCCGCGGCGCGCAATACGGCTTCCTCGTCACCCACAACGAATCCATTTCGATCTCCGACTATTTCACGGTGTTCGACGCATCGGGTACGGCCATCTATCGGCCGACCTGCCACTATGCCTATCACCCAGCGGATGATGCGGTGCTCTCGCTGCACGAGATGTTCGGCCGCGCCGCCAGGGCGCAGGAGAAGCATCACATCCTCGATGAAAACGAGATCGTCGACGGCATCGATGAACTCGGCGTTCTGCTCTACGGCCACGACAACAATGCCTACTGGTACGGCTCGCAGCTCTCCATCGAAGAGACAAGAAAGCTCGCGCCCTATCAGAACGCCACCGGCCTGCAGGTCACGTCGGCGCTGGTCGCGGGCATGGTGTGGGCGCTGGAAAACCCGAACGAAGGCATCGTCGAAACCGACGAGATGGATTTCGATCGTCTGCTGGAAATCCAGATGCCATATCTTGGGCCGGTGAAGGGTTACTACACCGACTGGACGCCGCTGAAGGATCGTCCGGGCCTTTTCCCCGAGGACATCGACACCAGCGATCCGTGGCAATTCCGGAACGTCCTAGTGCGCTGATCGCGACCGACACAAAAAGAGCCGGCTTCACGCCGGCTCTTTTTTATTCAAAAGCTATTTCTTCACCGGCTCGCCCATCTTCTCGGCGGGCGCGGGAGGAAGCGCCGGCGTTGCGCCTCGTTTCTGCGCATCCGCGTCAGGACGCGCGGGCTCAGGCGGCGGAGTCGTGGGCCGCGCGCCTCCGGGCTTCGATTCCGCAGGTCCATCGGACTTGCCCGCGGGCACCTGTGGGGTTTCGGAATTTGGCGCCGTCGCCTGCGCAATCTCTTTGCGTCCGGACAATTGCGACCATGACAACCCAACCACCGTCAGCCCCATCGCCACCATGACAGCGGCAAGCACAAGGTCGAGCCTGAACGGATTTTTCTGCTGCGAATCCATGACCGCTTCCTTTCACGCGAAGGACAACGGTTACATCGCAGCTAAGGTTCCTCCATGCGGGAACCGTAAACAGGGTTAGAGCGGCAGGAGTCCGGCGTCGCCGTCTTCCGTCGCGAAGGCGAGCAGCGAGCCTTTGGCATTCCATGCGAGCGCCGACACCGGCTCGCCGCCGTTGCGGCGAACCAGAATCTCCGCGCCGTCCTGAATGCGCACCATCAGAATGGTGCCGTCGCTGTAGCCGGCCGCGAGAATATCGTGCTTTGGATGGCAGGCCACCGCCGTGACCTTCGCCTGCAATGGCGCCAGCATTGCCGGCTCCTTGCCCATCGGCCCATCCTTGCTGCCGAACGGCCACAGGATCACGGTGTCCGCGCCCGAAGTTGCGAGGAGTTTTCCGCCTACACTCCACGACATCGACCGCACGCGGCCCGGATAGCCAGTCATGCGCATGTGCTTGGCATCGGCGAGCCGCCAGCCGTGCAACGCGGGCTCATGCATCGCGGTGACGAGAAAGCGGTTATCCGCGCTGAACATGACGCCGAGATGCGAGCCCTTCCATTCCAGCACTTCCGGGGTTGCCGCCATGTTCGGAAACCACAGCGTCACGCCGTTGTAATGGGCGATCGCCAGACGCAAGCCTTTCGGCGCAAACGCAAGGCCGCCGACGGTCGATGGCGCGTCAAAAGACTTTTCCGCATCTTTAGTTTTGACGAATGCAGTCTTGCCCGCCGACCACGCAACCGTACCGTCCGCATGGACCGCCACGCTATCGATCCAGCGATGGCGGGCATCCGCCGCAAGCGTTTCGATCTTGCCCTTGGCATCAACCGACACGACCTTGCCGTCGTCACCGCCGGTGATGAGGCGCTTGCCGTCAGACGTCGCGCACAGAATACCGCCGCCATGGACGCCCAGTTGCGTGGATTCGCCCTCGTTATCAGCGAGAACCACGGTCTCCTCGCCATTCACGAACGCCGCCACGTCGCCAAGAAAATGCACGGCAGTGGCGGGCGCTTGCAGCTCGATCTTGAGAACGCTCTTGGTGACAGAAGCGACTGCGGCGTCGGAAGGTTCGAAAGACTCAAAACTCGACATCATGCAACCGTCGTCACGCGATCGTCTTGGCGAAGCCTTCGCGGATCCGCTCCTCGGGCAATTCGCGGCCGATGAAAACCACACGGCTTTCGCGCTTCTCGTCCGGCTTCCATTTCCGCTGGTGATCGCCTTCGAGCATCATGTGCACGCCCTGGAACACGTAGCGGTCATCATCGCCCGCGAACGCCAGGATGCCCTTGGACCGCAAAATCTTCGCGCCGTCATTGGCGACAAGCTCCTGCAACCACGGCATGAACTTCATCGGATCGAGCGGCTTGTCGGAGCGCAGCGACAAAGACTGCATGTCCTCGTCGTGATAGTGCTTCATGCCATGGCCATGATGGTGGCCGTGGTCATGGTGATGATGGCCGTGATGGTCATGATCGTGGCCATGTTCGCCGCAACCGCAATCCGGCCCATGCTCATGGTCGTGATGATGGTGATGGTCATGCTCGTCTTCCTCGAGGAAGGCGGGCTCCAGCTCCAGAATACGGTCGAGATCGAACGCGCCGCGCCCGAGCACGTCCGTCAGCTTCACCGCGCAACGCTGGGTCTTATGCAGCGTGGCGTACGGATTGATCGCGCGGATGCGACCCTCGACCTCGGCGAGTTCATCCTTGTTCACCAGATCGGTCTTATTGAGCACGATGACGTCGGCGAAGGCGATCTGGTTCTTGGCTTCCGGGGCATCCTTCAGCCGCTCACTGAGCCACTTGGCATCCGCCACCGTCACCACTGCGTCGAGCGCGGTCTTCTGGCTCACTTCTTCGTCGACGAAGAACGTCTGCGCCACAGGTGCCGGATCGGCGAGGCCCGTCGTCTCGAGAATGATGGCGTCGAACTTGCCCTTGCGTTTCATCAGCCCATCAATGATGCGAACGAGATCGCCGCGCACCGTGCAGCAGACGCAGCCATTGTTCATCTCGAACACTTCTTCGTCGGCGCCGACGATGAGATCGTTGTCGATGCCGATCTCGCCGAATTCGTTGACGATCACGGCATATTTCTGGCCGTGGTTCTCCGACAGGATGCGGTTGAGCAGCGTGGTCTTGCCTGCGCCGAGATAGCCGGTGAGGACGGTGACGGGGATTTTGGAAGCAGCGTCAGACATGGAAACTCCGGGGGACATGCGCCTGAAGCCGGTATTTCCGGGCCTTCCAGCGCGTCGATGAGAGCCTTTATATTGTGCCGAGGGCCCACAATGTAAGTGGTTATTGGGCTGATTTCGGGGCGATTCAGGCCTCCAGATGCCGCCCCGGAGCGAACCGGCGCACAAGCCCGCCTGCAGGCCCGATAATCATCGAGAGGAAGTAGATCGCACCAGCGGCCAGCACGACGGATGGCCCCGCGGGCGCATCGGCAGCCGCCGCCAGCACAAGTCCGAGATAACCGGAGACAATGGCGCTGGTGATGGCCACGAGGATGATGCGTGAAATGTCGCGCGACCAGAACTTCGCGATTCCCGCCGGAAGGATCATCATGCCGACCGCCAGCAAGGTGCCGAGCGCGTTATAGGCACTGACGAGATTCACCACGACAAAAGCCATGAAAACGAGGTGAGCCAGCGCGCCAGCGCGTCCGGCAACGCGGATGAACAGCGGATCGACGCATTCCATGACGAGCGGCCGGTAGATCACGGCGAGGGCGCACAGCGTCAGCGTGGTGTTGAACGCGATGAGATAGAGCGCGCCTGCGTCGATTGTCTGGACATCGCCGAACAGGATCTCGATGAGTTCATGGCTCGATCCGTGCGATGCGACGAGGATGACGCCGAGCGCGAGCGCGACGAGATAGAACACCGCCAGCGAGGCATCCTCCTTCATCTCCGTCACGCGTGTCATCAACCCCGAAAGCACGGCAACGACCAGACCGGCGATCAACCCGCCGATCGTCATCATGATCCGATTCATCCCCGACAGCAGGAACGCGACCGCCACGCCCGGCAGGATGGCGTGCGACATCGCATCGCCCATCAGGCTCATCCGCCGCAACATCAGAAACACGCCGATCGGGGCGCTGCCGAACGACAGCACGACGATCGCGACCAGCGCGCGGCGCATGGTTTCATCGGTGAAAGGTGCCGCGAAAATATCGAGCATCAGCAGGCGGCCTGCGATGTGTGCGGGTCCGCGCAGGGCGCAGCCGCGTCGTCGAATGCCTCGCACATCTGCCGCGCGCGCGAGAGGTGTTCGGCCGTCAGCACGTCATGCGTGGCACCCCACGCCACCGGCGTGCGCGCCAGCAGCAGCGTTTCGGGAAAATTCGCCCGCACCTCGGCAAAGTCGTGCAGCGCCGCCAGCACGGTGCGCCGCTCGCTGTGCCATTCCCGCACCAGCATCATGAGATCGGCGGCTGTTCCGGGGTCGATGGCGTTGAACGGCTCGTCGAGCAAAATCAGCTGTGCATTTTGCAGAATGACACGCGCGAACAACATCCGCTGCATCTGTCCACCCGACAGCGTACCGATAGGCCGGCGTTCGAATCCGCTCAGGCCGACGGTCGTGATCGCCGCCTCGATGGACTTCCGGTCGGCTTCCTTGAAGCCGCCGAAAGCACCCTTGCGCCGCCATAATCCCAGGCCGACGAAATCAAACACCGAAATCGGAAAATCCCGGTCGATGTCGGCGCTCTGCGGCAAATAGGCGATGTGGCGCGGATCGAGCCCGCCAAGATCGATGCCGCCGGACAACGGCTTGAGAAGGCCGGCGATGCCGCGAAACAGCGTCGATTTGCCCGCACCATTCGGGCCCACCACCGCCAGCAACGCGCCCTCCTCGACCGTACCATTGAGATGGTGGACGGCAGGGTGGCGCTCGTAGCCAAGCGTCAGGTCGCGAAAGGTGATCCGGGCGGTCACAGAGGCCTCACGGCGACAATAACGAAGATCCAGAGCACCGCCACCAGCAGGAGCGACCCGCCCAGCCGGGCAGCCAGCCCCATGCGCAGGAGCGACCACGGCACGGCCTGCGTCGGATGGGGCCTGGAGGGCGCATGGTGATGCCCTGCGGCCGCCTGGGGCGCTCTCAGGGGCGTTCCGGCATGGTCATGGCCACACGTTTGGCCGTGGGCCGGACCATGAATGGAGCCTTGAACTGAACCTTCAACTGAGCCTTGGGCCATGGAAATTGCCTCATATCCGGCAGCACCGCTGGCCAGTTAAAACGTTATATTATAACATATTTTCGAATAGCAAGGGCCGCCGCCCGGCCCCGGCCCCACGTCAAGAGAAATGACGCACGAGAGCAAGTCCCGCCACGAGGCCCGCGAGGCCCAGCAGGACCGATCCCACGACATAGGACAAGGCCGCCAGCCCGGCACCGCGCTCGTACAGCGTCACCGCATCGAGCGAGAACGATGAAAACGTGGTGTAGCCGCCGAGGATGCCGACCATCACGAACAGCCGCCAGGGCTGCGCCGCCTGCCCCTTGAAGGCGAGGTAGCCCGCGATCAACCCCATCACCAGCGAGCCTGTGACGTTGATGACGAAGGTGCCAAAGGGAAAGCCCGTGCCGAACAGCCGGGCGCAGAGCTGATTGACAGCGTGGCGCAGCGACGCACCGAGCCCGCCGCCAATGAAAACCAGCAGGTAGTTCATCCGAGCCTCATATCCGTCTCAACCGGCTGCCTCCGGCCTCGGGCAGGACCACAGCCGCACAAAATGAAGGGGCGGCACATGGCCGCCCCTTGCTTATTGAATTTGAGGTTTCCCGCAACCTTCACGAGGCCTTCGAGAGCAACTCTTCCACGTATTCCCAGTTCACAAGGTTCTCGATGAACGCCTTGAGGTAATCGGGACGGCGGTTGCGATAGTCGATGTAGTAGGAGTGCTCCCATACGTCGACGCCGAGGATCGGGCTTCCGCCATGAACCAGCGGGTTTTCGCCGTTCGGCGTCTTGGTGACTTCGAGCTTGCCATTCTTCACCGAGAGCCAGGCCCAGCCGGAGCCGAACTGGCCCGCGCCGGCGGCTGCGAAATCGGCCTTGAACTTCTCGAAGCCGCCGAGATCCTCGTCGATCTTCTTGGCGAGCTTGCCCGGCAGCTTGGTGCCGCCACCCTTGGGCTTCATCATTTTCCAGAAAAGGGTGTGGTTGTAATGCTGCGCGGCATTGTTGAACAAGCCAGCGTTCTTGCCGAACGAACCCTTGACGATCTCTTCGAGCGACTTGCCCTCGAATTCGGTGCCCTTGAGCAGGTTGTTGCCGTTGGTGACGTAGGCCTGATGATGCTTGTCGTGGTGATACTCGAGCGTCTCCTTGGACATGTAAGGCTGGAGCGCGTCATGAGCATACGGCAGGTCCGGAAGGGTAAAGGTCATAGGATACATCCACGATCGTGAGAGAGAGTACGAAACTTAACGGCGCGGACTATAGAAGGTTTCCTCTCCGGAACATAGAACCTTCGGGCGCGGGGATGCTCCGCCCACGGGGCATGACGCCGCGCGCAAATCATGCGATAGCCTTGTTTCGACAGCTTCTTTTCGCCGTGCTGACGGGCCCCTGGGGACGACGAAACGCTCATGAAACGTGTCTTGGTTGCACTCGCCGTTTGTATTTCCCAGTTTCCGCTGGCTGCAAATGCCACGGACATCCTCCTCATGAGCGGAGGCGCTCCGAAGGACGTGCTGATCACGCTCATCCCGCAGTTTGAAAAAGCGACCGGCCATCGCGTGATCACACAGCATGTCCTGATTTCCGCATTGCGGCAAAAAATTCTGGCCGGGGAAAGTGCCGACGTTCTGCTGATGCCGACCTCGGCTCTCGACAATCTCGCGACGATGCACAAAATCCGACCAGAGGATCGTGCCGCGTACGGAATTCTCAAACTTGTCGCAATCGTCAAAAACGGCGCGCCTCGCCCGAACATCTCAAGCGTCGATGCCTTTCGCCGCGCCCTGGTGGACGCCCCCTCGGTCGTCTATTCGACGCCGGCTTCGACCCCGAGCGGCGCGCACATGGCCAGCATGGTCTCCGAGCTCGGGATCTCCGACATCGTCGAGCGCAAGGTGACCTATCGCCCAGCGCTGGAAGGCGGCGTCAGCATGGTGGCCGACGGCCGCGTCGCCATCGGAATCTATCCGGCGAGCGAAGTCGTCCATGTCGACGGTGTGACTTCGCTCGGTCCCCTGCCCGAGCCGCTGCAACTCACTCTGGTTTACGGCGGCGCGGTGGCAGCCACGAGCAAGGCTCCTGGACCGGCGCGGGAATTGATCCGCTTTCTCGCAGCTCCCGAGAACCGCGCCGTCTGGCGGCATGAGGGATTCGAAATTCCGCACTAACCTTTCAATGGTCAATCCGGGGGATATCCAGATGGCAACTTACGACGATCAAAACATCTTCGCGAAAATCCTGCGCGGCGAACTGCCCTGCCTGAAAGTGTACGAGAACGATCGCACGTTCGCTTTCCTCGACATCATGCCGCGCTCTCCGGGCCACACGCTCGTGATCCCGCGCGCGGGTGCGCGCAACCTCCTGGACATCCGCGAGGAGGATTTCATGGAGGTCGCCCGCACCACCCGCACCATCGCGCGCGCCGCGATGAAGGCGTTTGCCGCCGACGGCATCATCATCCAGCAATTCAGCGAGCCCGCGAGCGGTCAGGTCGTATTCCACCTGCACATGCACATCATGCCGGTGAAGGAAGGGGTTGCGCTGCTGCCGCCGCAAACCCGCAAGGAAGACCCAAAGGTGCTGGAAGACCACGCGGCAAAGCTGATCGCGGCGCTGAAAGCATAAGCGCCCCTTAAGGCGGACAAACAAAAAAGCGGGATGGCCAAGCCGTCCCGCTTTTTATGTTCGAGAATTCCGGCTTACACGCCGAGATAGCGCTGCAGCACTTCCGGCTGTTTCTTGATCTCCAGCGCCGGCCCCTCGTGGACGATGTGGCCGTTGTTGATGATGTAGACGCGCTGCGCGAGCGCCAGCGTCGCGGCGAGGTTCTGCTCCACCAACACGATGGTCTGCCCCGCGGCCGCAAGATCGCGGCAGGCGTTGACAAGATCGCGCACGATCACCGGCGCGAGGCCTTCGAACGGCTCGTCGAGCAGGATGATCTCCGGGTCACGCACCAGCGCACGCGCGATCGCCAGCATCTGCTGCTCGCCGCCCGACAGATCGGTGCCGCGGTTGCCGCGCCGTTCCTTGAGTCGCGGGAACATCTCGTAGATGCGATCGAGCGGCCAGCGCTTCGGCGCGGTGATGCCCGCGAGGATGATGTTTTCCTCGACATTGAGGCTGCCGAAAATGCGGCGATCCTCGTGCACCAGCTGCATGCCGGCCTGGGCGATGACGTGGCTCTTCTTGCCGGCCACATCATGGCCGTTGAACATGATATTGCCCGAGCGCGGCGTCACCACGCCCATCAGGCTTTTCAGCGTCGTGCTCTTGCCCGCGCCATTGCGGCCGAGCAGCGCCACGACCTCGTTGCGGTTCACATTCAGCGACACGTCAAACAGGATGTGCGAGTCGCCGTAAAACGAATTCAGACCTTTGACCTCGAGCAGGCTCATTCGAGAACTCCCCCGAGATAGGCTTCTTGAACTTTCGGATTGTTCTTGATCTCGTCCGGCGTGCCTTCAACCAGCACACGACCCTCCTGCAAAACCGTGACCTTCTGAGCCAGCTCGAACAAGGCATCCATATCGTGATCGATCACGATCATGGTTCGGCCCTTGGCGATCGACTTCAGAAGCTTGACCGTCTCCACGCGCTCGCGCGGGCTCATGCCTGCGAGCGGCTCGTCGAGCAGCAGCAGGCTCGGCGAATTGGCCAGCGCGAGGCCGATCTCAAGGCGCCGCTTTTCACCATAGGCAAGTTCCGACACCGGCACATCCGCGCGGTCGGTGAGGTTCACCATGGCCATCACGTGATCCACCTGCTCATCCAATCCCTTCACACTGCTGATCCGTTTGAAAAGATCCAGACGGAACTTGCCGCGCAGATCGCCCAGCACGGCGATGATCAGATTCTCGCGAACGGTAAGGCGCGTGAACAACTGGTTGACCTGATAGCTCTTGGTCAGGCCAAGCTGGCAGACGTCGGTCACGGTCTTGCCGGTGATGTCGTGACCTTCGAACACGATGCTGCCGGAGGTCGGCGTCACTTCGCAGGTCAGCATCTTGAAGAAAGTCGACTTGCCGGCGCCGTTGGGGCCGATGATGCCGCGCAACTCGCCGTGGTTCACCGTAAAGTTGATGTCACTGTTGGCAACCAGACCGCCATAGCGCTTGGTGAGGCCCGTCGCCTGCAGGATCGGCCCCTGATAGCCATCAAGGGCGCGATCGCGCGGTGGCATCGGCGGCGCAACCGGCTCACGCGCGATTTCGGCCTCCGCGATCTCCTGCTCCTGTTCGGCCGTCATACCGGGAACAGGCGCATCCTCTTTCGGCTCCGACGCAGAACGGCGCGCGAAGATCAGATTGTAGAGATCATAGATGCCGCCGATGAGGCCGCGGCGGAGGAAACAGACCAGCAACACGAAGATGACGCCCAGCACCAGCTTCCATGCCGCACCAAGACCGAGCGCCGCCTGCAGGAAGTCCTGCAGGAACAGCCACACCGTCGCGCCGAGCAGCGGGCCGAACAGCGTGCCGGTGCCGCCGATCGCGGTCATCATCACGAGTTGCGCCGACGTGTCGAACATGAAGGCATCCGGCGGCATGAATGCCTGCATGACGCCAAGCAGACCGCCCGCGAAGCCGGCATAGGCCGCCGCGACTACGAAGGCCGTGAGCTTGTAGCCGTGAACATTGTGACCGACCGCAGCCGCGCGCAGCGGATTGTCGCGGATCGCCCGCAGCACCGCGCCAACTGGCGAACGCACGATCCGCAGGCCCAGCACGATGCCGATGAAGAACCAGAACGCCAGGAAGCCATACAGCGACCAGCCGGTCGTGAAATGCATATGGATGAAGCCGAGATCGAGGCTGGGGCTCGGCACGCCCGGCAAGCCGTTCTCGCCGCCGGTCCAGTCCGACAGCGGATTGAACTCGACGAAGAAGAACACTTCCGCGATCGCCACCGTGATCATGGCGAAATAGATGCCGGTGCTGCGCAGCGCGACGAGGCCGACAAGGTAGCCAACCGCGGCGGCGGCAACCATGCCGATGAACAAAGCCGTTATCACATGGGGGAAGCCGGCGATGGTCAGAAGATAGGCCGCGACGAAGCCGCCGGTGCCGTAAAGCGCCGACTGACCGAACGAGAGGAGGCCGGTGAATCCGAACAGGATATCGAAGCCGATTCCGAACAGGCCCCACACCAGAATGCGGTTGACGGTGTTCGGCGCGAATCCGAGGTGCGGCAGAATGAAGGGAGCGATGATCAGGCCGATGGCCGTCAGCGTCTCGATCAGAAAGGGGCGTTGCTTGATCATGAATAAACCGTTCCTATGCCCGGCTTTGCGAGCCAAACAGCCCGTGCGGGCGTAGCACCAGCACGAGCGTCATTGCCGCGAACAGCATGACGTAGGCGTAGCCTGGATTGATCATTGAAGTGATGCTGATGATCTCGCCTGCGATCAGGCCGCCGAGAATGGCGCCCGGGAACGAGCCGACACCACCGATCACGATGACGACGAAGGTCTGCACCAGGATCGCTTCGCCCATGTCGGGGGTCAGCGACACCACGGGAGCGTTGACGATGCCCGCGAAACCGGCTGCCATCGCGCCGATACCGAACACGATCATGAAAACGCGAAAGACGTTGATGCCGAGTGTGGACACCATCATCGAGTCTTCGATGCCGGCGCGGACGATCATGCCGAGGCGCGTGCGGTACAGCACGAGATACAGAGCAAGAAGCGCGACCGTCACGATGCCCACGAGGGCAAGACGATAGGTCGGATAGTACATGAAGCCGAGCGAGGTGATGCCGCTGAAAATCTTCGGCGCAGGCACCGTCAGCGACAGGCTGCCGAAGAAGAAGCGCACGATTTCAACGATGCAGATGCCGATACCGAACGTCACCAGCAACTGATCCTCGTCGGGACGCCCGTAAAAATACCGGATGATGACTCTTTCCATCACCACGCCGGCGAGCATGACGAACAGCGAACCAGCCAGAACCGCGATGATGAAGGAGCCCGTATAGGTGAAGGCCACGTATCCGGCATAGCCGCCCAGCATAAACATCGCACCATGCGCGAGGTTCAGAACGCCGAGGGTACCATAGATGATCGTCAGACCCGATGAGATCAGCGCCAGCAGCGCACCGAGCACGAGCCCGTTGAACAGCTGTGAAACGAAATTTGCCCAATTGATCACTTGTTTCCAGCCCGCGAAAAATTTCTTTTTTTCAACCGCTGAGCTTTCGTCCTGCGACCCGGCATCAGCGCCTGTTGAGTTATGAACCGAGACCGTTAAAGCCGGCACCTGACACGACGTCGCATCAGGTGCCGGCGTTCAACGAGACTTACGCGATCAGGTGTAATCGCCGAGGTTGCAGCCGAACGCGTCCGGCTTCTGCATCAGCCCTTCACCGGGGACGATTTCGACAACATCCCAGTAGTCTTCCTTGTTCTTCATGTCCGCGGACTTCTTGCCGCGCACGATGATGACCGGACGAATGCACTGGTGGTCTTCCTTGCGGTAGTAGACCTCACCCACGAGCGAAGGAATCTTCTCTTCCTTCTCGTAGGTCTTGATGATGTCCGGCGGATAGAAGCTCTTGGCTTCTTCGGCCATGCGAGCCCAATGAACGAAGCTGATGTAGGCATTTTCCGCGCCCCACTCGGGCTGGTAGCCATACTTCTTGCTGAAGGCTTCGTTGAACATTTTGGCAAGCGGATACTTGTCTTCGATCGTCCACCAGTAGTCGGTCGCCGCATAGACGCCGGCGAGCAGATTGCCGCCGACTTCAGGAGCGAGGAACGGAATCTGGTACGGCACGGCGAGCTTCATCTTGTCGAAGATGCCGAACTGCTTGGCCTGCTGGGTGGAGAGAACCGCGTCGTGGCCCCAGTTGACGTTGATCAGCACGTCAGCGCCGGAGTTGGCGACGTTCAGCAGGTAGGACGAGTAGTCAGGCGCGCCGAGCGGCGAAACCTGGTTGGTCACGGTGGTCCAGCCGGCCGTTGCGAGGTAGTCCTGCATCGACTTGGTGACGGTGTGGCCGTAGGTGTAGTCCGGCGTCATGTACGCCGCCTTCTTGTTCTTGCCGAACACCTTCACGAGCTGAGGACCGATCGCCGCAGCGGCGGTCTGGCCGAAGAAGTTCTGGCGGAAGCCGTAGCGGACGCAGTCCTTGCCGGTGGTGTCGTTGGAGCCCGAAATGCCGGCGAGGTACATCACCTTTTCGCGCTGGGCGAGCTTGTTCAGCGCAACCGCCACCGCCGACGAGGTCGAGCCGGTCATCAGCACAACCTTGTTCTCGGTGATGAAGCGCTGCTCCGCCTGCACCGCGATGTTCGGCTTGGCGCCGCTGTCGGCCACGACGAGCTTCACTTCCTTGCCGAGAATGCCCTTGCTGGTCTTCGGCGAGATTTTCTTGACGAGGTCGTGACCCTGGTTGATGTGCTCGACCGCGAGCTCCCAACCCTTGAGTTCGTCTTCGCCCTGCACGGCGTAGGTGCCGGTGCGCGGCACTGCGGCGCCGAAGGTGATGGTGCTGCCGGACGAACCTGCCGGATAGGTGCCGATCGCCGGATGATCTGCTGCGAAGGCTGGCATCGACAATCCGCCGGACAGCGCAGCGCCGCCGATCAGACCCGCACTGCCCTGCAACAATGCACGGCGCGACAACCCAGAATAGAGAATTTCATTGATCTTCGTCATCAGTAACCTCCCAAAACATTGTTGCGGCTTATGATGAGCTGGCGAAAGCAGATGAAATTCCGCAGCTCTCGTTTATATTTATGCCGGTTCCTTTGAATTCCTTTCATCCCAATTCTGTCAATGTCACTTTGGTCGAACGGTCCTGTGCCGGGCGCCGTTAAGGATATGCGCGTATCTGCATGCACTTCGAGAAAGCAGCATAAAAAGCCAACTTCAGAGAATTTTTCTGTAACTTGAATGCAAACCGCGCACCTCATGCTTATCCGTAAGGATGATGCGCTCCGGTGCCGCATTCCCCCCTGTTTTTAGTCGTGTTGCGACCGTTCAGAAGATTATTCTCTTCCTGACAAGGCGATTATCTTCCCGATCGAAGCGGCAATTTTCGCGGCCGATGCCTCACCAACGTGCGTCCCGCGAAAGCGAGTCCGATATTGTTCCGCCCCAGGCAAGCGGTAACATGGCGTCTCTCACCTGGGAGACAGACCATGAGCATTTCAGACGGATCACATCACAGTCTTGGCAGCGCTCTGCATTCCCTTCGCGCAAAGTGGGGATGGGTTCT